>WTGF01000062.1 GCA_011525385.1 Chloroflexota bacterium | reverse complement strand
ATCGGCGTAAGCATTGGCTGGACGATTGGATTGCTCGGCACGTCTATTCTCATCGCCTGGACGCTGGGTGTGACGCTGGGCTCCTTGGCCGGCTACTACCCGAACCGTTGGTGGTCGGAAGGCTTGGAGAAATCGCTGATCACCGTTTACCCGGTGCCGTATTACATTCTGGCTTTTGTATTGCTGATGGCCTTCACGTTTTATCTGCCGATCTTCCCGCTTATCGGAGGCGCGCGGGGCACAGCGGCGCTCACCTGGGAATACATCACCAGCGTGCTGCATCATGGTTTCTTGCCGGCTTTGTCCATCGTTATTGGCGCTACCGCCCATCGCTTCATTATGGCCAAAGCCCTTACGACGACTGAAAAATCCAGTGATTATGTGCAGTACGCGCAGATGGCGGCGCTGCCTCAACGCAAAATATTGTTGTTTTACGTCACCCGAAACACGCTTTTGCCGCAGGTGACGGACTTGAGCTTGTCCTTGGGAGCGCTTTTCGGCGGCGCGATCATCGCCGAATTCGTATTTGGTTATCCGGGGATTGGCACGACGATGTATACCGCCATCAACAACGGCGACTATAACGCGATTATGGGCATCACTTTGCTGTCGATTGTGGGCATTGCGACGGCTTCACTGCTCATCGACCTCATCTACCCCTTGATTGATCCCCGTGTCCGCTATCGTTAGTTTTTATGGCGAATGATGTGCTAAGAGCTACGATTAGAGACCTCTTTCGTTTCAGCTTATCGTTCCGTTTCGGTTCGATTATCCTGGTGATTGTCGGCATTCTTTTGCTGCTTTCGTTTTTCTCTCCATTTGAATCCGATGACCGGCGTGTTGTGCCGCGTAATAAACCGCCATCCCAAGAATTCATTCTCGGCACAACGGGAAATGGGCAGGATGGCTTCTGGCTCCTGACCTTTGCGATCCGCAACACCTTGATGGTATCCGGTCTGGCGGTCCTCATTGGACGCAGTATTGCCGTCATGGTGGGGATGCTTACCGGCTATCTCGGCGGTAAGACCGATCGGGTCATATCATCGATTGTGGATAGCATCATCGTCATTCCGCGACTGCCCTTGCTCATACTGATCGCGGCGATTATGCAAGGCGAGATGACCGTCTTGTCGCTTGCCTTGTTATTGGGCATTCTGGACTGGGCGCATCCTTCCAAGCGTTACCGCGCTATGATTTTGTCCCTGCGCGAGCGCGAATTCACCCACACGGCGATCTTCTCGGGCATGAACGCGGTAAAAGTGGTGGTGCAAGAGCATTTGCCCTTTTTGATCCCCCTACTGCTGGCGGATGCGGTGGCTGGCTTTCTCTGGGCGATTGGTATGGAAGTAACGCTGTCGGTATTGGGGCTGAGCGATTTGTCCACGCCCAGCATCGGCACCTTGATCTTTTGGGGCAACTATCATCACGCTTTGCTGAGACGCCGTGTCTGGATTCTGGCGGCGCCGATTGCGGCATCGGTATTGATGGTGGTCGGCTTTTATCTGGTCTCGCTGTCTTTAAGCGAATATCTTGATCCAAGAACCAGACTCAGCCGCTTGACAGTGGGCGAACAGATTGATGGCGGCAAGGCAGGCTAGGAACCGGAAAGTCTAAGGCGCTCGGTCGGCGCTGCAGATTCGACAACAAGCCATTGATTTAGCTGTTCTGGCGCGATTTCGCAAGTTCGGGAAACCGATTACTTGCAAAGTCGCGAATCTGCGTTACTATATGCTAGCGATTGCCCGATTTGGGCTGGCAGGAGCGCTGCTCAACCGCTTCTGCGCGTTTTGTTCCGTTTAGCGAGGAGTTTTTCAATGTTTAGGAAGCTTGTACTTTTATTGTTGTTGGCGCTTCTGGTTGTGCCGACGCTAGTTGGCGTCGCCCAGGAGCCGCAGGGTCTGCCGGTTGAAGTGCCCGGCGGGCGCGCGAATCTATTTGTCTTCGACCAGATCTTCCGTTGGGGCTCTGTCGGCAACTTCAATGTTTGGCGCACCGGCGGCAATACGCCGCACCACCACGCGCTGATGCTGGAAACCTTCTGGAATGGTGACCAGGAGACCGGCGAAAACATCAATGCGCTGGCAATTTCCGGTCCCGTGTACAATGAGGACTTCACCGAGATGACGGTCGACCTGCGCGAAGGCGTAATGTGGTCCGATGGTGAAGAGTTCAACGCTGATGACGTGGTCTACACCGTTGAGACTGTGAAAGCCAACCCGGGCTTGACCCAACAAGGCTGGCACGCGCAGTTGAACAAATTTGATGTCGGCGTGGAAAAGACCGGCGAATTCAGCGTTAAATTCACGACGCTGCCAAACCCGCGCTTGCACGTGGTGTTTGAATCGCGCTGGGCGGGCTTGTATATGATGCCAAGCCACTACGTTTCCGAGGTGGAAGCGAATCTGGCTGATGGCGAGACCCTCGCCGATTGGCATTGGAATGCCGAAGATGTCATCGTGCTGGGCAACTACCTGCCGATGCAGGTTGACCCCAACGGCTATTGGGAGCTGTTCAAACGGCGCGATGATCCGGAGAATTCGCTGGCTGGCATCATCACCGGCGGCAGCGGTCCTCCCTACGTAATGAGCATCTTCTACGGCAACGAGAACATCAAGAAGGCGATCGCCATGTCTCGCGGCGAGCTGGATGTCTACTTCGATGTCGATATCGAGTCCTTCGAGACGACGCTCGATACCACGCCGACCGCGCGCAGCTGGTACAAAGACTTCCCCTGGGCTTTCCCCAATGAGTACAGCTCGCGTCAATTGGTCTTCAACTACGAAGGCGACCCCTTGTTGCAAAACAAGGACGTGCGCTGGGCGCTGGCGCTGGCGATCAACAACGTTGAGCTGGCGGGCGATTATATCGGCGGGCTAGCCAAAGTCACGACCTTCGCGGTACCACCGACGGCGACCATGACGGGGGTATATCATGAGGCGCTGGAGCCCTGGTTGAACGAGTTGCAAATTGACTTGGGCGACGGCGAGATGTTCTCCGTTTATGACCCGACTGTGCCGGAACAGCTCAACGCCTGGGCGGAAGAGCAGGGCCATACGGTGCCGGGCACGCCAGCCGAGATATTTGGCACCGGTTGGTGGAAGTTCGCGCCCGATGCGGCCGAGAAGCTGCTGATCAAGGCCGGCTTGAGCCGCGATGGCGGCGGCAACTGGCTGACGCCCGATGGCGAAATCTGGACGCTCGACCTGCAGTCTGATCCGAGCGAGAACGATGCTTACCGCATGGGACAGGCGGCCGCCGATATGTGGCAGGACTTCGGCATTGACGTCAACTTCATCACGCTTGATCGCGGCGCCTGGAACCAGAACCACTTCGTTGGCGCCTTCGAGGTCAGCACGCCCTGGGGGTCTTTTGCGCTGCCGGCTGGCGATTTCTGGCCGCGCATCAACGGCATGCATTCGGACTTCTATGCCCCGGCTGGCGAAGACTACCGTCCCTTGGGCGGCAATAGCTTGCGGCGCCTGGTGGATCCCAAGATTGATGAATTGCTCGATGCGATGGAGGCGGTTGATCCGGTTGGCCAAGCCGATCAAAACATCGCTTTGAACATTGAGTTCATCCAGCACTGGGTCGAGAACATGTACGACATCACCTGCATCGCCTTCAAGAAGCTGGTCACCTGGGACGAGAAATACTGGACCGGTTTCCCCACGGCTGAGAATCCGTATGCGATGCCCTTGTACTGGTTCCAGGGCGGCAAGTACGCCATCCAGGGCTTGACGTCGACATCGTAACTTGAGTTTTGTGCGGGCGACTCACAGGGTCACGTAGACATAGACCTACAGTCGCCCCTACAGTTTCAATACTGGCGAACCGAGTTTTGCAAGTGTGTACGGGCGAGCCGCCGGCTCGCCCCTACAGCTTCGATATTAGGGACAGTTAATGAATCTGCTGCGCACCTACATCCTGCCGCGCATCCTGCAATGGGCGCTTGTTATCTTTGTCGGCATTTCCGCTACGTTTCTTATTCCGCGCTTATCGCCGATCAATCCAGTCGATGAAATGATCGGGCGCATGACCGCGTTCGCGTCAATCGACCCCCATGCGGTTGTCAGTATGCGCGAATCGGCAACGGCGCTCTTTGGTCTGGAAGGCACATTACTTGAGCAGTATGGCCGCTTTTGGGCGCGTCTGTTTACAGGAGATCTTGGCGTATCATTTGGCAATTTCCCGCGTAAGGTTTCGGATATCATCGCCGCTGGCTTGCCCTGGACGATTGGTCTCTTAAGTGTAGCCATCCTCATTTCCTGGGTATCGGGCGTATTTCTGGGCGCGCTGGCCGGATACTTCCATGATCGGCGCTGGGCGCAGGTCCTTGAACGGTTCGTCGTCGTCGTTTATCCCATTCCTTATCTCATCATCGCCTTTGTCCTCATTTTTGTATTCGCCTGGTGGTTGAAGTGGTTCCCGCTGGTGGGCGGCTCGCGCGGGCAGCCGGCGCTGACCTGGGACTACATCAGCACGCTGCTTTATTTTGGCTTCTTGCCGGCATTATCTCTTGTCATCGGCTCCACCGCCTTCCGCTTCATCATGGCGAAGTCATTGACGACGACCGAGATCGCCAGCGATTATGTGCAGTACGCTGAGTTGGCGGCTGTGCCCAAGCGCAAGATTATTTTGTTTTATGTCGCGCGCAACACCATGCTGCCGCAAGTGACGGACCTGGCGTTATCGCTCGGCGCATTGTTTGAAGGCGCGCTGATCACGGAGGTCTTGTTCGCCTATCCGGGTTTGGGTTTCGTGCTTTACAACGCGATTTACAATGCCGACTACAACATCATCATGGGCATCACGCTCTTGTCGATTGCCGGAATCGCCACCGCGTCACTGCTGATTGATTTGCTCTATCCCATTTTTGACCCACGCGTGCGCTTGAGATAGGGATTAATTTTGCTAACCACGATTCGCGACTTATTCCGTTTCAGCCCATCTTTTCGCTTCGGCTCGTTAATTCTGATTGTTGTTGCCGCTTTTGTGTTATTGTCTGCCTTTTCCCCGTATGAGGAAGACCGGCTGCGCCGGAAGGTGAAGCGCAACCAACCGCCCTCGGCCGACTTCGTATTCGGCACGACATCGCAGGGCCAAGATGTTTTCTGGTCGCTGACATTCGCCATTCGCAATACGCTGATTATTTCCGGCATCGCGGTTTTCATCGGTCGCGGCATCGGCGTAACGCTGGGCATGATTTCCGGCTACTTGGGCGGGATTTTCGACCGCGCGGCGCAATCCATCGTTGAGAGCGTCATCGTCGTACCGCGATTACCGTTGCTCATATTGATCGGTTCCATCCTGCGTGGCAGCCTGACAATGTTTACGCTGGGCATTCTCATCGGAATACTCGATTGGGCCTACCCCTCAAAACGCTATCGAGCGCAAGTGTTAAGCCTGCGCGAGCGCGATTTCACCCACACCGCCGTATTCAGCGGCATGAATACCATCAAAATCGTAGCTCGCGAGCATCTGCCCTTCATCATTCCCTTCTTGCTGGCGGATGTCATCAGCGGTTTTCTCTTCTCCATCGGCATTGAGGTGACGCTTTCTTATCTCGGCTTGGCAAACCTTGACAGTCCAACCATCGGTACCATGATCTATTGGGGCAACTACTACCAGTCGATTCCGGCGGGCAGGCCCTGGGTTATGGTCGTGCCGATGGTCACCGCGATTCTCATGGTCTTGGGCTTCTACTTGATGTCAGTTGGCTTGGGCGAGTATCTGGATCCGCGCAAGCGCTTGGTCCGTCTGACGGCTCATACCGGCGAAGAGGTGGAGGACGACGATCCGCGCAAAGAGAAGGACGATGTATGGGCACCATAATTGAAACGAACAACCTGCGTGCCTATTACATCACGAAAGCTTACGGGGTCGAGCGCACGGTCAAAGCGGTAGATGATATCACGCTGCGCATCCAAGAGGGTGAGGTCTATGGCATCGCCGGCGAGTCGGGCTGCGGCAAGTCGACGCTCTTGCGGATTCTGCTTGGCGCCTATCAGCCACCGCTGACGGTGGTCGGCGGCGAGGTGATCTATCATCTCGATGGCGAGGAGATGAACGCCGCTGATATGTCCGAGGAGCAGCAGCGGGATTTGAAGTGGCGCACGATTTCTTACATCCCGCAGGGGTCAATGCATGTGCTCAATCCGGTGCGGCGCATTCGCGACACCTTTCACGATTTTATCAGCGCGCATCGAGACGTGACCAAGAAGGAATCGTTCCAACTTACGGCGGAATACCTGCGCGATCTCGGTCTGCCGGAGAAGGTGATGGCGTCCTATCCGCATCAGCTTTCGGGCGGTATGCGGCAGCGCGTGACCATCGCCCTCGCGACCATCCTGTGGCCGAAACTCATCTTCGCTGATGAGCCGACTACCGCGCTAGATGTCGTCGTGCAGCGCGGCGTGATACAGATGCTTAAGGATGTGCAGCAGAAAGAAGGCAGTACGCTGGTTTTGATCACGCACGATATCGGCGTGCACGCCAATTTGGCCGACCGCATCGGTATTCTCTACGCCGGCAAGCTGGTGGAAGAGTCGGACACGAAGACGATTCTGGAAAGCCCGCGACATCCCTATACACGGTATTTGATCGAGTCGCTGCCCAGCTTAGATTCGCGCGAAGAACGCCTGGCCATCCCCGGGCGCCCGCCGGCGCTGGATCGTCCGCCGAGCGGCTGTCGCTTCCATGAGCGCTGCCCACTGGCGAAGGAAGTCTGCAAGACGATCGAACCCGAGTTGATCGAGATTGAGCCGAAGCATTTCACCGCCTGCCACGTTGTCGAGGAGGAGCTAAATGTCGCAGTCTGAGCCGCATGGTGGCAGTGTCGACGCGCCACTCCTTCAGATCGAGAATCTGACCAAAGTATTTCATATTCGCCAGGGTTTCGCCTCGCAGGATTTTCACGCGGTGGACAACGCCTCGATCGTCATCGATTCGGACAAGCCGGAGATATTCGCGGTGGTCGGTGAAAGCGGCAGCGGCAAGACCACCTTGGCGAAGATGGTGCTGGGCATGGAATCCTCGTCCGAGGGCATCCTGCGTTACAAGAACCGTGTCATCAATGACATCAGCCGCAAGGAAATGAAGACCTGGTTTTACCGCGAGGTACAGCCGGTCTTCCAGGATCCATTTGCCGCCTTTAGTCCGCTGAAGCGCATCGACAGCTACCTTTATGAGACGGCGCAGAATTACAAGATGGTAGCTGACAAGAAGGAAGCGCCTCGATACATCAACGAGGTTTTGAGCGAGGTTGGCTTGACGCTGGCCGAGATCGCGGGCCGTTATCCCAACGAGTTATCTGGCGGGCAGGCGCAGCGCGTCGCCATCGCGCGGGCTCTGATCACCAAGCCCTCGCTGATTGTCGCTGATGAACCGGTGTCGATGCTGGACGCCTCGCTGCGCATGTCGATTGTGAACATGTTCCGCAAGCTGAAGGAAGACAACAATGTAAGCGTTATATATATCACGCATGATCTGGCGACTGCCTATTACACTGGCGACCGCATCGCCGTCATGCTGCGCGGCTGGATCGTCGAGATGGGACCGACCGAGCGGGTGCTGGGCAATCCATTGCATCCGTATACGCAGAACCTCAAAACCTCGATTCCCAGCATCAAGTCGGAAGAAGCGTGGGACGAAAAGATCGATTTGGCGGTCATCGAAACCGATGAGTACACGCGCACCGGCTGCAAATTCGCCGGACGCTGCCCGGCCGTTATGGACATTTGCCACGACAACGTGCCGCCGAGCGTGATCCATGAAGGGCGCACGGTCAAGTGCTTCCTTTATGACGAGAATGTGGATCCTGCCAAGAAGACCTATTTGACCCCCGCGGCAACATGAGCCATATTTCTTAGCCGCAAGTGAAGTTTCAATTGGCTCAGGTTATTTCGGATGCCTTCAAATGGCGGCGCGAATCATTGACCGGATCAAATACTGTCTTCAGTCAGTCTTCGTCAGCCAAAGCGTGTGGCAGCGCATTAACCGCCCGGTATATCATCCAATCACCAAGCACTTTCTGCGGCAACTCAAAGGCAACCGTAGCGGTCCGCCAGTGATTGCGGTTGCGCTGCTGGCGGCATTGCTGCTGCTGCTGGCGGTGGCGCGCGCATATGGCAGCGTTGGCTCCAGTGTAATTTGGTTGCTGCCCTTATGGTTGCTGCTCCACAGTCTCATTTGCTCGGGACGATGGATTTATCGTATCGTCTCGCTGATTTCGCGTCAGGGGCGCGACGGCGTATTGGACGAGGTGAGCGTGATCCCGCCGGGCAGAGTCTTTATCTATTTGGCGATATGCAAGGTAGTCTTGCACGAGGAAGACGCATTGGGGTGGGTCACGATGCTGCGGAAGATTGCCGGGGGCATCGTGTTAGTCGCGTTGGCCATGCCTATTCTTGTCACGCTCAATAGTTTGGAGACCGTCGATACGAGTCGGCTGATGCTTTTGCTCGCGGAATTGTCGCTGTTGTCGCTGGTCATCATTCAGGAGCACAAGCAGTCGGTCGTGTTATTGAGCTTGCTGCCGATGGCGCTCAGTCGCAAGCTGAAAGGACAGATCGACGGGACATGCCTGGTGCTGGTGTGCTACGCCGTTCTGCAGCTACTCAGTTTCTTGATAGCCATAGCCGGTCCGGCGACGATCAAGGCAATTGCCCCGCGTTACCAGTTCGCGGTCGACATGGCGGCGATCGGACTGGCGATGACGCTGGCACTGTTCTTGTTGATCCGCGAAGTGTTCATTTGGTCCTTGTGGAGGACGGTGCTGCATCAAACCAACGCCGAGAGCGGCGTCTTGCGCCATTCGACGCATGCGGGCAAACCGATCCGCGCGAGAGCGCTCGGCAGCAGGGTCCACTAGAACCTGGGAAAACTTATATGAGAGTACTTCTTAACGCAGCATCGAAATAGCAAAGGATAGGGCAATAAAAAAACCCGCGGGAGATGAACTGTGCTTGAACCACGACAGATGTTGACGCTGCAAGCCTTGGTAGACGCCATAATTCCGGAAGATGACTATCCGGGCGGCTGGGAATCCGGTGTTGGGGACTACCTGCTGCGTCAACTGGAAAGCGACCTGACAAATTGTCTGACATCCTATCGCGACTGGCTGGACGCGCTCGAAATAGAAGCTGAAAAAGTGTTTCAAGGTCCGTTTGCCGGGCTCGACCTGGCATCGAAAACGGCCTTGTTGGAAGCTATCGAGCAAGGCGATCTCAAGTCGGATTGGCCCGTCGATCAAGCCGCGTTTTTCGCTCAGATTGTTGAACACTGTACCGAAGGCTTCTATGCCGATCCGGGCAACGGAGCCAATCGTGACGGGATCGCCTGGGCCATGGTGGGATTCGAGGTGACGGCATGAGCCAATACGATGTGATCGTGGTCGGCTCCGGCGCTGGTGGCGGTGTGGCGGCTGCGGTGCTGGCAGAGGCCGGCAAATCGGTGCTGTTGTTGGAACGCGGTCGAGCGCTTTCCAGCGAGGACATCGGCCGCGACCATTTGCGCAATCAGCGTGTGTCGCTGTATGGACATAACGCCGGGCCGGATATCGACGGCAATCCACGCACGAGCGACGACGGCCGGGTCATTCGTCCGCACGAGCCGGGCTACCAGAACAACGCCGCCTGCCTCGGCAGCGGCACGCGCGTCTATGCCGGACAAGCCTGGCGCTTTATGCCGCAGGACTTCCGCATGGCCAGCATTTATGGCGTTCCCGCGGGCAGCTCCCTGGCAGATTGGCCAATTTCTTACGACGACCTCGCGCCCTATTATGAGAGGGTCGAGTGGGAGCTGGGCGTCTGTGGCGATGACCGGACGATGTACCATTTGCCCAAATACAACAAGCCCTATCCGATGCCGGCTTTGCCCTTGCCGGATAAATCGCGCGCCCATTTGAAGGGGCTGGAAGCGCTGGGTTGGCGAGGACTGCGCATGCCCAGGTTGATCAATTCTATCCCGTACAACGATCGGCCCGCCTGCGCTTACTGTCAGCATTGCTTTGGATTCGCTTGCCCGAACGATTCCAAAAACGGCAGCCACAATACGACGATTCCGCGCGCCTTGCGTTCGGGAAACTGTGAGCTGCGTCCCCAGGTGATGGCTCGGGAGCTGTTGATCAGCGATGCTGGTTCGGTCAAGGGACTGTCTGTTGTAGAAGCCGACGGAAGTGAGCAGGTCATCACAGCTGAGGTCGTGGTTTTGAGCTGCGGCGCAGTTGAAAGCGCGCGCCTCTTGCTCAATTCGGCGACCAGACGCGAGCCCAATGGCATCGGCAACAACAGCGATCAGGTGGGGCGACATCTGCAGGGGCACTATTATCCGGGCGCCTCCGGGCTTTTTCCAGAGGATATCTATGATGGTTTGGGACCGGGCGCGTCGATCGCAACCTGCGATTTCAATCACGACAACGGCGACATCATCGGCGGCGGTATGCTGACCGATTCCGATGTCTGTACGCCGATTGTCGTCTGGAAAAGCCAGTACCCGCCGGATGCGCCACGGTGGGGAATCGAAGCGAAACGATTCATGCGCGAAAACTTCCGACGCATCAACGACATCAATGGACCCGTACACGAGATTCCTCATCCGAACGGACGAGTGACGATCAACTCGAAAGTAAGCGATCGCTACGGAATACCAGTGGCGCATCTTTCGGGCACGACACACCCGGAAACGATTCGTACCGCGGCCTATATACACGAGCGCGCGAAGGAATGGCTGCGCGCGTCAGGCGCGATCAAGGTTTGGGGGGCAGAACCGGTCCTGCGTCTCTCCGGTGGACAGCACCAAGCCGGCACCTGTCGTATGGGCGAAGATCCCGCGACCTCGGTTGTGGACAAATGGTGTCGCGTACACAGTCAGGATAATCTCTTCCTTGCCGATGCGTCGCCGCATGTGACCAACGGCGGTTTCAATCCGGCGGAAACGATTATGGCGCTGGCATGGCGAACGGCGGAAAATATCACCAAGTCCTGGTAGGGCATTGCTCGCTGCCTGACTGGGGTTGCGCTACCAGACGCGCTACCAACGGAGGGGCATGGTGCCGGTTTCGTCCAGCGGATAGCCCCACTTGTCGACGTATTCTCGGCCGGACAGAAACTCGTCTCTCATCTCGTCTAATTTTCCCTGGAGCAGCTGGTCTAATTCATTTCGGGTTTTGGCGTTCCCCGGACGATTGACCAGATTCGTCTGCTGATAGGGATCAGCTTCGTTATCAAAGAGCAGCCAAGGCCCATCCAGTTTGCGGCAGTAGGTATAGCGGGCAGTGCGGATGCCGCGGTATTCGACGCCGCCTCTGCCCCGATGCCATTCGCCGAAGGGGTGGAAGCAGGCGAGCAGGGCGCCTTCATCATCAGCTGCGGGGCGATCTATATCAGGCGAAAAATCGCGCCCGTCTACACCCTCGGGGATTGGCAAGCCGCAGATACCCAGGAGCGTCGGCATGATGTCATGCGCGTTGAGAAAACAGTCAACGCTTCGCCCTGCGCCACCGTACTTGGCCGGATAGCGCAAAAGGAAGGGCACACGAATCGACTCGTCGAAGGGTTTCTGCTTGCGCTGCATACCTTGTGAACCGAGCATATCGCCATGATCGGAGGCGAAAACGAGTAAGGTATCTTCGCTGAGGCCGCACTCGTCGAGCGTCTTCAGGATATCGCCAAGGCTCTTGTCGATGGCCGTGCAGTGCGCGTAGTAGCCGGCGATCCATTCACGAGCGTCAGCGGCCATGTCCGGGGGTACATTGGGACGCAATTGGATATCCCGCGCAGGGTACATGTCACGATATGCCTGCGGCGCGGTCTCGTAAGGATCGTGTGGCGGACCCCAAGACAGCACCAACAAGAATGGCTGATCGGCTTTCTGCGACTTGATATAGGCACCCGCGTCGGCGGTCTGCGCGACGACGTCATAGCCGTCCCAATAGCGCATGGTTGGATCATCATTGGCGTAATATGCCGATCGGTTGTAGTCGTGGCTGCATTCCAGCGCCTTGAAGTAATCGAATCCCAGGCGTCGCTCGGGGGGAATGTAGTTGCGGCGACCGCCGCTATTCACGTGCCACTTGCCTATGTAAGCGGTATTGTATCCTTGGTTCTTGAAAGCATCGCCGAGCCCGACCGGGCCGCTGCTGATCGGCACGTCATTTATGATGACGCCATGCGTCAGCGGATACTGGCCGGTGAGAAAGCTGGCGCGCCAGGGACAGCAAACTGAATAACCGGATATGGCGTGCCGGAAGTTGAGACTTTCACGAGCTAGCCGGTCGATGTTTGGGGTCTTGACTTGCGTGTTGCCGGCGTATCCCAAGGCTTGCAGGCGCCATTGGTCGGTCAGCAGGAAGACGACATTGGGTTTGGACATAGGTTTCCATTCTTTGGCTTTTGTCCGGATTACTTGAAAGCCGATGTGACCGGCAAGCTCATGATGTCGCCTTCGGCTTCGACGAGTTCGGCGGGCACCCATCCAAAGGCGATTTCCAGCCAGGCGCCGTCGGCATTGCGGCCGAGAGCCAGGAGCTGCTCGCCACGATTAAAGACGCCAGTGAAGCCCAGATCGCTGCTGGGTCCGACGCGCGCTATCATGCCGACTGTCGCATTGACGGGCATGCCCTCCTTCGTTTCCGGCGCTAGCACGGTGGCGAAGACCAAAGGAAAGGTGAAGGGAATGCTCGGCCAATGATAAAAGAGCAAGACGAGATCCGTATCATCGCTGCTGACGTAAGCCGATATATCGCCAAATGTTTCGGCGCCGGGCGCCAAATCAAAAGCGCGTTCATCCTGTTCCATCGCGTTCGGATAGATGATGCCGTTTGAACCGGCAATTTCGAAGTCGAAAGAGGCGACAACGCAGTTTTCGCTTCGGGATGGATCGCAGGCGAGCTGGACCGAAACGATGACGTATTCTTGCCTGGGGCCCGGGGGATCTCGGTCACCGCCCGGCTCAGCCGGGCGCTGCAAGCCGACGGTGCGCAGGCTGATCCCGTCCACGCTGTCGGAATAGTGCCGCAAGGGATAGGGATTTTTGAAACTGCCTGGGCCGAAGTCACCATACTGGGCAAATGTCGGTATGGCTAAACCTAAAAGCAGAATAAGCGGAAAGAATAGTACAGGCCTGGACATTGCAAATCCTCCAGCAAGTGTAAGTAAACAATGAGAATTGCGAAAACGCCGCTTTTCTACCCCATCCCCAGCCCTTCCTCGAATCATCAGGGAAGGGTGACTCGACGTTGAAGTTGGAATGTCCCGCAGAATTCGCATGATTAACTGGTTGTACTGAGAAAACCCAAGTAGATGTTTCCATTTTGCGGGCGACCCGCCGGGTCGCCCCTACCGTTGTCTGTTATTTTGGAGTTGCATAATATAGTTGGTCCTACTTCCCTGATCCTGGTTATCCAGATACGCGCGCAAACATTGCTCTCGCCGGGCTCCACGCGCCTAGCTCCAAAAGGCATCCCACTCTACACGAAAAGCTTGCAAGCCTTCCCCCACATTGAAGGCACGACGTCCCAAGACCTGCGCTGTCTTGTCGGTGCTGGCGATCGTGCGAAAGGGAATGCCGATATGACGATGCACATCCAGGACTGCGGGATCGGTGACCGTAGTGTTAATTAGCGCGGGATCAGCGTCAAAAGCCTTGGCGATCTGGTGCGCCAGGTCGACGCGGCTGATTGATTCGCTGCCGAAACAGTGAAATACGCCATTTTCATTGACTTGCGCCAGCCGCAAGAGCATATCCGCGCAGTCTGATGCCAAGGTCGGATGCGCGACATCGTTGACTTTGGGACCGGTCCAGACTGTCGCCGGCAGGCCCGCTGCCAATCGGTAAATCACGTAGACAGAAAAGTCGAATCCCAGACCGTTGTCCACCCGCGCGAGCGAGGGCGCCGCGTAGTTCAAGCCGTAGACGCCCGCCAGCCTGCCAACGCCGTAATTCAGGCCGTCCATCACGCCCAGTTCACGCTCGGAGGCGACTTTCATGATGCCGTAGAAGTTGACCGGACAAGGTGGCGAGCTTTCGTCAACGAGATCAGCGCGACCATCAAAGACCCAGTCGGAAGAGACAAATACCAGGCGGGCGTTCACGTCGCGGCAGGCTTCGGCCAGGACGCGCGTACCATCGACCATGATTGACCAAGACAGTTCCCGATTAGTATCCATGAAGATCTGATCGAGGATGGCAGCGGTGTGAATAACCGCATCCGGCTGGTATTTGTGGATGGAAGCGCGAACGCCCTCATGATCGGCGAAATCCAGGGGATCAAGCTGGTAATCTACGCTCCACTCCGGCTCCGGACCGTATTGCGAGGCAATGATTTCCATGCCGCGCCCCCGCGCCAAGCGGATGACGTTGCTGCCAACGAGTCCGGTGCCACCGGTGACATAGAGTCGCATACGCCGCTCTCTTTCAAGTGATCGTCAGCGTTAGGGATTTTATCGCGACTGTCGCACCCGCGCAGCCAACTCGGCCACAAGGCGCGCCTTTTCGCGATAAGCGTCGCGCAAGTCCGCTTGACTCGGCGCGCTAAGTGCCCCCAGGTCCAGGATAACTTTTTCCGCCGCGGCGAATTCCGCGCAGGCATCTGCGACGTCTTCCGCGATGTCTCTGGGAATGTCCGTGACGCCGTTGCCATCGCCGTGCAGCAGATCGTCCGGTGCGACGGTAATACCGCCAACTTGAATTGGCACATGGATATCGAGCATATGATTGTAGCCATGGGAGCAGACAAGGCCGTCGAAAAACACCGGGAACTTGAGCGGCGCCACCTGTGGCAGGTCGCGACCGGGACCGTTGGTTACCAAGCCGACCGCGCCAAATGCGCGGAAGGAGGTACACATCACGTCGCCGAACATGGCAGCAGAGCCGCCGCTGTCCAGGTTTTGAATCACAACCACCGCTGGACCGGACAAGTCGTCGAAGCGTTTGACGACTTCGGGTACTGTGGCGGTTTTGCCTTTGACCGGCGGCACATAGGTACGGCAGGTGACAGTAGAGGCGAAACCCACCATAGGCGGCAGATCGGGAAAGGCAGCCTTGATCGCCCGCCGCATAAAGCCTTGATTGCGCGGACGAACATCAAAAAGCTCTATGACGTTGGCGATTGTCGCCGAATCGTATTCGCGCAGCTTGTCCAATACGCATTTGTGGACCATTAGGAAGTCTCCCGGTTCTTTTATTACTGGCGCTTGGCGCGCAAAAACGGCCTACGCATCTCTTCGACGTACATGGCTTGGCTGGGCATGACATTGGCGACATTGGCGTTCTCGCCAAAGGTGCTGAAATACAGCTTCAGATTGTCGTGCCAGAGCATGGGACCTTCCTTTGGCGACGTCGCCTCGAAAACTATATTCTCAAGCCCAAGCGCGTCGACCACTTTGCCGATTTCGCGGGCGGTATTCTCGCCTTGCAAGTCGAATTCTTCATGGTCGATCATCACGATGAAAGCGCCGTCCTCAAGGGCGGCCTCGGCGCCGCGCAGTATTTCATCTGCTGATGAGGGACGCGGCGCCAGGCTGGGATTCCAATGATAAATCGGATGGTGCTCCTGAATGATACGCATGCCCAGATCAAGCGCCAGTTTGCGCCAGGCTTTCCATTGCGCGGCGCTAACCTCGTCCGTGGTGTTCATGAATTCGATGACGCGAAAGCCCAACTCGCGCCCGGCCTCGATGGCGCTCTCAACCACACCGCGTTGGTAGGCTTGCATGAAGAATGAGTGATCCAGGTAGGGTTCGACCGCAAAGCGCTGATAAGTTGCGATCTTGCGTTTGAGCCAGTCATGCGGGCTGAAAATGATCTGCGAGGTGACGATCTTGACATAATCCAGGCGCTGCCCGGCGACCTCGAGGAAGTCTTCCAGCTCGGTCAAGCCCATGCGCTCGATGTATTTGGGCGCTTCATCGTAGCCGACATCTTTCAGCCAGGTCTGCCGCAATTGACGCGGCTTTTCGAAATACGGCAGCTTGAATACGTCTCTCATAGAAAGTGTCGACATCATTTCTCTCTCTTTCGGAGCCTTAGCGTCCGCCATTGGCTCAGGACCAATCGATCATTATCCCCAGCGCATCAAGATTCCATTCCGCCAGCAGATCGTAGGCTGCGGCAATTTCGCCCCAATTAAAGCGATGACTTATCAATGGGGCGACAGTGACGCGCCCATTTTGGAGCAACTTCAAGGCGGTATGCTGTTCATCGTGCAGGGTCCACCAGCCCGGCGCCGAAGCGAGCCGTGCAGCGGTGTCAATATGCGCGCCTATCAGGGTGATTCCCTTTTTGTGCACCCGCTTGTAGAAATCAAATGATTCGGTCGCTCCCCGCGAACTGCCGAGCAAGGCAATCCTGCCGCCAAAGGCAGCGATGTCGCAGGCGGTCATTAGTGCTGCGGGATTCCCGGTGGCTTCAACCACAACCTGGAAGCCTTCCGCAAGCGCGCTTGTCGCTGTTGTATCTTTTGCCGCGTCTGCATCCGCGACAATATGGTCGGCGCCCAACTCATACGCCAGATGCAGGCGGCCTTGGTGATTGTCGATGGCGACCGCGGGCATGGCGCCGGCAAGGCGCGCAACTTGCAATGCCAACTGGCCGACCAATCCCGCGCCGAGCACGGCAACTGCTTCGCCCAGCTCGAGGCGCGTTTTGCGCACCGCTTGCAGCGAGGTCGCCAGGAGTTGAAAAAAGGTCGCATGCTCATCGTCCAGGCCAGGCATCAACTGATGGCAGAGCGCCTCCTTGACGAGCGCATGGCTGGCATGGCGCGATTTGCTCGCGACCCTGTCACCGACTTTAAGGCTGCGGACTTCCGCGCCGACCTGGACAATCTCACCGACATGGCTGTAACCGACTGACTTGGGGTATTGCACGGCGAGACCTGGCAGATTCAACATGATCGCGCGCTCGGTGCCGGGGCTAATCAAGGTCTTGGTCGTCCGAAGCACTACTTCGTCGGGCGCCGGCGGGGGCAGTTCGTCGGGCTCCAGTCGAATGGCGCCGGGTTGCATAACGAGAGCGCGCTGAGTTTTAGTTGTCATATCTTGGTTCGCCTTTGATGCCGTTTAATCTTAACATGCGGATGAGAATATCGCAGGCCAGGCGCCGCAAAGCCGCTCGGTGCAATCTTGGCTGGCGAATGGTATATTTGACTGGCAGTGCGAGCGCAGGGATTGATTGGACGGAAGATGCGAACAACAAAACTGGTTCATATTGTCGCCTGCCATGCCGAAGGCGAGGTTGGAAATGTGATCGTCGGGGGCGTAGCTCCGCCGCCGGGAGAAACCATCTGGGAGCAAGCGCGCTGGGTTGATGCGGATCAGAGCCTGCGCCGCTTCGTCTTGAATGAGCCGCGGGGCGGTGTCTTCAAGCATGTCAGCTTGCTGGTGCCGCCAAAGCATCCGGACGCGGCCTTTGGCTTCATCGTCATGGAGCCGGAGCATACGCCGCCCATGTCCGGTTCCAATTCGATCTGCGTCGCGACGGTGCTGCTGGACACCGGCATGATCGAGATGAAAGAACCTGAAACGACGTTTTTGCTGGAAGCGCCGGCGGGATTGCTGCGCGTCCGCGCCTATTGCGCAGATGGCAAGGCGCAGAGCATCGAAATCGAAAATGTGCCGTCCTTTGCCGACAAGCTGGACGTCAAGCTCGAGCTCGAGGGACAGGGAACGCTGACTGTCGATACGGCTTACGGGGGGGACAGTTTCGTTCTGATTGATGCCCGTAGTTTGGGTTTTGCGGTCGTTCCCGATGAGGCGCTGGATCTGGCGAAGATGGGACGGAAGATCACGCTGGCCGCGAATGAGCAGATTGGCTTCCAGCATCCCCAGCACGAAGCCTGGCAACATATTTCCTTCTGCCAGTTTACGCTGCCGGTCGAACGACAAGGCAATGTCTTGTCTGGGCGCAACACCGTGGCGATTGATCCGGGCAAACTGGATCGGTCGCCTTGTGGCACGGGCTGCTCGGCGCGGATGGCCGTATTACACGCGCGGGGGGAAATGGCGCCGGGCGATCGCTTCGTCGCGCGCTCGATTATCGGATCCCGATTCGATTGTCAAATCAATGATGTAACCACTGTCGCCGGCCGCCAAGCGATTATGCCAAGCATTCGTGGACGGGCATGGATTACCGGTACGCAGCAACTGATGCTTGATCCGGACGACCCCTGGCCGCAGGGTTATCGCCTCACCGATACCTGGCCCAAACCTTAAGTCACTTGCGCGTATTTTGACACTATTATTATTTTGCAGAGATCCAATGCTGGGGACAAGATAGCCACAAAGCAAGGATAGAGGTCGAATTCATGGACGCTATGGTTGAGACAAAAGATTTACGAAAGACCTTTATGCGCAAGGACAGTACACCTATTCATGCAGTAAAAGGGGTGAGCCTCAGCATTCACAAAGGCGAGATATTCAGCCTGTTAGGTCCCAATGGCGCTGGCAAAACCACGACTATTTCGATGATAAGCGGCCTGATAGAACCCAGCGAAGGCGATGCTTTTATTGGCGGTTACAGCATCAGACAACAAGCTCGACAGGCCAAGGAACTAATAGGAGTAGTGCCGCAGGAAATCGCCTTGTATCCCGAATTAACGGCGCGGCAGAATCTCTGGTTTTTTGGGCGGATGTATAGTCTGCGCGGTAAAGAGCTCAAAATGCGCATGGATGAAGTGATCGAATTTATGGACTTGGAAGAACGCCAGCATGACCGTATAGATACTTTCAGTGGCGGCATGAAACGCCGGGTTAATATTGGTGTTGGCTTGCTCAATCGTCCGCAGCTTGTTTATATGGATGAGCCAACTGCCGGTGTTGATCCTCAGAATCGGCGCCGGATTCTCGATACGGTGTTTCGCTTGCGTGACGAGTATCAGATGACAGTGCTTTATACCACGCATCTCATGGAAGAGGCAGAAGAACTGAGCGATCGCATTGGCATCATTGATTATGGTGAAATTATCGCGCTCGGCACACAAGCGGAGTTGACCGAGCGGATCGGCGCGGAGGACCGTCTTGTTATTGAGGTGAAGCGCCCATCTGATGAACAAACCTTGTTAGATGCCCTGCGCGCCCATCCGCAGGCAAGCAAAGTTGAGTATCAGGTCGATAATTTGAAGGATGGTGACAGACGCGTCGGCAACACAGTTACGCCGGCTGAGGAAGCCGTGTTGACCGTATATTGTCAAAATGGGCGCAAATTGCTGGTGGAAGTTCTCAATATTATCGGGCAGCAGGTTGAGATTAGTTCGATAGAAGTCCGCCAGCCGGACTTAGAAGCGGTGTTTTTGAATTTGACGGGCCGCGCCTTGCGCGATTAAGGCGGCTGGTGTGGAGAAAATACTCACCATCGCCTGGAAAGAACTCTACACAGTCAGTACTGACAGAGTGCTGTTGTTGTTTATGTTGGGGACGCCACTTGCGATCTCTCTCATCATAGGGCTTGCCTTTGGCAGTAGCGGCGGGGAACTGACGATTGGAGCGATTTCCGTTGCGGTTGTTAATCTCGATCAAGGAGATGGCGAGGGCAATCTGGGTGAGACAGTTGCGTCTATTTTGTTGTCAGAGCCCATCGAAAGAAGTAACGAACCAACTTGCCAGCTTTCATCTGAGTCGGCGCCTGCTGAGACGCGACCCTTGTCCGACTTTCTGAATGCCAAGCGCTTAAATGATCCGGAGCTGGCGCGGGCCGGGGTTGACGAAGGCATTTATGCGGCTGCCGTCATTATACCGGCAGATTTTACCAGCAAGGTCAACCCGCCACGAGATCCGTCCTTGCTGGAACAGACGCAATTTGAGAAGACCCAAGTTGAAGTTTATGGCAGCGGCGCGTCAACGATTTCGGCAACAATTGTTCGCAGCATCACTGAGACGGTGATTCAGCCTTTTGTGACAGCGAGCGCGGCGATTCGCGGGACTGTACAAACCATCTTCGCCAATCCCCTCAATGCGATAAAGTTCTTGAACGCAGATGAGAGCGCCTTTGCCGGGTTTGCCTGTGCTTACAATCCCAATCTGGGCAACATCAGCTTAGGAAGACAGGCGCTTAATGATGTGCAGGCAAGATCGGCTTTTGAGCAAATATTAATTCGATTCGGCTCGGCACAGGCGGTCTTTTTCAGTTTGTTTACGGCATGGACAGGGGTGCAGTCTGTTTATCGGGATCGCGACACCTGGGTTTTACAGCGGCTGCTTAGTTCGCCCACTTCTCGTCTGTCGGTTCTTGCTGGCAAGTTGCTGGGCGTCCAGTGGATTATTATCCTGCAAATTCTGCTATTGCTGATTTTTCTCTCCATCATTGCAAGTATCAGCAACGGGGCTTTCACTTTCCTTTGGGGGGAGAATTGGCTGGCTTTGGTCATGTTGCTTCTGTCCGTTTCGCTGGCGGTATCGGGTGTCGGCGTGTTTGTGGTTGGGCTGGCGAGGACCCCGGAACAAGCTACGCTGCTGGGCACGATGGTTAATATGGGACTGGCGCTGTTGGGTGGCGCATTCGGTTTCCGGTTGGGCGAGTTTTCCAAGCTGTCGCTGATATTTTGGGGGGTCGATGGCTTTGAAAGCTTATCCAGCGGGGACGCGGCCATTGAACTCAATCTGCTGGTTCTGCTGATTCAGGGTCTGATATTGTTCTCGGTCGGTTCCTGGTTGTTTAACCGCCGCCTTCAGGTCTAAGAGACATATGGACAAGATCTTTGTTATTGCATTTAACGACTTGCGGATTTACCTGTCGCAGCGAGGCAACCTGATCAGCTTAACCGTCATACCTGTTGTATTGGCGGCGGTATTTGGACTAAGCGCAGCGCCAGGTAGCGGATCTTTTACCATTGACTTTATCGATCAGGACAATACACCGGCTTCGCAAGCGTTTGTTGACGCTCTTCTGGCGGCCAATGACGCTTTTGTTCGGGGTAGTGAGGCTGCAAATATCGAATCGGCAAGGGCACGTGTCGGCGAGGGAACCGTCTCGGCAGCAATTGTCATTCCACAGGGCTTCGCAGGGGCTTTGCAGACCTTCGAAGCATTGCCCATTCTCTATTATAGTCGCGAAGACAGCTTCGGCGGTCCCATTCAACACAGTGTCAACACGGTCATCAGTCAATTGAACAGTTCGATTATTGCAGCACGCGCCGGCGGTCTCGTTCTCAATGCGCTTGATATTGAAGCCGAGACCGGCGCGCTTTATGCCCGCGCTCAAGACCTGCTGGCGCAAGAATTGGTGACTTATGATTTTCGGCTGAGCAATACCGAACGCGCCTTGCAACCCGGCGAGGGCTTCGGACAATCCGTGCCCGGCTTGGGAGCGATGTTTGTGATGTTTACGGTCTTGGGCGGGATGGCGACGCTGCTGCGCGATCGTCAAAACTGGACCTTGCAGCGTGTCATCGTCATGCCAATATCACGGGCGCAGGTGCTGGGAGGTAGAATCCTGAGCTTCTTTATCTTAGGGATGATACAATATCTCATCTTGTTCGGATTCGGCGGGCTGATGGGTTTGGAAATTGGCTCGCGGATTGTCCTGCTGGTGTTTGTCATGGCTGCTTTTGCCTTGTGTATTACAGCTTTGACCTTTGCCATTGCCAGTTCCATCGGTTCGGAAGGGCAAGCTATCTACCTGGCAAACTTGTTATCGGTCTCGTTGGCGGCGCTCGGCGGTGGCTGGTGGCCGCTGGAGGTTGTGCCGCCGTTTATGCAAACGCTCGGTCATATTTCGCCGGTGGCTTGGGTAATGGACGGTTTCAATACGCTCATTTACTTTAATGGGGGGCTGATGGATATTCTGCCTTATATCAGTGTGCTGATTGGCTCGTCCATCGTGTTGTTTGCGATTGGGATTAGACGCTTTCGGATAGTCAACTGAAACTATCAATCCACAGGAATGACTTGCCTATATCTATCGTCGCTTTAGCCAAACGGTCATCTGACCGTCGCCGCGATGTCCCCAGGCGTAATACGGGATCGCGGTGAATCTGGCGGCGTTCCCGCGGGCATCGAAGGCATTGCCCTGAACTGATGTGACGCCGCCAAGCAAATCTGGCGTATGCTCGGCGCGCAATTGAGCGGCGTCATCCAGCGCCAGATCAAGTACGGGCGCATCGTTGTCCGCCGCTTCCAAGGCATAGACAAGCGGTCCGCGTTCCAGCGCCACTTTGTCCTGCAACTCGGCTACTGCAGGGTGCGCGACAACAGTGCGAACCTTCATCGGCAGGTTCAAGCAGACACGGGTCCTGCCCTCCCAGACGCGAGAGACCGTCGCATAACCCTTTTGAATCTCCACAGGTATTTCTTCGTCGGCGACGGATAAGCTAGGCGCATCGACGGACTCGTCGAGGTAGCGATAGAGATCGCTGGGCAGCGGCTTTCCATGCGGGGAAGACTGCGCGAAAGACGGAATGCGCAGCTTGAGGGCGAAGGCAGTCGGCCGCGAGACGGCGATATCGAGGACGACCCTGCCGTCCCAAGGATAATCCGTGGTCTGCGCGATTTTGAGGTCTGCGCCGTCCAGGCTGAATGCCGCCTCGCCCCCCACATACAGATTGACATAAAGCGCTTGATCGCGCAGCGCGTAGATATATCCGGAAAGAGAAGGCAGCAGCCGGACGACATTCGTCGGGCAGCAGGATGTCTCATACCAGGGCTGACGGCTCATGGCGCGTTCTCGATTGAAAGGATATTCGCCGTCGCAGGCCAGGGGATTCACGTAATAGAAGGAAGTCCCGTCCATACCGACGCCGGACAAGAATCCGTTGTACAACGTGCGTTCCAGAACATCAACATACTTGGCCTCGCCTGTCAATAAGAAGAGGCGATGGTTCCAGAGGATGTTGGCTTGCGCGGCGCAGGTTTCATTGTAGGCGGTCAAGTTCGGCAGTTCATAGTTATCGCCGAAGGCTTCGCCGTCGTGGCGAGCGCCGATGCCGCCGGTCAATGCCAGTTTCTTGCCGACCACATTTTCCCAGAGGGCAGTCACAGCCGATGCATAGGCGGCATCAGCGGTCAATGCCGCAATGTCAGTCATGCCCGCATAGAGATACCCGGCGCGGACGGCATGACCAACCGCTTCGCTTTGTTCAATCACGGGCAGGTGATCCTGGCAGTAGGGACCGTAAAGCTCCCGTCCATTGGCGCAGCCTCGTTCATCGAGTAAGAATCTCGCCAGATTCAGGTATCGCAGTTCGCCGGTGACGCGGTAGAGGCGCACCAAGCCGATCTCGATCTCCTGATGCCCGGGAACATTCCGCAGTTTGTCGCGGCCAAAAACGGAGTCAATCAGATCGGCGTTTTTGAGCGCGACATCAAGGAATTTGCGCTTGCCAGTGGCTTGGTAATAGGCAACTGCGGCCTCGTACATGTGGCCGACATTGTATAATTCGTGATTGACCGCCAGGTTTGACCAGCGCTGGGCGCCGCAGCGGTGGTCGATGTTGACCGGGTCAATGGTGCGCGCCGTGTAGAGATAACCGTCGTCTTCCTGAGCAGCGGCGAACTTGTCGATCAGATCGTCGACGTAAGATTCCAACTTGGCGTTGGGCGCGATCTGCAGGGCGTAGGCGGCGCCTTCCACCACTTTGAAGACATCGGAGTCGTCGTAGAAAATGCCTTTGTGCGGACCGTGCATCAGACCGCCTGCTTTGGCGAAATTGTCGATGCGCCCGGTTTCTTGGCATTTTTCGAAGTCGTAGGGGATGGTGACGTTTACCGCCGTATCAATACGGGGCTTCCAGAAATCGTCTTGTATCTTCACGCTGGCAAAGGGCGCCGGCGTGATGGGATAGTCGCTCATGCTTTATCCTCTTCGTTCTGCGCAATTGGAAAGGCCGCGATTCTCAGTTGAGTCGAACCAAAGGGAATCAGCGTGAGCTGCTCGGTTGCCTCGTCGGCAGGATGCGGACCAACGTCAATATCGGCGGCCGAGTTGTCTTTCAGGGTCCAGCCAGGCAGGCGCTTTGCCTTCGCCGTTAATGTGACCGGAGGCTGATCCGTGGCGAAGGGAATCTCCGAAGGCGCCGCTTCCGTCACTGTCAGACCGGCAAGCACGGCTTCCTCATCGGGTATCAAGCCGTAATTCCAGGGCGATTTGGGATATATCTCCCAATCGGCATGGGGGAGTTCACCGGCGATCTGCTGCCATTCTTCGTCAATGCGCGAGCCGAAAAGCAGCGGACCGCGATATACGGATAGCAAGCCCTTGTGCCCTTCACTCAGGCGAACGTCCATTGGCAGCTTAAGCGTGACGCTGTCGCCCGATCGCCAAGTTCTCCGCAACTGGTGGAAGCTGCCCGCGCAACGCAGCGCGGATGTCTGGCCGCAGACGGTCAGCGTCGCCTCGTCAGCCCATGCCGGGATGCGCAGGCTCAGATCAAATTCGCCGGGCGAGTCCAAGTCGAAGGCAAAATGGATTTCTCCCTTGAAGGGATAGTCAGTCGTTTCGGTTACTGTGATCGGAACTCCGTCGGCAACTGTCGTCTTGACTTGGCAGGGCGCGTAGGCGACCGCCGCCAATCCACCGTCGGGCGTCGCCATGAAAAGGCTCTTGGTGAATTTGGGCCAGGCTTGGTGCATGTTGGCGGTGCAGCAGCCGAAATGCGGCTCCAAGCCGAAGATATTGGATTCGTCAGTGTTATCGGTCCAATTGCGTTCCGCCACGGTCGCCAACACTTGATTGACCTGCTGATCGTATTGATGCGCCCACATATCGGGCGTGAAAGTGGCGGGGAATGCGTTGAACGTCACACGTTCCAGTTGGTCGCCGAAGAAGGGATCGCCCAGAATGCGCATCAGCTCTTCCAGCGAGAACATGAACTCGCCGACGGCGCAAAGCTCGCTGCCGCTGACCGGCGCCGTGCCATTGAGATGTTCGTCGCAACTGAAGATGCCATTGGGCTGGCCATGATGCCGCGTCAGATTCTCGATGCCGAGGCGGGACGCCATTTGATGCCAGGGTTTGCCGGTCTGCACGTAGAAGACGCCGCCGGCTTTGACCCCCATCGCGTTGTTGGGACCGTGCGTCATCATCCCGTTATGCCACTCTTTCAAGGGCAAAACGTGGCGCAGGCTGTAGTTGGCTTGCAGATCAGGCCAGTCGAGCGTGCTGTCAATGAGTAGCTGAGCCAAGTCCAACAGGAATCCGTCACCGGTGATGTTGTAGAGCCAATGCGCAGCCAGCACGTTGTCCATGGCCCGCGCCCAAGCCCACAAGTACAGAGGGCGCAAAGGCAGGACGCGCAACTGATAGCGGAAGTAATCCGTCATCAGCCGGAGGACGCGCTCGTCTTCGCTGACTTCGTAGTGCATCATCAGCACCTTGAGCATAATCATGCGCGGCCACCAGTCGGGATCGCGCGTGCCGAAGAAGCCGCGTTCGTCCTGGCTGTTGAGCGTCCATTCGATCCAGGGTTCGACCTTGCCCAGCAGGCCGTCGTCTTCGAGCAGGTGGGCGAGGGGCAGCAAGCCATCGAGATAATAGGGACCGCGCTCCCAGGATTCGCCGTCGCCGCCCAGCCAGCCGCTGTCGGAACCGACCGACGGCCAGAACTCGTCGAGGTGGCCGCTGAGACCGCCCGCTTGCACTCGTAGCTGATTCAGCAGCCAGCCGCGCGGTTTGATGGCGCCCAGCGGCAGGGCTTGGAACGCGGCCGGATATAGGGGTTCGCGATTCGAGGGAAGCTTGTCCATGAGCTGTCCTTGGGATGAGCCCGATCAGTTATTGACCGCGCCGCCTATCAGGCCGTTGATATAATAGCGCTGCAAGAGCAGGAATACGACCAGACAGGGAAAGATGGCGACGATGACGCCCGCCTGCAGCGCGCCCCAATCCACCGTGCCATATATGCCGCTGCGGACCAGGGTCAGGAAGACCGGCAGCGTGAACTTGTCCTGATCGGACATAAAAATCAGCGCGGCGAGGAATTCGTTCCAAGAATTGATGAAGGCGTAAATCGCGACCGTCACGATGCCCGGCAGGACCAGCCGCAGCATCATCCGATAGAGCAGGCTAAGGGAGCTGCAGCCGTCCAGCAGCGCAGCTTCCTCGATTTCCTTCGGCACCGCCAGGAAGCTGTTGCGCATCAAGAAGATGCCGAAGGGCAGTTGGAAGGTGATGTAAACCAGGGCGAGCCCGACGAGCGTGTCGTTGAGCTCAAAGCGCACCAGCATCACAAAAAGCGGAATCAATATCGACTGAAAGGGGATCATCAAAGTGGAAAGCACCATGATGAAGAGCGCATTCTTGCCCGGGAAGTTGAAGCGGGCGAATCCGTAGCCGCCCAGCGTGCTCAAGACCAGGCTGCCAAACACGGTCATCAGCGCAACAATCGCGCTGTTCTCCACATGCCCGACGACGCCGTAATTGCCGAAGGATGTCAGTTGCGTATAGTTTTCGAAGACGATCTCCGTCGGCAGATAAGTCGGCGGAATCGCAAGCGACTCTGATGGCCGCTTCAGCGAGTTGAGCAGCGACCAGGCAATGGGGAAGAGAAATAGAATCGCCAGCACAGTGAGGACAAAATACTTAATAGCCAGCAGCGCGCGCTGGCGGATGCGCCGAGTCTGCTGCTGGGTCAGTCCGCTGATGCCGGCTGGTCGGTCGCGCAATGGTGCCACTGTCATCTAGTATTTCTCTCGCAAGACATAATACTGAAAGCTGGTCAGCGCCACCAAGATGCCAAGCAGCACGATGGACATCGCAGCGCCATAGCCCATCTTCCAGTAAGTAAAGGAATTGTTGAATATCCAATAGACGATAGAAATTGTGCTGTTGCGCGGTCCGCCGCGGGTGATGATGTAGAACTGGTCGAATGCCAGCACAGAGCCAATCACGGACAGGATGAGCGCCAGAGCGATCGTGCGGCGCATCAGCGGCAGCGTGATGTAAAAGAGCTTGCGGAAGTAGCCCGCGCCATCCACATCCGCCGATTCATAGAGTTCGTCCGGGATGCTCTGCAAGCCCGCCAACAGCAGGATCATGGTGAAGCCGACCGTCTTCCAAACGACCGAAAGAATGATGACATTCATGGCGGTGGTCGGTTTCGCCAGGAATAGCTGCGGCTTTGCTATCAAATGCAAATCCAGCAAGATCTTGTTGAAGATGCCGACGCGCTGATCCAGCATCCAGACCCACAACAGGCTCGAGACCCCCAAGCCGATCACCACTGGCAGAAAGAATATCGTACGGAATATGCCGATGAAGCGGATATTGTGTCTCACCAGCGACGCCAGGATGAAGCCCAGGATGAATATCGGCGGCGTGACGAAAAGCGTGTAGCGAAAGGTGAAATCCAGGCTCTTGAGGTATTGCCGATCTTTCGCTAGCTCGGTGTAATTGGTCGTGCCGATCCAGGATTGCTCGCCGATAAGGGGCCAATCGTGGAAGGACATGAATACCGTCATCGCCAGCGGGATGATGAAGAAGACGGTCACAAAGAGCACCGTCGGCAGCACGAATAGCAACCCCGTCAGCTTGCGGCGCTGCTCCCAACTGAGAGATTCGAGTTGGAGTGTCATGCGCAGAGCGATACCCTTCTAGCGAGCGGCGGCGGCAAGAGCGCCTGCCGACAGTAGCATAACTCCAAATCGGCAGACGCTCAAGCGATTGGCGCTTAGCCTTCAATGATCTGCGTGAAGCGGTCTTGCCCTAACTGCAGCGCGCCGTCGATGTCGCCATCGAGGATCGCGATCTGGATCATCTCCAGCCAGGGACCGTTGGGGTCGTTGAAGAGGTCGTTATAGACCAGCGAGTAGGGCGACTTGCCCACCGCTAGCGCGCTCGCGGCTGTCAGCACCAGCGGGTCATCTTTCGAATACTCATTCTCGAGCATGGAAACGCGCACGGTCGTCCGATTTCTGGCGGCGTAGAGCTCAAGCTGGGTCTCGTCGCTCATCATCCATTCGAGGAACTCCCAAGCCTCCTCAGGATGTTGTGTGCCGCTGCCGATGGCGATGACATCGCCGCCGCCAAAGGACGCCGCGCCGCCATCCTTGCCCGGAATGTGGAATGCGCCCAAATCTAACTCGGGGTGATCGTTGCGGTAGACGTTGATGCCGAAGGCGCCCGTACCCGCCATGCCGATTGTGCCGGTGCCAAAGGCGCTCACGAAGCTGCCGCCATCGTCGATGCTCGCCCCCTCAGGGATGAGCCCTTCTTCCCACATCAGCCGATAGTATTCCAGCGCCTCGCGCACGATCGGGTCTGTCGCGATGGTGGCTTCGCTGTAATCGTCGCTGAGCACATCGCCGCCGCTGGCCCAAATGAAGGGCAAGTAGGTAAAGGCGTTGCAGCCGGCGCAGGCGCCCGCGAAGTAGTAGCCGTAGGTTTCATCACCGATTGCCGAGATGGCGCGCGCCGCCTCCAGCAGCTCGTCCCAGGTCGTCGGCGGCGCCTCTGGATCCAAGCCGGCTGCCTCGAAGAGTCCCTTGTTGTAGATGATGAACGAGCCTTCGATGAGGAAGGGCACGGCGTATTTCCGCCCTTCGTACGTGCCAAGCTCCGAATGCGCGGGGATCAAGTCATCGGCGTAGGGCAGCGCGTCCACCCAGTCCGTGATATCCAGCAGTTGACCGGCCGCGGCGAAGGCTGGCGCGTAGATCAGGTCGATGCTGGCGATATCGGGCGATTCGCCGGCGGCGATGGCTGCGCCCATTTTGGTGACAAACTCGTTTGGCGGGATGACGGTCAATTCAATCTGGCTGCCGCCCCTGTCATTCCAGGCGTCGACCAGCTCCTGCACTTGGTCGCCGATGTTGCGCACCCACATTGTCATGGTGACGCCTTCATCTTGCGCCGAAAGCGGCAGCGCGCCGATGCAGAGCGCCATGATCAAGACTGCGAAAACTATTCTTCGGGGTGTCATTTTCTTCATCTCCTTATTGATATTGATGGTCCGGCAAAAACTGTCAACTCGCCTCAATTTCTCCAATCAATCCTCCTTTCACGAATCTCACGCAAGATTATTCCACGGTCGCGCGCACGAAATCACGGGCATAGACTTCGACACCCTCGGGCGCGCCACAAGATTGACGAACGATAAGCTCGCCTGGAATCAGTTGCTCCGCGTATTCGCGCCTGCTCGTTTGGAGCTGGCACAACAAGTTTTCCGCCGCGACCTGTCCCATGAGGAAGAGCGGCAGGGATACCGTGGTAATTGTCGGGTTTGAAATACGCGAGATGTCATTGTTGTCATAACCGACGATGGCGATATCATCCGGTACCTTCAAGCCGGCGTCGATTACCGCCAGCAGAGCGCCATAAGCCAACTCGTCATTGGCTGCAACAATGGCGCTGGGCATCTCATCAGCGGCTAGAATTCGCTGCGTGCATTGGTAGCCGCTGGGAATGCGCCACTCGCCGTGGGCGATCCAGCCATCTCGAACGCCAAGCCCGGCGGTGCGCATGGTATCCAGGTAAACATCCAGCCGTTGCGAGGAAGAAAAGTAGTTGGCGTCGCCGGCGATATAGGCGACCTTCTCGTGCCCCAGCTCCAAGAGATGTTTCACCGCCAGCGCGCTGTTCTGCGCTTCGTCCGGGATGATGCTGTGCGGATCGGACTCGTGAAACAGGCGGTGGACGATGACGTAGGGCTTGTTGTTGAGCATGTCCAGGCGTTCCCGAACGGGATGCCAGGTCTCGACGAATACAAAAGCGTCCACCGAATGGCCCATCAGATCTTTGACAACATCCGCTCGCGAGTGTTTTTCCCAAGGGATGTTGACCACCAAGGTGAAATAGCCTTTCTTGTGCAGGACATCTTGAATGCCGCGTACAATGACAGGCGCCCATTGCGAAGAAAAATTGTCGAGGATGACGCCAATCAGGGATGAGCGCTCGGTGCGCAAGCTGCGGGCGGCGCGGTTCGGCGAATAGCCGAGATCTGCCGCGACTTTAAGAATCGCCTCGCGGGTCTGCAAGCTGACAGGATAATCACTGTTGCTCAATACGCGCGAAACTGTGGCGATGGAGACACCGGCAATCCGCGCGACTTCTCGTATCGTGACCAAGAAAATAGCCGCTAACAAGTACAAATAGAAAACGTTTACTATACAGGACTATAGCGGATAATGTTTACAGTGTCAAGCAAATGATTTGCTGAGGACCGATAAATGGCCTGTAATTCAGAGGCTCTCTACAACAGATTCGGCGGGACGCCCAACTGCCGGAACGCCGCGCAGGCCGCGTCTACATGCGCCTTGCCGCCGGTCAGCGAGATTTGCAAGTGACCCGGGACGAGCGCGTCAAAATCGTATGGCTCCATCTTAAACATGCTGTCGGCGTAAGCGTCGATGCGGCAGTCGTGGATGTTCTGCCAGACGACCTTGCCGCCCCAGAAAACCAGGTCCGCGCCCAGCAAGTAGGTCCGGTCGCCTCCGCGCATCAGAAAGCTGAGATGGCCGTCGCAATGACCGGGCGTCTCGAATGTTTCCAGTTCCAGATTGCCGACTTTGATCACATCGCCTTCGACTAGCTCCACATCCACCGGGCAGGGCGGCAGGTGGAAATCAGCCGGGAAGAAGTTGGCCGCTTTGGCGACATCAAGGGCGACCGCTTTTTCGTCGGCCTCGCGGATGACCGGCGCGGCGAAGGCGGACGAATAGACTTCGACATCGAGTCGCCTTTGCGCTTCGGCTGCGGCGCCGATGTGATCGCAATGATAATGAGTCAGAATGAGCTTGCGGATTTTGCCGGGGTCGAGACCGTCGTCGCGGATGTGTTCGAGGATGGTATCGAAGTCCCTGTCCATGCCCATGCCGGGATCAACCAGGGCTAGTTCATCGCCGCTGTTGAGGACAAAAACGTGGCAGTCGAGCCTTCCTGACAGTCCATAGCCAAAATAGCCGCCGCCAACAACATGTAGATCGCTTGTCATTTTCATAGGGCTTCTCCAAGGAAACTAAGTACCCTACAAATAGAACGAATCTGGCGACCATAGTCAAGCATTTGGCTGACTGGCGCTATCGAATTCATTGGCGGGCTGACGTGTTATACTGGCGCGGAGATTTCACACGGACGGGAGAGAGATATGATCTTGGGCATTGATCACATTGTCATCGCCGGACCGGACCTGGACAGGCTAACAGCGGCCTTCAAGTCTTTGGGATTCACTGTTGTCGGCGGCGGCAAACACCCGATCGGCTCCTATAACAATTTGATCGGCTTGGAGGACGGCGCCTACATTGAACTGCTGTCTTTTTACGAAGACAGCCCCGAACATTATTGGTGGGATGCGGTCCATGAACGCGGCGGCGGTTTGATTGACTTCTGTATGGTGACGGACGATGTTCGCGCGGATTACGCGCTGTTCGAAGCGGGCGGCGTCGAGATGAGTCCGCTGGTCGGTTTGAGTCGCCTTCGCGTCGACGGCTATCGCCTCAAATGGCTGAATAACGAAATCTACAGCGACTATCAGGGGCTCATCCCCTTCATCATCGAAGACGAGACGCCGCGGGAAGAGCGTGTGCCGAAGGAAAAAAGTCACGAGAACGGTGTCAGGGGCATTGATACCATCACGCTGGCGGCGCGCGATTTGGAAAGGGCGCGCCGGATCATGGGAGCGGTATTGGGACAAGTAGGCCAGCCGGTCAATGACGAAGACCTGAATGCCTCCGGCGTCGCCTTTCAAGCCGGTCCGCACCGGCTGGAATACCTGAAACCGAATGACGCCAGCAGCCCGCTTCAGGAGCACATCGAAGCGAACAGACCCGTGCCCTATCGGATTCGCTTCCGTACTGGCGGCGAAGCCAGGACTATCCCGCCGGAAGACGCTGCTGGCGTGAAGATTGTCCTGATCTAGCGGCTGTGGTTTCCACTATAAGTTAGCGGTTTGGTGGTAGCAGTCGCTTTGGCGACGTTTGTGAAAGGCGTTATACTTGGCTCAAATAAGGTGCTCGCTGACGGCAATTGTCCGGCGGCATGAATACTGACTGCTTGTGTTTGGAGGATAAACAAACTTATGAGTGAGGAACGCACATACCCCGAATGGATGGGCAAGATGCGCGGGTTGTATCCGCCGGAGATCAAGGAATTTCTGGATGGCGCGGTGGTGGCGCGCATCGCCACCATCGATAGCAAGGGCGACCCCTATATCACCCCGGTCTGGCAAGAATGGGACGGCGAGGCGATGTGGGTCATCCCGCGCGCGAAGACCATCTTCGCGCAGCATCTGATGCGCAATCCGCGCTGTTCGGTATCCTGCGCCATGGACGTCAGTCCCTATACGCGCGTCCTGTTCCGCGGCGGCGCCGAAATTGTTGAAGGACCGGCCTTGATGCACGGCGAGTGGCTGGAAATCGCTCGACGCATGGCGGTTCGCTACCTGGGCGAACGCGGCCCGGAATACCTCGAGCCCTCGCGGGTGCGTCCGCGCTATCTGGTGAAAATCGCCCCGGAAAAAACGATTTCCTGGGAAGGCGTCGAGTGGGCGGCGAAATACCTCGATGACCCGGACGCCCCGGCAGCCCCGCACTAAATTGCAGCATTGAGTTGTCCACGAACAGCGCTTGCTGCGCAGTTTGACAGTCAGGAATGCGAATGAGCCTGGCAAAGCCATACGAAGAAAGAGCGGGTTTCAGCGCTTGGCGGCTGCGCAAGCTAGTCGTGGATTTTGGCGTATATATGGCGCTGGCTGTCTTGCTTATTGCCGCTCTATTCTTGACGCCGAAATTGTTCGAGGTGAACACGATTGCAGTGGTCATGCGGCAAGCGTCGCAATTGGGCATTGTGGCGATTGGGCAGACGATGATTTTGCTGGTCGCCGGTCTTGACTTGTCCATCGGCGGCATTTTCATCATGACTTCGATAGTGGTGGCGGATGTTACCAACGGCCGCGACGAGATGGTGCTGCCGGCAATTCTGATCTCGCTGGGCATTGGCGCGCTGATTGGCGCCGGCAACGGCGTCCTGGTGACAAAGCGCCGTGTGCCCCCGTTTGTGGCGACGCTGGGGATGCTGGTGCTGGTCAAAGGCGCCACACAAGCCTACACCAAAGGCGTGCCCGGCGGCTTCGTGCCGGAGATAATGGGCATCGTCAATCAGTCCTGGTTTGTGCTTTCGATTCCGCTGCTATTGTGGTTGGGGCTGAACGCCTTCTTCATCTTCGTTTTGCGGCGCACAGCCTATGGTCGTAAAGTCTACGCGGTCGGCAGCAATATCGAGGCGGCACGCCTTTCGGGCATTTCAGTCGACGCCATCCGCATTTCCGTATATATCCTGGGTAGCTGCCTGGCGGTGGTTTCGGGCGTCGTGCTGACGGGTTATGTCGGCTATGTGGATCGCTTCATTGGCACAGGGCTGGAACTGGATTCGATTGCGGCGGCGATCGTCGGCGGGACTGCCTTCGTCGGCGGCCGCGGCGGCTTAATGGGTACCATCGCCGGCGTGCTTATGATTCAGATATTGAGCACGATGGCGGTGCTGATGGGCTTGGATATCGAGGTGCAGTTCATCATTAAGGGCTTGGTGATTCTGGGCGCAGTTACCTTGTACAGCGTCGCCAGTATCGAAGAGTAAGGATCGGAGTGAAAAGGGGGACGATTGGGATAATTCTATACCTTAGAAAGCAGGTCCAACGGGTCAATGCATATTGACCTTTAGTAATCTTTGGGAGGAAATCTAATGTTGAGGAAATTGACTTACGGGCTGCTGATCATGTCCTTGCTTCTCGGCACGTCACTTGTGTCGATTGGCCAAGATGACGGCATGATGGAGTTCGAGATCACGCAAGAGATGATTGATGCTTCGCCGTATTTGCAAAGCGTGCTTTCACGCGTTGATGAAGTTTACGACACCAGCGCATTCGCCAAGGATCCGCCCTATCGCATCGCCTTTGCGGCGCAGGGCACCAGCAACGCCTGGTCGGCGCTGATGGATGCGCATGCCTATTGGTACGTTGAGGAACTGGGCGAAGATGTCGTCTCAGAATTGCTCTACGGCGACGCGCAGGCCAGCGCCGATGTTCAGGTGCCGCAGGTGGAAGACTTGCTGGCGCAGGAACCGGATGCGCTGATTCTGGTGCCGATGGGCGCGGCGGCGCTTTCCGCGCCGGTTGAGCGGGCGATGATGCAGGGCGTTCCGGTTGTGCTTTGCGCCAGCGCGGTGGAAACCGACAACTTCGTCACCGAAGTGGGCACGAATCTATTCACTGTCGGCGCCAATTTGGCACAGTGGCTGATTGACACAGTCGGCGCCGATGGCGATTTCCTGATGATGACAGGCATCCCGGGTGTTACGACCTCGGTCATCATGGAAGAAGGCGCGCTAGCTGTCTTCGACTCGGCCGGCATTGAGCTGCTCGATAACCAACCGGGCTTCTGGTCGCCAGCCGAAGGCAAGAAGATCATGGAGACCTGGCTGGCGCAGCACGGCGACGAGATCGATGGCATCTGGACCGGCGGCGCGCAGATGGCGCAAGGCATCATCAGCGCCTATGAGGATGCCGGGATGGAGATCCCGCCGATCGCGGGCGGGGAAATGCAGAACGGCTTCTTGCGGTCGGCGATGGAACACGGCTTCGAATTCTACGCCTGGATGTACCCCAACGCCATGATCACGGTCTGCCTCGACGCCGCCATCCAGATTCTGCAGGGCGAGCCTACTTCGCGCTTCATCGACTTCATCGATACCATGCCCGAAGCCCGTCCCTTCACCGATGCCGAGGCCGCGGATTACTACAGGCCGAGATGGAGCGACGACGTGCATGGTCCGATCACCATGTCCGACGAGAAGCTGGCGGAGCTTGGCTTCCTCGTTGAAGAAGAGTAAGGTATCCGCCGAGACATGAGGCATGCGCGGTATCCGGGGAGCATGAAGGCCCCGGATACCGCTTTTCCGTCGAGGGACCGAGCGAGGCATGAGCGAATACATCCTGGAGATGCTTAATATCTCCAAGTCCTTTGCCGGTGTGGAAGCGTTAAAAGACGTTTCAATCCGTTGCAAGCCGGGCCAGGTCTACGGGCTTGTGGGCGAGAATGGCGCTGGCAAGTCGACCTTGATGAAGATCCTGGCGGGCGCCTACAAGGCGGATGCCGGCGAGATCATCTACAAAGGTGAACAGCGCGAGGGAGCGTCGGCCGGCGAGGTCATCGACAGCGGCATCAGCATCATCTATCAGGAACTGGCGCTTGTGCCGCAGATGTCCGTGGCTGAGAACATCTTCCTGGGGCGCGAGCCACGTTATGCGCTTGGGATGCTGAATTTGAAAGAACTACACCAGGGCGCGGCCAAATTACTGGCGCGCCTGGGAATCTCGCTGGATACGCGTTTGCCGGTCCGGGAATTGACCGTCGCGCAGCGTCAACTCGTCGAAATCGCCAAAGCCTTGTCGCAGAACGCCGATCTTATCGTCATGGACGAGCCATCGGCGATCCTGGCGGGCAGCGAACTCGATCAATTGTTTAGCATCATTGAGTCGCTGGTGGAGCAGGGCGTCACCATCATCTACATCTCTCATCGGCTGGATGAGGTCTTTCGCATCGCCAGCGAGGTGACGGTACTGAAGGATGGCGAACTGGTAGATACCCGCCCAATCGATCAATTGGATCGATCTACTTTGGTTGAACTGATGGTCGGGCGGCCGCTGGATGAAATATTCCCGCAGACGGAACACGAGCAGGGCGACTTGCTGCTTGTTGCCGAGAATATTTCCACCGAAACCATACTGGAAGACGCCAGCCTGGAACTTTACGCGGGCGAAATACTGGGCATTGCCGGCATGGTCGGTTCCGGGCGGACGGAACTGGCGCGCGCTCTATTCGGCGCCGATCCCTTGACGAGCGGGGAGATTACGCTGGCTGGCGCCAAAGGCGCGCGCTGGAGCAATCCGGCGCAGGCGATTGATTCGGGCTTGGTGCTGGTGCCGGAAGATCGCAAGTCGCACGGGCTTTTTACCTCGCTGTCCGTGCGTATCAACATCACGCTGCCGATTCTGTCGCGGCTCACGCGTTTTGGCGTGCTGCAAAGCCCGCTAGAGAACAAAATCGTTGAAGAGGCGAAAGAGCGACTGTCCATCGTTATGGCTTCCGCTGATCAGGAAGCGCAGTACCTCAGCGGGGGCAATCAGCAAAAGGTGGTGCTGGCGAAATGGCTGGAAACGGATCCGGCCGTGGTCATTCTTGATGAGCCGACGCGCGGCGTCGATGTCGGCGCAAAATTCGAAATCTACAAGCTGATGCGTCAGTTGAACGATCGCGGCATCGCGATTGTGATGATCTCGTCAGAGTTGCCCGAGGTGATCGGCATGAGCGATCGGATTTTGGTCATGAACGATGGACGCATTGTGGGCGAAGTCGCGCAGGAGGAGGCGACCGAGGCTGGCATCATTGAACTCGCCACTATGGCTGACGCGGGAGCGGAGCTTTCATGAACGTCTCGGCGCGGCTTTTCGCTGGCTTGACCAGTTCCCAGCGGCTGTTCCTGCGGCGTTACGGTCCGATTTTTGCCGTCTATGGTTTTATTGTCGTTCTCATCATCATCGGCGCCACGCAGTCCGAGCGCTTTCTCACCGCGCGCAACCTGACCAATGTCGCGCGACAATCCGCCTTCCTGGGGATCGTCGCGCTGGGGCAGATGCTGGTTATATTGACGGCGGGTATTGATCTCTCGGTTGGGTCGCTGGTGAAGGTGTCCATTCTGGTTTCGGCAATCATAATGAATGGCGAAAGCAGCAATTTGTTCCTTGCGATCGTCGCTACCCTGGGATTAGGCGTACTGGTGGGATTGATTCACGGCTTGCTGATCAATGAGTTGCGAATCGCGCCCTTTATCGTCACGCTGGCATCCATGGTGATTTTGCGCGGCGTCGGCTTGAGCATTTCGACATCACCGGTTGGTAAAGCCAGCCGAGAATTCATCATGTTTTATGTGCAGAAGATCGGGCCGGTGCCGATAATCGCGTTTATGTTCGCCGTGATGCTGGTGCTGACCGCGCTGCTGCTGCGTTATACCGTTTTTGGCAAGTATCTCTTCGCAATAGGCGGCAACGAAGAAGTCGCTCATCTATCGGGTGTACCGGTAAAACTGGTGCGCTATGGCGTCTATGTGATTTGCTCGGTCACGGCATCGATAACGGGATTGCTTTGGCTTTCGCGCATGGGAGTCGGCGATCCAGCCATCGGCGACGGCATTGAATTGCAGACGATAACCGCGGTGATCATCGGCGGCACCAGTCTATTTGGAGGGCGGGCCAGCGTCGCCGGCACCCTTGGGGGAGTGCTGCTGCTGGGTGTGACGGCGAATCTGCTGGTCATGCTCGGTGTGAACCAATTCATTCAGGGTTTGATCCAAGGCATCATCATTGTCGCCGCTGTGGCCATTTACAAACAAGAAGGGGATTAGGCTTGACGACTCAAATACGCGCTTCACGTCCGTCCATCAATGCGCTCCAGCCAAGCTTGATTCGTAAAGTGGCTAACGCCGCAATTGGAAAAACGGATGTCATACCATTGTGGTTTGGCGAACCCGACCAGCCAACACCCCAATTCATACGGGAAGCGGCCAAGGACGCAATCGACGAGGGTCAGACCTTTTATCAGCCCAATTTGGGAATCGTCGAATTGCGCGAAGCCCTGGCAACCTATACAAACGGCTTGTACGGGACAGATCTCACTCTCGACAATATCGCGGTTACGCCCTCGGGTATGACTGCATTGTCGGTCGTCCTGCAGTGCATTGTGGCCGAGGGAGATACCGTGGTGATTCCCTCGCCGGTCTGGCCCAATTTGCCTTCCGCCGCCCGTATCTTGGGGGCAGACATCGCGCGTGTTTCCTTGCGGCCCGCAGCGGAGAAATGGCAGCTTGATTTGGATGAGTTGTTTGATGCCTGTAGCGCGAATACACGCGCCATGTTAATCAATTCGCCCAACAATCCGACCGGCTGGATGCTCGAGGACAATGAACAGCAGGAGATTCTGGACTTTTGCCGGGAGCGGGACATTTGGCTGATCGCCGACGAAGTATACAATCGCATCGTCTTTGATCGCAGTTGCGCGCCGAGCTTCATAGACAAGGTCACCGATGAAGACAAATACCTGATCATCAACAGCTTTTCAAAATCCTGGGCGATGACAGGCTGGCGACTGGGGTGGATTACAATGCCCGCCTCGCTGATTTCGGCGGTGGAAATGGTGACCGAGTACAATTTTTCCTGTATCTTCTCGCCTACCCAGATCGCCGGGATCACCGCGCTTACGCAAGGCGAAGACTTTATTCGCTCTTCGACAGCGCGCTACCGGGCGGCGCTGGAGCTGCTGGTCGATTGCTTGGCCGAATTGCCGCGCGTCAACTTGCCAACGCCACAGGCGGCTTTCTACGCCTTTTTCACCGTCGAAGGCGTGGGAGACAGTTATTCCTTCGCGCTGGATGTCTTGCGCAAGACCGGAGTCGGCTTGGCGCCGGGCGCTGCCTTTGGTCCACAGGGAGAAGGTTACCTGCGCTTGTGCTTTGCCGTCGAGCTTGACTTGTTAGAGCGGGCGCTCTGCCAGATGAGACCACTGCTGATTTGACCCGGCGAGCTCGGCTCAGTCCCAAGCCGCGACCAACAGCCGCAGCCAGTTCTTATACATGATGTTTTCGATATCCCCCTTGCTGTAGCCGCGTGTGGCGAGCTTGGCCGGAAGTTGCTGCAAATCAGCGATTGTGTCGAGATCGCAAGGGGATTGATCGCGGCCGAAGCCACCGTCCAGATCCGTACCGATAGCGGCATGCCGGCTGTTGCCAGCGAGCTGACAGACATGGTCTATATGATCAATAACGTTGTCGATGAAAACGTCTGCGTTGCTGCTGCCTTTGATGAAGCCCGGTTTCAGCATCCAGACGTCAAATGCGGCGCCGATGACCCCATCCCGCTCGATGATCAGTTTTAGTTGCTCGTCGCTAAATTGGCGCTGATGAGGCACGAGGGCCCGGCAGTTGTTGTGGCTAGCCAGCGCCATGCCGTCGTAGATGCTCACAGCCTCCCAAAACGCTTGATCGGAAAAATGCGTCAAATCGAGCAGCACGCCGAGACGCGTCATTTCTGCCAACAGCGGTTTGCCGAGCTTCGTGAGTCCTAATTCTGTGCCGGTTCCGCCGGCATATCGTCCTGTACCGTAGTGGGTAGGTCCCAGCAAACGCAGCCCGGCATTCCACCAGTCTTGAAGTTGACCCGGGTCGCGGATCGGATCGGCGCCTTCCATGCTGAGTACGAAGGCCAGAGGCGGCGCATTGTTGATGTCGCCATCGTGATCTTCCCAAGCCTCCCATTCTTCGATATGGGCTGTCAATCCGGCTTTGTCGACCAGGATACGAACATGCCCGTCGCGTTCCAGGGCGCGGTAGTAGGCGAGTTGACCCTGCGCCATTCCGTAGGCTTGGGCTTGTGATCCGTAGTCCAGATGCTGCACGGCTGTACCGGTGGAACGCGCAAGCATGGTGGCAAAACTGACCGCAACGCGCCCGCGTCGCAGCTCTGGCAGCGCAACGGTGTTTTGAGCGCGTCCCTTGCCGGGTATGCGCCCTTCCTCCGCGCGAATAGTATAGACAGAATCGAGCAAGTTTCGATTCCAGCCCAAGGCGTTCCAGGACAGATCAAGATGCGCGTCAATGATCAGCATCGATTGTTACCTCGTTACTCCAGCCCGACTACAGTTTGAACGAAGCGATCACCAGACCAAGCCGCGGGCTGCGACATCCCAGACTTCTTCGATCCAGTCTCCCCGCAGTCCATAGAGTTGGTTATGCAGATTGGTTACGACGCAAGTGTGCACGGGAATGATATGCAGGATATCGCCGACCTGCGGCTGATGGTCGCAGGCGCTGAAATCGACGTAGCCATGTTCTTCGTTGACCTTGTATATGCGCGCGTCGGGATACTCTGTGATATAGCCGAAGCAGCCGTCCACCGTCTCCGAGTGTATGGATTTGCTGCCGCCGTCGAGGATCACGCGGTTTGGCTCGTTGGCGCTGACCACAGTGGCGCGGATGCGCATGGCGCACTCCTCAAAAGTCGTCATGCCGCCGGCGACGCTGCCCCAATCCCAAAAGATGTAGGTGCCGACGCGCATTTCGGTCAACTCCGGAATCAGGTGCGATTCCAATATGGCGCCGCTGCCGCCTCCGCTAACCGTTGCTACCTCGATTTCCGAGTCTTTCAGCAATTTCAAAGTCTTCTGTAGACGCGGTCGAATGGCGGCGTCGGATGGATAGATCATCAGTCCGGCAAAGCGCAGATTATCGACCTTGATGATGCGCTTCGCCAATGCCAGGGCTTCTTCCGGCGTGGTGCCGGTGCGCTTATTGAGCGAGACCAGCTCCACCATCACGCTGATCGTCGCGCCGGCGTCTTGCATGGCTGTGGCGATGCCATCCAACACGGCTTGGTTATCCACCGTGACTGTCACATCCCCGCGCTTTGCCAATTGCGCAAGTCGTCTTGTCTTGGCGGCGCCCACGATATTGTAGGGAATCTGAATGTCCTTAATCCCGGCGTCCGCGAAGACTTCCGCCTCGCTCACTTTTTGGCAGGCGATGCCGACTGCGCCGGCTTCCAGTTGGCGGCGCGCGATATCCGGAATCTTATGCGTTTTGATATGCGGACGGAACTGAATGCCGAGATCGTCGCAGCGTTTCTGCATGGCTGCGATATTGCGCTCCATCAGATCAAGATCAATCAAGATGCTGGGTGTTTCCAGATCGTGTACAGTCCTCATTGCCACCATTCTTTCGTCCTGCGAGACATGAGTTACTTGTGGATTGAGCTTATCCGAGCGCGTGGCAAAATGCAACGGGCGCAGCCATTGTGACAGAAAATTTGACATGGGAATCGCGACGTGTTAATTTCTGAATGCAGTTCCACTGTATTGAACAGCGTTCTATATGATGGGAAGCGTGTTCCTGTTTTCACGCTATTGTATTAAAGCAAGACTCTGAGGTCACCATATCGCGCAATGTTGAATTATTTGCTGCGCCGCCTGCTATATATGGCTATTGTCCTATTATTGGTTTCCGTCTTGTCCTTCTATATCATCAATTTGCCGCCGGGCAGTTGGATACAGAATTACGCGCTGGAGTTGGAAGCCTCGGGCGAAATCGTTGACCAGGAAAAACTGGAATTCCTCAAGGTACGCTATGGCCTGGACTTGCCCTTGCACGAGCAGTATTTCCGCTGGATCATACCGCTGGTTACCAAAGGCAATTTTGGAGAATCCTTCGAGTGGGGGCAGCCAGTATGGCCCTTGATCGAGGAACGCCTTTTCCTGACCATGACCATCTCCATTGCCTCGATCATCTTCATTTATGTGGTGTCGGTGCCCATTGCGCTTTATTCGGCGATCAATCAATATTCCATCGGCGACTACTTTTTCTCGTTCCTGGGCTTGATCGGCCTGGCGACGCCGAACTTTCTGATCGCGCTTGTTTTCATGATCATCATGTTGCGCGTATTCGGTGTGACGCCTGGCGGGTTGTTCTCGCCGGAATACCTGCGCGAACCCTGGAGCCTGGCAAGGTTCTGGGACTTGCTGACGCATTTGCCCGTGCCGGTGATCGTCGTCGGCACCGCCGGCACCGCGAGTTTAATCCGCATTTTGCGCGCGCAACTGCTCGACGAATTTCAGAAGCAATACGTGCTGACGGCTCGGTCAAAGGGACTGCGCGAGCGCTTCCTAATCATCAAATACCCGCTGCGCATGGCCTTTAATCCCATCGTCAGCGGCATCGGCAGTTTGTTGCCGCAGATCGTATCCGGCTCCGCGATCGTGTCTATTGTGCTGGGCTTGCCGACCACCGGTCCCCTTCTGTTGCGGGCGCTTATTGCCCAGGACACCTATGCCGCAGCCAGTATGCTGTTGATGCTGAGCGTCTTGACTGTGCTGGGCGTTTTCTTGTCGGATATGCTGCTGATGTGGTTGGATCCGCGCATACGCTACGAGAGGGCCAATTGATGTCCACGCGGTCGACAGTTGCGGAACTTACGCCCCCGGTAGAGTTGCACTACGAGATTCTCTCGCAGCGGCAATTGATTTGGCGCAAGTTCAAGCGCCATCGGGTTGCCTACTTCTGCATGTACTTTCTTGTGCTCTTTTATGTGTTGGCGATCTTCGCCGAGTTCTTCGCCCCTTATGGTCCCTTCAAGCGTTACACGGATTATCTGTATGCGCCGCCCACGCCGATTCACTTCGTCGACGAAAATGGCGCCTTCAGTTTGCGCCCCTTTGTTTACAAGATAACCAGCGAATTGGATCTAAATACCTTTCAGCGCGCCTATACTGAGGACACCAGCGAGAAATACTTTCTGCAGTTCTTTACCAAGGGCCAGCCCTATCGCCTTTTGGGTTTTATCGATACTGACATACACCTCTTTGGCGTCGACGAACCCGGTGTTTATTTTCCGTCGGGAACCGACGGATTGGGACGCGATCTTTTCAGCAGGATGTTGCTGGGCACCCGCACATCGCTTTTCGTGGGGCTGATGGGTCTGGCCGTTGGCTTCGCGCTTGGCTTGTTTTTTGGCGGGCTGTCCGGGTACTACGGCGGCGGTATCGACATGTTGATTCAGCGATTGATAGAGTTCCTGCAATCGCTGCCCACCTTGCCGCTCTGGATGGCTTTGGCGGCTTTGGTTCCCCCGGAATGGACGCCTATTCAGGTTTATTTCGGCATTTCGCTGGTTTTGGCTATTGTGGGCTGGACCGGTTTGGCGAGGGTAGTGCGGGGCAAGCTGATCAGCTTGCGGGAAGAAGACTATGTGCTGGCAGCGAAATTGTCCGGCTTAAGTGAGCGGGCTATCATCACGAGGCACTTGCTGCCCGGTTTCCTGAGTTATTTGATCGTGCATCTGACCTTGGCCATCCCACATATGATCCTGGGCGAGACGGCGCTCAGTTTTTTGGGACTGGGCATTCAGCCACCTGCGGTGAGTTTGGGAACGCTCTTGCAAGACTCGCAGAATGTCCAAACGGTGACGATCAATCCCTGGTTGTTGTTGCCGGGCGGGCTGGTGGTGGTCATCGTCATCGCCTTCAATTTCTTGGGCGACGGTCTGCGCGATGCAGCCGACCCCTACAAGCATTTATAGGGCATACGATGGACGACGTGCTGCTGGATGTCCAAGATCTGAAGACTTACTTGCCCCTGGAAGAGGGCTTGTTAAAGGCGGTGGATGGCATCAGTTTCACCATTCGACGCGGCGAGACGATTGGACTGGTTGGAGAATCGGGCTGTGGCAAGAGCATGGCCGTACGCTCGATCATGCGGCTGGCGCCGAACTTCGCCAATATTTCCGGTCGTGTTATTTATCATCCCCAAGAAGGCGATCCAGTCGATATCGTGCAACTGGATGCGCACGGCGAGCGCATACGGGATATTCGTGGCGGCGAGATCGCGATGATCTTTCAGGAGCCGATGACGTCGTTTTCGCCTTTGCATACCATTGGAAACCAGATTACAGAAGCAATCCGTGTACACCGGACACAGGACCGCAAGCAAGCGCATAAGATCGCAATTGATTTGTTGGGTCGCGTCGGCATGTCTAATCCATCACAGCGTATGTCCGAACACCCACATCAACTATCAGGCGGGATGCGACAGCGAGCGATGATTGCCATGGCCTTATCGTGCGAGCCCTCGTTGCTGATCGCCGATGAACCAACAACGGCGCTTGATGTTACGGTCCAGGCGCAGGTGCTTCAGTTGATGCGGGATCTGCAAGACGAGTTTGGCATGTCCATACTTTACATCACACACGATCTGGGCGTGATCGCGCGCATGGTCCAGCATGTGGCTGTGATGTATTTGGGCAAAATCGTCGAATTCACGGATGTTGACAGCCTCTTTTATCAAGCCAAACATCCATACACCTCCGCGCTGATCAAGTCGATTCCAAAGATCGGCAAGAAATCACGCCGGCGCCTGGAGTCGATTCAGGGGGCAGTGCCGGTGCCCATCAACCGTCCGCCCGGCTGTGGCTTTTTCCCGCGCTGTTCGGTCGCGATCCCCGGACTGTGCGATCGTGTGGATCCGCCTTTGGTACAAGTCGCGCCCCGCCATGCGGCAGCCTGTTATGTATATCCCGAAGTGGCGGAAGCGGCTAACGTGTCTGAGCTTGAAGGGCAGGGCGATGGAACGCGATGACGTAATCCTGCAAGTCAAGTCGCTCAAGAAGTACTTTCCGATTGAGAAGGGTTTGCTGCGTCGGACCGTCGGGCACATCAAAGCGGTCGACGATGTCAGCTTCGAAATCTCCAAAGGCGAAGTGCTGGGCTTGGTCGGCGAATCCGGCTGTGGCAAGACCACCCTTGGCCGCTGTATCCTGCGCGCCATTGATCCGACTTCGGGCCAGGTCATCCTGCGGACGCATGAGGACGATACCGTTGATATAACGCGCTTGGACAAAAAGCAAATGCGCGCCTTGCGCAAGGAAATGCAGTTGGTGTTTCAAGATCCCTTTTCGTCGCTTTCTCCGCGCATGACCGTGCTCGATATCATCGGCGAGCCGCTTTGGGCACAGGGGGTACGCGGCAAGGCATTGGAATCCCAGGTCAAGGAATTGGCATCGCTGGTTGGTTTGAATACCGGCCACCTCAATCGCTACCCGAATGCCTTCAGCGGCGGGCAGCGCCAGCGCATCGGTATCGCGCGCGCTTTGGCCACCAATCCCAACCTGATAGTCGCCGACGAACCTGTTTCGGCCCTGGATGTTTCGATACAGGCGCAAATCCTTAATCTCTTGCAAGATTTACAAGAAAAGCTCGGTCTGACCTATCTGTTTATCGCTCACGATTTGAGCGTCGTGGAACACATAGCCGATCGTGTTGCCGTCATGTATGTTGGCAAGATCATTGAACTGGCGGAGACCGAGACGCTCTATTTGAACCCGAAGCATCCCTATACTGAAGCGCTGCTCTCGGCAGTGCCGAAGCCGGATCCCCGTCTACAGGAAGCGCAAATCATCCTGAGCGGCGAAGTTGCCAATCCGGCCGATCCGCCTAGTGGTTGTTATTTCCATCCGCGCTGTAAATATGCCAAAGACAGATGCGAGCAAGAGACCCCGGAACTGCGCGAAGTCTTGCCGGGACATTTTGTATCCTGCCATTTCGCGGAAGAACTTGAGCTGGAAGGTGTGTCCTTATGATCCAGTCTGTACTAAAAGCCATCGACATAATGACCGTCTTTAGCACCGAGGAACCCTGCTTGACATTGGCTCAGATTAGCGCGCGGCTGACCATGCCTAAAAGTACGATACACCATTTGCTTGCGACATTGATATCACGGGGTTTCATCGAGAAAGTGAATGACGATTCCTATGCGCTGGGCACGGCAATTATCAGCTTGTCACAAGCCGTTCGCGTCAACGCGGAACTGCGCGATCGCGCCGCGCCCTTGCTGCGGGAATTGGCCGAGATCGCCAAGGAATCTGTTTATCTCACTTATTTCGATGGCAGTTATATCTTGTACATCTATGCGGTGGAGTCGTCGAAGCGTCTGATGGCGCGCACGGCGGTCGGCGAGCAGGTCCACCTGCATTGCACGGCCAACGGCAAGTCGATCCTGGCGGCGCTCCCGCCCGACCAGGTCGATGACATCATACAACGCACCGGCATGCCGCGCTTCACACATACGACGTTAACCGACAGCCAGGACTTGCACATTGAACTCGAGGCATCACGACAACGTGGATATGCTATCGATCGCGAGGAGCACGAGTTGGGTACGTACTGTTTGGGGGCGGTCATCCGCAATGCAGCCGGCGAGCCCATCGGCGGTTGTAGTTTGTCCGGCGCCGACGAGAGCATTATCGATGATGTGTCCAACGGACTGGCGGCGGACTTGCTCTATGTCGCGCAAGAGATCTCGCGGCGAATGGGTTACGTACCGGCCACGCCGTCGCTTTTGGCGCCGAAATCGGCTCATTTTATTCATCATTGACACTTTGGATTTGTTGCATGTCAAACGTGACGACACCCAGGGGTGTTTTCCCGGCGATGATTACGCCGCTCCGGATGGATATGTCTATTGATTGGGATGGCGTCGATCGTCTGACCGACTGGTATATTGATTCCGGCGTGACGGGGCTGTTCGCAGTCGGGCAGTCCAGCGAGATGTTCGCGCTCAGTGATGACGAGCGACTTCGCCTGGCGGAGCGTGTCGTCAGGCGGACCAACGGACGAGTGCCGGTGGTCGCTAGCGGCACTTTTGATCAATCGATCGCAGCGCAAGCGACATTCGTCCGGCAAATGGCGGATCTCGGCGTCGCGCAAGTAGTCGTCATCGCCAGCATGATGGCGGGGGCGGAGGACGATGACGTTATCTGGCGGAGCAATGTATCCCAACTGCTGGACGCCACGGACGATATACCGCTGGGACTCTACGAATGTCCGCTGCCATATCATCGGCTCGTTTCGGCGGACTTGGTAGCTTGGGCAGCCGGGACTGGACGCTTCTGCCTGCTTAAAGAGACTTCAAGGTCATTGCGCCAGCTTCGCGCCAAAATCGAAGCGGCGGAGGGCGCCGGCCTGGGCATTTACAATGCCGATGCCACAACCTTGCTGGAATCAATGGAAGCAGGGGCGTCGGGTTATTGCGGTATCGCGGCGAATTTTTATCCGCAGCCACTGGTTTGGCTTTGCAAGCACTTTCTTCGTGCGGACGCCGCAAACGCGCAATCGATGATAAGCATGGCAGATCCCATCATTCATCACCGGTATCCGGTTTCAGCCAAATATTATCGCCGCCAGGCAGGTTTCGCTATGACCACAGCGAGCCGCGTGAGCAGTGCAACGCTGACAGATTATGACCGGCGCGTTCTGGATAGTATCGCCAGACAGATGGATTGCTTGAAACTGGGAGGAAGGGACCTAACAGCGTAGCGGGTATCAGCGCTCGCTCCCTGACAGGTGTGTAAGGAACAGGCTGTAAAGGAGGTGGCCGATTTTTGCAGACCAGCTAGCAAGTTTTCAATGTCCATTAACTGATAGGGAGGAAACAGCATATGTTTAGCAAGCAACTGAGAATTTCGTGGGTAGCCTGCCTGATTGTCGTCATGGGTCTCATGACCTTCATGTCGGTCGCGCAAGACGGCGGATTCTCCTCGGCGGACAATTACCGCGTTTGGTCGCTGGATGAGTACGAGGCTTCGACCGGAAACAGTATCGCCATGTTCAACGAAGCGCCCATGTTGGCGGAAATGGTAGCCGCGGGCGACCTGCCGCCAGTCGAGGAACGCCTGCCGGAGCGCGGCGATATCATGGTCGTTCAACCGCGTGAGGCCATCGGCGCCTATGGCGGCGAGATCACGTTCAACGCGACCAATCCGACCTCTTTCGGCAATACTGGCTTCACCGCCTGGGACCAGCACCTGACTGGATTCTCAACCAATTGGGAGATCGTCTTCCCCGAGGTTGCCAAGAGCGTGGAATTGTCAGACGATTTGACCACCGCGACTGTCACCTTGCGCCGCGGGATGAAGTGGAGCGATGGCGCGCCTGTCACCGCTGATGATGTCATGTTCTGGTACGAAGACATCATGTTGCACGAGGAGCTGCCGAATATGTCGCGGGCGCTCTCGCCCGGCGGAACGCCGATTGTTATTGCGAAAGTCGACGACTACACCGTCACCTTCACTGCCGCGTCGGCAAATCCGGCCTTCCCGATCGTGGTTGCCCGCAGCGGTCAAGGCTTCCCGCTGGCGCCGCGCCATTACCTGCAACAGTGGCATGCCGATTACAATGAGGACGCGGCCGCCTTGGCAGAGTCTGAAGGGTTTGACAGCTGGGCCGGCGCTTTTGAGTTCCATATGAACGGTCAGACGGGACAGAACGACTTCGACCCGGATCTGCCGGTGACTAAGCCCTGGAAACTGGACCAGGTGGATGAATTTGGCAACAAGTTCTATGTCCGCAATCCGTACTATTGGAAGGTCGATACCGCAGGCAATCAACTGCCTTATATTGATGGCCAGGTCCGCCTGTTGCTTGGGGAACCGGAAGTGGTCATCCTAAACGTTCAAGCCGGCGCTATTGACTACGGCTTTTACAACCTCGAAGTGAGCGATCTGCCTGTACTGAAAGCGGGCGAGGCGGATGGCGATTACACGACGATCCTGTGGCCGGCCGATCAGGGCGCGATGAGCAAGTACCAGTTGAATATCACGGTCAGCGATCCGGTGCTGAACGAGATCTTCAACGACTTGCGTTTTCGTCAGGCTTTGTCGCTTGCCATCAACCGCTCCGAGATTAACGATGTCCTGTTCTTCGGTCAGGCAGTGCCAAGGGCTTGGGGCGTTTCGTCGTTGTCGGTCTTCTATGAAGACTGGATGGGCGGTCATTATGCCGACTATGATCCTGACCAAGCGAATGCGCTGCTTGATGAGATGGGACTGACCATGGGCGATGATGGCGTGCGCCTGCGCCCTGACGGCGCGCCGCTTGCAATCGTGCTTTGGGACGCGATCAACCGCATCCCGATGTCCGAGCTGGTGGCCGAATACTGGGAAGATGTCGGCGTCGATGTCGAAATCAACCCGAGTACGCGCGAAGCCTTCAAGCAAGCCCTGCTCGCCAACGAGGTGCATGCATCGGTTTGGTTTGCCGATGTAGTGTCGGAGAAGGACCTTTATCAGCGCCCGATCTGGCTGCGCCCGCCTTACGGCATCGATTCCACACCGGTAGGCGGCGGCCTGGCCTGGCGGCAGTGGTGGCTCACCAATGGAGACGAAGGCGAAGAACCGCCCGAGTACCAAAAAGAACAGATGCGCATGGTCGACGAATGGCAACTGACACAGATCGGCTCGGACAGGTATCTGGAGCTTGGTACGCAGTTGGTCGCCAATACCGTCCGCAACATCTACCATTTTGGTACGGTTGGCGAGGCGCCGGAAGTCTTCATCCGTTCCAACCGCTTGCACAACTTCACGCCGGTCGAAGGTGTCTTGTACATCAGCCACCTCGAAAGCGGTCACTCCGACCAGTGGTACGTCAGTGAATAAGCGCTAAGCCTTTTGATGGGGCTCGTCCTCGTTGCGCGGGCCCCATTTCCTTGCTAATCAACTGGGCTGAGGCCGAATGATGAATCCGGCTCTGCCAGAAAGAGCGCGTAATGAAATGGTCGCAAGTCAAATATCAGCCGGAGCGGACGCTAACGTATCTGGGCAGTCCCAGCCTTGTTCGTCTCGATGATGGCGCTTTGCTGGTCTCGCATGATTACTTCGGTTTGAAAGGCTGTCCTAAAAATCATGAGGGCGAGGAAAGCCTGACAAGTATCTACCGCTCGGAAGATGATGGCGCAACCTGGGTCAATATCACGCATATCATGAACTGCTATTGGAGCAGTTTATTTATTCATAATGGCGCGGTTTATATCCTGGGTACTTCACAGCAATACGGTTCGATTGTGATTCGACGCAGCCTGGACGGCGGATTTACCTGGACGCACCCGGCCGACGAGCGCAGCGGACTGCTCTTCAGAGGCGGCTACCATCGCGAACCACCCAGCTATCATTGCGCTCCCGTGCCAATCGTCCGCCACGCGGGACGCCTGTACCGCGCTTTTGAAGATTGCGACCCGCCGGGCTGGGGCAACTTTCAAGCCGGCGTAATCTCCGCGCCGGCGGATGCGGATTTGCTGGACGCCGCCAACTGGACCATGAGCAACAAGATACCATTTGATCCTGCCTGGATACCGAGCGAGTGGGACCCGGCGGAGGCCGAGGCCCCTGGCTGGAGAGAAGGCAATATCGTTCTCGCGCCCGACGGCCAACTCTGGAACATCATGACGCATGAGGCGGGTTCTATCCTGGAAGAGGTTGCCACTCGTCTGAAAATAGCAGACGAGGGCAGGACGCTGTCTTTCGATCCCGAATGCGGTTATGTCAAGTTCCCGGGCAGCAAGGCCAAATTCACGATCCGACGCGATCCTCAGACGGGCAAATATCTGTCATTGGTCAACAACCTGGCGGATCCTGACTTGTTGCGCGAGCTGGCCACGGGAGACCTAAAAGCCCGGGGCCATCGCGGCAAGCACCCCATGCGGCAGCGCAATGTGCTCTCCTTGAGCGCGTCGGACGACCTGTGGAATTGGCGCATCGTCAAAACGCTCATGTATGACGACACAGGTTTGGAGCCGGCGGAGTCGGTTCTGCTGACCGGATTTCAGTACGTCGACTGGCAATTCGATGGTGAAGACCTGATTTATGTAGTGCGTACAGCGTATCGCGGCACGCGCAACTTCCACGATTCTAACCGGATCATTTTCCGGCGATTAAGCAAGTTCCGCGATCTACTATAGACTTGGGAAGCAAGAGCAGATGGTCTGGCACGAGGTCAAATATCAATCCGAGCGAACCTTAACCTACCTGGGAAGCCCGAGCATAGTTCGTCTGGCGGACGGCGCGCTGGTGGCCTCGCACGATTATTTTGGCTTGAAGGGATGTCCCAAGAATCACGAGGCCGAAGAAAGCTTGACGAGCATCTATCGATCAGAAAACGATGGTGTGACCTGGGTCAACGTGACGCATATCATGAACTGCTATTGGAGCAGCTTGTTTCTGCATCGCGGCAATTTGTACATTCTTGGGACATCACAGCAATACGGCTCGATCGTGATCCGGCGCAGCGATGATGGCGGTTTCACCTGGACGCACCCGGCGGATGCCGCGTCTGGTTTGCTATTCCGCGGCGGCGTCTATCGCGACGCGCCGAATTATCATTGTGCGCCGGTGCCAGTTTTAGAGCACAAGGGACGGCTGTACAAGGCATTCGAAGATGCTGACCCGCCAGTTCACGGACCGAGCTTTCACTCTTGCGTGATCTCGGCGCCCGCCGAGGCGAACTTGCTAGAGGCCTCGAACTGGACGATCAGCAACAAAATCCCATTTGATCCCGATTGGGCGCCAGCTCAATGGGATCGGCCGGAACGGCCCTGCTGGCTGGAGGGCAATGTGGTTCGGGCGCCGGATGGGGACCTGTTGAATATCTTGCGGCTAAACGCCAGTCCTATGGTTAATCGAGCGGTTATCGTAAAGATTGAGGACGGCGGCAGAGCCATTTCATTTGATCCGGAGACTGGGTTCATCGATTTCCCGGGCGGCGGCAGCAAATTCAATATTCGCTACGATGCGCAAACGGACCTTTATCTGGCCTTGGTCAACAACGTGACAGATCCCGATTGGACCAGGCAGCGAAACATCTTGTCCCTAAGCGTTTCGCGCGATTTACGCCGCTGGCGGGTTGTCAAGACCTTGATGACGGACGAGAGTGGTTTGTCCGCGCAAGACTCGATGCGCCTTACCGGATTTCAGTACGTCGATTGGCAATTCGACGGCGATGATATCATCTATCTCGTGCGCGCCGCCTATCGTGGAGCCATCCGCTATCACGACTCGAACCGGATCATTTTCCGCAAGCTGGAGGGTTTTCGCTCGTTCATTATCTGAGCCTGTGCCGGTTGCTCAAGTAGAACCAGCGCCCTCATCCCAGATACTGCGCATTTGCCATGCGTCGAGTCTCGTGACCGTCGTCGACAGGCCTTGGGACCGCAGCGAGACGCCCAGGCTATCCTCGCGGCCGGGATACACGCGCGTTGCCACGCACTGTCTGCCGTTGACGAAAACCTCGACCACGCTGCGATCGATGAAGACGCGCAATTGCAGGGGCTCGTCGGGCGCGAGGTACACGGGCGCGGATTCCGGCGCGCGCGAAAGCGCATCCGGCAATGTCGACGAATACGATGTGTCAATTGTGATCATGCTTTCGTAACGCTGCGGCAGCTTTTGCATGGCGACCGAGCTGGCGTTCATAGCCGCGGTTTTGGACAGCCGCTGCCTGTAGCGGCGTCCGCGATGTTTGTAAAAGGCGATGCGCGTAACCTCTTCACGATTTGAGGAGCGCAGCACGTTCAATTCGACCATGGGCGCCTCGCCGGGATCAAGCTCGAGCGACAGTTCCATCGCATTGCCCTGAATCTGGTCCAACACGATTTCCTGGTTGGCAGGAAGCGTGATGGCTTCCAACTGCCGATGTTCATGGCGCAGCGACTCAATTCCGCCGGCAGGCTCCATGAGCAAGCGCTTGTCATCGTCAAGGGTGAGCAGGCGCGGCAGGGTCATGATCTGGTTCCAGCCCCGCGTCGGCATGCCCTGGTTCATGTTGAAAATGACGATGACGCCGCCCTTGCCGTCGGGCGTGGCCGAGGGCGCGTGGACGCCTGATGGCGTCGAGGGTCCGAAGTTGAACAAGCCGCCGTCGGTGACGACGAATTTGTCGCGATCCTTGTCATAGTCGCCCAGCAGGTACTGTCCGCCGGTCATATGGCTGTAAATGAGCAAGATGTGCTTGTCATCCCCGATAGGCCAGAAATAGGGACAAGCGCCATCGTCGCCGACCACCGTGTATTGGTCGTTCTCGACAAAAGGATGCAGATAATCCCAATGTACCAGATCAGCGGACCGGAATAGAAAGTTGGCGCGGATTTGCTTGCGGTCCGGCCCTTCAGGCAAAGTCCCGCCGGACAAGGCATAGTAGAACCCGTCTTTCTCCCATATGCAGGGATCGAAGACGGTATAGGGCAAGGGCGGATCGCCTTCTTTTGCCATTGGGATGACGGCGCCGTCCCCTACCTTTTCCCAGTTCAGCAAAAGCGGATCCGAGGAGGTTGCGACCATATTTCCGATCTGGGTCCCGTGATACATAGCGATGACGCGATCGTCCTCTACCAGCGCGGAACCCGAATAGCAGCACTCTTCCGGATGGGGATAGATCGCGTAGGGCAAATCGTGCCAGTGGATCAAGTCGTCGCTGACGGCGTGTCCCCAATGTTGACGCGTATCTTCGGGGGGATAGGCCTGGTAAAACAGATGCCAGCGCCCCTGCCAAAAGCAGAGTCCATTGGGGTCGTTCAAAGTGCTTTCGGGATTGACGTAGTGATAAAGCGGACGATGGGAGTCCGCAGCGAGTTTACTCCGCGATTCGTCAAAGCGTTTCAGGAGCGGATTCTCGCGCAATTGCTGCTCTTGTTCGGCTAAGTTGTCGGCAAAGCTATAATGAGGAACAGCCGATGTGTAATCTGGCCAGTTATCTGTTTTCACAATTATTCTCTTTCAGTATATGGTTCGGACAAGGTCTCAATTATTGGTTGCCAAATGAGCCCCCGCAACTCGACTAATGCGTCGTATAACCGCCGTCGACAACGATCCCGGCGCCCGTGATGTAGCTGGCGTCGTCGGATGCCAGGAAGGCGGCAACGCTAGCGATTTCCTCCGGCTGCCCCCGCCGCGCCAGCGGGACTTTTTGCAGGAAAGCTTCATGCACTTCGTCAGGCACCTGTTCGTTTGCTGGTGTATCAATCGTGCCGGGGAGAATTGCAACGACGCGGATTCGCGGCGCCAACTCCAGCGACAGCGCGCGTGTCAATGACAGGACGCCGCCTTTGGACGCTTGATAGGCGGCGCTGCCGGTCAACCCGACGATGCTGTGCACGGAGGCCGTATTCAAGATGACCCCGGCCTTGCTCTTGAGAAGATGCGGAATCGCCAGTTTGCTCGCCTGCCATACCGGGCGCAGCGTAACATCAAGTGTCCGTTGCCAGTCGTCGGCAGTCGTTTCCAGCGCCGTAGCGCCCCGCGCCCAGAAGGCGTTGTTATGCAGAATGTCCAGCCCGCCGTAGGCTGTGGCGGCGCAGTCGATCATTCTAATCAGGTCGCTTTCCTGGCTCACGTCAACTTCTACAAAGCGCGCCTCTCCGCCAGAACTACGGATTTCGGCGGCGCAGTCTTTTCCTCGGGAGACATCAATATCGGCGATTAGGACATGGGCGCCTTCGCGGGCAAAGCGCAATGCGGTGGCGCGGCCGATACCTGACGCCGCGCCGGTGATGATCGCAACCCTACCCTCTAGCCTCATGGCGAGATTCCTCAAGCGCTCCCTCCTGTCACAAGTTCGAACTTATGACTGCTATTCCGGGTACGGTTCAAAGCGCCAACCATCCGCATCCTCCCGCACATAGCCGAGGCCGGGGAAGGGAAAATGGAAGCCGTGAATGAGCGCGTTCCGCGCAGCGGCGCGTCTCAACAGCGCCCGGCGCGTTTCGATACCCCTTTCCGGCAATTCATCCCAAGCCGGGTGCCAACTGGTGTTTTCGATATGAATGGGCAGATCCATGGTGTCGGCGACGCAGAGGAGCGTATCGCTCCCCGAGGTCACCTCGACGGAAATATGGTTGCGCGTATGACCGGGACTGGCCAGCGTAAGGACGCCTGGCGTGATCTCCTCACCGGCATCGATCAGTTCCAGTTGAGGCGCGATAGCTTTTAGGCAGTGCCGGGCAAAGCGGATGTCTTCGGAATGAGCCATCACCCTGATCTCCTCATCGCCAAGGTTGACCCAGTACTCCCATTCTCCGCGTACCATCACATGTTTGGCCTTGGGGAAGATCATGGAATCGTCTTGGGCGACGCCGCCGCAGACGTGATCGCGATGACCGTGCGTGAGGACGACGATGTCGATATCGCCGGGGCTGTATCCCGCGCTTTCAAGACCGGGCCCCAACAGTCCCAGGTGCGGATCGAAAAACGGTCCGCCGCCGCTGTCAATCAAGATGCGCGCGTCCCCCGTATCGATCAAGAGGCAATTGCATTGCAAGTCGTAATGGTCAGGAGAGATGCTATGATTGTTCAATGCAAGCGCCAATTCGTCGTCTGAGGATCCGGCGAAAAACGTCCGCAGCAATTCGGCGTCAATCGGCTGAATGCCGTCACTGATCGAGAGGCACTTGAATTGACCGATATTGAAGGAATATGTTCTTGCCCTCACTGAAGCGCTCCTTCTGTGGCGGCTGCGACTGCCTTCATACAGTCCTGAATTGATCTATAACTCGTATTTGGCAATCCCTACGCCTGTCAGACCGAGGAACATGGCCTTGTCGCCGGGATCGGCAACCAAGATCGCGGTTGGCGGGACTTCCGTCCCTACAAGAAAATCCCAGTTTCGCCCGGCATCGCGGGAACTCAAAACGCCGTCCTCTGAAAGCGCATAAATCTCGGCGCCGCCATCAGGCTTGTACAGAATCTGCAATTGATTGACCGATCCGGGTAGCCTGTCCGGCGCCGTGCGATCCCAGCTTGCGCCCTCGTCGCAAGAGATGAAAAGGCCCTTGTCTTCGGTTCCGGCGAAGAGCAACGTCCCATCCTTGCCGGCTGTGTATGCCAAGCTCAATATCGGCGCGAATTGGCTTGGGAATCCGCTTTCTCGCCAAGCGCGCCCGCCGTTAGTGCTGCGGTACAAGCCCGTTTCGGTACCGGCGACGATCGTCTCGTCTTCCCCCAAATGTGGCGAAGCTGCCAGGCAAAGAACGGCCAGGTCGAACAAGCCGAAGTTCCAGGGCTGCCAATTCAGGCCGCGATCGGTCGAGGAGAATACGCCGTCTTCCATGGTTCCGGCGAGTATCAGCCCGTCCTGCGCAAAATTTGGAGAGATAGCCAGCGTCGTGAAGAGTGGAGGAGGCGCGGGGAACTTGGCGGCGAACCAAGTATCGCCCCCGTCGCTGGATCGCAGAATGCCTCCCTTGACCGCAGCAAACAGGGTTCGGTCCTGGGCAAATGCCGGCGATAGCGCTACGGCCGTCGCGGCCATTTGCTGGAGCGGTTCCTCGGTGACGCGCAGCAACTCCCAGCCCTTGCCGCCATCTGTTGAGCGATATACGCCCCCTGATGTAGCGGCGAAGCAAAGACCGTCTTTGGCGAATCCCGGCGACGCCGCCAAGGCATAGGCAGTTTCGTCGGATCCTGTGAATTCCAGGCAGATTCTTTCGGCTGTCATATGTGATCCTAGCCGGGTTGGCGCGCGATTTCCGGACTCTGGTGATGCGCGATGACATCAATGGTCAGCATCATCCCGGCGGTGAGTACCGCATTGCGCAAGGCGGCTTTCATCACGGCGGCGCTGTCAACAAGCTCCCCCTCGTCGGTAATCGCCCCGCTTAGGACATCAAAGCCACAACCATTGTCCAGGTCTGAGAGCTTTGCTATGACCTCGCCCGGTTCGTATCCGGCATTTTCGTAAATGGCGCGCGCAGGCTCTGCCAGGGCATCAAAGAGGATGCGGTGGGCTGCGCGCTCGTCGGGCTCAGCGCCGGATTGTGATTTGCTTTCCAAAACGCTGCGGCAGTTCATGTAAGCCATGCCGCCGCCCGGCAAGACGCCGTCGCTGACCGCGGCGCGCATGGCGCTGGCGGTCTTTTCCGCCAAGGTTTTTACTTGGTCGATCTCGATTTCGGACACGCCGCCGATCCACAAGGTTGCCGAGCCACCCATCAGACGGCCGATGCGCTTTTGCAGCGCTTCTCGCACTAGCGGGTCGTCGCTTGCTTCCAGCCAGCGTTGCAGGCGCCTGATATGTTGTCGCAACTTGCGCGGATCGCCCTTGCCACCGATGATGCCGAAATTGTGGGCCCCCGCCCAGCCGCGCCGCGCGCGCCCGAAGTGTCCATAAGTCACGTCTTTCAAGCTGTCTCCCGCCGCCCCAACAAGCGTTTTGGCGCCGGTCGCTATGGCAATATCCTCGAAGGCGGCCGCGCGATCGTCGGCGTTGCTGCCGGGTCCCCGTACCGCCATGACCTGGAAGTTCTTGAGTTTGCCATTCGCCATCATTAAGCCGGCCATCGCTTCGGCGGAGAGATCGGCGGCCACCAAGATCAGCTTTTCGATCTTTTGGTCGACGGCGATTTCAAGCATCGGCATGATGTGACGCGGATCGTTGACTTTGAAATCAGCCAAGACGAAGGCAGGTTCTTCGTAGACTGTCTGCAATTGGGCGCGATTGACGATCATGTCGCGCGAAAACAGACCGCTGTCCCAAGCCATGCCTTCAATATATTCGCGCCGCAAAATGCGGCTGTGATCTTTACGAATGTCAAGCCGGCCGTAGGCGCCGATGATATCGAAGATCTCCCCCAGCAATTTCGCAAGGTCCGCGTCATGACAGATTGATTCCGCAACTTGCGCCAATTTGTGTTTGCCTTGGACAGTGTAGGTCTGTTCGTCGAGCGCGACGAGCGACTTTTCCAGGGCCCTTTCCAGATGATGTCGCAAGCGCATGGCATTCCCGCCGGATGCCAGGTAATGCAAGCCGCCGTTGTAGATCGTAGCCAGCAGCACCGCCGCCGTGGCGGAACCGTCGCCCATGCGCTCGTTCTGCCGGCAAATCAAGGCGCGGGCCAGCATAGCGCCGACATCGGCGTCGCGGCGATGCAATTCTATGACGCGACGGGCAATGATGCCGCCATCATCAAGAACCTCGGGCGTGTCTTTGTTTTCAATCAGGGAGGTAACAGCTACCGTTCGCGCGGTGGGACCCAGGGTAGGGCGTATCGCGGACACGAGCGTATTGAGGCCGCGCTTAATGTTCTCCTGCGACTGAGGATGGAAAACCAGACCGGGCCGATAGGTTTTGCGGGAATGAAAGGGGGCTTTTTCGCTCATGCGATCATCCACGGGCGCGAGGCGCTGGGCGGGTAATGGTCGAATCGTCCTGCGCTCGCCATCGCTAGCCCTTGATCGCGCCGCGCATGATGCCTTCGATCAGATAGCGCTGTCCGAAGAGAAAAATGATGATGACGGGGATGAGCGATACGACCACACCCGCGAGCACGACCGAGATGCTGCCGGTCATCATATATCCCTGCAACTGAAAGATGCCAATGGTGATCGGGTAATTCTCGTGCTGCAAGAAAATCAGCGGACGGAAGAATTCATTCCAATGGAAGTTAAAGCTAAGTATCGCCAGCACTGCCAAGCCCGGTTTCACGAGTGGAAGATAGACTTGACGGAAGAGCTGCCATTGGTTGGCGCCGTCGATGAGCGCTGATTCCTCAAGTTCAATGGGAATGGTCAGGTAATACTGCCGCAGCAAGAAAGCGCCAAAAGCCGTCGGCGTCGCCGGCAGGATCAGCGACCAGTAGGTGTCGTAGAGCCCCAAGTTGCGGATCAAGATGAAAACTGGAATGACGGTGGCCTGTATGGGAATCATCATTGTGGCCAGCACCACCCAGAATAGCAGATCCCGCCCTTTGAACTCGAGCCGGGCGAAAGCATAACCGGCCAGCGACGCCGTGACCAATTGACCCAGCACCGTGCCCCAGGTGATGATGGCGCTGTTGAGGATCTGGCGCGCGAAGGGCACCGTCTCGAATACTTTTACGTAGTTTTCGACCGCCAAGTCGGTTGGCAGCCATTTTGGCGGCACGGTAAAAGAGTCGACGCCGTCGCGCAGCGAGGTCGAAATTGTCCACATAATCGGCGCGAGGATGACGACGCTCATGACCGCGAGAATGAACAAAGGGACCCAGCGGCCCAGTTGGTGCGATATGATTTGCCGCCGATGCTCCGCGGCGGAAATCTCCCCGGGCATTCTGGTCGCATTGCTCGCCATCAGTGTTCCCCTGCCAAAGTTCTATTGCCAATTCTATTGATAGAAAACGCGATTGCGCCAGAGCCACATCTGTACTGCCGACATGGCTAGGATCATGAGAAATACCACGATGGCGATTGCGGATCCGTAGCCGAATTCGATGTCTTTGAAGGCGTGTTCGTACATCACCATCACCAGCGTGCGGCTGGCGTTGCCCGGTCCGCCGCGGGTCATGATATAGGGTTCGTCGAAGACCTGCAGCGCTCCGATGACGCCGGTGACGGTGGCGAAGAGGATTTGCGGGCTCAACAAGGGGATGACGACCGACCACAAGCGGCGCAATCCCTGCGCGCCATCGACATCGGCGGCATCAAGCACTTCTTGTGATAGGTTCGCCAAGCCGCCGAGGAAGATCAGGAATGTGAAGCCCAGGTTGCGCCAGGCGGAGATGATGGCGATGGAAATCATCACCAGATCAGAATTTGTCAGCCAGGGAATCTGCGGCAAGCCCAGCAAAGTCAAATAATAGTTCAAAGGACCAAATTCTTTATGAAAGATATATCCCATAAAAACAGCGACAGACGCGCCGGACATCAAAAGCGGCAGAAAATAGGCAGTGCGGAAATAATAGCGCAGCCAGATGCGGTTAATGCGATGAACCGCCAGAGCCAAGATCAGGCCGAGAGATACCTGGCTGGCGACGGCTAATACCGTGAACTTTAGCGTATTGCCCAAACCGACGATGACACGCCGATCGGCCAGCAATCGTTCGAAGTTGTCCAGCGCGATAAAGTCGGGCGGTTTGAAGATATTCCAGCGATATAAGCTGAGGCCGAATGAGACGAAGATGGGACCGGCCGTGAAAATAAAGATGCCGAGCAAGGTTGGCAAGAGGAAAAGATAGCCGAGCAAGGCGCGCCTGCGCCGCAGCCCTTCCATGGTGTCCTGGAAGAGCCAGTGGTAGATCCCGCCGATGCCGCCGATATTGTTGCTGGATGGAGAGTTTCCTGGCATGCCGTGTCCTTCGAGATCGGGCTAGGGAAAGAGAGCCAATTCAATTGGCGAATTGGCTCTCTGATACGCTGGCGCCTAGTCGTCGCCGTAGTATTGCGGTTGACGATTGGTCAGCGATTCCAGTTCCGCTTGCATTTCGTCAAGCGCTTGCTGCGGTCCCATCTCGCCGGACATGGCGAAGCCGGTATAGGTGGTGAAGATGGTGGTCATCGGGTTCGACCAAGGCGGCGCCGGGATGGGCGACGTGGACGGATGATCGTCCAGCGTGCCATAGAAGACGTCGCTGTTGGCGGGACCCGTGCTTTCGAAGGCGTCGGCCTGGCTGTAGGAGCGGCGCGAGGGTGTGGTGATGATGACCGGATTGAAGAAAATGCTGCTCTGGAAGCCTTCGTGGCTGACTTCGATCTTCATGAAGTCCCAGGCTTCATCGGGCGCGGTCGAGGTCGTGCTCAGCCAGTGGCCGCCGGTGCCAAACTGATGCTTCTGATTGCGCCAGTTGGGCCAATACTGAACATCAAAGTCGCCTTTTGCCATGCCCTCGTTGCCGAGGCGCCCAGCCCAGAAGCCGCCAGCCGGCGTCATGCAGAGCAAGCCGGTCGAATAGAAGCCGGTGAGCGTTTGGCCCGTGCCCATGGCGATATCGGGCGTGACGCCTTCCTGCCACAGGTCGACGACCAGTTGCAGCGCCTCGACTACTTCGGCGGAATTGGCGACTGGTTCGCGCCAGCGGAAGCCGCCGCCGCGGCCGTCTGCCGCCATATCACCTTCGTAGTAGCCGTCCCAGACCCAACTGCCGCCGGGGGCCCGTTCCTCGGTATAGAGGTTGCCGCCAGCCACGAAGATCCAGGGCATCCAGCTTCCCCAAAGACGGTTGGTCCAGGCATAGCCGAAGACCTCGGTATTGCCGGAGTCGTCTTTCTTGGTTGTGCCGCGGGCGATCTCGAGGAAGTCGTCCTTCGTCCACTCTTCGCCGGGCACTTCAAAGCCGTTCTCCGCTAGTACGTTGGTGTTGAAGTACATATTGGCGGCGTTGAAGTCGCGCGGCGGCTCGTACAAGCTGCCCTCGTACATCATGGCTTCGGTCAATGAGGGATGCACATCGGAGAAGAAATCGGTCCAGAAATCCTGGTCGGGATCACTGGTGATGCGGTCGTCAAGCGGCGCCGCCAAACCTTGACCAGCGAATAGCTGGCAAGCCTCGGTCGCGGCATAGCCGACGTCGATCGACTCGCCAGCCGCCACCAGCGCCAGAATCTTTGCCGCTACTTCTTCGTGGTCGATACCCGTGAGCACGACCCACTCGACATTCACGTTGGGGTTGCGCGCCATCTGAATGTCGGCCACCGGCTGCAGCGTATTGTCATCGAGACCGGCCGTCTGCACCTTGATCGTCACCATATCTTGCGCGATCACGCGCACCGGCAAACCCGACATCACCAGCCCGGTCCCGCCGGCCGCTGCCATCTTCAGCAAATCGCGGCGACTCATTTTCTTTTCTGTGCTCATGTTTCCTCCTGAAAATTTAGTTTTCGACTCTGTGGATAAACCAGTTTCTCATCGTCCTGGGCATCACCTCCTCGTTTTCAGAATCGCGCAATACATGCTGAGCTTCGCGCGCAGTGTCGGATTTCAGCCTGAATGATACAGACTGCGACAAATTTCCAGCCTGTCGATGCCGAGCAAAAACTTTGGAAAGATCAAAATTCTTTTGACGCTTCGCGGCGAATGTCAGCGAATTAATACATCGGCTAACCATAACATTTTTTTCTTCCTCACGCAAACCATTGCGTAAAAGAACTTCGCATCAATTTGGACAGATAACAGGCTTGAGAATGCCTCTCTGGCGATGGCGGTGAAAAGGCGCCTGAAACCCCTCTCAGACGATCAGCAGATCGCGCGGGAAGCTGGTCAAGCTCTCGCAGCCATCTTGCGTGACGAGCACATCATCCTCAATGCGCACGCCGATTTCGCCGATGCGATAGATGCCCGGCTCAACGGTGAAGACCATGCCCGGTTCCAGTATGCGCTGGTTGCCCTCGACGATGTAAGGCGCTTCGTGCGCTTGCAGCCCCAGCCCGTGGCCGGTGCGATGCCGCATGAGCGATTCGTAACCGGCGTTAATGAAAACTTGCCGCGCGGCAATATCAACGGATTCGGCTGTGACGCCGGGCTTGGCGGCCTGTCGCCCGGCTTCATTCGCGGCCTGCACTACGGCATAGAAGTCGCGCTGCTCGTCGCTGACCTCGCCCAGGAAAACCGTGCGCGTGATATCGGCGCAGTAACCGCCGAAACTCGCGCCAAAATCGAAAATCAGGGGATCTCCGCGCCTCATGCGATAGTCCAGGGGACCGGAATGGGGCAGGGCCGTGTTGCCCCCGGCATGCAGGATGATATCGAAGGACAATCCCTCGCCGCCCAATTCTCTCATGTGCGTCTCCAGGATGGCCGCAAGTTCAATCTCGCTCATGCCAGCGCGCGCCTCGACCAGCGTTGCCCGTAGGGCGTCCTCGGAAATTTGAATGGCGCGGCGAAGCGCGGCGACTTCCCCGGCATCTTTAATCATGCGCAGTTCTTCCAGCGCCTCGCTGGCGTCGATCACCTGGCTGTCGGGCGCGGCGAAGCGGATCACTTCGCCTTCGAAAAAGCGCATGAATAAACCCTCGACGCCGATGGTCTTGCCCGGCGACTTAAGGGCAATTAGTGCGTCGCGGAAGGCAGTTTGGTAACCAACCGCATCGCTGTAAGCAAATAATCGAGCTTGTACAGCATGTCGCTCAAAAAGGGGAATCTCCAATTCGGGGATGACGGCCACCGGCTCGGCATCTATAGCCAGGAAAATGACAATGGGACGTTCCAGGACAAAGTGTACCGCGTCGAAGAGGTAGCGGTGGTTGGGTCCTGGGATCAGCGCGACTATGTCCAGTCCGGCATCCCGCATGATCGCGTACAGTTTGTCAAAGCGGATCTGGTTAATCATCAGAAAATGACCTCTCGTACTGAAGCAGCAATTGGCTTACCTTAGCGGTTTGGGTCCCGCGCATCATTCAAGCCGTCGCCGAGCAGGGTGATGCCGACTACGACTAGCGTGATCGCCACAGCCGGGAAGGCGCCGATCCACCATTCGGTCAGAAAATAGATGCGCCCCCATGCCACCATCGCGCCCCATTCCGGCGTCGGAGCGCTCGCGCCCAGGCCGATAAAGCTCAAGCTGGCGAGCAACAGTACGGCCAGGCCCAGATCGAGGCTGATACGCACGATGATGGCATAAACGGCGTTGGGCAATATGTGTCGGAAAATGATCGCCGGCGCCGACGCGCCCATCGCCCTGGCCGCGGTCACGAATTCCATTTCGCTAAGCTGGATCGTGAGGCCCCGCAGCAGGCGCGCGTAAACGGGCCACCAGACCGCCGCCGCGGCGATGATGGCGCTGCGCAGACCGGGGCCGAGCGCCGCGCTGACTGCCAGCGCCAGGATCAGGCTGGGAAAAGCCAGAACCAGATCGACCAGGGTCATGATGACGCGATCGCTCCAGCCGCGCCAGAAGCCGGCCACCGTGCCCAGGACGACGCCGACCAGGCAAGCCACGCCGATAATCAGTGAGGCGGCGACCAGAGAAATGCGCGCGCCATAAACAACGCGGCTATATACATCGCGGCCCAGTTCATCCGTGCCAAAAAAGTGCTCGGCGCTGGGCGGCGCGTATAACTCGCGGATGGAGGTCTTGATCGGATCGTGCGTAGCGAAGATACCGGGTAGCAGCGCGAATAAAACGAAGGGCAAGATCAGCAACACGCCCGCGGTCAAACCGGGGTTCGTTCTACAGAACTTTGTCAGCCTGGCGACAACGTGGTCCTCTCCCACCGCCCCTCCCTTTAGTCGGTAGCGTACGCGCTCTAACTGCTCTTTGCCAGTTGGCGGCGCTTTTCCTCGGATGCCTTCCTGTCCAGTTGGATGGTCTGCGGTTCAAGGATGACGCCGTAGACCGTCTCGGCTTGCTCCAGGGAAACCAGACCATCGCGTACGTCCGCTTGCACATCTTCAAATGCGCGTTCCAGGGGCGAACCGTAACCGCCGCCGGCAGCCGTATCGAATCCGACCGTCATATCACTATCCCTTAGTGGAAGCGCGCTGGCGACCGCGACTTTCTCGGCGCGGGTCAGCGCGGCCCCGTCCCGCAGTATTTCCGCGGAAATGCCGCCGCCGCCCCCATGCAAACCGAATGGCGGAACGTGTTGACCGGCGGCATGCACGGCGACAGTCGCTCTACCGTCGAAGCTGGGCAGCAATCCTAGCTCCATGCGCTGCGCCAGACCGCCGCGCCGCTGCCCGGCGCCGCCCGAATCGGTGATAAATTCGCGGCAGCGCGTCAAGATCGGTACTGTGATTTCGAAAAGCTCAACTGGAACCGCGCCGGCCAGCGCGGGTACCTGGACGGTCGAAATCCCGTTTGAGCGGGCATTGGCGCCCATGCCGCCCGCGCTGAACAAATAGCAGTGCTCCACCGCGCCGTCCTCCGCGGCGGTCGTGAAAACGCGCGTGCTCACCAGAAATCCGGAACCGGCGATCACGCGATCGGGCAAGACTTCGGCCAAGGCCCGCAGAACAGCGCCAAATATGTGCGCGCCGATGCGATGCCGCTGGTTGCATGACGCCGGTCGCTGCGCGTTTAGGATGCAGCCGGGCGGCGCGCTGGCATGGATCGGTCGATAGCAGCCGTCATTTCCCGGCACATCCGGTAATAGGGTGGCTTTCAGGGCGTAGGATATTTGTCCATGCGTAAAAGTGAAGGTCACGTTGATGCCGCCGCGAGGCTGCTGTGGCGATGTGCCGCTGAAGTCGATGTAGATTTCCTCGCCGCGCACTTCCAGCGCGCAGACCAATTGCAGGGGCTGATCCAGCTCGTCGACGATCACCTGGGATCGGTAAATGCCGTCAGGCAGAGAACTGATTGCCCTTCTCATCGCAGTTTCGGAGCGATCGTGGATCTCGCGGGATACCGCTCGCAGATCGGGCAGGTCATATTCATCGAGCAGCGCCAGGCAGCGTTCGGCGCCGGTCTGGTTGGCGGCGGCTTGCGCGTGGATGTCGCCGATGACGGCAGTCGGCAAGCGCACGTTGGCAGCGACGAAATCAAGGGCGGTCTGGTTCAGCGCGCCGCCTTGATAGAGCCGCACCAGCGGGATTAGCAGGCCTTCTTCGTAGCTGTCGGTAACGCGATTGGTGTCGATGGAGCCGCCGACATCGGCATGATGCGCGATGCTGGCGGCGAAACCTACGAGAGCGTCATTCTTGAAAAATGGTGTGATCACAGTGATATCGGGATGGTGGCCGGCATTCTGCCAAGGATCGTTTGAAATGAAGACATCGCCCGGCAGAATGTTGTCCCGTCCGAACTGTTCCAGCACGATGCTGCAGGTGTAGGGCATCGTTCGATTGAAGATGGGCAAGCTGCGATGCGCATGCGCGATGCACTGCGCATCGGCGTCGATAAGAACGCAGCCGTAGTCATTCGAGGCGGTTATGGTGGTGGAGAAAGCCGTCCGAGCCAGCGTCGTCGACATTTGATCGGCGACGGTGATCAAGCGCTGCCAGAGGATTTCCAGCGTCAGCGGGTCGATTTCGCTCATGTCGTCTGCATCTCCTTCTTGATCAAGGTCCTTGGCTCCGGCTCGTCTGTTTGAAAAAGGCCCCATTGCTCGATTTCCCCTTGCGGTGGCGCTTCGCTGCCCCATCTTCGGCTGGGCTGCCAGCCGAAGCGCTTCGCCGCTTCCGCCAGGAATTCCGCGTATTTGAAGGGCGCCAGCGCCGAATCGATGACCGGCACACCCAGTTCTTCTTGCAAGGTTTGATGAAAGCCGACTTCGGCGCTGCAGCCCAGGATGATGACCTCGGCGCCATCGTCTTCAACGGCGCGTCTGCCCTCGCGCAGCATGGCTTCCAGGGCGCGGCCGGCTTGCGCTTGAAAGTCGAGCACGTTCATGTTCAGCGGCCGCATTGAGCGCAGGCGATGGCCGTAACCGTAGCTGTGAATATTTTCGCTCATCTTGGCGATCGCTTTGCTGGCCCCCACCAGCACGGAAAAACTGTTTCCCAGATGTGAGGCAATCGCCAATGACGATTGGCAGGGCGCGGTCACAATGGCTCTGCCGGATACTTCGCGCGCCTCGCGCAGCGCCAGATCATAAAAGCAGCCGATCACAAAGCCATCATAGTCGTCGGCGAAACGATAGACCGCCGTCACGATATCAGCCATGACCAAGGCTTCGTAAGCGTGGTAACGCAGGTGACGCGGGCGTGGCCCCGGGGGCAGGGACAAGATGTCCACTTCCGTATCGGGTCGCCTGGAAGCGGCGAAGGCAGTTTGCAAGGCGTCGGTATAGAGCTGGTCTTCTACGATTGGGTCAATCCACAAGATTCTCATGCGGGGTCCTTCCTTTCCCGCGCTCAGCGTAGACGCAAGCGCACATTTGCGTATACGTCTACGAAGGCGTTCATGCCCGGGCGTACTACAATCGTCGATTCGCGCTCTTCAATGATCGCGGGACCGTCGATTGTCATGCCCCGGCCCAGCCGATAGCGATCAAAAGTCGGCGCGTCGACGAATCCACCCGCTTCAGCAAAGTACGCGCGCCGCTCGCATTTGAAGGACGGGGCGGGGTCGGTGCCGGCGTCGGGGAGCGTTTGCTGTTTGATGGCCGCGCGCGCGCCGGATACCCGGCTGCGCCAGGTCAAAAGTTCGATGGGCGTGTGGTCCGGCACGTAATGATATAGTCCTTTGTAAGTCGCGTTAAATCGCTGGATAAAGGCGGAAACATCCATCGTGCTCAGGTCATGGGGCAGGGGAACCTGGATCTCGTGTAATTGACCTTGGAAGCGCCCGTCAACGCTTCGCTCGATTTGCACATCGTCTTCGCCAATGCCTGCGTCATCAAGCATCTGCAGCCCCTGAGTTTCCATGTCCTTGAAGAGATCCTTGACGACCGCCCAATTCGTATTTGCCAGCATGGTCGGGTAAGAATGAGCGAAGTCAAAGGCGACCGGCGCGATCAACAAGCCGATTGCGGATGCGACGCCGGCCCCGGGCGCAACGACGACTTCAGGACTGCCCAAAATCGAGGCGACCCCCGCGGCGTGCACAGGTCCCGCGCCACCGAAACAGATCATGGCATAGTTGCGCGGATCGCGCGCCTTTTCCAGAATGTGGATGCGCGCTGAGGCCGCCATATTCTCGTTGACCAGCCTGTGAATAGCATCGGCGGCTTCGACCAGGGTCCAGGAAAATGTCTCGGCGATCGGTCCCAGCGCCCGTTCCGCCGCCGCCACATCGAGCGCCATTTCGCCGCCAAGAAAGTAATCGGGATTGAGATAGCCGAGGACCAGATCCGCATCGGTCACGGTCGGTTCTGTGCCTCCGAAGCCATAGGCTGCCGGTCCCGGGCTCGAGCCCGCGCTTTGTGGGCCGACCTTGAGCAAACCCAGATCATCGACCCAGGCGATAGAGCCGCCGCCGGCGCCGCTTTCCAGGATATCGACGGTGGGAAATTGCAGCGGGTAGCCACTGCCCTTGGCGAATCGGTTGACTCGGGCTACTTCCAGATTGGAAGCAATCGCCGGTTTTCCGTCGTGAACCAGCGCCACTTTCGCGGTTGTCCCGCCCATATCGAAGGAAATGAGATCGGCATGCGCCGCCAATCCACCGAAATAGGCCGCAGCGAGCGCGCCGGCTGCCGGCCCCGATTCGACCAGGCGAATAGGTTGTTCGGCAGCTGCGGAAGCCAGCGCTGTGCTGCCCGACGAGAGCATCAGATAAAAGTTCCCTTTGAATCTGGACGCGGCAAGTTCGTCGCGCATGGTCTGCAAATACCGGTACATCAGCGGCAAAACGAAGGCGTTGGCCACGGCCGTCGATGTCCGCTCATATTCGCGAATCTCCGGCGCGATATCGCTGGACAGCGTCAGCGGGACATCGGGCCAGCATTCACGCACGAGCTCCGCGATGCGTCGTTCGTTGCTCGGATTGCGGTAGGAATGCAGGCAGGACACGGCGATCGCTTCAACGCCCTGCGCCTTGAAATCGGCCAGCGCATGGCGCAGGTCTTCTTCGCAGACCGGCTGCAGTATCCGGCCATCGCGGTCGACGCGTTCGCCGATGCCGCGTCGCAAGTAGCGTGGGCTGAGCGGAGGCGGATATTGCAGGAACAGATCATAAATGGCGTAGCGCTGCTCCGTTCTCATTTCCAAAATGTCGCGGAAGCCGGCAGTTGTCAATAAACCGACTAATGCGCCGCGATGCTGGATGAGCGAGTTCGCCACCAAGGTCGTGGCATGAAACAAGTTGAGCAACTGATCATGGCTTATTCCGGATGTTTGCAGCAGATCTTCCAAACCGCGCAATGCGGCGGCTTCGGGATGATCCGGCGTCGTCAATACCTTGAAGATGTCGAGCTTTCCACTGTCTGTATTGAGCAAAGCAAAATCGGTAAATGTACCGCCTATGTCAAAGCCAAGCTCGTATCCCATTGGGCGTCCTTTATCGCGCGCTGTCTCTTTTTAATGAACCGCAATCTGCGGTAGCCGAGCAAGTTTATTATTTTGTGTAAGTGCGGTAGCCCAAATCCGCTGCCGCCGAGCGGCTGTTTTTGTAAACCGCGTCGCTCATGCGACGAGAAGGCTTGCTAATGTTAGTGAGCACTGTAACCTTTTCGCCGGTTACGCGCCGAGCGGCTATTGATGTTGAATGCGCGGATCCAACTGTACATAGAGCAAGTCCACTATCGTATTGGAGACCACAAATATCACCGCGATGACCAATGCCGCGCCGATGACGGCGTAAAAGTCGAACGAGACTACGGACTCAACGGCATAGCGTCCCAATCCGGGCCAGGTGAAGACTACCTCAACCAGGACCGCGCCGCTCAAGAGAAATCCGATTTGGATGCCCAACATGGTGACGACAGGGATCAGCGCATTGCGAAAAGCATGACGGAGAATGACGCTTTTCTCGTTCAAGCCCTTGGCGCGAGCCGTGCGCACATAAGGTTGAGAAAGCGTCTCGAGCATGCCGCTGCGGGTGAAACGCGCGCCAACCGCAAGACGTCCCAGGGATAGGGCCGCCACAGGCAAAACCAAATGCTGCGCGCTCGACCAGAAGACATCCCATTGACCGGCCAGCAAGCTGTCGATGGTGTAAAGCCCGGTCACGTGAGGCGGCGGCGCTATCAAGGTCGGCAGGCGACCTTCCAGCGGGAACCAGTCGAGCGCCTTGGCGAAGATGAGCTGCAAGAAAAGCGCCAGGACAAACGGCGGTATGCCCATGCCCACTACAACCAACATTCGGATAAGCATATCGGGCGTTCTGCCCGCGTTAACCGCTGCCAGGATGCCCATCGAGATGCCCAGAATGACGATGACCACGCCGGAGAAAATCGCCAACTCCGCCGTCGCCGGGAAGCGCAAACGCAGATCGTCGCTGACGGCCCGCCTCGTCAACAGCGACTTGCCCAGGTCGCCGCGAGCCAATCCGGAAATGTAGCTGATGAATTGCTCGTGGAAGGGCCTGTCCAAGCCCAATTCGGCGCGAAGTTTTTCGATTTGTTCCGGGCGCGCGTTGGTGCCGGCCGCGACGGCAGCGGGATCGGCAGGCAAGACTTGCGTAACGACGAAGAGTATCACCGCCATGCCAAAGAGCTTGAGAATCAGCGTTAGAAGGCGTTCAAGAATTAACCTGCCCATGAGTATCGTAAAAGCGCGGAACGCAGCCCGATGAGCGAGCCGCGTTCCGCGTTAGCTGCCCCTGCGTCCGGATAGCTAGCCTTCCAACCAGATATCATAAGGATGCAAATCGCCCGGGAAGCCATAGGGATCGTACTGATAGCCGCGCACTGAGGAATGCGTCAAGTCAATGTATTGCGACAGCATCACCGGGATCACGACCGCTTCGTCAATCAGGATTTGCTGCGCCTCGCAAAGCAGTTCGTCGATGCGCGGGTCGCCAGGCGCCAGCGTCGGCGCCTCTTCCAACAGGGCGTCAAAATCAGGATTGTTGTACCAGGCCCAGTTGCCCGTGCCAGTGTCTATCAGCGCCGAGTGATTGAGCCGGAAGAGCATCTCCCCGGCATAGGGAATTGGAATATTGAGCCAGTGGCTGCTCATGTCGTAGGCGGTATCGAAGTTGCGCTGCGCGTCGATGAATGTGCCCCAGGGGATGTCATCCAAGACGACTTCAATATTCAACTCGGCCAGGGCTTCCTGGAAGAGCACGGCCGCGAAGCGGCGCGGTTCGTTGGCGTGGCGATACGCCTGCCGTACGCTGAAGCCGTCGGCATAACCGGCTTCGGCCAGCAGTTCGCGGGCCTTGTCAAGGTCTTGCACCGGCTCGAAGACATCGCAATGTCCGATCGTCCCGGCCAGCGCCGGCGATGTCAGGGGTACGGCGAAGCCGCCCATGACCTCGATCATGGCCTGGTAGGGATAGGCGTGCAACAGCGCCTGACGCACTTGCTTGTTTGCCAGTGGACCGTCTTGCTTCATGAAGTGGTAGAACGCTTGCAGCGGATTGCCGAAGTTCAGGTGGATGGCGGAGCTGGTAGCGGCGCGGCGCACATCGGAGAGGCCCGCCCAATCGATCAAATGAACTTCGCCGTCTTCCATCAGCAGCAGGCGCGTGGTGTAATCCAGGCCATAGCGGGCGATGAAGCGCTCGATATGGGGTCCGTCCCAACCACCCCAGTAATCCGGGAAGGCTTCCATTTCGGTCTGACGACCGGGATCCCAGCGCGCTAGCTGATAGGGACCCGTTCCTACGGCGTTTTCGCGGAAGAATTCGCCGGCCATATCACCGTCCATATCGTGCTCGGCCAGCGCTTGGGCGCTGAGGATCTTGATATGCGGCAGGCCGGCCCAAAATTGAAAGTCCGCCGAGTTCAACTGAATGGCGACGGTCATGTCGTCGACGACCGTGACCGAATCGACCGGCGCGAGGATGAATCCCAGATTGCCCATTCCCAGCGCCTTGTGCCGATCGAGCGAAAGTTTGACGGCTTCGGCATCCAGGGTCGAGCCGTCGTGGAACTGAACGCCCTCCCGTATCGAAAGCGTATATGTCAAGGCATCGTCGGATATCTCCCAACTCGTCGCCAAGCGCGGCACGATCTCGCCCTCGCGCGAATATTGGGTTAGCCCCTCGTACATGGCGTTGATCACGTAGCCCTCGGTTTGCGAGATGCCCATCGCGGCCGGATCCAAGGAATTGGGCTCGCAGCAGCTACCCAAAACAAAGGCGCCGGTCCATTCGACATCCGCCGAACTGGCGGGGATCAGAATCAATACCAGTGCGATTGCAGCTAAAAGCACGCGTTTCTTTTGCAGCATTTTCTGGCTCCTTAACCATTCTGTAAAACAAAGCAAACCCGGCAGAGCCCCGCGTATTCACAGCCTAGCATGCACGCCTGGACTCTCCACGAATTGTTGGGGGGAATATATCGCGCTGCTATGCGATTGTCAACAATACTTAAAAGTTGCAAGCTTGCATCAATTGCGCTGTCCGAGCATCGGATGGCGGCGGGACTGCGACGAGGGATTCGCTGCGTACAGACTACGCCCCTGTCAAGTTCCCAAGACAAGGGCGAGCTTAATCTCTAAATTGCGCTCTTGTGGCATTTGTTGGCGCGAGCGGACCTTACCAGCCGCGCTTGCCCAGGATCACTTCCTCCGGCGTCACGTTGATCCCGACCATGGCCTCGCCGAGATTGCGGCTGACATCCGCCAGAATCTCCGGGTCTTCGAAATGGGTAACAGCTTTGACGATCGCCCTGGCTCGTTTTTCCGGATTGCCGCTCTTGAAGATGCCGCTGCCCACGAATACGCCATCGACGCCGAGCTGCATCATAAGCGCGGCATCGGCGGGGGTGGCGACGCCGCCAGCGGCGAAATTGACGACCGGCAGCCGTCCCAGCTCAGCAGTCTCCTTGACCAGGTGGAAGGGCGCGCGAATATCCTTGGCATAGCTGTACATTTCGTCTTCGTCCATACAGCTGACGCGGCGGATCTCGCCATTGACCGAACGCGCGTGGCGCACAGCCTCGACGACATCACCAGTGCCCGCCTCGCCTTTGGTGCGCATCATGGCGGCGCCTTCGTTTATCCGGCGCAAGGCTTCGCCCAGGTTGCGGCAGCCACAAACGAAAGGGACGGTGAATTGCCATTTGTTGATGTGGTGCTCTTCATCGGCCGGGGTTAGCACTTCGCTCTCGTCGATGTAATCCACGCCAAGCGCTTCCAGGATCTGCGCTTCAACGAAGTGTCCAATGCGGGCTTTGGCCATGACCGGGATGCTGACGGCATTGATGATCCCCTCGATCATATCGGGGTCGCTCATGCGCGCGACGCCGCCCTGGACGCGGATATCGGCCGGCACGCGCTCCAAAGCCATCACCGCGCAGGCGCCGGCATCTTCGGCGATCCTGGCTTGTTTCGGGGTTACGACGTCCATAATGACGCCGCCCTTGAGCATCTGCGCCAAGCCGCGCTTGACCTTGTCCGTGCCCCTCTCGCTCCCGTTCTGCTGGTATCCGTTTGTTGCCATATTGCTGCCTCACTTTACTGAATCAATTCCTGTCATATCCTACGTGATACGACGCCAGAATCCTATGTCCATTGCAGTCCATTCAGCCCATTGGACCACTGACATGAGGCAGGGCAATTGCATCAAAATGAGGCGACTGACATGGTAGGAAATTGGACTGAC
>WTGF01000029.1 GCA_011525385.1 Chloroflexota bacterium | reverse complement strand
CCCCCCCCCCCCCGTATACATACTGTATCTATACTGTTTCTCAAAAACGGGGCAAGATCAGGGCAACTTTAGGGCATTTGGAGAGCAAATTGCGCTTCATTGAGCACTCGCGTTTTCGTATGACTAACTTGCTACCGCTGAGAATCCGTTTTCGGTAGGGTGATTAGCTCATATATTCTGCTACAATGTGGGGTGACCTGGCATTGGAAAGATCCGCGGCATGAAAGAGCATTCCTTCACCGAAGGCATGAACCAGCAGCAGGCAGCCGCCATCACGGCTGGCGCCGGTCCCGTATTGGTGTTGGCGGGACCCGGCAGCGGCAAAACCAGCGTGCTGACAAGGCGCATCGCCTGGCTGATCCGCGAGGAGCGCATCCCGCATCATCGTATCATGGCGGTCACGTTCACCAACAAGGCGGCGGGCGAAATGCGTTCGCGCGTGGAAGCGCTGCTGGGCGATCGCATGCGCGGCTTGCAGATCGGCACCTTTCACGCCATCTGCGCCCGTTTCTTGCGCCGGGAAGCCGAAAGCCTGGGCTATCGACGCGACTACGTGATCTATGACAGCGACGATCAGGTGGCGCTGGTGAAGCAGGTCGTCAAGCGTGTCGGCATTGACCCCAAAAAGTTCAATCCCCGCGCCATCTTGGCAAGGATTTCCCACGCCAAAAACGAGATGATTGGGGCCGATGAATTCCAGTCCCTCGACTACTTCGGTGAGATCGTCAAACAGGTTTACACTGCCTATCAGGCAGCTTTGCGCGATGCCAATGCCATGGACTTCGACGACCTGCTGCTGAATATGGTCTTGCTCCTGCGTCACAGCGATTTGCTGCGACAAGAGTATCAGCAGCGCTTCGAAACCGTGCTGGTTGACGAGTTTCAGGATACCAACAGCGTGCAGTACGAATTGGTAAAGATCCTTGCCGCGCCTCAAAACAATGTCTTTGTCGTCGGCGACGAAGATCAGGCGATATATGCCTTCCGAGGCGCGGACTATCGCAACGTTCTACGCTTCCGCGAGAACTACCCCGATCCAACTGTGATCTTGCTGGAGCAAAACTATCGCAGCACACAAAACATTCTCGATGCAGCCCGCGCGGTGATCGACAATAATCGGGATCGTACGCCCAAGAATTTGCATACCGATCAAGGCCGGGGAGAGCGAATCAAGGTCTTCGAGGCCTATGACGAGCGCTATGAAGCGGAATATGTCCTGGAACAGATCCAGCTATTGCGCATGCAGGACGGCTTGGACTATAAGGACTTCGCTGTGATGTACCGCACCAACGCGCAGTCCCGCGCGATGGAACAGGCCTTTGTCAACCGGTCGACACCCTATGTATTGGTTGGCGGGGTGGGCTTTTACAAGCGGCGCGAAGTCAAGGACATGCTGGCCTATTTGCGCTTGATCCACAACCCGGACGATCGCGTCAGCTTCGAACGTATCATCAACGTTCCCGCCCGCGGCATCGGCAAGAAATCGCTGGGGGCTTTTTTGGATTGGGTCTCGGGCGCCGGCGCCACCGTCAGCGAAGCGCTGAATCGGCTGTACTACGACGACCCAACGCCACTGTCGACAGCGGCTGAGAAAAAGTTCCGCGCTTTTGCCGACCTGTTATCCAGTTGGCAGGAGATGGCGAAAGTCGGCGACCTGGTCAACATGTTCGACAATATCACAGCGCAAACCCGTTACTATATTCATCTCGACGACACCAGCAATCTGCCTGAAGAAGCCGCCGAACGCGCCGACAACGTGCGCGAGTTGCGCGGGCTGCTGGAATACGCCATAGAATACGAACAGCCACTGCACGAATTCCTGGCCGAGCAGTCGCTTGTCGCCGATGTCGATACCCTGAAGGATGGGGCTGATGCCGTAACTTTGATGACGCTGCACAGCGCCAAAGGGCTGGAATTCCCCGTTGTCTTTATCACTGGGCTGGAGACCGGTATCTTGCCGCATTTCCGCGCGTTTGAAGAATTGGATGGCATCTCGGAGGAGCGCAGGCTCTTTTATGTGGGTGTCACTCGCGCCAAGCAGAGCCTTTTTTTGAGTTATGCCTTCCGGCGCGCGCTGTATAGTGGTGGCGGCAGTTTGTCCCGTCCCTCAGAATTCCTGGCCGATCTGCCCAGACATCTGCTTGATGGCTCGCCACTGACCTTGGCAAACTTGAACAAGGCGCAAAGCCTTGAATCTCAGACGCGCTGGGACAATCCCGCAAATTCGATTAGCCGACTGGAACGAGACTTGAAATCCAACAAGGTCACGCCCTCCGATAGCAAGATCCGCAGCAAGATCATTCCATTTCCCGGTATCAAACCAGAGGCCCAAAACGATACGCCGTTCAAGGTCGGGGCAAATGTCTCGCATCCCAAGTTTGGCAATGGCAAAGTTATCGGAGTCGAGAACAAGGGCGAGATCGTCAGCGTACTCTTTGACGATCACGGTCCCAAGAAGATATTCGCCGATGCCGAGGGTTTCAACGTAACCCCCGAATAACGCCGGCCTCCAATAACGCCACGATGTCCGCCTCATTGAAACCATTGCCCAGCAATACTTCGCGCGTGTGTTCGCCATATTTTGGCGCGGCTCTTAATTCGATAGCGTCATCGCCCAGGCGAATGGGACTGCGCATCCAGAGGACGCCCTCGGCTGTCCTGCCCAACATGCCGCGCGCCTGCAATTGCGGATCGTCTAGCAAGGCTTCGGACGCGGTGACGCGCGAGAAACAGCAGTCGGCATCGTCCAGCAGATCGGCCCATTCCGCTGCGGACTTGCTCCTGAACAGCTTGGATACGTCTTCAATCAGCTCCGGTTGGCGATCGGCTGCTGTATGCAACGGGATCCATTCCGTCTTATCCACCGCCTTGCAGAAATTCGCCCAGAATTTCATTTCGACCGCGCTCAATGCCACTGGCTCGTCGTCGACGCAGAAATACACGCGGTAACAAGCGCTAGCGCCTCCCAGATTCAGCGCTTCGTCGCCATTTTCTTGAGAGCAAGCCTGAACCCAGCCGAGCATGGCGAAAGGCATGGCCGCCTCCGACAACGCCACATCGACGTAGTCGCCTTGGCCGCTGCGCTCGCGTTGGAGCAGCGCGGCGAGTATGCCCATCACGCCGACGTAAGCGCCGCCGACATCAGCCACTTTCGCGCCAAGCGTCTGCGGATTCAGTTCTCCGCCCAGCAGCCCGTTACGCGCGATGTAATTAAGATCGTGCCCGCTGACATGCGCCAGCGGACCCGTCTGCCCCCAGCCGGAGAGCGAGCAGTAGACCAGGCGTGGATTAATGGCTCGCAGCGTCCCGTAATCAGCGCCCAGCCTGGCAGTCACGCCGGGTCGAAAGCCTTCGATCAGCGCATCGGCTTTTTCGACGAGCCGGTGCAAAACGGCTTGACTAGCAGTGTTTTTCAGGTCGATCACGATGCTCTTCTTGCCACGGTTGCTGCTGCGGAAGAAAGCGCCCATGCCGTCGATCAGCGGCGGCATCAGGCGGGCGTAGTCGCCGCTGACCGGGTCTTCGACTTTGATGATCTCCGCGCCCAGATCGCCCAGCAGCATCGTGCATATTGCGCCTGGCAGCAAGCGCGTCAGGTCGAGGATGCGAGTGTTGTCGAGGGGGTTCATGGTGTGTCTTTATTGACAATAACAGTTAGGCTGCCTGCTAGCATATCCACCATGTTGTCTGCCGTAACTTCGTAGTCAATAGTTACGGTTTCAGGAAAATCATTATCCTTATAGAACATGAGGTAGATTTCTTCTATGTCACAATTTCTATGGTGCGGTAGTTTTGCGATTTTATACTCGAACCAAGCAGTGCCTGAACTATCGGTTTCCCGCGTCCATTCTTCCCATGGTGGTCCTAAATCGATGTCGTTGTTATGAATCCCGTAGCCCAAGTACGGGAGGATACTACGGTCATACGGGCCGAAGTCGAATGGTAACCGAGGTTCGGGTTTTGCTGGCGGACTCGGCTCGTACGGAGGCACTTCTGGCACTTGAAGCAGAATTTCGCTACACCCTTGTACGTCTAATCTAACCTCTACATTTTGTGCTGGGGTTGAACCTGCATTCTGAAGAACAAGGTGGACTTCAATAGAACGGTGCGGGAAAATACTTGCTAAGGATTCGTCCAACAAATAGTCTCTATATCCCTCCAGATAAACTTCTAGTTGGCGATAGTATTCATCTATCTGACTATTTGTAACAAACTTTGATAATGATGCGAAGACCGCAAGGCTGGACAATCGGTCGCTTTCTATTGATTGCTCTTGTCGCACATATTGTAGCTCGCCTTGTTTAGTTTCAATTATGGCATTGAGTTCAGCATCGGAGATGAGAGCCTGCGAAAAGTCGTTACTGGCGTGCAGGAAGTTAACGAGTTTGCCCATTGAGTCCCGAAACCCAAGTTGAAGTTTAGGCTGTGCGTTCTCGATTTGGGCCAACTTGCTCTTGAGTTCCCGAATCTCCTTGTCTCGTGGATCGAGTTGATCGGGAAGTCTGTATTTCTCGGACAGTTTCTTGACCTGCAGTTCACGTTGCCTTGCCTTCATTCGTGGACCGGAATCGTGCGACACAAGTATCAGATCATCATCAGAATGTTGGTGCGACCAGCCAATTGCACTTGCGACAAGTCTGTCGTCGTTGTATTCCGGACTCAAATTGTATGCGCCGAATTCCATTCGATAGAGATCTGGCGCAATGTCTAGAAACACCCCGTCTCGTACTAGCCGATGGGGCGAGTCCAATATCGATTCCACTAGCTCGATTGAACGACGTGCTCTGTCACGCTTGCGACGATTCTTATGGTTGTCTTTGAAAACGTCAAGCTCTTCAAAAACGACGGGGGCAATGACCAAGCAAATTTCCGATGCACCTAGCTCAGCTTTCCAGTCAATGTCCCTAATTTCCTGACATTGAATGAAAATGTTGGTATCGAGAAAGCAATACAGCATGTAACCATCCTATTGGCTTCAACGCTCCATTGTCTCAAAGAAAAGAGTGAAACACAAGTTCTATTACGATGTATTCTCGTGACTTTGATCATTCCTAATGATTGCGAAGGTATGCAGCAGTGGACTGAGGCAATGTGGCGTGGCAAAGAAGTTTGATTTGCGTTATATTCCTTGTCATTATCCGATGCCTACATTGACCTAGTTATCCTCTCACAATGACGCTGCTTCCCTTTGATGACGACCCACGCAAACCAGTATATGCGCGCTCCGGCTGGGAAATACCTCAGTTGGAGTGGAGTGAGTTCATTTATCATTCCGGTTTGCAGACAGAGACCGTCGTACGTCAGCGTACGGACAGTCTTATGAGGGACATGGCGCGTAAAGAAAAGAGGATTACTCGCATAAGATCAGTTTCGACATATCTCTACAATTGTGTCGGTATGATCTTCGCCAATCGCCGCGCCTGGGTTGAGATTGATGTGCTGGATGACATCCTTAGAGAAGATGGCTATACTAAAGTTGCGCTCCAACAGTTGGAAGCTGGCAAAATCGTGAGCTATGCCTTTGATGGCTCTCCAACTCATGTTGGGCTTGTTACTTTTGTTGAACGATATGAAGGTGAAGTTGCTGGCGTAACCGTTCTGAGCAAATGGGGCAAAGACGCTGAGATTCTGCATCCAATGAGTGCTGTACCGGTGATTTTCGGGGCGCCCAGCGATTTCTGGAGTGAGAGGACGCCGCATGTCATTGGCTAAAGATTTCGAGACCATTGAGAGTCTGGAGTTCATCGTTCAATTCTCCGTGCTTAGCGGCTTTTCGTCACTGCTGCGGGCTTTCGCAAACGACGCAAAGGTTGAAGCATTGCGCGCGAAGCTGGGCGCTCAGGCCAATGCCTGCCAGTCTGTTGTTAATCGCATAAACCAGGTTCTGACGAAGAGCGATGTAGAACTATACGACGAGAGCATCGCGGCGTATTTGTTTTGCCTCTGGAAGGCGGATCTGCCGCTGGCTCATAAAGCCAGCGAACGCATTCTGGAAACTGGCGGACTTTGGTGGTCGGTGCAGCTAGCGCTGCACATTATCAAGGAAGCGCAGGCCGAAACAGCATGAACGCGCAAACTGAAGAGCGAGCCCACTAAGTAGACCCGCTCCTAATCTCAACTTCAAACGAGCCTAAGCTCCGGTCACAGCGCCATCGTCCGCCTGCGACACTTGGCGCGCGTATTTGGCCATCACGCCTTTGGCGTAATTCGGCGCTGGCGGCTGCCAAGCTGCGCGCCGCGCCGCCAGTTCGGCATCGCTCAAGTCGACATGGATCAGCCGCTGCGATACATCGATGGTGATCATGTCGCCCTCTTGCAAAAGGGCGATGGGACCGCCCACCGCCGCTTCCGGCGAGGTATGCCCGATCATCAGGCCGCGCGTCCCGCCACTGAAGCGCCCGTCGGTGATCAAGCCGACATTGCCGCCCAGCCCTTGGCCATAGAGCGCCGCTGTGATCTGCAGCATCTCGCGCATGCCGGGTCCGCCGACCGGTCCCTCGTAGCGGATGATGAGGACATCGCCCTCGACGATCTGCCGGTTGGAGACCGCCTCAAAGGCCTCTTCTTCGGTATCGAAGACGCGCGCCGGTCCAGTGAGCGGGTCGGGAGTATCCTTGAGCTTGACCACAGCGCCGTCGGGCGCCAGATTGCCCTTGAGCACAACCAGGCCGCCGCTGTCCTTGATGGCCTTGTCGAGATCGCGCACGACGTCTTGACCCTCGGTCTCGTCGGCGTCGGCGCAGGCTTGAGCCAGGGTCTGGCCTGTGACCGTGGGCGTATCGCCGGTCATATAGCCGCCGTCGATCAGACGGTTGACCAGGATGGGCACGCCGCCGGCTTGGTAGAGATCGAGCGCGACATATTGCCCGGTGGGGCGCATATCGCCGATGATGGGCGTACGGCGGCTGATCTCCTCGATATCATCCAGAGTGAAATCGATGCCCGCTTCGCGCGCGAAAGCCAGGCAGTGCAGGATGCTGTTGGTGCTGCCGGCGGTCGCGGCCGAGGCGGCCATGGCGTTTTCCAGCGAGCGCCGCGTCACCAGGTCCGAGGGCCGGATGTCCCGCTCCAGGATCTCCAGCATCATCTGCCCGGCCTGGAAGGAGACGGTCTCCTTGTCCGGATCTTCGGCGGGCACATCGCCCATGCCCATAGGGCAGATGCCGATGATCTCGCTGATCATGGCCATGGTGTTGGCGGTGAATTGCCCGCCACAAGCGCCCGGTCCCGGGCAGGCGACATTCTCGACCGCCATCAGCTCTTCATAGCTGATCTGGCCGGCCTGGAATTGACCCAAGGCTTCAAAGACGTTGACCAGGTCGATATCGCGCCCGTTCAGTTTGCCCGGATAAATCGTGCCGCCGTAGAGCATCAGCGAGGGCAGGTCCAGGCGGATCAGCGCCATGATGGTGCCGGGGATGGTCTTGTCGCAAGCCGACAGCGCCACCACGCCATCGAGCATGTTGGACATGGCGACCAGCTCGATGCTGTCGGCGATGACCTCGCGGCTGATCAAGGAGCCTTTCATGCCCTTGGTGCCCATGGTGATACCGTCGGAGATGCTGATGGTGTTGAACTCGAAGGGCGTGCCGCCGGCGGCGCGAATGCCGCGTTTGACATCGACCGCCAGCTTGCGCAGGTGGAAGTTGCAGGGGCCGATCTCGGTCCAGGTGTTGGCGACGCCGATCAGCGGCTTGGCCAGGTCGTCGTCGCTGTAGCCGACGGCTTTGAGCATGGCGCGGGCGCCGGCGCGTTCGGCGCCGTGGACCAGAGTACGGCTGCGCTGATTGGCCTTGGCGCGGACGCCGTTTGTGGTGGTCATGGCTTGTCTCCTTTTGTGCTCGGCAGGTGATGGGGCGTATTGTAGCGTATCCGCGTGAGAATGGCAGGCGGGAGGCGGTTATGTCCGTTTTTATGTCCGACGCTAAAGTTTTTTCGGACATAAAACCTGGGTAGGGCGAGGGCTGGGTATGTGGTTGTTACGTCGGCACGTTATGGACAGCGTAGCATGGATGGGTGGTGGAAGGGCGACTAAATGGTCGCGTTTTGTGGATTTAGCACAGTCGCTCGGCGCGTAACCGGCGATTTTGGGCTACCGCGCTCACACAAAACAACAAAGCTGCTCGGCTACCGCAAATCGCGGTTTATTAAAAAAGAGGCGCAGAAGTAATTCTAAGTAAGTCATGCAAAAAACGAGCCATGTAGAGGCGACCAATCTGGTCGCCCCTTGCCAACTCGACTTGTGGTTTCGGGCGACATGGTATGTCGTCCCTACCGCCGAGTATTATTTTGGAGTTGCATAACTTCGTTGGTCCTACTGATGGTTGCTCAGACGCCGACCGCCGTCAAAGCGTTTTTTCACGACACCGGCACGAAAGTAGAATCAAGTAAGTCATGCGAGTCATGACAAGTAGACCTTGTATGGGCGGCTCAGCGAGCCGCCCGTTGTATCGACCTTCTATTCGCGGGCGTTTCAGCGAAACGCCCATACAGCACCGCGTTTTTGGCAGGCAAGAGATTAGCTCTTGGTGCTGAAGGGCCGTATCTACGCGCCCCACGGCGTCCTTGGTGGTTAATTGCCAATAATCTGAAATGCACCCCAGCCGGCGCCGGCGCATAGCGCGCCGGGTCCAGATCGGGTATCATCAAGGTGAATCTCAAATCGGGAAACGGTTGCAGCCTATGCAACTCAAAGCCAACCCTTTCAGGCCAGACAAGCCCATCGACAATTTCGAGCAATTTGCGGGCCGGGCGCATGAACTGACTGTCCTGATTCGCTCGCTGTTCAATACTGGCCACGGCAACGCGCGTCATATGATCGTCACCGGACCTAGAGGCATTGGCAAAAGCTCCTTCATCAACCAGATACACTCGGTAACTGACAATGGCGATGATGTCTTGGCAAAGCTGGGCATCGATGCCGGAGACTTTCGCTTCCGATTCCCGGTCTTTAAATGCCGGGCGCGCAAAGAGTTTAGCACTGAGCAAGTCGTTAGTTCGCTGTTGGAGGCAATGCCTACTAAGATCAGCGCCGATAACATTCGCAGTATCGTGGGCGATTTTGTGGCTCGGTGGAAGCCTACGGTTAACGTGCCGGGCCTCCTGACATTGGAGCATCAATCCGAAGCAGCCACGGATATCGGCCGCGAATTCGTTCGAACCGTGTCCAATCTGTGGTCCGCGATCAGGGATGAGTGCGACGGCATCATCTTCATAATCGATGAGATTGATACGGTTGCGGAATCGTCAGGCATCGCTTCATTCTTGAAAGTTACCACCGAAGAACTTGTCGACGCTGGGCTGGATCAGGTCGTGTTCTATTTGGTCGGCGTGGACGGCGCTATGGAAAACCTGATGCAAGATCATCCGTCCGTGGCAAGGGTGTTTGAGAATGTTGAGCTACGCCCAATGAACCGAAGCGAAAGTCGAGAGGTGATTCATCGCACTCTAAACAGCGTGTCCAGCAGCCGCCCTGTGCGAATTTCGGACGAGTCACTGGAATGGGTGGTGGATACCGCAAGCGGCTTTCCGTCCTTTATACATACCTTGTGCTTTGAAGCCTTCGAATATGATTCAGACAGTTATCTTGACAAAGACGACTTCAACAAAGCCGCTGATGAGGTCGTATCTCGAATCAAGCGCGCAGAATTGGGTCAACTCCTTCGCGCCGCCGGCGCAGGCGACTATCGGCGTATATTGATTGCGATGGCGGAGTATAAAAGTACGCTGGTTCCGCTGGCTTACATCGGAAACCAGGTCGGCAGGCCGACAAACGAATTGAGTTCATATATGAATAGCCTAGTCAAGCGGGGCATAATTGAAAGGGAAGACCGCGCGATTTACCGATTTGTTGATCCCTTGCTGCGTCTCTATGTTCAGAAGCTGGATGTACTTGAACCAACGCTATCCTCTCTTTTTGACAATGAAGAGCCATCAGCGCAAAGCTGAACCATCCCACGACCTTCCAACCCAAAATCCGCGGCGTTATCTGCCCGATCGCCGCTACTTAATCCCCGAACTCAAGAAACTGTTGGTAAACTGCTTCTGCACCAGCGCAATCAACACCAGAATCGGCAGGGCCACGATCAAGGTGCCGGCGGACAACTGATCCCACTGCGCGCCGATTTCCGACGATTGCACGAGCAAAGCGAGACCGACCGTCAGCGGACGTACCTCAACGCTGCTGGTGATCAGCAGGGGCCACAGGAACTCGTTCCAGTGATAAGTGATCGATACGATGCTGAAAGCCAGCAAAGGCGCGCGCGTGACCGGCAGGAAGACATGCCACAGGACCTGCAGCCAGTTGGCGCCATCGCTGCGCGCCGCTTCTTCCAGTTCCTTGGGCACTTGCTTGAAAGCCTGGCGCATCAAAAAGGTGCCGAAGGCAGAAGCTATATAAGGCGCCATCATGCCTTGATAAGAATCCAGCCAGCCCAGCGCCACCAAGGTCTGGTAGTTGGGCAGGATGAGTACGGTGGCGGGCACCATCAGTTGCGTGAGAAAGAGGAAGAAGATTTGGTCTTTGCCGCGGAAATCGAGACGCGCCAGGGCGAAGCCGGCCAAGGAAATTGTGACGAGTTGGATCGCCAGCAGGCCGAATACCCAGATAATCGTATTCAGATAATAGCGCGCAAAGGGGGCCACCGACCAGGCTTGCTCGAATGCGCCAAAATGCAAGTTCTGCAACCAGACGAGCGGACCCCCGTTCAAAAGCTCGGTGGTGGGCACAAAGGCGGCGGCCAGCGTCCAGAAGAGCGGCACCATCCAGACCAAGCCAAAAAAGCCCAGCGCCACGATGGGCAGAACCTTTTGCCAAGTCTTCCCTTGCGCCATCATCTCAGTGTCAATCTTACGCTTCGCTTACTCATAGTGAACGCGACGCTCCAGGTAAACAAACTGCAGAATCGCCATCGTAAGGAGAACGGCCAGCAAGACGACGGTCATCGCCGAGGCGATCCCGGTCTTGAACCACTTAAAGCCTTGTTCATATACATAATAGAGCGCCAGACCGGTGGCATTGTTGGGCCCGCCTTGAGTCAGCACAAATACATGATCGACCTGTTGAAGCGAATTCAGTACGCCGATGGTCGATACGAAATAGGTCGTTGGAGAAACCAGGGGCCAAATGATGTGGCGCAGCTTTTGCCAGAAGGTGACGCCGTCCAGCGTGGCCGCTTCCAGCACATCGTCCGGCAGTGATTGCAGCGCCGCCAGATAGAAGAGGGCGAAGTAACCCAGTTGCTTCCACAAATAGACGACAAACAAGCCCGGCAGCGCTAGATCAGGATCGCTCAGCCAATTGGAGCGCGGAAGTCCCAAGCCGCCAAGGATATCATTTAACAATCCCACGCGCGGACTGTACATAAACAGCCAGACCGAAGCGACGCTGACCATCGGCAGGGCGATTGTCGCCAAGAAGGGGAAGCGAAATAATCCGATATTTCGCAGACCCTGGTTCATAAGTATAGCCAGCAGAAGCCCGCCAAATACGGACAAAAGCAGGCTTAGCGTGACATAACCGACGGTATTCACGATGACTTGCTGGCTGAATGGATCGCTGAAGATCCGTTCGAAATTGTCCAAGCCGACAAAGATCTGGCTGCGCCCACGCCGCGCGTGTAAGCTGCCCCAGAGCACCGACACGATGGGCCAAAGCGTGAATACAGCCAGGAAGACGAGGGAGGGCAGGAGGAATAGGTAGGCGACGACGCCGCCAGATTGCAAAACAGCGGGCAAGGCAAAGGAGCGAGCCAAACTCAGGCTCGCCTCGCCTTGCCCATTCTGCGTGTGGAACTGATTTGGCATTCGATTCAGCGATCGCGCTTACAATTCGCAACCGTTCTGGATCAGCACTTCATTGGCGCGCTCTTGAGCCACGGCCAAAGCGTCTTCTGGCGACTGTTCGCCGGTATTGACCGCTTCGATCGCCTGCGTGGTAATTACTTGGATTTCCTGGCCACCGTATGTTGCCGGGAATTCCTTAACCGCGTATTCGAGCTGATAGCGCGCCGTAGACGCTTGCGGCACTTCGGCGGCATAACTCATCAGCGGGTCAACTTCCCAAGCTGCGTTGCGCGGCGCGACATAGCCGCTATCAATGCCCCACTGTCCGATTTGCTCGGGACGCACCATCCAGCGGATGAATTCCCAGGCGGCGTCTTGGCGTTCCGGCGCGATGTCTTTCATGATGTAGTAGTTGCCGCCACCGACGTTGGCGCCATAACCGGCCTCGCCGGCGGGCATAAAGGCGGTGCCAACTTCAAAGGGCGAATTTGCCAAGAGCGTACTGAGGCTGCCGGTCGAGTGATAGATCATCGCTGCGGCGCCGGCAATGAAGTCGGCGGGCGCTGTACCCCAGGCGTTGGCGCCGTCGGGCATGACGCCCTCCTCTTGCAGTCTGCGCAAGAATGCGAGCGCTTCGGTTGCCTCGGGCGTATCCAGGTAAACGGCGCAGGGATCGTCGCCAAGCGAGCCAATATGCTGCCCGGCCTGAATTGCGAAATTGGCAAAGATCCAGAAGGAAGTCGGTACTTCTACTCCCCAGCGCGTCACATTATCGCCGTCGCGGACCACAAGCTGCTTGCCGAATTCGACTAATTCTTCCCAGGTTGCCGGTGGCGTGTCCGGGTCAAGGCCGACCTCGGTGAAGGCATCTTTGTTGTAATAGAGAATCGGCGTTGAACGCTGCCAGGGTATGCTCCAGACTTGGTCATCGGCGATGTTGTTGGCCATAAAGGCATCGAAGAAATCATCAATGTCCAGTCCGTCTTCAGAGGCGATATAATCATCCAGCGGGATGATACCCTCGAGTTGGATCAGAGTATAGATGTCGATGCCGAGCAGGATGGCGACATCAGGCGGCTGCCCCGACAGGATCGCCGCGGTGGCGCGCGCCATGTTTTCGGCGTAACCACCGGTGAAGACCGGCTCAACTTGAATGTGATCGTGAGTCGCGTTGAACTCGGCGACATAGCCGTCAATCGCCTGCGCCAGCGGTCCCGCGACTCCCACAGGATAGTAGAATTGCAGCGTGATGACGTCTTGCGCCGCCGCGCCGCCAATCAAAAGCAGAAACGCGCATAGCAGAGCGATTGCGCGAATCATAATAGATCCGTTTAACATATTGTTTTCTCCTCCGGGTTAGTCTACATGGATAGCTTGTCGCAACGAGTCTTTTCTTATAGCGCTTATAGGCCTTCCTTCCTCTCATTAGAAGTCGATAGACCGTTGGTTCTCTGCAGATTTGCCCGATCCAGCCTCGCGCGCAGGATGTAGGACAGGTCACTCGTAACAGCGATGCCAAGGCGAAGTCATGAGACCGCGCGGTCCGTACCCAGTAATTCTATCGTATCTGCGGGTATCCGACAAACGAGCCAATTTCAAATGTCGGTAGTGTATCCTTTTCGGTTGAAACAGGAAATTTTAACCACCGAGGACACCGAGAGCACCGAGAATAATCTTACAGTATTGTTGCTCTCCGTGTTCTTTGCGGATTTGTAGTGAAATGCATTATTTCAATTTCAACCGAATTCGATACAGTACTCAAATGTCGAAGCTGCGATACCGGCATAGCCGCATTATATTAGACCAGTCTGTTGCCATTGACGCCTTTCACAGGGCGTCAAATGACCGACGGCCTGATGACTGCCTAGCGAAGACAAAAGCCATGAATTTCATAACCATCCAGCGAGGCGTAGTCTGCCCGACCGTGAGGCCCCTCAAGCCGGACGGCGACATCAAGCCGGACATCATCGCGCCGCTGATCGACTGGCTTATTGAAAAGGGCGTGGCTGGCATCCACCCGCTCGGAGGGTCCGCTCTTCACGACCGACAAGAGCAAGGCGGTCGCCGCCGCCACGGTCGAAGCGGTGGCGGGGCGCGTGCCTAACTTAGACCGGCCTCGCCACCCCCATTCTGCCTGTGAAACTGATTTGGCATTCGATTCAGCGATCGCGCTTACAATTCGCAACCGTACTGGATCAGCACTTCGTTTGCGCGTTCTTGTGCAATAGCCAGGGCTTCTTCCGGCGACTGTTCGCCGGTATTGACCGCTTCAATCGACTGGGTGACTAAAGTATAGATTTCCACGGCGCCGTATACTGCCGGGAATTCTTTGACCGCGTATTCGAGCTGGAAGCGGGCGGTGGACGCTTGCGGTACATCGGCCGCATAGCTCATCAGCGGGTCGACTTCCCAAGCTGCGTTACGCGGCGCAACATAGCCACTATCGATACCCCACTGGCCGATTTGCTCGGGACGGACCATCCAGTTGATGAAGGTCCAGGCGGCATCCTGGCGATCCTCGCCGATGTCGGCCATGATGTACAAGTTGCCGCCGCCGGAGTGGGCGCCATAGCCGGCCGCTCCGGCGGGCATGAAGCCGGTGCCAACTTCAAAGGGTGAATTTGCCAGGAGCGAGCTGAGGCTGCCGGTTGAGTGATAGATCATCGCTGCGGCGCCGGCGATGAAGTCAGCTGGCGCTGTAGCCCAGGCATTGACGCCATCGGGCATGATGCCATGCTCAGCCTGCAGGCTGCGCACGAAAGCAAGCGCTTCAATCGCCTCTGCTGTGTCAATATAGACGGAGCAGGGATCGTCGCCAACCGAGCCCATATGCCGACCCGCCTGTATGGCAAAGTTGGCCAGGATCCAGTGTGATGTTGGCACTTCAACGCCCCAGCGCGTCACATTGTCGCCATCGCGAACCAGTAGCTTCTTGCCGAAGTCGACCAGTTCTTCCCAGGTCGCCGGTGGCGTCTCCGGGTCAAGGCCGACTTCGGCGAAGGCGTCTTTGTTGTAATAGAGGATAGGCGTTGAACGCTGCCAGGGTATGCTCCAGACTTGGTCATAGGCGATGTTGTTGCCCAAAAAGGCATCGAAGAAATCATCAATGTCCAGCCCGTCCTCAGAGGCGATGTAGTCATCCAGCGGGATGATGCCCTCCAGTTGGATCAGAGTATAGATATCAATGCCGAGAAGAATCGCGACATCAGGCGGCTGCCCTGACAAGATCGCAGCGGTGGTGCGCGCCATGTTTTCGTCGTAGCCGCCGTTGAAGACCGGCTCCACTTGAATGTGATCGTGAGTCGCGTTGAACTCAGCCACATAGCCGTCGATGGCTTGCGCCAGCGGGCCGGCAACCCCAACCGGGTAAAAGAATTTAAGCGTAATCACTTCTTGGGCGGCAGCTCCGCCGACCAGCATCAGTAAACTGCAAAACAATACAATCAAACGAAAAGCTAAAGAAGGCTTCGACATAGTTATTTCTCCATTTCTCATTGCTAATACTATATATAAAAACACGGCTTGACACTGCAAGTTCAATAGGCAACCTTTCCACGCGGATACACCATCGGCCTCCTGCTGTCGCTATCAATAAGTTGGTCAAATGGCCTTGAATAAACCGCTCGCCGAGGAGCCGAAGCGGCTGCCTTCAACTCCAATCAAGATAGAATTGTGACGTCTGGACTTCAGTATAACGCGTCTTACAAACAGTCGGCAGATAGCGCGCGCTTGGCACAACAGCCTTTGCCCGCGGCCTTCGAGCCGAAGCGCCGACGCATAATCAGGCGAAAACTGAGTTTGTCAGCAGCATGCCGAGAGGTTATAGTAGCGAGGTGGAACGGGGCGCTGGGATAGCTGGAGTCCCTTCAAAAACTGGTTTGTCACGAAGAGAGCGCCCCATGCCCTACCAACCGATAAAGCGCGGCGTCATTTGCCCCACCATCACCCCGCTCAAGCCGGACGGCGATATCAACCCGGACATGATCCGCCCGCTCGTCAACTTCCTCATCGACAAGGGCGTGGCCGGCATCTACCCGCTCGGCAGCACGGGCGAGGGACCGCTGTTCAGTACCGACGAGCGCAAAGCAGTCGCTGCCGCCACGGTCGAGGCGGTCGCTGGACGCCTGCCGGTCATCGTGCATACGGGCGCCATGACGACAGCCGAGACCATCAAGCTCACGCGCCACGCCCGCGAAATCGGCGCCGACGCCGCCTCGGTGATCACGCCCTGGTACTTCCTGCACAGCGAAGCGGCGCTGGAAGCGCACTATCGCGCCATCCTCGAAGCGGCCGATGGCTTCCCCGTTTGGCTGTACAATTTGCCGAAATTCGCCAACAACAATTTGTCGGCGGCGCTGGTGACGCGGCTGGCGCGCGACTACGACAACTGCGTCGGGCTCAAGGACAGCAGCGGCGATTTGATGACGATGTGCGCGGTGAATCACTTGCAAGGCGGGCGCTTCAACACGGCGATTGGACCGGACAATTTGATCTTGGCTGGGCTGGCGATGGGGCTGGATTGCAGCGTTTCCGGCAACAGCAATCATTTTCCCGAGATCGTCGCCGGCATCCACAATTCTTTCCACGCTGGCGATTTGGCGCGGGCGCAAACTTTGCAGAAGCAGCTCAAAGCGGCGAGCGATGTGATCGGCAGCGCCGGCTGGCTCACCGCGGTCAAGGGCGTATTGGCCGAGCGCGGCTTGCCGGTGGGCGGCGTGCGTCCGCCGATGCTGCGGGCATCGGATGAGGCGATCCGCGCCTGCATCGCGCAGCTGCGGGCGCTGCGCGTGGATTTGTCTTCCCTGTGATTGGCTTGCAACCGGCGAGAGGTCGCTTGCAAAACAGTTAGAGATAATATATACTCAATTCGGGCCGTTCATGGCTTTTTTGTGGGAGTTTCCTGTGGCAGGTATGTGGTGTGGCAACCACTGCCACAGGAAACGGCTAAGCGTTGAAAACCCGTAGGTTTTCATTTTCAGTATACCCCATGTAAAAGCCTCGTGGATCGTCTGTAGTTTTATCTATCTATTAAGGAGAGTTTGTCTCAATGAAGAGTGTGATGCTTTGTGTATTTCTCGTACTGTTTTCGATGACTGCGATTCAGGTATTCGCTCAAGATGATGCCAGTTGTGAAGCCGACGCCATCATTGAACGAGTGGACAGCGTTTATACCGAGTATCAAGTAACGCGCAGCGCCGATGATTCGCTGACGGCGTTCAATGACGTCGAGAATTACTATAATTCGCTTGGCGATATTCTCGATGAATGCCGCAATATTGTAGAGTTACACGCATCAGGTGTTGTGGAAGTTGGATCAGGAACTTTCGATGATCCATATGCCTTTGATTACTTTGGTGATACTGGTGAAGGCTATTTGCTGAAGATTGCCAGAATTATTCGACCAGCTGATCAGTACAAGAGTCGATACGACAGCCAATCGCCTCAAGGATACGAATATGTAGCCATATTAGTGTCCGTGCAATGTATTTCTCCGGAGGAGTCATTCTGCGAGCTCAGCTACAGTAATTTTGAGCTAACAGGTAACTTAGGTAAGGTGTATGAGGATCGTTATTCCTCCAGCACACTCGATGTGAAGTTAAGACCGGGTGGAGAAGGAAGTGGCCTTGTATTCTTTCTCATACCATCCGACGATTCCGACTTACTCGCCATGCATACACCAGGCTACTATGGTGACCCAATCGTGTATCGCGCCGAACCGGCACCGGGGCAAGTTGTAGAAGGACCTGCGAGTGATGGTGTGCTGGTTACAGCTACTACCAACATCAATGTTCGAGGTGGTCCTGGCACAAGTTATGGCATTGTCGGCAGTTTCCAAAACGGCCAGCAAGCCACTGCCGTCGGGCGCAATACTGCCGGGACTTGGGTGCAAATGGAACGCGGCTGGGTCTTCGCGCAACTTGTCCGAGTTGACGGCGACCTGAATTCACTTCCGGTTACCGGGTAGTTTATAGAGTGGGAGGCTTTGCCCTCCCACTTTTTATCCCATTCTATTGTCAATGTGAGGTTATGTTATGGCAAGAAAAGCGAAGGCGACACAGGGCAGTCGTTCATTGCGTGGCTTAGGGTATCTTACAGTGATTTGCCTGGTAGTTGCAGCATTGGTTGTCGGCGCGGCAAATGAACCCATTAAGGAACTGCTCGGGATTTCTACTAACAGCGGTGTAGCGCCCGTTGACAATCCGCCTGGAACTGAGAATGTGTTGGCGCCAAACCAACCGGCGCTCAACAACCCGCAGCAAATCGAGTCGATAATCATGTCGGATACGGAACTTGCGATTCTTAAAGTAACTGTCGCCGACAATACGCGGATAGAGTACGTCCTAGAGCCCGCCTCCATTGGTGTCGACGCGAGTCACAGACGCGCGGTGATTGCATTGACTTGCGCGCTACGTTCCGCAGGCGCGATTCGCCGACCGGTCGTTTTTGTAGGCGTAAGCCGATATGTCGATTCGGCAGGCAATCCGGCGTTGCGCTCTCGGATGCAAAGCAAACTGACTGCACTGTGGCTGAACCGAATGAACTGTGCAGCAGATATCAGCGATCGTGATATTGATTGGAGACGAATTACCGAATATGAGATCAGATTTGCTATTCCACCCGGATTCAAGATAGACCTCTAAGGCTGACAAGAAGGAGGATGCTGCTGTGTTTATCAGGACGATATGGTTAACAATTCTCGCAATTCCCATCAGTGTTGTGTATTTATCTACGGCTTTTGCTCAAGACGTTTGCGTCGAGGAAGCATTCGCAAACAGCGCCATGCCCACTACGATTGCTGAGGCGCGGCAACTTTTGTCCGACTTGCGTGATGTTTTGGCTGAATGCGACCCGCCTTCGGAAGGCGCTATTGAGCTAGACGTCATGCGGCAAGTAAACATTGATGGCATGCATGCAGACGAATACGGTTGCTATGCTGGTATAAGTTACGGCCAACGGGCGGAAAAACCAGAGATTTATGTCATTGTCGTTGGAGATGGCAATGCAAACTTTCTCCTGGAGCTAAAGCGCCCTGGATCACAATTGTGGAGAGAAGCCAGCGACGTCAACTTACGTACTTTTGTTGATGATCCTGATACCAGTTACTATATTCACGAATGGGATGGATACAATTGGCCCAAAGGACGGTACGAAGTTCGTTACGAAGCGTTTGTAGGGGCTGATCCAGTCACCGTAGCCTTTAACGCGGAATACGACTCTCGGTATCGAATTGATATCGCTTGCTACTAACCAAAAGCACCAATCGGTTAGCATATCTCAAGCCAGCAATTTAGCCCGCCCACCTCGGACGGGCTTTTTGCTTCCTATCTGCCAATCCCGTCTCTACCGCGCTATAATCCCACCCATGCAAATCCACGACCTGCTGCACGACCTGCAATCCCACCTCGGACCCGACCAAGCCGTCGCCGACCAGATGACCCGCGTCCTCTACAGCACCGACGCCAGCAATTACCAGGTCATGCCCCTGGCGGTGACCTTCCCGCGCGATGCCGATGATGTCGTCGCCGTGCACGAGGTGGCGCGCAAATACGGGGCGCCGGTGCTGCCGCGCGGCGGGGGTAGCGCCCTCGCTGGACAAGCCGTCGGCGAAGCGGTCATCATGGATTTCACCCGCCACATGCGCCGCGTCCGCTCGGTCAATGCCGAGGCGCGAACGGTCGATATCGAACCGGGCATGATCCTGGGCGCGCTCAACGCGCAGCTGGCGCCGCTGGGCTTGATGTTCGGCCCCGACCCGGCCAGCGCCGAACGCGCTGCTATCGGCGGCGTCATCGGCAACAATGCCACCGGCGCGCACAGCATACGCTATGGCATGACCGCCGATCATGTCTCTCGGCTGCAAGTTGTATTGGCGAATGGCGATCTGGTCTGGCTGGACCAATCGACCGACGCCCTCAATCGGATCCGCTCCACCGTTAGCGATCTGGTGGTCGAGCACAGGGCGCGGATCGCGGCGCGCTATCCCCGGACCTGGCGCACCGTCGCCGGTTACGCCCTGGACAAGATCGACCCGGCCGAAGTCGATCTCAACTGGCTGCTCTGCGGTTCCGAAGGCACGCTGGCGACGGTCGTTCGCGCCGAATTGCGCCTGGTCGAATCCCCGAAAGTCGAAAACAAGCGCTTGGCCCTGGTTCATTTTGACAGCTTGCGCGCCTCGCTGGAAGCCACGCCGCGCATCTTGGAACTCGAGCCGGCGGCGATCGAGTTGATGGACAAATTCCTGCTGGACAAGACCCGCGCCGCCGCCGGTTATCGCGATCGCCTGACCTTTGTCGACGGCGATCCCGCGGCGATATTGGTCGTGGAGTTCGTCGGCAGCGAGAGCGAGCTCGACGCCAAGATCGCCGATCTGAAAGCGCATTTGACGCGTCTGGCTTATCGCGGGGCGGTCACAGTGGCGGCAACACCCGCGCGGCAGAACGACGTATGGACCGTGCGCAAAGCCGGTCTCGGCTTGATGATGAGCGAACGGAGCGCCGCCAAACCGATTTCCTTCATTGAGGACGCGGCTGTGCCAGTGGAGAGCCTGGCGGACTACATTACCGATGTCGAGCGCATCATCTATGACAACGATACCACCTACGCCATCTATGCCCATGCCAGCGCCGGCTGCCTGCATATCCGCCCGTTGATTGACCTGCGGACGCTCAAGGGGCGCGATCAATATCGCACGATCGCTGACGCGGTGGCGGCCACGGTCAAGAAGTATCAGGGCAGTATCACCGGCGAGCACGGTCAAGGACTTGTGCGCGGCGAGTTCAGCGAGTATCTCTTCGGCGCGGAACTGATGGATGCTTTTCGACAGGTCAAGCGCGCTTTTGATCCCGAGAATATGATGAACCCGGGTAAGATCATCGATTCGCCGCCCATGGACAGCCCCGAGCTCCTGCGCTACTCGCCCGACTACCAGGTGATAGACCTGCGAACTCGTTACGATTGGTCTGCGGACCAAGGTTTTGCCGGCGCCATAGAAATGTGCAATGGGGCGGGCGTCTGCCGCAAGGAAGGCGACGGCACCATGTGCCCCTCGTATCAAGCGACGCTCGACGAGGCGCATTCCACGCGCGGACGCGCCAATGCCCTGCGCGCGGCCATCAGCGGCGCGCTGCCCGACGACCTGGGCAATGCCGCGCTGAAAGAGGTCTTTGACCTCTGCTTGTCCTGCAAGGCCTGCGCCAGCGAATGTCCGTCGGCTGTCGATGTCGCCAAACTGAAGTCGGAATTCCTGGCTGCCTGGCACGACAAGCGTGGCATCCCGCTGGCGACAAAAGTCTTTGGCAATATCCATCGCATCAATCAGCTTGCCGGCAGGTTGCCCGGGATTAGCAACTTCATGCTCAATCACCCGCTCGGCAGGCGAAGCGCCGAGCTGCTGGGATTGCCCGCCGAACGCCCCCTGCCGCGCTATGCCGAACGACCGTTTACCGCTGACGTCTATCCCCGGCACGATACACCAGACGCCATCTTGATCGTCGATACCTTCACCGAATGGAACCACCCTGAAATTGGGGAGGCGGTGATGGAACTGGCGAGGCGCCTCGGGCTGCGCGTCAACGCCCGGCGCTTGCCGGAGCAAGGCTGTTGCGGACGGCCTGCGATCAGCAAGGGGCTGCTCGACAACGCCAAGGCAATGGCGAACGCCAATGTGCTCGGCTTGTACCGGCAGGGCACGGATGCGCCTTATATTTTCATCGAACCAAGCTGCCTCAGCGCCTTCACCGACGATTATTTGACCCTGGTGGATCCGGGCATTCAGGCGGCGGCGAAGTCGCTGGCGGCCCGCTGCCAGAGCGTCGAGCGCTTCTTCGCGGAGAAGCTGGCTTGCGGCGCCGAGACTCTCGCCTGGCAGGCGGAATCGCCGCGGATCCTATTGCATGGACACTGTCACCAGAAGGCGCTCTGGGGAACCGCGGATGCGCTCAAGTTGCTGCGGAGCGTCCCGGGCGCCGAGGTCGCAGAGATGAATACCGGCTGCTGTGGCGTTGCGGGCAGCTTCGGCTATGAGCACTATGAATTGAGCATGAAGATCGCCGAGGACCGCCTGTTGCCGACTATCCGCGACAATCCCGATGCTATCGTGGCTGCGGCCGGCACGTCTTGCCGCGCGCAGATCCACGACGCCGGTTATGCGGCCCGGCACCCGGTACAGGTTGTTCTGGACGCGCTAGTCAATGACGTTTGGGCTCAATCACCGGCTGATGGCAATTCGGACAAGACCGGCAAACCGCTGTAGTTGTCTTCACTAGTCCGTTCAAAGAGCTCTTCCAGCGAGAGATCCGCCAAAGCAGCAATCCGCTCAATATCCAGTTTCAGCTTTTCCGCCACGCCTTGCCCATAGGCCGGGTCGGCTTGGTAGAAGTGTACGATCTGCCGCGCTACAACGCGTTCTGGCACTCCGTCCATCGCTTCAGCTATGTTGCTGAATAGCTGCTCTTGCTGCGATTTATTCATTAGGCGGAACAGGTTGCCCGGTTGCGCATAATCGTCGTTGCCATCGCGATGGTTATAGCGGTCAGCGTCTCCCGAAACTCTGAGCGGCGGCTCGATGAAACGGGCATCTTCGACCGGTCCCCCCATGCTATTCGGCTCGTAGTTGACCGCGTCACCAGCGTTGCCGTCAAAGCGCAGCTTGCCATCCCTATGATAGGTATGAACCGGGCACTGCGGCTTGTTGGCGGGCAAACCAGCGTAATTCACGCCAATCCGATAACGATGGGCGTCGGCGTAAGACATAATCCGCGCCTGGAGCATTTTGTCGGGCGAGAAGCTGATGCCCGGCACGATATTTGAAGGCTCAAAAGCCGCTTGCTCAATATCGGCAAAGTAATTCTCCGGGTTGCGGTTGAGTTCCATGATGCCGATTTCAATCAGTGGGTAGTCGCCATGGGGCCAGACTTTGGTCAGGTCGAAGGGGTTGACATGGTAGCTTGCGGCGTCATCTTCCGGCATCACTTGAACGCAGACGCGCCACTTGGGATAATCGCCCCTTTCAATGGCTTCGTAGAGATCGCGCTGGGAGCTTTCGCGGTCACCCCCGACAATTTCCGCCGCTTGCGCATTCGTCCAGGTCTTGATGCCTTGCATGGTTTTGAAATGGAACTTGATCCAGAAGCGCTCATCGTCGGCATTGATAAAACTGTAGGTGTGGCTGCTGTAGCCGTTGACGAAGCGGTAGCTTTGCGGCAAGCCGCGGTCACTCATCAGAATGGTGACCTGGTGCAGGCTTTCCGGCGAGAGCGACCAGAAATCCCACATGGACGTGTTGGAACGCATATTGGTCTTGGGATCGCGCTTCTGCGTATGAATGAAATCGCCGAATTTGTAAGGGTCGCGCACGAAGAAGACCGGGGTATTGTTGCCGACCATGTCCCAATTGCCTTCGTCGGTGTAAAACTTCACCGCGAAACCACGCACGTCGCGTTCCGCATCCGCGGTGCCGCGCTCGCCCGCTACGGTGGAGAAACGGACGAGGCAGTCCGTCGTCTTGCCGACGCCAGAGAAAAGACTCGCCTTCGTAAAGCGCGTGACATCGTCGGTAACAGTAAATGTTCCGTAGGCTCCTGAGCCTTTTGCGTGCACGACCCGTTCCGGCACTCGCTCTCGGTTAAATGTCGCCATTTTCTCCAACAATTGGAAGTCCTGCATGAGCAGCGGTCCTCGCGGACCAGCCGTCAATGAGTTCTGGTTGTCTCCAATCGGAGAGCCATGGGCGGTTGTCAATTGCTCGCGGTCAGTCATGCTTGAATTCACCTTTCGTTAATGATCTTGTCCGGGCACGCACTATGTTCAATATATATTATATGGATAAGGAAACGCTTTCGTCAACGCAATTGGACAAGCCTTGCTTTTCGCCTCGCCGCCGAGAACGGTCACTGGACTATCGTTCTGTTTGTGGCACACTATTATTGTTCCCAAGCGCATTGAAGGGACATATCGTCTATGCCGAATTTCAAGCTGACCGAAATCAAATCGCTAAGCGAATTCCTGAATCTGCGCCATATCCGCCTTGAGCGGGAGCAGCGCCGCTTCAGCAAGAATCTGATCATCACCTTTTTGCAAACGCGCCATCCGGCGGTCACCTCCTACCGCATTGACGCGGAAGGGGAGGCCATCGGCTACGTCATGTTGATCCACGCCGAGAATCCGACGCAGTGGATTATCGAGCGTTTGACAATCACCCGCGATCATCAGCGCAAGGGATATGGTTACGCGATCGTTGACCAGCTGATTGACATGGTGCACGATTTTGAAAACAGCGAGATGGTCATCGCTCGTTACGAGCCGGAAAACGAGTCTGCTCGCCGTCTCTTCGAACGCTTGAACTTCGAGCAACAAGAGAAGATGTTCCGCGGACGTCATATCGCGATTCTGGAATTCGAGTTTGAAGACGATGAGGACGATGGGGAGAAGGATGAAGATGAAGACGCGGAGCCGAATGATCTGGAAGACAATGACGACGATGAGGACGACGACACGGCCTAGTCTTGTCTAGCGCTTTCTTGTCGAACTGTCGAACATGTCCGAACAGCCAGCAGCCGCCCATACCCTCTTGCCCGAAGCGGTTCGCCGCCGCCTCGAACCTTTGATGCTGGTCGCCCGCAAGGTGCGGGTTGGCGCGATGAAAGGCGACCGCCGCTCCATCAAACGCGGCGCCAGTATCGAATTCGCCGATTACCGCAATTATGTGCCGGGCGATGACCTGCGTCAGCTCGACTGGAATATCTATGCCCGGCTGGAGCGCCCTTTCATCAAATTGCTGGAAGACGAGGAAGACCTGACGGCGCATTTAATCCTCGACGCCTCCGCCAGTATGGATTTTCCGCCCGAGGGCGAAGCCGATCAAAAGAAGCTGCTTTACGCCAAGCGCATCTTTGCCGGGCTGGCCTATCTGTCATTGACCAGCAATGATCGTCTGATTCTCACCGCTGTCAACGATGGCGGCAACGCCACCTTTGGTCCCGTGCGCGGACGCGGGCGCGGCATCGCCATGCTGCGTTTCATACAAGACCTCGACGTGGCGGGCATCACCGATCTGAATATCATGCTGGGCGATTACGCGCGGCGCGCGCGGCGCCCGGGCCTGGCGCTGATCATCAGCGATATGTTCTCGCCCACGGGTTATATCGATGGATTGAACGCGCTGCTCAGCCGCGGGCACGAGGTGGCCTTCTTGCATGTGCTGTCGCCGGAAGAGATCACCCCGCCACTGGTCGGCGATCTGCGCTTGATCGATGTGGAAACGGGTCAAGCCCAGGAAGTCACGGTGGACGCGACCATGCGCGGCATCTATCAGCAGCGCTTGAGCGCCTGGCGCGACGAGATCCGCGACGAATGCCTGCGGCGCGGCGCTCATTATTTTCCGCTGACAACTGATACGCCTTGGGAGCGGGTGATTCTCTCGGATATGCGGCGGGCAGGTTTGGTTAAGTAGACGGTTCCGTCGCCTTGCGCTCGGCGATTAGCTTCCTCAGATAATCTTTATGCTCTTTTCTTGTCTCGAGATAGAGACCCGACAACATAGCCGTCAAGTCAATGCCGTCGTCGATTTCTTCCCAATACACTGTGCTACTGCCGAGCTGGTGGTTTTGACGCTCTTCGACGGTTGCCGCCTCCAGCAAAGGGGGAAAAATGCAGAGGAACACCGATTATCCTGCCATCCGCCAAATCAATCATGGCGTGTGTATCGGTGAAAGTCACGCGTTGCGGTTCGTTGCGTGTATCGTGTATGACTGGCTTAATGTATATATTGCTGTCTCTACTCGTCATCCTTATTCTCGTCTTTCACCTTTTTCATGAATGTCGTTCCATTTCTCGAGCAGCAATTCTCTGTTTTCAGTTACCAGCTTACGAATCTGTCAAATTTCTCTCGTACTGTATCCACGATTATTCTTGACCTCAAAGGTGTTCAAGTCTATTTCTAGCTCCTGCTCCCCCTTTCACACATGCGCATGCGCTGGAGCATGATCGTTTGTATGAATGCGAACATCAAAACCATGCCGCTGCCTGTATAGAACTGTGACCATGGTTCCTAGTCAACTAGGTGCATAAATACTGTCAACAATTGTGGGAATCTCACGTCGCTACCAATCCCCCATCTAGCGCCAAAAGGTGCACGGTGACAAAGTACGACGCGTCCAAGCGACGATAATTGACCGAGTTTACAGTCTCATCCGCCGGGCTGCCGGGCGCGACGAATGCCTGCGGCGCGGCGCCTGTTATTTTCCGCTGGCGACCGACGCGCCCTGGTCGCTCGGATATGCGGCGGGCGGGGTTGGTTAAGTAGTGGCGGCGCTCGCTGGCTCAGCCGCGTCTTCGGGGCGGGGCATGTCGTTAATATATAAGCCAGTAAGCATGGCGACCATGTCGATGCCTTCGTCCAAATCTTCCCAGTCGACCGTAAAGTAATTGAGTTGGTAATTACGCCGCTGGGCGTCGCTGGCGTTTTGCAACCAAGGGAAAAAGTACAGCGGCAAACCAAGACTGCGCCCGTCTGCCATGTCGATGATCACGCGGGAGTCTGTGAAGCGCACCGCCTGCGGGGCACAACGATCATCATTTACAAAGGGTATCTTTTTCATATCGAGCAATCCTTCTCACTATCCCGCTTTCTCGTCTACGATTTTCTTAGGCCTTCCCACACGCTCAGCAAAAGACTTTCGTGCTCTCGTAACAGATTGACTATCTGTCTGATTTCTCGACTGTGAAAGGCATGACTGGTCGAAATAACATCCATCGACTCCAAGTCAATCTTCACTTGTTTTCCGCCTTTCCAGACCTGTACATGCGGTGGATCGTGATCGCCCGGGTACATTCTTACGTCGTATCCATGATGCCGCCGGTTCAAGATCGTGACCATGGCTCCCCGCATTCAGAATATACACGTCAAGACATTGCCTTGTCAAAGACCTAAAGCCGATATCATACCCCCGTAGCGTGGAGCTACGTCGCCACCAAGCCTCCATCCAGCACCAGAGGATGCCCGGTCACAAAGGACGAGGCATCCGAGCACAGCCAGACGACCGCCTCCGCGATTTCCTCCGGCGCGCCCAGCCTGCCCATCGGTATCGCCCGCTCCATGATGGTCGCCAGCGCCGGGTTAAACGCGATGCCGGCCTGCACCATCGCCGTGTCGGTATAGGCCGGGCAGATAGCGTTGATGCGTATGCCGCGCTGGGCGTAGTCCAGCGCGGCCGAGCGCGTCAAGCCGACGACGGCGTGTTTGCTGGCGGTATAGGCAGCCGCTTTTGGCGCGCCGATCAAACCCGCCACCGACGCGATATTGACGATCGTGCCCCGGCCCGCCGGCAACATCTGCTCCAATTCGGCTTTCATGCAGCGCCAGACCCCCATGAGATTGATGGCCAGCACCAGTTCGAACAAGTTGTCATCCGCCTCGTGCAGGCGCTGCTCGAATGACCCGGCGATGCCAGCGTTGTTCACGGCGGCGTCGAGGCGCCCGAATCGCTCGACCGTCGCCGATACCATCTCCCGTACATCGTCGGCCTGCGTCACATCGCAATGGACGAAGATGGCCTCGCCGCCGGCGGCGATGATCGCTTGCGCGGTCTCTTGGCCGCCTTGATCATTGATATCCGAGAGGCAGACGGCCGCCCCTTCCCGCGCCAATGCGATGGCGCTTGCGCGACCGATGCCTGAGGCCGCGCCTGTTACCAGCGCGACCTTGTTAGCCATTTGTGCCATGATATTTTCCTCAAGTTCTCCAGTGCCCCTTCTCCGGCAATGGTACACAAACTTTGCCGCTCGCGCGAAGCTTGTGGCGGCCACATTGTATGTATGCCCGCTGGACATGGTGGAACAATGCGGGTGCGCGCGATATATTATAATTGTTGCGAATTTAAGGACTGGGAGATCCGCAAATGATTGACGATCCGATTTTGCTGAACGACTGGCATGCCGTGCTCCCGGTCGCCGAACTGGACGCGCGGAATAATGTCACTGGCGCGCGCCTCTTGGGCGAGGATATCGTCATCTGGCGCGCCGGGGACCAAATCCGGGCTTGGAAGGACTTGTGTGTGCATCGCGGTACGCGGCTCTCGCTCGGCGAAGTGCTGGAGGACGACACCTTGCAATGTCCGTATCACGGCTGGACCTACGACGCCGAAGGTAATTGCATCCGTATACCCGCGCACCCGGAGCAGAAGCCGCCCACCAAAGCCAGAACTGTTACATACCTGGCTGCTATCGCCTACGATATGGTCTGGGTCTGCCTGGGAGAACCGGCCTACAAGATCCCGGCATTCGAGGAATGGGACGACGAAGGCTACCGCAAAATCCTTTGCGGCGCTTACGAATTCCAGGCGGCTGGACCGCGTATGGTAGAGAACTTTCTCGATGTCGCGCATTTCCCCTTCGTACACGAGAATATTCTGGGCACGCAGGAGCGTCCGGAGATACCGGACTACGATGTCGTCAGCGACGAGAACGGCATCACCGCCTCCGATATTCGCGTCTTCCAGCCTAATCCCGATGGTTCTCATGTCCCCAATTGGGTGAGCTATACCTACAAAGTCTATCGACCGCTGGTGGCATACTTTCGCAAGGAAGCCGAGGAGAAATTCGCCATTTTGCTCATGGTCACGCCGATTGAAGAGCTCAAGTCTTTGATGTGGATGTGGATGGTCATGACGCAAGACGACAGCAGCGACGAAATGCTGCGCGCCTTCCAGGACGAGATCGCCTATCAGGATTTGCCCATCGTGCAATCGCAGCGCCCCGAGTTGCTGCCGCTCGATTTGCAGTCGGAACTGCACCTGCGCAGTGACAAAACGGCCATCGCCTATCGTCGTTGGCTCAATGAACTGGGCTTGAGCTTCGGTACCAGTTAAGCGCCAGCCCCCTCTGCAACTCGATTTCAACTGCTGCGTAATCAAAGACAGGTAGACAGCCGACAAGCAATGCTAATCCGACTGCCAGATCCGCGCCGCGTATAATGGTGAAGGACCGGGCTCGTTTGCATTGGCGGGTCGGCCAAAAAGTACGCGCGGCTTCAACAAGTCACCACCGCGCAGTTTCTTTCTTTGAGGGATTGCATGAGCTTGAACGCGGGCGACGATTTCGCGGGCTACGAGATCGTCACACAGGTCGGATCCGGCGGGATGGCGACGGTTTATCAAGCCTATCACGAACGACTCGACCGCCATGTCGCCATCAAGGTCATGCATGATACCTTTGTACAGGATGCTACATTCCTCGAGCGCTTTCAGCGCGAGGCGCGCATTGTCGCTCGCCTGGAACATCCGCATATCGTGTCCGTCTACGACTACGACGAATTCGAGGGTCAACCCTACTTCGTCATGAAGTATATCGAAGGCGGCACGCTGAAACGGCGCCTGATCAAGCGCGGCATCACCCTGGACGAGATCAAAAGCCTGATGACCACGTTGGCGGATGCGCTGACTTATGCGCACGAAAAAGGCGTATTGCATCGCGATATCAAGCCGTCGAATATCTTGATCGACGAACGTGACCTGCCGTATATCAGCGATTTCGGGTTAGCGCGTATCGCACAAGTGGGCGACTCGACCATCAGTCACGACATGATGTTGGGCACGCCTTTTTATATTTCACCGGAGCAAGCCAGGGGCGAGCGTGATCTGTCGCCAGCGACCGATGTCTATTCCTTTGGCATCATCTTGTACGAGTTGCTGGTGGGGCGGGCGCCGTTTATCGCCGATAATTCCTACGCCATCGTGCACGAGCACATTTACACCGCGCCAATGCCGCCCAGCCGGATCAATCCCGACTTGAGTCCGGCGCTTGATGGGGTGCTGCTGAAAGCGCTTGCGAAGGAGCCTTCAGAACGCTATCAAAGCGCGACAGCGCTGATGGACGATTTCAAGTCGGCGCTGGTGGAATCAGGCCTCAAGCGATTGCCGCCCGATCGTAGCCGCGTCCAGCAGGGACCGCAGCCGCAGTCGCGCTCGCGCTCTCGACCGCATTTGGACGGCGAAGGCGTCGGTCGCGGGCAGCGCTTGCGCCACTTCGATGGCGATCAATTGCTCGACGTTACCGGGCTCGCTGAGTTGGAGCATGGGATCAAGCGCAAAGCGGGCTTGCGCAAGCGGAAAGGCGGAGTGAAGTCAAAAGAAGCTGCCATCCGCGAGCGCGTGGAAAAGAAGTTCCGCGCTCGCCGCGCCATCATCATACACTTGCTGATTTACACGCTGGTCATCGGCGCGATCGCGGTCGGCGTTATCCTTCAGGGACGGGTTAACGAAATTCAGGATCTGGTCATGTTCGCCAGCTTCTGGGGTATCTTCCCGGCGCTTCAAGCAGTCCGATTCCACTATAAGCATGGAAGAGGCGCGGACAAGCGCCGGGAAGAAACCGAGCGCGTTATCGTGCGCGACTCGCAATCGACCGACATGGACAGCGAAGAAGAATGGCAGGTGCGCAAGCGCATCGAAAAGAAATACGCCGCTCGCCGCGGCATCGCATACCTTGCCTCGCTATTTGCCATTGTCAATAGCGCGTGGATACTTAATATGATCTTTGTGCCCGGATATTGGCGCTGGGGAGCGAACCACATTCCAAGCGCGGTCTTCTGGGGCTTGGTGCTTGTCCTCCTGTGCCTGCGTTATTATTTCATTCATGGACGCGGCGCGGCCAACCTCGAGGCGGAGATTGAAGGCGAGATCACGCGAGAACTGCGCTTGTCGGAGATGCGGGAGCGGGAGAGACTAAAGCGTCTGCATGATGACGACGATTTGGAAACCGCGCTGGACAATGTCAATATGGCAGGCGTCCGCCTGAACGACGAGGGAGAACTTACAGACAGCTTCGTAGAAGAAGCGGTGTCGCAGCGATCGTCGCGGAGCGCAAAATGACTTTGAACAAGGGCGACGATTTCGCCGGATACGAGATTAAGACGCGCATCGGTTCCGGCGGAATGGCCACGGTATATCAAGCCTATCACGAGCGACTCGATCGTCACGTCGCCATCAAAGTATTGCATGAATCCTTCGTGCGCGATGATACCTTCCTGGAGCGATTTGAGCGCGAGGCGCGGATCATCGCCCGCTTGGAGCATCCGCATATCGTGCCGATCTACGACTACGCCGAAATCGAGGGGCAGCCATATATTGTCATGAAGTATATCGAAGGCGGCACGCTAAAACGGCGCGTCATCAAAGAAGGTATCGCGATTGACGACATGGCAAACATGATGAGCATGCTGGCGGATGCGCTAACCTACGCGCATGAGAAGGGCGTTTTACATCGCGATATCAAACCCTCGAACATTCTCATTGACGAACGGGATCTGCCTTATATCAGTGACTTCGGTCTGGCGCGCATCGCGCAGGTTGGCGACTCGACCATCAGCCACGATATGATGCTGGGCACGCCCTTTTACATCTCGCCCGAACAAGCGCGCGGCGAGCGCGACCTGAGTCCGGCAACCGATGTCTATGCCTTTGCGGTGATATTGTACGAATTGTTGACCGGGCAGGTGCCCTTCGGGGGAGATACGGCTTATGCGATCGTGCACGAGCAGATCTACAGTCCGCCGACCCCGCCCAGCCACATCAATGCGGAATTGACCCCGGCCCTCGACGATGTTCTGTTGAAGGCTTTGGCGAAGAAGCCCGCGCAGCGCTATCAAACGGCGACAGCGTTGATGCGCGATCTCAAGGTGGCGCTGGCGGAATCGGTATTGACGCGTCTACCCCCGCTGCATGTGGCGAGCTTCGGCGGTGGGCGGGCGCAGCGACCATCTTCAGATTTTGAGGCGAAGGATTATGGACTGGGCGATTTGGGCCAGAAGATCGATAAATCGATCCGAAGGGGGGTTGAATTCGCCTCGGAGATCGCCGAGCACTTCGACAAGAAAAAGAAGAAACCGCCGCCCTCGCCGGAAGAATTGATTCGCCAGCGCGTAGAAAAGAAGCTCAAAGCCCGTAGCGATTTCTTGCAACATTTGACCGTGTTTCTGGCCATCAACGGCATCTGTTGGCTGATTTGGATCTTCAGTCGAGGAGGTTTTCCTTGGCCCGCCTTTGTCACCGCAACTTGGGGAATCGGATTGGTCAATCAATACGTGGACTACTATTACAAACATGGGCGGGGCGCCGACCGCGGCGAGGAAGAAATCGAAAGCGAGATAACGCGCCAGATGAGAGTCTCGCAGTGGTATGAGGCCGATCGCCGCAAAGTCGGATATGATGATGAAGCGGACTTGCGCGACCCCGATGATCTGGGCGCGCGCGCGGTGCGCCTGAATGACGATGGGGAATTGAGCGATAGTTTCATTGACGAAGCGGAAGGCGGCAGCGCTGATAGCGGCGAGCGTCAACGTTAGGGATTCGGCGGCAGACAAGAGATGACATCAACGCAAGAAGAACTCATCCGCTATCGCATCGAAAGACGCATGGCCAGCCGCCGCGATATCTTGCTTCATGTGCTGGTTTACATTCTGGTTTTGGCTTTGATGCTGTTACTCCAGACCCGGTGGGATACAACCTCAGCGGCGAACTTCGCCATCATCTGGGCTATACCGTTACTCTTGCAATTCCTGCGCTATTATCACCAGAATGGTCCCGGCGCCAGAAAACGCGCCGCAGAAATCGAAGCTGAGATTAAAGGACTTTCCGAGTTGAGCGCGCTGGATGAAGAAGAAGAATTCCTGATTGAAGACCGCATAGCGCGTAAGGCCGCCGCGCGCGGTTTCGTCATCGCGCACTTTCTTGTGATGGCGCCCGTTCTCGCTGTTATCTGGCTGAATCTCGCCGCCTCTCTGTACCGATGGTATGAGGTGGACTATCTGATCAATTTGAGTTTGATATGGTCCGCGATCTTCGCTTTGCATTGGCTACGCTATTACTTTGTGCACGGCAAGACCAGTGCTGGACGAGCGCTCAAGATAGAGACGGAAATCGAGCGGCAATGGTACCAGTCGCGAGCGCGCTCGCGAGCGCGGACTCTGCTCTTGGGGGCGACGGATGATGAACCCGATGATGCCGCGCTGCATGAACAGGGATTCCGAATCAGTGAAGAGGGCGAATTAATCTTCGACCAGTCCCTGCCAAATAGCGGCCGGGCAGTGAAGCACTGAGCGATGAAATACAAAGCCAAATCCGTCCAGAAAGCCGAAATCCGCGAACGTGTGGAAAATAAGATGCGGGCGCGGGGCGCGGTTTTCTTCCTCGGCTTGCTCTTTGCCGGCGCGACCGGACTTTTTTTGGCGGTTCTTCCGGACCTGTGGCCCGCGCGTTTTGACTACGCCGGTCTCGATAGACTCTATGTTGCCGCTGCCCCTTACAGTATCTTGGGAATGACCTTCGTTATTCGCTTCATTCGCTATACCTTCGATTACGGCGCTCGCTATGAAAAACATCTGGACGAGACGGAAGCGATGATCAACCGACAACTACAGCGTTCCAGAGCGGACGAGTGGGAAGATCAGGAGGAACTGATCCGCATTCGACAGGCGGACAAACTGAAGCATCGCCGCCTGCTCACCCAGCATATCGGGCTTTTCTTCGCCTTGATGGGCCCTCTGACGCTTTTGCGCTGGGCGGATTCAAATGTCAACGGTTGGGATCTCGCGGAGAACATGACGACCACCCTTTATTTGACCGGCGTCTGGGGCATCGGCTTAGTCGCGCATATTCTGCGGCAGGTCTCTGCCTATGGCTCCCTCGCCGCAGGACGGCAAGCCAAGATTGACGCCGAAGTCGCGCGCGAGCTTGCGGCGCTGGGGCGGGAGAACCGACCTGTCGAGGATCGGCGGGCTCAACGCGCGCTGGGTATGGGGTCGAGCCACGAGCGCGTTTCGATCGACGCGCTGATCGCCGAAGATCTTGAACTGCCGAGACGCGAGATGAAGACCTAGTCCTCCGGCTTAACGCGGCATTTGCTGTTTTTGCCATGCTTTGCTAGACGAAAAGATTGGCGACCCGTCGGGGCGCTGCTACTGAGCCCGCTTTATGTGCGGTTTTCTTATTTTTCTGGCGAAAAACCTGTAGGGCGACCACCACAGTCGTAGATCTCGGTTTTTCAACGCGCCCCCGAGCACAGCTTGAAAATTCCCACGCAAATGATGATAGAATAAGCGTGTAATCGTTAGCAGGAAAGGATGACTGTACATTTGACTGAACTGTGGCAGACTTGGCGCTGAGCAGTTGGGAGCAACAAGGGTGGCGCGGCAGCCGTATTACAATTAGACGCGCGCTGAATTGGACACGCTAAACACATGATTCGCTTAAAACGACGCAACACAGCCTGGTTGATCGCCATGGGGCTGCTGATCGGTTTCGCCCTGCTGGCGGCCCCCGTTTCCGCCGCCGTGCAGATTTCGCTGCTGGGCGTATTCGCCGTCGCTGTGATCGCTTCGTTGATCGAACTGGGGCCCGACCGAGAGACCCTGCTGGACGTATTGCATCGCGCGCCGGTGCGCCGGCGCATCACGCCGCAGGCCCGTGAAGCGGCCGAACGCGCAGCTTCCCGCGCTGGATATTTCAACCGCAGCGGCATTGTCTTGCTCGATATCGGTTTGATCGCCATGCAGACCGGCGTCGACGGGCTGGCGATGCGGCGCACGCGCAATATTTCCAAGGACGACGATGGCGTGCGCCCCTTCATCACCTTGTTCGTCGATAATGAAGAAGCCGATCGGCAAGCGCTGGTCCGCTACGAGATTTACAACCACCTGGGCGAAGAGCAGTTCGTGCACGAGATGAAGACCTACTTGCGCGAAGGCGAACTGGAATTGCTCGCCGAACATCAACTGCCGCTGGCGGGCAACAGCAGTATCGACGGCAGCGGCGACTGGGACTTGAGGGTATATGTCGACAATAACCTGATCGGCATGCACGACTTGATGCTGGCGCCCTCGGTCAACGAACGCCGCCGCCGCCTCAGCGGTGAAGCGGAATACAAAGAGTCGCTGTCGAGTCGCAGTCATAATCTGCAAGACGCCGTTATCGTCGAGGAGGCGGAAGAGCCGGAGACTATGCAATTGAAAGACTTGCTGGAACAACCCAGTTCGTCAAGCCGCAGGAGCTTGTCGCGCAACCGCAGGTAAGCCGCGGGGCGCGTAACCGGCGAAAAAGTCTGCCGCGCTCACACGGAAAACCCTGCTCCTGGCATGAGCAGGCGGGTTCTATAAACAAGCGAAGGACCGTCTATGGACAACAATCGCAATACCTGGTTTCTGGCGTTTATCCTGCTGGCGCTGGGCGCTGTCGCCTTGCTGGGCAACAGCTTCCCGGTGATCCTGGTATTGTTGGGTTTGCTTTTCCTGGTGCGCCAGTTCGACAACGATAGCGCTAGTTCCAATGTCAGGGATCAATCCTATGACTACAGTTACGACTATGAACACCAGGAAGAGGAAGAAGACGACTACGACGACTATGAGATCTTCCATCAGCAGCCCGCCAGCGCCGAACAGCGGGTCTACCGCCACGCGCTGGAATCGGTGACGCGGGCCGGGCTGGACCCGGACGAGGTACAGGTCCTCGCGGTTGATATCGGCCTGCTGACGACCAAAGAAGATACTGAACCGCAGATTTACCGCACCTGGTCCCTGCCGGACGACATCGACTATATTCAACCATTCGTGCAATTGCGCGTCCCGATGGAAGCCAACGGCGATATACGCTTCGAGATCATCGACGCGGTCGGCGATCCGGTTTACATCCACGAAGACACTTTCAAGTTGACGCGCGGGCGCAATTTTCTGACGCCCAATACGCGCATGCCCCTGCACGATCAGATGGAATTGGATGGCAAGTGGAGCCTGCGAATCATCGCCGACGGCGTGACCATCGCCGATCATCGCTTCGAATACTCGGAGGCGACCGGCGCCAACATCCGCCGCCACATCGGCGAAGACGGCGAGATCAATACCGAGATGCGCGCCGTGATGACCGAAAACCGCCTGCCCAAGATGTCCCTCGATGATCTGCTGGCCTATCAAGGCGAAGACGAAGAAGAACGTCGTCAGCAGTCCTGAAAAGCCCGCGATTTTTCCATGTAATTCGCTGCCGTTCGCTTGATCATCGCCATCTCGTCAGTAGTAACGGGGCGGGCTATCCGCGCCGGATTGCCCACTATCAAGCTGTTGTCGGGGAAGACCTTGCGCTGCGTTATCAGCGAGCCGGCGCCGACGATGCAGTTACTGCCGATTTGCGCGCCGTTCATGATGATGGCTCCCATGCCAATCAAGGTGTGATCCCCGATTCTGGCGCCGTGCAGGATGGCGCGATGGCCCACCGTAACGCCCGCGCCTATGATTAGCGGCCAGCCGGGATCGGCGTGACAGATCGCGCCGTCCTGGATATTGACGCCCGCGCCGATGACCAGCTTTTCAGTATCGCCGCGCAGCACCGCGTTGAACCAGACGCTGGACTCTGCCGCTATCGCGACATCGCCGACGACAATGGCGCCGCTGGCGATAAAGACGCCTTCTGCGATTTTCGCCGGCTGGAAGCATGTTTGGAATCGTCCCATGACATTTGATTATAGCTAACTCAGGACGCGGCTTCGTTATTGACAAGCGCGCTTTGATGCGTGACCGCTCAACCAAAGCGCTCGGCAAGGACCAGCACATACGATCCCGATGTGTTGGGATTGCCGTTGTTGCCGGAAAAGCGTCGGGCGCGAATGTAATAGAGGCCAGAGAAGGGAATGGTGTAACTGTCGATTAGGGCATTTTGTCCGTTGCCGCCATCATCGTTGCTCAGCACCACTTCTTGCGAGGCGTTCAGCAGTTCCAGATAGGCGTCAAGATCGCCGTCCACGCGCGTCATTGATACGGTGATGATCTCACCTTGGCGGGCATAAAAGGCGTAGAGATCATGCTCGTTTGCCGCATCAATCACCCCCGGAACGCTGGTGCCATAATTGATGTTAGCGGCATCGGAGGGCACATCCTGGAAGGCGCTGCCGACGGCGTCCAGAGTCAGCAGAAAGGCGCCCAGGCTATTGCCCTTGCTGCCCTCGAACCGTGTGGCAATTATGTGGTACTTGCCGTCCGCCGGTATGCGATAGTCCGCGATCCTGGCGTTCTGCCCGCCGCCGCTGTCGTCATCCTCAAAGATAGAAGAAAAGTATTCATCCGCCAGGATGAGATAACTGTCAAGTTCGCCCGCGCTGCCGCGTGTCATGCTGATGGTAATAAGATCGTCTTTTTCCGCATTGAAGGTGTAGAAGCGCTCATACTGTCGGTGACTGAGCACAGCAGTCTTGGCTTCGCCATAACGTATTGGCAAGGGCGCCAATTGCGAACTGCCGGTGCCGCTGTTTTCAGCTTCTTCAATCGTCAAAACAAAGCTGCCCGCGCTATCACCGTCAAGCTCGCGATAGCGCGACGCTACGATGATATAGGCGCCGGTGCGATTGATGATAAGGGCGTCGATGCGGGCATTGCGTGTATCGGCCCCGGCTTGATCATCGTTGTCGGCGATGACAAAGCGCTCTTCGTCGACGACTTTCAGATAGGGATCCAGGGTACCGGAAGACCGTACCATCGATACCGTCAATATATCGCCTTGCTGCGCTTGAAAGCTGTAATAGACTTGTGGCTCTGTATCGCTGATTGTGCCGATGACGGAATCGCCATAGCGCAGGGCGCTGCCCTGTTCGGACAAGACGCCTGCGCGCAGCATGTGCAGTTCATAAGCGCCTGCCGTGCTGCCGAGACTCTGGCCGAAGCGCGCGACAATCACAAAGTAACGGCCGGTGGCTTTCAAGGTCAGGTCTTGTTTGATGGCGAGTTCGCTGCCTGCGACGCCGCGGTAGAATTCGAGGTTGCCGATGTTATCGAATACGCCCAGGACGGGTTCGAGGTCGCCTTCTGTCGCGCGCAACTCGAACTGAATGACCTCGCCGCGCAGACCATCAATGTAAAAGACTTCGCGCGGTTTGCCATCATCCAGCTGACCGCGGATCACGCCGTCCGGCTCGCTGCGTGCCTCATCCAAAGGCAAGTCGCGCTCTTGCGCGGATGCGGAGAGCGCCAATATCAGCGACAAAAGAATGACGCAAATCCTCAGTAAGCGCAAGTAAGTCGTGAAACATTTATTCACCACAGAGTCACAGAGGGCACAGAGGGATGTGTTTCGGGTGACATGCCATGTCACCCGAAACCACAAGTCGCGGGACGCTATACCCCTCTCCACTTCGGATGCTTTGGGGAGGGGGCCGGGGGGCGGGGTAAACAGACGCAGAATACTCATTACTTACTTGTGCTTAATATTGGACGATCATGCAAGTATTTTAGCGCAACTTCGCCTGTCGGGCTGTGACAATCAGCCGTACGTGGCGCCGCGCCGGCCACAGCCTGGGTCTGATTTCGCATGGCTTGAGCGCAGCCGCGCCGGGCGCGCGCTATATGGACAGGCTGCGCCCCTGCTCGCGTTCATACTTAAGCGGCAGCTCGATAAGAAAGCTCGCGCCGATATCGGATTGTGGCAGCAAGCTGATCACGCCTCCATGCCTTTCTACGGCTTGCTTGGCGATTGCCAAACCCAGCCCGGTACCCGGCAGGGAACCGACGTTGGACGCTCGGTGAAAGGCGTCGAACAAGAACGCCGCTTCGTCGGGCGGGATGCCTATGCCTTCGTCGCTCACTGAGATATGCGCGCGGTCATCGCCTTGCCACAGACAAAAGATCACGTTGCCGCCTCGAGGCGAATACTTGATGGCGTTGTCAATCAGATTGGTCAGGGCGCGGCGCAACAGCCTGCGGTCGAAATCGGCAAAGAGCTCTGCGGACGCGCATTCGAAGTCGATCTTATGCGAGTGGGAGTGATTGATCTGAAAGGACTCGACGATGTTGTGACAAAAAGTCGTCAGATCCCCGCGCTCCGGATTGAATTCAAGTTCGCCACGGTCCACCTTGCTCAGGCTCATGACGTCGCCAAGGACTTCGTTCAAATGCTCTACTTGCAGGCGTATGTTGTCCAGGTACTGCGCGCGCTCGTCTTCAGTTGCCTGCTTGCTATAATGAGTCAGCATGTCGTATGACAGACGGATTGACGCCAAAGGGCTACGCAATTCGTGAGCCATCATCGTGAGAAACTGACCGTTCAATCCTTGCCTTCCCCCCTCGGCGTCTCGCGCGTCCCGATTCTCGTCTTGCGAATTCTCTGATGCGCCCAAGTCTTGTACCGTGACCGTACAAAGCCCGTTGCCTATACCCTCTAACTTGTCGAAGTTGAACAGTATGGGAAACTCATCGCCGTTACGACGCTTGCCGATCAGGGCATGCTTGTGGTTGCCGTTGAGTTCATGCAGATTGTCGCTATTGTAGCGCGGATCGTTCAGGATACGGTCGATCGACGTGTCTTCTAGTTCTTCTCGGCTGTAACCAAAGATGCACTGGGCAGCGGCATTGCAATTTACGATACGGCCTTCCGGCGTCACTGCAAACTGGGCGCTTGGCCTTTGATCATGCGGAAGTTGCGCGGTCTGTTGGCTTTCCGCCAGCTTGCGCGGCGCTTCTTTTTGAATAAACCGCGATTTGCGGTAGCCGAGCAGGTTTATTATTTTGTGTGACGCGACATTCTTGGGATCTTTTCGCAGCTGCCGAGCGGCTTTCAAGTCGGAAATGTCCTGATGGGCGACGAGAACACGCGATTCTCCTTGTAGCTCAAAGCGGGCGGCTCGCAACTGATACCAGCATCGTCCCAACGGTGAATGAACACGGTATTCTTGCTGATAGTAGTCGCTGTCGCCGTCGACGAGATCACGGATGCCCGCGGTTATTTGGCCCGCATCCGGCAGCTTCATGGCCGTCGATCGCTGGCAAAGGCTTACGTAGATCTGGCCGATCCCGCAGTTGTCGCGCCTGAAACTGCCTGTAGATGCAAGTCTGCGCCAAGCGGCGTTAACGGCGACGATTTCACCCTTGTTGTTCAGAATTGCAATGTGGTCGCTCAGCGCGTCAAGGACAGGCTGGATAGCGCTTTCAACCTCGGGACTCGCTTGCTGGATTTCAGTGTGCAGAGGGAACAAGTGTCGTCATCTCCCGGGTCAGATTTTTAACGTTGGTTAATTAAATTTTATCATATTTGGCAACACTTTTCAGTAAATCTACATTAGATTAACGAGATATGAGAGCGCTGAAAAGGAGTTTGAAGCAATGTCCCGGGGTCGATGACCAAATGGCCGGGCAGCGCCGCAGCGATTGACTTTTTCTGGAGTGTCACCTTCCGCAGCCGTCAGGGAATTCCCAACCACTTCAGGACCGCAATACGTTGTTAAGGATTTGACTGATAAAGGCGCAGTTTCAAAGCGCTGTTCTTAGCGCGCAGTGGCTTGCCCTGTTGCGTTTCAATGCCGATGATATAATGCCTTGCGATCTGCTGACGGTCTAATGATTGGAGCGCAGCTTGCGACAGTGCTGGCTGATTTTCTGGGTCTGCGTTGTATACGGGGCGTCCATTCTGGCGCAATCGAACGACAGCGTGGCCGAGATTGTCCATGTAGTTGGCGCCGGCGAAACCTTGTCGGCCATTGCAGTCAATTACGGGGTGACCGTCGATGAGATTGTCGCAAGTAATGAGCTGGATCCCAACGCGATCTTGCAGATTGGGCAGCGGATTGTCATTGAGTTCAACACCGGGACGGACGAGGGGAGCGCGGCGACCCCGGCTGAACTTGCGGAGGCCGCGCTTGGCGCGACGGAAACGGCGACGGTCATTGACGAGGCGCGGGCGATCGGCGGGGTTGCCCTGAACAATGACCTGCCGCCAGCGCCGGTTGCGGGTGCTGGCGCGCCGATGATGGATCCAGCGGCCTTTGATCCCGTTGTCTGCGCGTCGGTTTATGTGGATGATAACCAGAACGGCGTCATGGATCCCGGCGAAACGACCGTTTCCGATGGCCGAATCAGATTGTTGGACAAAGCCGGAAATCAGCTTGCCGACCTCCGCGCCGATGCTGAATCCCAACCGCTTTGCATCGGGGATGGTCAGCCGCAGATCTATACCGTTGCGGCTGCCGCGCCAGAGGGCTATGGGCTGACCGGTTCGGAAGCGCTTCGGGTTGATCTGCGCGATGGTCGGCCGATCCATGTGGCATTCGGCGTGAAAGCGGGATTTGACATTCAAGACACGCCCCCAGTCGGGATGTCGCCAACAGAAGTCACGGCTAGAGATGACGAGGAGGAAAACCTGTTGCGCGAGTTGAGTGGCTTGTTCGTCGTTGCCTTGGCGGGCTTTGTTCTGATCTGCGGTTTGCTTGTTTCCTTGTTTTTGCGCTTTCGTTGATGGCCGGCGGAATGGAAAGACATTCGAGGGTTCGTGATGAAGAGGCCAAGACGAATGCTGATTCTTCTGTGCTTATCGCTTGCGCTTGTCGGGACTTCGACATCGCAGGACAGGGGCCAGATCTGTGTCATGTCCTATGAAGATCGCAATGGCAACCGCAAATTCGATGAGAATGAACCACCTGTCACGCAGGGTATCGGTGTCAATTTGCAAAGCGCGATCGGCATTACGGTAGCGACAAAGTTGCTGGAGGCTTCAACCTATACCGTTCCCGGTCTGGTTTGCCTCGAGAATTTACCGGGTGGCGAGTATCAAGTGCTGCTGACGAGCGCTCAGTACCGGGCGACGACAGACATTGCATTCAGCGCGGTTGTCGCGCCTGGATCGGCGCCCGTTCGGTTCGATTTCGGTGTCACGCTCTTGCCTGTTGTTACGTCAGAGGATGCCGAAGATCAAACAAGCCAGTTGACCGATGAGCAGTTGCAAGGCTTGCGGAGCATCGGGATGGGCTTGATTGCCAGCATGCTGATCAGCCTTGTGATGTTGTTGATCGGATGGTTAATCTATATGCTGGTTTTCCCCCGACGACTGAAAAGGATTCGCGCGAGGCGGCATCAACTGCCGCCCAATCCCCCGGCGGGCGCGATTATGCAACAGGTGGGGATGGCGCTCTCTCCTGCGCCGGCACAGACGATGACCGCTCCGGCCCAATTTCAGCCGGGGCAGGGCTCGCCTTTGCTCTTTGCCGATGACGACACGAGTCCCAATCCAGTGGTGTAGGCATGGATGGCTTGTTTCACAGGGCTGAACACTTGGCATTGGCGCGCGACAATCGCGAAGTCGGGCCAGTGGCCAGCGCCTTGCGTTTGCTGGAAAGGCGCGATGAAGACCCCCTGAAGGCCGCCCATCTGGCAGCCCTGCGCTATCAATTTTCCCATGACAGCACGGCTGCCGAAACTGCTTTTGAACAGCTCGGTAAAGTCGATGTGACTGCCGGTGAGATCGTCGATCAGGCGGGCTGCAAATCCTTGCTGGGTTGGTTGTCGGTTGCGGCCATGCTGCGTCAACATGCGAATTGGCAAGCGCTGCAAACTGAGATTATGCCAGACTTTGTCGCCGCCGTTTCGGACATGACAGCCGCCTGCGATCCGCTGGAGGAACTATGGCAAGGCGCCACCCGATTGGCGGCGGGCATCGTATTTGAACACGAGGGATTTAGGCAGATGGGCGCTGGCGCATATCGCATAGGCGTCGATCATGTTATCCATCCCGAGGGCTTTCTCAAAGGAATTGTCGATGTCGAAAGCGTCGAACCGACCTATGCGAAGCAGGTTTCCGGCGCCTGCGCCTTGGTGGTCATGGCGGAAATGGCGACGCATGCCGGCTTGGATCTGTGGTCCTACGACAACCGTGGCGTTTCGCCAGTCACCGCCACGACCTACTTGCTCTACTACTATTATTACCCCGAACATTGGCGCTGGAGCGATGGCCTCTCACCGGATGATGCGGCAGCGGCCGTGGCCGGCGAGGGCGCCTTTATCGAAATGGTCAATCGCCGGCATCCTTTACGCGGCGTTGAGCAATTGTTGGCTGAGATGCGCCCGATGTTTTGCGCGAGCGGCGGTGGGTTGACCACGTTGACGCACGGCCTCGCGCCGCCCAAAAAACGACGCTGGCGTCTTTTGTGAGCCAGGTGCAAGGCAAAACTTTGGTTCCGTACCCCGAATTGCATTAAGCGTTCATGTCGTAGTTGAATATCGTCTATTGCCTCAACCTGCACTTCCAGCTGAACCCGCTGGCCGAATGCTCCCGTAATTCTTGATGCCATCGCCATCGCCGCATAACATCATTCGTCCGATTAATCGGAATCGAATATAACTTCGGACTTGACAGAATGTTTAAGTGTTGCTAAAAATATACTTAAGTTCACTCAAATATCACAAACTGGAGGATCTCTCGCAATGAAATATGTAGCTGTGCTCTTGGCGACCATGATGCCTTTCATGTTGCTTGCGCCAGTGCGGGCGACGGAAGAGGCACTGCATATTGTGGCAACCACCACTCAAGCCTCTGACCTGTTACGAATCTTGAGCGACGGCCGGGACGGCATCATGATAACATCGTTGATGGGACCCGGCGTCGATCCTCATCTTTATCAACCGACCGAGTCGGATATCGCGGCCATGAATCGCGCTGCCATGGTCGTTTACAGCGGCCTGCATCTCGAAGGTCAGTTTGATACGGTTTTTGCCGCGCTTGGCGAACAGGGCATCCAGACCTATGCCATGGGCGAGCCGGTCAAGGAAGCCGGATTCATCGTCGGCGGCTTCGACCTTTCCGATCGGTACAGCAATGTGGACGATCCGCACTTTTGGTTCGATCCCCGCAATTGGGAGATCACTGCGCTTGATCTCGCGGAAGCGCTTGCCGAACTTGACCCGCAAAACGCTCAAGCCTACCGGGACAATGCGGCGTCGTACACGGCGCAACTTCAGGCTCTCTTTGCATGGGCGAACGAGGGCTTGCGCTCGATTGACGAAGCGCGGCGATTTCTCGTGACGTCGCATGATGCCTTTCAGTATTTCGGCGCTGCCTTTGGCTGGAAGATGCAGGCCATTCAGGGCTTGAGCACCGAAGATGAGGCCGGTGTAGGCGATATCCAGGCCACGGTTGATTTTGTCATTGAAAACGAGATTCCGGTGCTTTTCGTAGAGAGCAGCATCCCGCCCGATACCATCGACGCTGTGATCGAGGCGGTGGGGGCGCAAGGCGAGTCTGTGCGCGTGGGAATCCGCGAACTCTTTGGGGACGCCATGGGCGAACCGGGCAGTTTCGGCGGCACATACATCGGGATGCTGGCGCAAAATGCCTTGACCATCATGCAATCTTATCAATGTATGGGCGTGGATGTGGATATCCTTGAATGGGACGCGGAACTGCTGCCAAAGCCCCCCGACGACCTGTGGAATGCCGATTGCGATGAATAGGTACTGTGAAGAATGAGGCGCTGCGATGAATGACCGAGCCCCATCTGATCTGCCATTAGCCTTGTCGGTTGAAGACTTGACCGTGGCTTATCATAGCAAACCGGCCATCTGGGACATTGACCTCGGCGTCCCGGAAGGTGTCTTGATGGCGATCGTCGGACCCAATGGCGCTGGCAAGAGCACACTGATCAAGGCGGTTCTGAATCTGATCCCGCGGGCAGCGGGCACGGTATCGTTTTATGGCAGCCCCTACGAGCAAGCGCGTTCGCTGGTCGGTTATGTGCCGCAGCGCGGCAGCGTCGATTGGGACTTCCCCACCTCGGTCCTGGATGTGGTCACTATGGGGCTCTATGGCAAGCTCGGCTGGTTGCGCCGGCCCGGGCGCAGGGAGCGTGATCTGGCGCTTTTTGCGCTGGACCAGGTCGGCTTGCTGGATTTGGTTGACCGGCAGATTAGCCAGCTGTCAGGCGGCCAGCAGCAGCGCACCTTTCTCGCTCGCGCGCTGGTACAGGATGCCCAGATCTACTTCATGGACGAGCCTTTTGCGGCGGTAGACGCCATCACTGAACGCGCTATTGTCAAGATCTTGCATCAACTGAGAGAACGCGGCAAAACCGTCCTGGTGGTCCATCACGATTTGCAGACCGTCGAAGATTACTTTGACTGGGTGACACTGCTCAATGTCGAAGTTGTCGCCAGCGGACCCGCCGTCGAAGTCTTTAGTCCAGAGAACCTCCAAAAGACCTATGGCGGCCGCGTCTCTTATTTGCATGACGGGCAAGTCCTGGCGGCGGGGGATTAAACGTGAAACTGAAGTCGATGTCCGCCGAAGACAAGCGGGTTTGGCTGACCATCGCCGGTATCGTCGTACTGGGAATCTGCTTCTTGCCGATCGGTCAATGGCTCTTCGGCATTCGCTACACCTACACTGTCCGTGTGGTGGCCTTGGGGGGTTCCATTCTTGGCGTGATTAGCGGGACGCTAGGCTGCTTCGCGGTCTTGCGTCGCGAGAGCCTGATGGGCGATGCGCTCTCGCATGCGGCGCTTCCCGGCGTAGCTGTTGCCTTCCTGTTGGCCGGGCGAGATTTGGGCGTCTTGTTGATTGGCGCCGGCATCGCGAGCTGGATCGCCCTGCGATTTATTTCGGCGCTGCTGGGTACCACTCGGCTTAAGCAGGACGCGGCAATGGGCATCGTCTTGGCAAGCTGGTTTGCCGGCGGGATTGCCTTGCTCGCCTATATCCAGTCCATACCCGATGCCAGTCAAGCTGGATTGGATCAGTTCATCTTCGGCCAGGCCGCCGCCATCATCGAAAGCGACGTGCTCTTGATCAGCGGCGCCGGCGCCGCCGTCCTGCTGGCGCTGGCGCTCTTCTGGAAAGAGTTCAAGCTGGTGACATTTGACGGGGAGTTCGCCGGCGCTAACGGATTCCAGGTCGGTTTAATCAACACGCTGCTATCGACTTTGATTGTGATAGCGATTGTGCTGGGACTGCAATTGGCCGGCGTCATTCTCATGGTCGGCATGTTGATCGCGCCCGGCATCGCTGCGCGTCAATGGACGCAGAAACTGAATCATATGGTGATACTCGCTGCCGTGTTCGGTGCATTCGCGGGTGGGGTCGGGGCTGTTATAAGCGCCATCGACGCCGACATACCTACGGGTCCCATGATCATTGTGGTTGCCTTCTCGCTGGTGCTGGCGTCGATGGCGCTGGCGCCCGGACGCGGTTTACTTTGGAGCAGTTGGCGTCGCCGGCTGGATAGCCGACGCTTCGCGCGTCAAAACGCCCTGCGTGACTTGTACCGCTATGCTCTGTCACATGGATCGCCCGGGACGCCGGTGCCGGACGCGTTCATTCGCGGGATAGGAGATCGCAGCGCCGCATTGGGTTTGGCGCAATTGCTTTCGGTCGGTCTGGTCGAATCGACGGGTGATAGTTGGCGATTGACAGATACCGGCATCAAGGCGGCGCGCCGTGATGCCCACAGCCTAGAACTTTGGGATCTCTATCGGCTTTACGCCGATGACCTGGACCTGCCACTCCTGGGCGAAGATCGGCATCTGGATATCCGCGATGTTTTGCCCGCCGACGCCATCGGACAACTGGAAGCGATGACGGAGCAGCGCCCTGACTGATGATAGCATTGGAACGCTGGCTGATCGAACTGCTGCTTAATTTCGTCGCTCGTGAGGAAATCAACGCCTTCCTGCGCTCGCCGCAGAACACGGCGACGATCATTGGCTGTCTGATCGCTGTGAGCGGCGCCCTGCTCGGCACTTTTTTGCTGCTGCGCGGCATGGCTCTGACGAGCGACGCCATCAGCCACACCGTGCTCTTGGGCATCGTGGTCGCGTTCTTGCTCATGACTGATGTTTTCGGCGTGGCCGGGGATACCTCATCACCCTGGCTCATCCTGGGCGCTTCCCTGGCTGGGGTAGGTACTGTTGTGCTGACGGAGTTGTTATATCGTTCCGGATTGCTGCGACAGGATGCCGCGCTGGGATTGGCATTCCCCTTGCTTTTCGCCATAGCCGTCATCCTGGTTTCACGCTTTGCCGAAGATGTGCATCTCGATGAGGATGCTGTTCTTGTCGGTGAAATCGGCTTGGCTTGGGCCAACACCAACAGTCACTGCTTCGACAATTGCGTCACGGTCACGATCAACCCTGATCATCCTCAAGCCAAAATGGCCCGCCAATGCCACAACTGCCGCGAATTGGGCATTAGTCCGCGCGACGAAGGCGCCGAGTTTGTCGAGATCTGCAGCAATTGCGGAAGCTATTCGCCCGCTCAAGCGTGGCAAGCTGGATACCTGCAAGAGGAGCCTGTGCTGGTCTTCTTCCCCAAGTCGATAACGGTCACTTTAATCATGACTGCGCTATCTTTGCTCTTTGTGCTTGTTTTCTACAAGGAGCTCAAGCTGACGACCTTCGACGCTGCGCTGGCGAAGGCGCTTGGATTCCGGCCGGGAGTGATGAACTACGCGCTGATGATCTTGGTGAGCCTGGTGGCGGTTGGCGCCTTTGACGCGGTGGGCTCGATTCTTGTGATCGCCTTCTTCATTATTCCGCCCGCGGCCGCCTATCTGTTAAGCGATCGTTTGGCGATCATGCTCTTGATCGGTCCACTCATCGGCGCGGGGGGCGCGTTTTTTGGCTATGATCTGGCTCGGGGTAAGTTCTTCGGCATCATTGAGGTTGGCGACATCATCGCCGGCGTCAACAGCATATCTGGGCTTGACTTGCTCGAGAAGTGGGATTCATCGATCAGCGCCTCGATGGTGCTGATGATCTTCAGCATATTCACCCTGGCCTGGGTGCTGTCTCCGCGTTACGGTCTGATCTCGACATTGATCCGGCGGGCCAATCAGAGCCGCCGCTTCGACGATCAGGTTGTGCTGGCGCATATCCATAATCACCAATTCACGGATCGCCATTCAACGGAATTGCGCGTGGGGACTCTCCATATTCATTTTCGCTGGACGGCGCGGAAGATGAGGCGGGTGCTGGCTCGGTTACGAGCGCTTGGTTTTGTAGCTGTTGTCGACGGATTCGCCGAGTTGACAGAGCGTGGCGAGACCCAAGTACACGCATTTCGCAGCGCTATGCTTGAGGCGCACAACATGCCCGATATTGACTGATGGGGTCTCGCTTCCACATGCCTTTGGCGCCCTGGAATCAGCCCTTTAGCGCCGCTGGCTTTGCCGCTAGCATAACCCTCACAATGACAGACGGCAGCAATCAAATGATTAGTCTGATCGCGACCGTCCTCAATGAGGGCGACAGCATCCATATCCTCCTCAATTCCATAGGAGCGCAAACGCGCCAGCCGGACGAGATCGTGATCGTTGACGGCGGTAGCGCCGACAATACCTGTGAGATCATCGCAGGTTATCGCGATCGCTTGCCGGTGCGGGTGCTGGTCGAGCCCGGGTGCAATATCAGTCAAGGCCGCAATCGCGCTATTGAAGCGGCGGCCGGTGATATCATCGCAGTCACCGATGCCGGCGTTCAATTGAGCGCCACCTGGCTGGAGGCGATTACAGAGCCACTGCTGCTCAATCCCGACTTAAATGGCGTCGCGGGTTTTTTCCTGGCCGATCCCCAGACAGCTTTTGAAGTAGCATTAGGCGCCACAACCTTGCCCTTGCGGGACGAGATTAAGGCGGAGACCTTTCTGCCCAGCAGCCGCAGCGTCGCCTTCCGTAGATCGGCGGCAAGAGAAAGCGGAGGATATCCCGAGTGGCTGGACTATTGCGAAGATCTCGTTTTTGATTTGCGTATTAGGTCGATGTACGGTCGATTTGCCTTCGAGCCAGCGGCCCTCGTTTATTTTCGCCCTCGCTCATCGGTCGGCAGTTTCTACCGGCAGTACTTTTTATATGCGCGCGGCGATGGCAAAGCTGATCTCTGGTTCAAGCGCCATATCATCCGCTACGCCGCTTATTGGCTGCTGGCGCCCTCGATATTCTTGCTCGGCGTCCTGATAGAATCGTACTGGTGGGGATTGTATTTGCCGGGCGCGGGGTATTATCTGTATCAGCCCTTCCGCCGCTTGCCTGTGATCTTGCGTCGCTGGCGGGGCAACTCTATTGTCGCTTGGCTATACTGCATAATCATGATTCCCGTTTTGCGCGTTGTTGGCGATATCGCCAAAATGCACGGATACCCGGGTGGCCGGCTCTGGCGCTGGCGACGCAAGCCGCCAGATTGGCGATTGTAGCGCCGTCGCCTGGGAGCGCGCGTGATTGACTATATTAGTGTCTGGTGTATACTTAGCGAACTTTAAGCATCTATTGAATTATTTGCTAATTATGAACAGAAATGACTCTAGCGAATGGGTCAGCCTGCGACGCGCTGCCGAGATTCTCGGTGTGCATCCCGCGACGGTCCGCAACTGGGCGGAGAGCGGCAAGTTGCCCTTTCGGCGCACGGCCGGTAAACACCGGCGCTTCAACGTGAACGATCTGCATCACCATGCCCAATCGCAGGGCGATATTCAGCCTGTGGAACTGCAGGTGATCATTCAAAACGCCCTGGGACAAACGCGTATGCAAGTGGGCAGCGCCCAGTTGGAGCAGGCGCCCTGGTATATCGCCATGAGCGATGATAGCAAGCAGCACTTGCGAGAGCAGGGCAGGCATGTCTTGGAATCTATACGTGACTATGTAGCGGCGGGGGCGCCAGACAGCGGCCTGTCGGTGGCTATCAAACTGGGGAAAGACTACGCTACGCAACTGATCGAAGATGGGCTAAGTTTGCCGCAAGCCCTTCGTGGGTTCTTTTATTTTGGAGATTTTGTCCTAAACTCGATCTTGACCTGGTCGGAGGTTTCGCAACCGAGTAATTCCTCGGAATGGTCGATGCATTTGCGCCAGGTCAATACCTTCATGCATGCCATGCTGCTCTCCATCGTTGAATACTATGAAGCGGACTGATGTTTCGCCAAGGACACAGTGGCTAGCGCTCAGCCTCTTGCCAAACATTGGCGTCAAGACCCTGCGCAATCTGCTCGCGCATTTTGATTGTGACCTGACCGCTGTCTTCAGCGCGGAGGCGACTGAGTTGCGAAAGGTGCCGGGTATCGGCGCCAAGATCGCCCGCGAAATAAGAAAGGCAGACCTCGTCAGGCTCGCGGATGAGCAGGCGCAATGGGAGGGGGAAGGCGTCCAAACGCTGACCGCGGCTGACGCGCTGTATCCCGCACGTCTCAAGGATGCGGATGATCACCCGCCGACGGTATTCCTCCGCGGTTGTCTTCAGCCGGAAGCCTGGGGAAAATGCTTGTCAATCGTTGGCACGCGCTACCCGTCGCAAGTGGCGAAGATCCTGACGCTTCAACTGTCGATGAAGCTGGCGCGGGCTGGCGTCACGATTGTTAGCGGCTTGGCGCTGGGCATTGATGCCGCGGCGCACGCCAGCGCACTGGAAGTCGGCGGAACAAGTATCGCCGTTCTCGGCAGCGGCGTCCTCAACGTCTATCCGCCGCAGAACAGGTTGATCGCGGGTCGGATTCTCAAGTTGGGCGCCTTGGTCAGCGAGGTGCATCCGCGCCTGGCGCCCAACGCGCAGCGCTTGGTATCGCGCAATCGCATCATCAGCGCGCTTGGCGAGGCTCTGATCGTCGTTGAGTCCGACGCTGACGGCGGCGCCATGCACAGCGCGCGTTTTGCCCGCGGCCAAGGCCGCAGGGTATTCACCTTTCGTTTGCCCGCAAGCGGCAACCGGCAATTGATGCGCGACGGCGCTGCTGTTCTGCCCAGCGACCTGGATCAAGCCCTCAGGTACTTGCTCAGTTGATTCGGCAAACCCCCGGTCAATGAACCTGAGCAGACCGCCCAATTCACTTTTCGGCTCTGATGCCGCATGGAATTTGCGCTTGCCTTCCTGATATCATTCGGATTCCAGAGATTCGCGAATAGAACATTTGACATACAAACATATGTTCGTGTATACTATAGGACAGTTGGAAAAACCAATGCTGTAAGAGCAATTCAGGTTAGCGATCAGTTAGGCAGGTGAGATGCGGGGGATGACCCATGAAGGAATTCAAGAAGCTGTCACGACGACAGCAAAACATGCTTCGGTTCATGTCCGAATACACGGGGAAACGCGGCTTCCCGCCGACGATCCGTGAAATCGGAGAGAGATGTGATATCGCCTCGACTTCGGTGGTCAATTACAACCTCAACAAACTGGTTGACGCGGGGTATCTGCAGCGATCGGGCAAAGTGTCGCGCGGGCTGCGCATCATACGTGATATTCCCGGCGTCACGCCTCTGCCCAGACTTGCGACAAACAGTAACTCCCCACGCGTCGCGCTGGTCGGGCGGATTGCCGCGGGCGAGCCGATTTCTCTGCCGGAAGATATCGCGCATCATATTGACGAGGATGACTACGTCGCTGTCCCGCAGGAATACCTGGGGGGGTTCGACGAGAACGAAGTATTCGCCTTGACCGTTCGCGGCGACTCAATGATTGACTCGATGATCCAGGATGGCGATATCGTTATCCTGCGTCAGCAGAGCACCGCCGATAACGGCGAAATGGTTGCGGCCTGGCTGCCCGAGGACAGCGAAACGACGCTCAAGCATTTTTATCGCGAAGCTGATTCCATACGGCTGCAACCGGCGAACGCAGCTTATGATCCGATTTTTGTTCACCCGGCCAATTGCCAAATCAAGGGAAAAGTATTGTCTGTCATGCGCAGCTACAGCTAGCCGCTATTCGCCGCAAAACAAAGACTACTTGGCTAGCTCCCTGCGCGCGCTCTGGCACAGACGACTTCCTCCCGCTTCAAGCCACAAATCGAGAGTCTCGCTTCGGGCGCTTCCGGCGGCGGCGTCACTATAAATGCCAACACCCCAGCGATAATAGTTTTGCGTCTCCCGCGGCCAACGTTCACGCGGCTGGCTGATAGTACCGGGTCCGCCATTGTAACAGGCTAATGCCAGTCCAATCACGCTGTCCGAGGCGCCAAAACAATAATTCAAGTAAGTCGCGCCGCGCCGAGCATTGGTATCGGGATCCAGCATGTCCTCGTCGGTGGAAAAATGAAAGGGCATGACCTGGAACAAACCGCGCGCGCCGGCAACGCTGACGACAGTGGGATGTCCGCAAGATTCGATTTGCATAACCGTTGCCAGCAGGTCGCGGTCCACGCTGTATTGATATGCCCATTCGTTGATTTTGCCCGACCAATGCTGTACAGCGGGCGCGAAAAATGCCGCCAACTGGCCCTGGTTGCTCCGCCGCATAATGACTATGCCACGTTTGGCAAGATGAGCGGCATCGTCCCAGACCGGCATCGTCGCCAGTACCAGCGCTAGCGCGACAAGCAGCCAAAGCGGGATGTAGAAGACTTGATTTCGCTTAATCAGTAGGGGACCCCGGCCAAGCTGTCGCCGGCACAGCCTCAGCAAACGCAGCAACTGATCGCGGATGACTCGAAACCCTCTTTTGAGCAATTGCTTTGATCGCCGCGTCATATGCGATTTACCCTAACTCCCCCCACCAGCAATGGTAGAACAGCGATTTGACGCCTGTCAATCCCGTCGGCTTCATCGTACAGGGTGATGATCATAGCGCCTTGGGACGGGTATCCCTCTTCTTACCACCGGTACACCGAAATAAAGAAGACATTGTAGGGTCGTTTCGCTGAAACGCCCGCAAATCACAGGTCATTTTCGCGGGCGGCTCGCCGGGTTGCGTAGGTCGCGTAGACACTGACCGCCGACACAGACCGTCAGTCGTCCCTACATTTTCCATTATTGTGTGACATTCGACACTTATTGGTTCTGGTGCGATTGCCTTGTCGTAAAGTCCGCTGTAAATAGAACGGCTCTCGCTTTTGCGCTACACTATCTGCAATGGATACCATGCCTAGAGACAAACCATGAGCAAACTACCGTTCCGTGATCGCCTGCAAATGCCCCAGCCGCTCCTGGCGGATGGCGCGATGGGCACGGTGTTGCATCAAGAATCTGAAGCCCGCGCCGATGCTTGCTTCGATGCCATGAATGTCGACGCTCCCGAAGTGGTGCTTTCCGTCCACAAAGCTTATATCGAAGCCGGCGCCAATCTCATCGAAACCAATACTTTCGGCGCCAACGTTTTCAAACTGGGCAATGCCGGTCGCGCGCCCTTTGTCGAACGCTACAACCAGCGAGGGGTCGAGTTGGCGCGTTTGGCGATTGCGGAAAGTGGAAGGGGCGATCTCTATATCGGCGGTTCGGTCGGTCCTTTGGGCGTCGGCGTTTCTCCCTATGGTCGACTGTCGCAGGAAGAAGCGATTGAAGCCTATACCGAACAACTGACTGCATTGGTCACAGCCGGCGTCGACGTCATCGTCTTTGAGACCTTCAACGAACATCGCGAGTTGATATTGGCGGTCAAGGTATTGCAGGGCATAGATCCGAACCTGCCCGTGATCGCGCAGAGCACCTTTTATCACGAGAACCTCAGTTACGCCGGTTTCCCGCCGGCGCGGGTGGCAAATGATTTATACAAGGCGGGCGTCGACGTCATTGGCGTCAACTGCGGCAGCGGGCCAGCTGGCATCGCCGAGGTGCTGCAGCAGATGTCTTACGCCATACCCGAAGCCCGCTTCTCCGCCATGCCAAATGCCGGTTTCCCCGAGGTGACAGGCGGCAGAATCCTCTATCCGGCCAGCGCGGAGTACTTCGGCGATTGCGCTGCGGCGCTGGTCGAATTCGGCGCTTCAATCATCGGCGGTTGCTGTGGTACGCGGCCCGAACACATTGCGGCCATGCGCGCCGCGCTTGATGATCCTTCCGGTCATGTCGTGGACTTGCACGTGAGCGATGTCTATGTCCATCACGAGGTGATGGATCCCGACCATCCGACTGAATTGTCCGATCGCTTGAGCGATGGCCTGTTTACAGTAACCGTCGAGATGGCGCCGCCCCGCAGCTATCATACCGAGAACTTGTTGCGGGCGGCGCGGCGATTGCGCTCGGCAGGCGCTGACTTGATTAACGTGGCCGATACGCCTGCCGCCCGTATGAAAATGAGCGCCTGGGCGGTGGCGCATCTGCTGCAAACGCAAATCGGTATCGAAACCGTCTTGCACTTCCCCACGCGTGGGCGCAATATGCTGCGCGTGCAAGGCGATTTGCTGGCGTCGCACGCCCTGGGTTTACGCAATTTATTCGTTGTCATGGGAGACCCCACCCGGATCGGCGATTTTCCCGATGCCAGCGATGTCTATGATGTGGCGCCCTCCCGTTTGATTGATGTCATCAAAGGGGGCATGAATCAAGGTGTGGATATGGCTGGGCACAGCATCGGCAAACCCAGTAATTTCACCGTTGGCTGCGCGCTGAATATGGGCGCGGACGATATCGACCGCGAGATAAGAATCCTCAAGAAAAAGCTGGAAGCCGGCGCCGATTTCGCGCTGGGACAAGCTATCTTTGAGCCGGGGCGGATTCAGCGCTTCCATGAACGATTTTTGGAGCTGGAGGGCCGCCCCTTCGAACTGCCGGTGCTGATGGCGATCATGCCCTTGCACAGCCCGCGTCAGGCTCGTTTTTTGCATAACGAAGTTCCCGGTATCAATATCCCCGACGATATCATGAGGCGTGTTTCGCAGGCTGGAGAAGACGCGCCGAGGGTGGGTGTAGAGATCGCTCAGGAGTTGATGGATCAAATGGCTGACATGGTGCAAGGCGCTTACATCATTCCTTCCCACAGCGACTACGATCGCGCGGCGGAAGTCGTTGCTTATATCAAAGGAAACGAGAGGACATAGCTGGCGATGAATCGTCGGGCGGGGGCGAGGCAGCGGAAAGGAAAGAGAGCAGGATCTTCCCGCAGAGCGGCCAAGACCGTGGTCCGAAACTGCGGAATCGGCGAAGTCGACTTGCGTGTAGCGATCATCGACAGCGACCGCTATGCGTTGAATGCCATAAACGCTTATCTCGCCTGGGATCGTCGGACGCGAGTCGTCTTCAAGACGGACTCGTTGGCGGAGCTTTCGGCCAAGCTAAACGAATGGCGCGAGTTCGCATATCCTCATGTGGTGATTCTCGATGCCAATTATGTAGATGGTGTTGGTGGTTTGTTCTCCGCCATAAGCGAACTGCGCCGGTCGATTCCCGGCGTGATGGTGATATGTCTGGCGCAGATAGTCGACTTGAACACGATCTATGAAGCGATCAATGGCGGCGCACGCGCTTTTTTCCTAAAGGATGACGTAAGGCTGCATATCGGTTGGGCGCTCTATTTTTCGGCGATTGTTGACAGGCGCTGTTTCTTCATCAGCCGTGGCTTGGTCGATGCCTGCAAAAAGCTTAGCCACGCACGTATGCGCGATACAAAGCTGCTGCCCGGACCGCGAAACTACCCGGGATTAACGCCGCGCCTGCGCGAGGCGATTATACTCTATGCGATCGAAGGCATGCGTCCTCGACTGGTCGCGCATGAGATGGGCATCAGCGAGATCACAGTTCGCGATTACATCAAGAAGGCTTATCGAATTCTCGAATCCGCTGACGATGATTGCGACTACCCCGAAAATATGAGCCAGCAGGAAGTCGCCTTCATGCGTTTAACCGCGCTGGATGCAATCGCGATCGAATGTGATTAGACAGGCCGGAGCAAGATCGGGCGCGCCCGTTGGATCAGGTTATCTGCGAACAGGTCTCTGATGGATCTGGATCCTCTGGCTCGGCTTTATCGCTGGCGCCTGCGGGACGCGTATTCCGTACCTGTTTTCGGGTCAGCAGTACCGACTGATCGTTTTCGCTTGCCAGCGCCTCGGGTACGTGTACATGCTCCTCTTCGAGGTAGGTCTTGAGCGCGCCACTGAATGACTGCACTGGCGCCCGATCGCCATATTGATGGCGCAGGTCGAGCAAATTGTTCATCAACCACAAGAATAGATCGCCCTCGGTACGCGCTGTATGCTTGCCCTTGGCTAGCTCGAGCACGTGGTATTTGCGAATCAATTGAATAGCCGGCTCATAGACATGATGATACCAATCGGCAGTCACTTCTTCCGTCGTCAAGGGATGGCCTTCGACTTTTTCCTGGACGCGTTCGTGCAGGAAGATATAGCCCATCAACTCGTGGTAACGCGCTGCCACCGTAAGTTCAATCGACTCGTGATTCGGCACCGCGCGCGACAAGCCCGTTTCTTCCAGGAAGTTGGCATAGGCTTCCGCAGCCTCGATTTCCCGATCGCTCATTCTCGGCCGCAGCGGCACAGTCGTGGGCAACTCGATCACATGCGCCTGTATCGTCTTGCTGCCCAATTGGTGCGCCACAGACACCCGGTGATTGCCGTCGCGGACGAAATAGACTTCGCCGACCTTGTAAAGCTCGACTGGCGGCGGACCTTCCAGGCTATTCGCCAGCGCGTAGATCCGGCTCCAGCGCTCTTGCATCTCGGCTTTCTTCGGCAGAAATGACGCCGTAAAGTCCTTGTAGCGCCCGACGCTGCCTGCGATTTGATTCAGCGGTACATCGTGTACGCCCTGGTAATGCTCCTCGTGCAGATGCAAGCGACTGCGAATCTCGTCAAAGTTCAGCAATTCGTTATGTTTGCCGGTAAAGTGGTGCAGCATCTCTTGCCAGAACGCCTTGTTGCGTACCGAGCGGAATTTACTTACCCCTTCGTTGTAGCTGGTGCGGAACGTATTCTCGTTTGCCATCCTGCCCTCGTTTCCTTCCAGTGATATCGTTTGACTTGGCGACATCACCGTCCGTCTTGTCAAGACTGTTGGCGATCCGTACCGACACTTGATTCGTCGTCCGTACAGTGAGTCCCCAGCAGTGAAATAAATCGCATCAACAACTGACAGGGCAACACCTCTACGACATATACACTATAACATATCTTCTGTTGAAATCCGCAATGGACCTGTTTGTGGTTCTATTGATCGCTGCCAAATTGCGAAGGAATGGGAAATAGAGGAAAAGTCTTTTGGGATGTTATGATATTGATGGGCTGGCATCGCCCGATCTTACCTCGATTAAGGGGCAATCCGACGTGGATCAGGCTACGCGTACCCGCTTGAACCAGATCAATCAAGCATTCTATGCTAAAGTGGCGAAGGAATTCGACGCGACGCGAAAGCGGGCCTGGCCCGGCTGGCTCCAGGCGCTTTCCAAAATCGACTCGCCGATTCAATCTGTGATCGACATTGGCTGCGGTAACGGTCGCTTCGCCCTGTTTCTCTCGGAGCGCCAGCCGTCCTCTTTTGATTACACCGGCATCGACAGCAGTCAAGGTTTGCTCAGGTTGGCGCGCGCCCGACTCTCCAGGCTCGATCAGGCGGGGATACGCCTGATTGAACATGACCTGGTTGAAGATGAATTACCGGATATGCAGGCCCAGCTTGTTGTCCTCTTCGGCATCCTTCATCATGTACCGGGTTTTCGGCAACGCCGCGAACTGCTCCTGCGCTGCACGGGATTGCTTGGCCCGGGCGGCCATCTGATTTTCGCGGCTTGGCGCTTCTATGAAGAAGAACGCTTCCGGGCTCGGATCCTGCCCTGGGATAGCGACTTTCCTGTGGAAAAGAACGACTATCTGTTGGATTGGCGCCGCGGCGAGCGCGCTCTTCGTTATTGCCATTATGTTGATGACGCCGAACATGATAACCTCGTCGCGGCGACAGGTCTGTCAGCCAAAGCCGATTTTCGCGCAGACGGGGCGAGCGGGATGCTCAATCGTTATACCGTGTTGAGTAGAGAAAAAGAGGGATGACCAGGGGGACACCCCTCTCCCATTGACGAAAACTAGCAGCCGCCGCGCCGCAGGACGTAGGCTGCGGTCGCGCCGTGATTGTCTCCTTCATTGGTTTCCGCTACCTGATTGTTGATATCAAGGAACAAATTCACGTGGTGCAATTCCTCATAGTATTGGTTCTGCGTTATGCGACCGAAGGCGGACCTTGATTGTCCCGCTGGTACCGGCGGGTAACCAATATGCGTCGTCGCTTGCCCTGCGCCCGTACCCATCCGCGAGTCCCTAACTTCAATGGAGAATCCCCCAGCATCGCCATTGCCATTGTTATGAACCGTGACATGAATGGTGTAAGTCTCGTTGCAAGTCGCTGGGTGAGGCTCCATCCGTATCTCGCCAAAGACCAGGTTAGGGCCGTTGGCGGGCGCGGCAGGCGCGGCGGGTGGCGCTTCTACCGGTATAGCCGTCGGTATCGGAATGGGGGTCGGTGGCAAAGGAGGCGGGGCGATGCGCTCCAGATCACTCAGATCGCCTTCGGCCCTGACGATGTTTGGATGTATGAAACCGCGGACGCCACTCTCCAGTTCGATGAAGTACCAACTGGTGCCGCGGCTGCTAGTGCCAAGAATTTTGGCGCTTTTTCCCTCGAGCAAGAATCCGACGACCTGATAGAAGGTATTGTCTCCGGCACGGACATTGCTATTGACCTGAGCGACCACGCGCGGCGAATCGTCGAGGGCCTCCTCAACGGGTTCTGGTTCGGCGATCGGATCCGGCGGCTCCTCAACTTCCGCCTGCTGCTCAACATCCGTCTGGATCATTTCTTCGACAAAGGATGGTGGATTGTTCTCGACGCGGATTGGGCTTAGACGCACGTGCTGAGGACCGTCCCCGGTGTTGATGTTCAAGCGCAACTCGTGAAGGCCGTCACGCGCCATCATCGTGTTCCAAGTACCGAGAATACCGTCGACGACGCTCGATCGCTGAGGTATGGTTGCCGGGGACCAAGGTTCCTCTGCTTGGTCGTCCGAATCCATCATGTCTAAAACCAGCGGACGGAATTCGACGAAAAAACTCAAGATATTCGGCAGGTTCACCGTACCGCGAATATCAATGCTGTCGCGCACCACATATACCGGGGGTGGGAAGCTGATATTGACGTCGGGGTTCACCATCATTTCGTCGTACGGTTCAATCAAGCTGTTGCCGTCCTGGCCCAGCGCCAGGGGAACTACCAGCAACATTATGATTATCAGGAATACTGGAAACCTTGCTCGCATCACTCACCTCCTGAAAAATAGGCTTAAGCCGCCCGGAGCATGTCCATTCGCCAAATAACGCATCAAGCGCGTTGGCCGGATTATCTTTATTGGCGCCGCCTGGCAATAGATCATACGCACGATCTACCATTGGCAAGCTTTTGTCTTTGCACAATTTATGATAAACCGAAACGAGATTAGCTGCCCGCCGCATTGCCTACGAATCCGCATAGAAGTTCAAAATTAAGATTATTGATAGTGTTGATATAGGGGCGCTTGGCAAAGCCAGAGACCCGTTGTTAGGACCTCATCATAGCTCGTAAAGATGATACAATGACCGTCACTAACCGCTGCGCGGGGTGACTATGGAACCCGTTGTTATTGTTCGCATTCAAGATCTGCTGAAGACATATACCGAGGGCGGCCACCGACGCCTCGTGCTCAATTGTGTCAATATCGATATTGTCCAAGGTGAATTCTTTGTCATGCTTGGCAAGAGCGGCAGCGGCAAGAGTACCTTGCTCAACATGCTAAGCGGCATCGACAGCCCCGATGACGGTCGAGTGCTGATCGACGGCGTCGATATCACGGGGATGAGTGATACGGAACAGACGCTGTTTCGCCGCGACTATATCGGCATCATATTCCAGTTTTTCAATTTGATACCGACGCTGACTGTCCTGGAAAACATCACGTTGCCACAGGAACTTCGTCGCGACCGCAGCAAGGAGAATGAAATGCGCGCCCGCGAATTGCTCGAACGCGTTGGCTTGGCGGACCGTGCGGATTCCTTCCCGGACAAGCTCAGTGGAGGCGAGCAGCAACGTGTTGCCATCGCCCGCGCGCTGGTGCACGAACCGAAAGTATTGCTGGCGGACGAGCCGACCGGCAATCTTGACGAAGATACCGGGCAACAGATCTTGCAGCTTTTGCTGGAACTGACGCGAGAAGCAGGCAAGACCTTGATCATGGCGACCCACAACCCGGAAATCGTGCCCTTCGCCGATCGTGTCTGCCGCATTCACGAGGGACGGCTCTACGTCAGCGGCAGCCACGCTTTTGATAGCGTGGCGGGAACTGTCGAGGTGGTCGCCGAGGGTTGAGACATCGTCTGCGCGATGCAGGATATCGCTGCATTGCCAGCCGAATTTCATAGATAAATATGATATGCGATTTGTCTGAGAAAAAGGTACAATACTCTTGAGCGCGAACGACCGCTGTCGCCAATGGCGGCGGGTAGCGCTTCAAAAGCAAGCGGTGGAGCGGGATCCTTGGAGGAGAACACGGAAATATACAAAAATGTTGAGCAGTGTACAACCCGGAGTGATACAGTCGATTTGATGGTAAACCCGAAAAGAGGGATATCGCATTCGCAGAAAGTTTTTTGCCGCCCCATATTTTAGTGCAGGTCTGATATTGAAAGAAACCTGGGGCATCGTTTCAACCGAGCAGGCGAAAGGCAGACGCCAATGATTGATCCAGATAGCCCGAACGCCGTTCACGTGATCCTTACAGAGTTGCGTGATATCAACAAAGACAGACGGCGCACGGCAGTTATCAAGCTAGGCATGCTTGGTGGCGACCAGGCTGTGCGAACGCTCATGGATATCGTGGAGAATCAGCAAGAAGATTTGATCGTGCGTGGGCGTGCCGCGCTCATGCTCGGCAAGCTACGGGACGATCGCGCGGTTACTGCGCTAATCCGCGCCCTGGACGCCCCCGGGTTTCAGACCCCCTACAACGCCGCGATCGCGCTTGGCAAGATCGGTGATCCGCGCGCTATTGATGCCCTCCTCAACTTGGCCGATAACACCCGAGACAAGACAAGAGAGGCCGCTCTGCAGGCGCTGCGCCAATTGGGATACGAATTCGAGCGACCGCTATATGCGGACGCGCAACCCGAGATCTGATTATCGGCCCCAAGCGCGTGACAGGTTAACTGGACTCAGCAACAGCAGGCCCCCACATACGCCGTCGATGGAGAGGCATTTGTCCATTCAGAACAAGCTTGCCCGCCCAAGTTCGCTCCTAGCCCTGTTAATGCTGATAGCCTATGGCCTTCGACTGCTCCTGATCATCAACGGCGGGCAGCTATTTCATCCGGACGAGCTCCGCTACTACCGCTCCATAGAAACGACAAAACACATCTTCAACGCCGACTTCAAAAATGCCGTCAAAACACTTTTGAAATACGAGTTTCATCAGGGTATTGCGCTTGCCAAGCTCCTCCCGGCATTGTTTCACCGTCTAATCCACAGCTTTAATCACGACGACAACTTGCTGTGGAAAGATCTATGGCATACCCCGCCTCAGAATTTCCGATTGCCCGCGCTGATCTTTGCGCTGCCATCTGTTCTTTGTATTGGCATGATTTATCTGATCCAGCAACAGGCCGGCGCCAATGAAGGGGAAGCGCTATTGAGCGCCTACCTGCTGGCGACTTCCCATTCATTTTTCTTCTTTGCCAAGCATCTTCTTCCCTATGACATTGCAATTCTCATCGGATTGGTCGCCATTTATTTTGCGCTTCGCCTGCGCGCTTGGCGCATCATGAACGCGTTGTTTGTCGGTTGGCTGGCGTTTCTCGTTTTCTGGATCTACAACGGTTACGTCACCTTGACCATCACTATAGGCATTCTGTATTGCGGCCTTCTGGCCGCGGACCCGCGCGACGCCTTTCGCAGAGCCATTGGCATGGCGGGCGGCGCCCTGCTCTTCTTCCTCCCGATCGTCCTATTCAACATGATTTTCCTGGACGAAAATGTCTTTCTGCAGATGATGACGTTTTCCGAAACTGTCGATCACGGATCGTTTTCCGAAGGCCTAATCTTCCCGTTTCTGTATTTCCGCGATGTTGAAGGCATAATGAGTATCCTCTGGATATTCGGGTTGGTCTTGGCCGCCTGGGCATTGCGTAGTCGGTGTCATTCGAATGACCGTCGGCGAGCCTGGATGTGGTTTGCCTGTCTATTCAGTCTCTATCTGATGCTCTCGCTATTGTCCGCGGGTTTGCAACTTTTTGTTGTCTACGGCCGTGTGGTCCGCTCGCTAGTGCCATTTATCGCGATGGCATGCGCCTATGGTTTTTCAGCACGCCTTTTGCGCTATGGGCGCGGCGCTCTCGCTTCGCTAGTCGTCGGCCTTGGCGCCCTGTCGATAGCCAACTTTGTTCCGGCGATCGCGCAGCAGTATCCTTTGGAAATCGCTTGGGAAGTTTATCAAACATACGATGATGTCTCGTTCGAGACGACCGTTGAAACAGGCGAGAACCCGGTATTCAGTTGGTGGCACCTCCGGCCGGAGGTGCCTGATGCCCGCTACCGACTGTTCAATGCCGCCAATTACTACCCGATAGCAAACATCCGCGACGACCTGCCAGAGGGCGAAATACTGCTGCAAATCTCCCATCCCTTCAACTATAAACCGTGGCAATACGAAGGCATGAGCCCGGAAATGCGAGAAATAGTCAACCGGAGCGACTTTGAGATTTGGTTGATCGACACGGAACCGTCCTCGGATTGAAGCAGAAATATGGCAGGAGGGGTGGTTCCACACGCCGTACTTGGGAAGTATTCACATAACGGGTGATGTGATCATTGCTCTTGCAGCAGAAAATGACGAAACTGCATTCGACTGCATGCCGAGGGAAAACTGAGGAGTCGCAAGTTTCGATTTGCAACAGGGGAGGGAAGGTTTAACATAGTCAGATGGGCGAACCACCTATAGAGCAGTCTACACCAGCAACGGCATGAACCTGAATTTGCGCGCGACACACATCTTGTCTATATTGATGCTCGTGGCCTACCTGCTGCGTCTGCTGCTCATCGTCAACGGCGGCCAATTTTATTTCCCCGACGAAAGTCGATATCAACGTCGATCTGTCAGCGCAGTTGATTCTCTGTTTGAGGCTGACTTTCGCAGCGCAATAGACAAGGTATTGGCCTACGACAAGCATCACGGTTTCACCGCTGTCGGGCTTGTTCCGGCCATCATTCATCGTGTGATCTTTTACTTGAGTCCGCCACCCGGCCTTTCTTGGACAACCTATTGGCTAAGTCGCGACAATGACTATCGTGTCTCGGCGTTAATATTCGCGATTCCTTCAGTGCTTTCAATTGGCATGATTTACTTGCTGGCGCGTCGAGCCGGCGCTGGCGAAACTGAAGCTCTGATCGCGGCGTTCTTGCTGGCGGCATCCAACACTTTTTTTATCTTTTCCAAGCATTTCTTGCCCTACGACTCCTCACTACTGATCGGCCTGGCAGCTCTCTGGCTGGCTATCCCCAGTCAACAGACAAGCGTTAAACATGCGATTGTGGTTGGAATTGCGACCTTCCTTTGCTTGTGGGTTTATTTTGGTCATATCACTTTTGTCCTCATGATCGCCTTGGTCTACTGCGGTTTTCTGGCATCCAATTGGCGTGACTCGGCAATTCGAGCGTCGGGAATGGCATTTGGCGCGCTGTTGATTGCGACGCCCCTCTTTCTCTACAACAACTATGTCTTGGGCATTGATGTCGTATCTGAGCTGGTTGCGTTTTCGTCATCTGCCAATCAGGGAGAATACGCCGAAGGCATCGTGTTTCCCTTTTCCTACATTGGTTTTGCGGAAGCGGGCATCGCTTTGATCTGGATTCTGTGCCTATCGGCTGCCGGATGGGCCTTGCGGAGTCAGTGGAATTCAGAAAGCAGGCAACGCGCCGTTTTGTGGTTGGCTTGCCTGATTTCCTTGTATCTGTTGCTTTGTCTTTTTTCTTCTGTTTTACATCTCTCCGTAGTGTATGGCCGCATTGCTCGCGTTATGGCGCCATTCATTATCCTCTTAAGCGCCTATGGAATCACACCGCTACTGCTGGATCGCGACCGGTACGTTGTTCTGACTTTTGTTGCAATCGTCTGCATATTTGCGCTGGCAAACTTCGTTCCGGCGATCAGACAAGAGTATTTTATTGAAATTGCCAGGCGCGCAAGACAAGATTACGGTGAATTGTCATACGAGACAGTCTTCAGCCATCCGGCCTCGCCCAAAGGAGTATATGGAGAAGCGAATCCGCTTGTACGCTATAAGCTGCTTAACGCGGGCTACTATTATCCGATAACGGAGCCGCTTGATCTTCCGCAGGGAAAAGTCCTGATGCAGGCCCCGCATCCCTTCAATTACAAACCCTGGCAATACGAAGGGATGACAGCCGAGATGCGTGATATCGTCAATCGTGATGGGCTGTACATCTGGCTCATCGAAAGGGGACCATAAGCGATGACAGAAACGCGCCTGTCGGAACGGACATGGCTCGCGCAAGCGCGCGCTCGGTTGCACTCCCCAGCCCTGAGTTTTGGTTCCAAACGTTTTCGCTCGGTCCATGCGCTGCTAATTATCATGTTTGTCGCCTTCGCATTGAGGTTGCTCCTCGTTGCCGACGGTGCTCAACGATATTTTCCCGACGAACGCCGCTATTATCGTTACACAATTGCTTTCGCTGACACTGTATTTGAAGGAGACGTTTTGGGTGGCTTCGGCAGCTTGCTGGAGTATCGCTATCATCCCGGCGCCTACGCTGTGACATTCATTCCAGCATTCGTCCATCGAGTGGCCTATGAATTCACCAAGAGCAGCGATATGTCGTGGCGAGAATACTGGAAAGACGAAACCGGAGACTTCCGATTTTCTGCGATTTTTTTCACGATCCCCTCTGTACTTTCAATAGGGCTCGTATATCTCATTGCCCTGCGAGCGGGCGCGGATGCCGTGGAAGCCCTGTTGGCTGCGTTTCTTCTGGCGGCTTCCAATTCCTGGTTTATTTGGTCGCGACATTTTCTCTCTTACGATGTCTCTATGCTTTTCGCGCTCGCCGCCTTCTGCGTCGCCTTGCGTCCGCGCGAGATAGACAGGCGCGGCGCGATGTTGGCTGGGCTGCTTCTCTTTTGCGCTTTCTGGGTATATATGAATCATATTTTCCTGGTATTTGCGATTGGATCTCTTTACTGTCTGGTTCTTGTTGACAATCCGCGAATGATGATCGCAAGACTATTCTATGTCTTGATTGGCGCTTCGATACTGCTGATTCCGATTCTGATTTACAACTACGCTGTCGTGAATATCGATGTATTCACGGGGATGCAGTTTCAGGCGAAGGGAATTACTCAAGGCAGTTACGAAGAGGGAGTAGTGCTTCCATTTATCTACTTCTTTGAGGCGGAAGGCGTTATTTCGCTGGTCTGGATCACTGGTCTTGTATTGGCGTTCAAGGGTGTTGTTAACTGCCGCCCGAACAAGAGACACCGCATCATGCTATGGCTTACGGCTTTGGTCATGATCTACGGATTGATGGCGCTTTTCTCGTCGGGTCTGCACGTTATCGTTCTCTTTGGGCGAACTGTTCGCGCCTTGGTGCCCTTTATCGTACTGATCTGCGCCTTTGCATTTGCGCCTCGTGTCAAGCGTCATGGTTACAGACTAACAGCTTTGAGTGTTGCGGGCATAACCGCAGTAGCCTTGATGAATTTTATGACGGTGATAAGTCAGCGGCACTACGTAGAGTTGGCGCGGCATGCCCGTGACGAATATGGAGCGGTGTCGCTAACTACAACGTTTAGTCCGCCGTCAAGGAGCCATGGATTCAAGAATCCTGTCCTCGAAGGCGCGCGTTATGAACTCGTGAACGCCGGTTACTATTATCCAATTACGGAAATGACGGACCTCCCGGACGGTGAAGTCCTTTTGAAGGTCGCGCATCCCTTCAACTACAAGCCTTGGCAGTACGAGGGCATGACACCCGAAATGCGCGAAATCATCAATCGGGATGGGCTGTACATCTGGCTCATTGACAAAGCACCTTCCGTGGAAGAGTAGCCAAGCCGCTGCGCAATCTGGTTATTGCAGCCAACTGTACACAGGAGCGAAACTCTATGGTCGAAGTTGTCATCGTCGACGCCATCCGCAGCCCTTTGGGCCTCAGCAGTCAAGTCGCGGAACCGACACTCGTCAAGCCCGCAATATAATATAGCTTCCCGAAATTGTTCTAATATAGAATATAAACAATCCGCCAGCGCTTGTCCTAATGTTTTGACTGCTGGCAAAGGTGTGAGAATTGACAACAGAGAAGCCGGTATTGGGGGGGTACAGAACATTGTCTTCGCAAGGGATCTTAAATATGTCGATTCGTCTTCGCCCAGTTCATGCATTGCTGATCATCATGCTCGCTGCTCTTCTTCTGCGCTTGATCCTGGTTGCAAACGGCGGTCAACGGTATTTTCCGGACGAATTCCGCTATTCCAAGTACGCGGCGGTCATCGCTGATTCCGTGTTCAATGGCGATGTCAGTGGTTTTGCCAGTCTATTTGAATATCGGACTCACCCAGGCGCGGCGGCTGCGACATTCATACCGGCGTTGCTTCACCGATTGGTATACGAATTGACCGCCAGCAACGATGTTTCCTGGGAGGATTATTGGAGAGATCCAACAAGCGACTTTCGATTTTCAGCGATTTTCTTCGCGATTCCCTCAGTGCTTTCAATTGGTCTTATTTATTACATTGCCCGAAGGGCGGGCGCTGATGATTTAGAAGGTCTGATAGCAGCGTTTCTTCTGGCGGCTTCGAATACCTGGTTTATTTGGTCGCGACATTTCCTCACTTACGATATCTCTATGCTATCTCGCGCTCACTGCTCTCTTCATCGCCTTGCGTCCGCGTGAGCGAGATGTTCGGGGCGGGATTCTGACAGGGCTATTCCTTTTTTGCGCATTCTGGGTATATACGAATCATGTTTTCCTGGTGTGCGCAATTGCTTTTCTGTACTGTCTGATTCTTGCCAGCAATCCGCGAGTAGTGATGACAAGACTGCTCTATGTCTTGATTGGCGTCTTGATACCTATGCTTCCGATTTTGATCTACAATTATTCTGTCGTGAATATTGATGTGATTGAGGGGATGCTCTCGCAGGTAGAGGGGATCACTCAAGGCATGTACGAGGAAGGAGCAGTTCTTCCTTTTATTTATCTTCTGGAGACGGAAGGCTTGATATCTCTGGTCTGGATTCTTGGACTCATGTTGGCGTCCAGGGAGGCTTTGAGCCGTCGTCCGAACAGGCGAGACCGCATCATGCTTTGGCTAACGGCATTGCTTATTCTCTACGGACTGATGGCGCTTCTTTCAACAGGACTACATGTTATCGTTCTATTTGGACGAACTATTCGCACGCTTGTGCCATTTATTGTATTGATCTGTGCCTACGGCTTTGCGCCTTACGCGAAGTTACTCGGATCCAAGCTACGGTTCTTGTTAATCTCGGCACTTGCGGTTCTCGCTTTGATGAACTTTGCGACAGCCGCAAATGTTCAATACTATACTGTGCTTGTCAGAGAAATTTCTGATGAATATGGAACGATATCGTTCTCCTCACAGTTTGTTCCGCCATCTTGGCACCACGGATTCCCAAATCCAGTTCATGAAGACGCGCGTTACGAACTCTTGAACGCCGCCTATTTCTATCCGATCACTGAAATGACCGATCTGCCGGATGGCGAAGTCATAATGAAAGTCGCGCATCCCTATAACTATAATCCTTGGCAGTACGAAGGCATGACGCCTGAAATGCGCGATATCATTAATCGGGATGGACTGTACATCTGGCTTATCGACAAGGGACCTTCCGTGGAAGAATAACTAAGCCATTGCGAAATCTGATTATTGCAGTCAACTGGACACAGGAGCGAAATCTTATGGTCGAAGCTGTCATTGTCGATGCCATCCGCAGCCCTTTGGGCAAGCGCAATGGCTGGCTGCGCGAGCAGCATCCTGTCAAGCTGGGATCTCATGTCGTTAAAGCCCTGCTTGCGCGAAGCGGCTTGGATAAAACCGAAGTCGACCATGTGATCTTCGGTTGCGTCAGCCAAGTCGCGGAACAGACTCTTAATATAGCCCGCAATGTCGTGCTTGATGCCGAGCTTCCCATTGCGGTACCCGCCACAGCAGTCGACTTCCAATGCGGCAGCAGCCAGCAGTCGATTCATCTCGCTGCGGCGATGGTGAGTTCGGGGCAAGCGGATATCGTCATCGCGGGTGGCGTGGAAAGCATGACGCGGGTGCCGATGGGTTCAAGCCTGGGCATGGGCGGCGCATCGCCCTTTACGGACAACATCATGGAGTCCCACAATATGATCCCGCAAGGCGTCGCCTCGGACGAGATCGCCGCGAAGTGGGGCATCACCCGCCTTGAAATGGATAAATTGAGTCTGGAGAGCCATCGACGGGCCTGGAAAGCGACCGAAGCCGGTGTCTTGAGAAGAGAAATCGCGCCCCTTCAAGGTGTTGATGATGAGGGCAATCTGTTCCTGGTCGAGCACGATCAAGGCATTCGCCCCTCGACGACGCTGGAAAAAATGGCGCAACTCGAACCCGTGTTTACCCCAAGCGGGGTCACCACCGCCGGCAACAGCAGTCAGATCAGTGATGGCGCGGCGGCAGTGCTGTTGATGAGCGCTGCCAAGGCGAAGCAGATGTCCATAAAGCCGCGCGCCCGCATCGTAGACGGGACATCCGTCGGCAGCGACCCGCATCTGATGCTTACCGGACCGATACCCGCCACAGAAAAAGTGCTGCGGCGCGCTGGAATGGCCCTCGGGGACATAGACCTCTTCGAGGTCAACGAAGCCTTCGCTTCGGTCCCGCGCATCTGGGAGCGCGACACCGGCGTCGATCTCGAACGAGTCAATATTCATGGCGGCGCTATCGCCCTGGGACACCCGCTGGGCGGGTCCGGCGCGCGCTTGATGACGGCGCTGATCAACGCCTTGGAAACGACGGGCGCGCGCTTTGGCTTGCAGACCATGTGCTGCGGCGGCGGCATGGCGACCGCGACCATCATTGAGCGGATTGAGAACTAACGCGGCCCGCTCCCGGCCAGCGGCAAAGTCCTTGAAATGAGAATCCGTGTTGGCGCTTAACCGGTCTGTCCGACAGGCGCGGGCGTCGGGCGCACGCCGACGCCGACCGGCGCGCTCTCGTTGCTGGCGGCGGTCCTTGTCTGCCCTGACGCACCCGTCTGGTTGGGGGCCGGGCACAGTTCATTCGCCCTGTCGCGTTTGTCCGTGACAGTGGCGCGGCTGATCGTCGTCACTGCCGGCTGCAAGGCCAAGGCCGCCTCGTACTGGTCGCGCGCCCGGCAGTGATCACCGCGGAAGGCCAGGGCATCCCCGTAATTTCGATGCGCCCCCTGCAATTCGGTCATGATCTGGCCGTTCAAATAATTCCCGAGACGATGTTCGTAGACGATAACGCTGAGCAGGCGGACGGCTTCGCCAGGATTGGCAATCTTCAATTGCAGGCCTCTCAAGTAGAGCTCGGCAACCGCGCGTTCGTAGTTTAACCCTTCGACATCGCCGTAGTTTTCAGCGCGTCCTGTCGTCAAGATCGCCTCGGATAATCTTCCGCTGCGGAAGAGCCCGGTCGCCTGGGATGTGAGCGCGGCAAACAAGAGTTCGCGCACGCGGTCACGTTGAAAGCTCTCGTCCACCGCGATGATGGCATCCAGTGTGTCCACCGCTCGCTGGTATTGCTGCGACACGATATCCGCCTGCGCCTCCAGCAACAAGGCTTCCAAATCGTATACCGGACCATCCTCGATTGTTGCTGCGGCAGTCGCCGCTTGAGAGGGCATGGTGGCGGTTGGCTGGATCGGCTCCGTTGGCTGTGGAATGGCGGTCGGCTGCGACCCTTGATAGAGCGCGGTCGCCCTTGGGATGATTTCGCTGAGACAAGGCGGCGCTGGCGTCATCATGAGCAAATAGGCCAGCCGCGTCTGCAACAATTGCTGGTTGCCGGCGTCCATATCATCCTGAATGCGCTGGCACTGTTCTCTCGCATCCGCTTCACCGGTGGCGGTCGCGTTTTCGCGCGCGACAGCGATGCCGGAATTCCAGCCGGCATAGGCGAATGCCAAGGCGATCAGGGCCGCCAGGACGATGCAGACGAAACTAACCATAGCCCAGAGCCAACAGCCCAGGCCTTGACGCGAAGCGTGTCTCCCTTCGTGATTCGTGATCTGCCCGGGCTGGTACGGATTGCCGGGTTGATAGTCTCCTGATGATTGCGTCAAGCGTGTGGATCCCGTCCCTAGGCGGAGATGCGGCGAGTATTGTAGCCGACGGTCATGTTCCACGCTAGCCGACGCCTGCCCAATGATTAACGCGCTTGACGCGTATCGAAATGCCATGTTACACTCAACGCATGATTTTAGTAACGAGCATTGTCATGCCTATGCGGATGCCCACCGTCCCCCGGGACAGACGGAGCTTGCTCTTCGCCTAGGCGATCCTTGGCCGAAACTTATACCGTCTGTCCTCGACAGGCGGTTTTTTTGTTGGGGTTCACTTGCACGCCGAGCCGATGTTGAAAGGCTCGCTGAAAAGGGGAAACGCGATGTCAGCACAATATATTCACGTATCGGTGGCTTGGCCCTACGCCAATGGCGACCTGCATATCGGCCACCTGGCAGGCGCTTATCTGCCGGCCGATATCTTCGCCCGCTATCACCGCCTGCGGGGGAATCACGTGCTGATGGTCAGCGGATCGGACAGCCACGGTACGCCGATCACGGTAGAAGCCGACAAGCGCGGCACGACGCCGCTCGCGGTCTTCGAACATTATCATGAACGTTTTTTGCAGACACAGCGAAAAGTCGGCGTCAGCTACGATCTCTTCACCCACACGGATACCGAAAATCATCATCAAGTGGCGCAGGACATATTCCGCACCTTGCTGGCGCGCGGCCATCTCTACAAGGAAAAGCAGACCCTCCTTTATAGCGAGAGCGAACGTCGCTTCCTGCCCGATCGCTATGTCGAGGGCACCTGCTATATCTGCAAATATCCGCATGCGCGCGGCGATCAATGCGAAAACTGCGGCAATCTCATGGATGCCATCCAGCTCATCGACCCGCACAGCCGCAACAACCCCGACGACAAGTTGATACCGCGGGAATCGGAGCACTATTTTCTCGATCTCGGCCGGTTCACCGAGCAGATCCTGGACTACCTGGCGCAGCACGCGCATCATTGGCGGCCCAACGTCAGCACCTTCAGCCAGAACTTCGTCAAGGACGGGCTGCGCGGGCGTCCCATCACGCGCGATATCGATTGGGGCGTTCAAGTGCCCCTGGAAGGCTGGGAGGACAAACGGCTTTACGTCTGGTTTGACGCGGTCATGGGTTATTTCACCGCCAGCATCGAATGGGCGAAGAATATCGGCGTGCCCGACGAATGGAAAAAATGGTGGTACAACCCGGAAGCCAAAATCTACAACTTCATCGGCAAGGACAATATCCCCTTCCATACCATCATCTGGCAGGCGGAACTCCTGGGCATCGACGGCATCTACAACCAAGACGATCCCGTCTATGGCGAGATTCCTTTGCAACTGCCCTACGATGTGCCCGCCAACGAATTCATGAATATCGAGGGCCAGCAGTTCTCGACCTCGCGCAATTGGGCGGTCTGGCTGCCCGACCTGCTGGAGCGCTACCAAGCCGATGCCCTGCGCTTTTATGTCGCCCGCACATTCCCGGAACGGCAAGACAGCGACTTTTCCTGGGAAGGCTTCCTGGCGCGGGTCAACAACGAATTGCTGGCGGCCTGGGGCAATCTGGTCAATCGCATGTTGGGTTTCGCCTTCAAGCGCTTTGATGGCGCTGTACCTGCTCCCGATGAATTGACCGCCGCCGACAGCGACATTATCGCCAAGACCGAAGCCGGCTTCGATTCCGTCGGCGCGCTGCTGGAACAAGTGCGCCTGAAAGAAGCGCTGGAAGAAACGCTGCGCCTGGCCCGCGAGGTCAATGCCTGGCTCAACGAGCGCGAACCCTGGCAGGCCATCAAAGCCGACCGCGCCGACGCCGCGCGTTCGGTTTACGCCGCGCTGCGCTGTATCGACAACCTGAAAATCCTCTTCGCGCCTTTCACGCCCTTCAGTTCCCAGCAAGTGCACGAGATGCTCGGCTACGACGGGCAGCTCTTCGGCGATCTCGACATCGAGAAGTACAGCGAAGAAAGTCGCGATCATCTGGCCCTGGTCTATGACGCGGACAAGGCGATAGGGGAGTGGCAAGCCAGCGACCTGCAACCGGGTCAAAAGCTGCGTCAGCCGTCGCCGCTCTTCACCAAGCTGGATCCGGAAATCGTCGAGCAAGAGCGGCAGTACTTGGGGCGTGAGCGGGTTGAGAGGGAGATCAACTCAGACTAGGATTTGGATTCGCCTCGTAGACAGAGCGAGGCTTGGCAAACTAGACGGTCAAACGTGTTCGGGACTGCCGACACGTTCGGAATTCTTGTCGACTGCCATACTTGCTGCGGATTCAGGGCACAGGGGGAATGATGCCCAGATTTACCGCCAGGTTGCCCGCGCCGATGAGAAGAGACAAGACGAAACCGGCGCCGACGGCTGTTCCGATAATCTTGGTCTGTCGGTCTCGGACGCCCTTGATTTCATTGGTCAGCAGTTCAGTTTGAGCATCTATCTTCGCGCCTATCTTTTCCATGATTTGGCTTTCGGTACGCAGCAGATCCGCCTTTGTCGCCAGATGCAACTGGTTGTTTTCCAGCGAGGCGACCCGTTCACCGAGAGAAGAAGAGCTACGGTCAATGTTCGTCATGATGAGTGATTCCGATTCGTATGTTTCAGCAAATCAGTATGATACCATATTCATAAGCTTTGAGGAAACGATAAGTTTGTATGACTCATAGAGCGATAGATACAGCAATCTTACGCAATATGCACTATCCGTCTCGGTAATTGACGCTGTTTGGCTAAAATTAATAGAAGCGATCCGCAGGAGACTCGCGGATTGAGCCGGAGGTTGGGCTGAAACGTCCGAAGGTCGTCGAGCAAGAGCGTCAGTATCTGGGAAAGGATCGGGTTGAGAAGCCGATTCGATAATAGCGCAGTCAATGTAGGGGCGACCTATCAGACTCTGTTGAAAAACAGGAGAGTAGTTGGTGAGTTATTGGAATCTGTTGAAT
>WTGF01000002.1 GCA_011525385.1 Chloroflexota bacterium | reverse complement strand
CCTTCTCCCCTTGTGGGAGAAGGGGTCGGGGGATGAGGGGTGTATTTCAACAGCGTCCATCGGCTCGCCCGTACAGTTTTCGATATGATTGTAAATGGAGTTTGGCAGGTTTGTTAAAAAAAGATGAAGGACAAGTCTGATGAAAATCACCGATTTAGAACTGTTTACGGTAAGGCCGCGCTGGCTATTCTTGAAAGTCTCCACAGATGAAGGTTACTTCGGCTGGGGCGAGCCGATCGTTGAAGGGCAGGCCGGCACGGTACGCGGCGCTGTCGAAGATATGTCTGATTACTTGCTTGGGCGAGACCCTCTTCAGATTGAAGATATTTGGCAGACTTTGTTTCGCGGCAGATTCTACCGCGGCGGCCCGGTGATGATGAGCGCGATAGCCGGTGTCAATCAGGCGCTGTGGGATATCAAGGGCAAGTTTCACGGTGTGCCGGTTTACGAGTTGCTGGGCGGGAAAGTGAGGGATCGCGTACAGATCTACGCTGGCGTCCACGGCGACAGTCCCGAGGAGGTTGCGCAGCATGCCCGGCGCTGCAAGCAGGATGGATTGCGGGCGATCAAAATGGGGGCCGTCCCCGGCCTGCATTATGTGGATGAATTCGGACATATTGACGACGCGGTGGCCAGGGTGGCGGCTGCCCGGGAAGCGGTGGGCGATGACTTCAGCATCGCTGTTGATTTTCACGGTCGGGTCCACAAGCCGATGGCCAAGATGCTCATCCAGGAGTTGGAACCCTTTCATTTGATGTTCGTGGAAGAACCTGTATTGCCCATGCATAACGAGGCGCTGCTTGATCTCAAGCGTTCCACGTCGATTCCCATCGCGACCGGCGAACGGATGTATTCGCGCTGGGACTTCAAAGCGATCCTGGCGGCCGGCAGCGTTGATATCATCCAGCCGGACGTATCACATGCCGGCGGCATCTCCGAGGTGTTACGCATCGCAGCCATGGCCGAGGCCTATGACGTTGCGCTTGCGCCTCACTGCCCGCTGGGCCCGATCGCGCTGGCTTCCTGTCTGCAAGTCGATGCGGTAGCTTATAACGCCTTGATTCAAGAGCAGAGCCTGGGCATCCACTACAACCGCGATGTCGACTTATTGGATTACCTTGCCGACAAGTCCATTTTTGATTATTGCGATGGGAGCGTCGATGTGCCATCCGGTCCCGGGCTGGGAATCGATATCGATGAGGAAAAGGTTCGCGCGGCTAACGACCATGACTATCGCTGGCGAAATCCCTTGCTGCGCCGCGAAGACGGCTCGGTTGCCGAATGGTGATGCCAAGACCGGCGGCTCTATAAACAGGCCGTTTACGCGTCACTCATAATTCGGATTTCTACAAGGCTATGCGGAGCAAGGGCTGTAGACGAAGAGGGAAGATCGCGCTTGATCAATCTTAAACTGTTTCTCATCTTACCCTGTTATCATAATAGCACACGATATTGTCATGGGGGAGAATAATGGCGAAGGAACGCATTCTGATCATCGAGGACGAAGCGCGTATCGCTCAATTTGTCGAACGTGGGCTGATCTATGAGGGATTCCACGTGAAAGTGGCGCGTGATGGTCAGGCCGGTCTTAAAATTGCGCGAGACAACCCGCCGGATCTCGTGATCCTAGATTGGATGCTGCCCGGGCTTGATGGATTGGAAGTTTGCAAGCGGTTGTGCGCTGCTGGCGATGTCGCCATTTTGATGCTGACCGCCAAGGATGACATTCGTGATCGCGTGGTGGGCCTGGATGCCGGCGCCGACGACTACTTGGTCAAACCGTTTTCAATCGACGAATTGATCGCGCGGGTTCGCGCCTTGCTTCGCCGGGCGACGACTGGCGCCCAGCCCGAAGTGTTGAGGTTTGCCGACCTGACGCTGGATACGGGTACCCATCGCGCCTATCGCAATAACCGCGCGATTGATCTGACTGCCAAGGAATATGATCTGCTGGAGTTGTTCATGCGCAATCCCGGTCAAGTCCTCACGCGCGATGTGATCTTCGACCGGGTGTGGGGATATGATTTCGGGGGCGAGAGCAATATCATTGAAGTATATATTCGCTACTTACGCCAGAAGACGGAACATGACAAGGAAGGTCGGTTGATTTACACGGTGCGTGGCGTGGGCTATGTCTTGAGAGAGGACTAGGGGCTGCGTTCTGCGGCAAAGTTAGGCTAGGGCTTGTCCGGTACTTGTTGCCTGGCGTTTACTTCCAAGCCTTCATGCTCGTTCGACAGGCTGAGGAGCGGACAGTTTTCATCGGGTGATATCGCCACAAAACTGAATATATTTCGGTGATTTTCGGGCGACCTGATCGGTCGCCCCTGTTTACGTTGCGGGCAGCCAACCCCACCCCCCGGCCCCCTCCCCGAGGCATCAGGGAGGGGGAGCTAAACATCGCGGGATGCAAGGTATTTTGCGTGGGCGGCGGCATTGTCGCGCGTGTGTCTACATTTTTGCGCTCTGGCGGGCGACCTGATAAGTCGCGTAAGTCGCGTAGACACAGCCCACCGACATCGCACTACGAGAGGGGGAGCGGACAGCTCTTCATCACGCTGGATATCGCCAATAAATTGTGTTTTTTCGATTTTCGGGCGACCTGATAGGTCGCGTAGACACTGACCGTCGGTCGCCCCTACATTTTCAAACTTTGACGGTCTCTGTAGGGGTCAGCATTGGCTGACCCGCCGCAGTCGCAGCGTTTTGCTTCAGCTATTTCTTGTGTGGGAAATGAATTAATGGACGAACCTAAGAGTGGCGACTATTAGGTGAAGCGCGCGATATCCACTGCGCCGACAGAAACCTGGTTGAGCAGCTTGTCCACAGCGCGTTCAGCGGAAGCGGCGCCCATTGCCAAACCGTGCCCGGTGAATCCTACAGCGCATCCAACGCGACTCTTGCCCGGCAAGATGCCTACAAGAGGCAGTCCATCGACGCTGAAGCCCATGATGCCGGACCAGCGGTGCGCGACGGGGGCCGTCACATCGGGAAAATATCGGGCCAGGTAGCGGTCCAGAAAGGCTTGAACATTTGGATTTAGTCGATCTTCGGTGGTGTTGTCTTCTTCGCATTTGTAGTGTTGCCGTCCACCGCCCAGCAAGAAACGGCCGTCAAAGGTGCTGCGATAATACATATAGCCATAATCGCTGTAGCCGCAATAGGGGACGGGCACATGCTCCAGCGGCTCGGTGACCAGGCATTGAGCGCGAGTGGGGATGACTTTGCCGACAAAGAAGGGATCGATTGTCGGCGACCAGGCATTGGTGCAGAGCAGCACGTAGCGCGCCGTGAATATGAATTGTCGCGTATAAACCTGAACCGAGTCGTCATCATTCTGCTCAATACGGTAGAGTTCGTTGTTGGGTATGAGTTCGGCGCCGCTTTGCGTCATCACGGACTTCGCCAAGAGATAGGGCTGAACACCGGCATCGAGAGGCTGTTCGATTCCGGCGTAAAAGCCGCGCTGTAATGGGTCTTTGCTATAGTATTCGATGGCGATTTTGTCGGCCGACAAGGCGGCGGCGGCCAAAGCCAGTTCTTGGGCTTCTTCTTCGCTTTCGGCCAAGAGCATGGATCCGCTGTTGTCTATGGGCACATCAAAGGGGCTGTCGCGGATGAATTGGCGCCAAAGCGCCATGCTGCGGTTCGAGAGCGACCACAGTTCCCGGGCCGCGTCGTGGCCGTATTCTTCAATGGCGCGGTGGTAGTAGATATCAAGACCACTGATCATAAAGCCGGCATTGCGTCCGCTGGCGCCCAAGCCAAGATCGCGGGCGTCGGTGACGACGACGTCTCGATCGTGCGCATGCCGCGCAAAACAGGCGGCCGCGCTGCCCACCAGGCCGGCGCCAACCACCAGGAAATCGACCTCGCGATGTGTCTGCTCGGCTTTTTGCCAGTGGGAAACGGTCATCATTATCACTTTCTGCGGGTCCGGTCAGAAGCCGCACTGTCGGGCGAGCGCCCGACTTGACAGCGAACGCTTCGCAGGTGCGATCAAAGCTAAAAGGTTTCAAACTACCGTCAGATGATAACGCCCTTATCCCGATTAACCAAGCGGGGCAGAGCAATCGCACCACTCGAAAAATCTATGTTCAAACAGAAAATATTAACCACCGAGGACACCGAGCGCACCGAGAAATGCTCTTAATCGAAGATTCTTGTCTCATTCGGCATCGTTTTGAACGCCGCAGGAAAATATCGACGGAATAGTGTATCGTTTGCTCGATTCCGGCAGTGAATTTGGAAGAGAAACACCAAAGTGAACCCCAACTTGGCGTACTCGGTGGTAAAACGAAAAGTGGTGCGATTGCTCTGCAAGCGGGGGCCGAACTCTATGAGGAGAAATCCAGGCATGTTACAATGAGTTCACCGCGCAATGAACTGCGCGGACATCGAGGATTTTCAGGAGGAGATCAAGCGATGAAAAGGTGCTTATTGATCGTTGGGGTTCTGTTATTGGCGCTGCCATTTTCGTTCGTGCTAGCGGACGGCCATTTGCCGGATCTCGAAGGACGGACGGTTACGGTGGCGGTGGAGAACGCCTATCCGCCATTCAACGTGATTGACGAAGAGACGGGCGAGGGAGTCGGCTGGGACTACGATACGCTGGGCGAGATTTGCGCCCGGCTGAATTGTGTCCCGGAATACATTGAAACCAGTTGGGAGGGCTTGATCGTCGCGGTCTCGAACGGCGAATATGACATGGCTGCGGATGGCATCACGATAACGGAGGAACGGGCGCAGATCGTTGACTATTCCGAGGGCTATATTGATGTCATTCAGCGAATGATGGTCCGTGTTGGCGAGGATCGTTTTAGTGATGCCGAAGATTTCGTCGCGGGTGATTTCGTCATTGGCGTACAAGTAGCCACGACCAATTACATCGCCGCCGCGGAACTGGTGGACGAGGAACGCATCGTCGGTTATGGCGAATTTGGTTTGGCGGTGCAGGCGCTGATCACGGGCGATGTTGACGCGGTGGTGATCGATGATGTCGCCGGTCAGGGCTATACGGGTTTGAACGCCGACAAGATCAAGTTGCTGCCGGATGATCTGATCAAGCAGCAATTGGGTTTCATTTATCCGCAGGGATCGGAGTTGGTCGAAGCATTTGACATGGCATTGGCGGACATGCGCGCGGACGGCACGCTGGACGCGATCAATGCCAAATGGCTGGGTGACGGCGAAGCGGAAGAAGAGGAGATGATGTTGCCCGATCTGGATGGCCGCGTGATTATCGTCGCCTCGGAAAACGCCTACCCCCCCTTCAACTTCATTGACGAAGAAACCGGGGAGTTGGATGGCTGGGATTTCGATACGCTGGGCGAAATCTGCGAGCGGCTGAATTGCGCGCTGGAATACATCGAAACGGGCTGGGAAGGCATGATTATCGCGGTCTCCAACGGTGAATTCGATCTGGCGGCCGGCGGCATCACCATCACCGAAGAACGCAAGGAACTCGTGGCCTTTTCCGTTGGTTATATCGATATCAACCAGCGCTTGATGGTGCAGATCGGCGAAGATCGTTTTGCGGATGCCGAAGAATTCGTCGCGGGCGACTTCGTTATCGGCGTGCAAGTCGCCACGACCAACTATATCGCGGCTACAGATTTGGTAGGTGAAGAGCGCATCGTTGGTTATGATTCCTTTGGCTTCGCCGTGCAGGCGCTGATCTCTGGCGATGTTGACGGCGTTGTGATTGACGATGTGGCTGGCCAGGGATATGTCGGCGTGAACGCGGAAGACATCAAGCTGCTGCCGGATCTGCTTACGCAAGAGCAGTTGGGTTTCATCTATCCCTTGGATTCCGATCTGGTCGAACCGATCAACATGGCCTTGGGAAGCATGATGGAAGATGGCAGTTTGGCTGCTATCAACGCCAAATGGTTCGGCGACGGCGAAGAAGAGATGTGACTGCCGGGTCTCGATGGCCGGACTGTTACGGTGGCGGTGGAGAACGCCTATCCACCCTTCAACTTCATCGACGATGAAACCGGCGAAGCAGCAGGTTGGGATTATGAGGTCTTGGCGGAGATTTGCGCTCGCTTGCATTGCGCGCCGCAATACATCGAGACCAGTTGGGATGGCATGATCGCCGCTGTCGCCAATGGCGCATACGACATGGCGGCCGATGGCATCGCCTATTCGTCCGAGCGGGCGGCTCTGGTCGATTTTTCCGATGCTTATGCCGATGTGTGGCAGCGGATACTTGTGCGGCTGGATGAAGATCGCTTTGCCAGCGCTGAGGAATTCGTCGAGGGCGATTACGTTTTTGGCGTACTGGTCGCCAGTACCGAGTACATTGCGGCCGCGGATTTAGTCGGCGAAGAGCGCATTATGGTTTACGACTCTACCGAAGCGGCGGCGGGTTCTCTGGTCGCAGGCGATGTTGATGCTGTGATCTTCGATGAACTGGCAGGTTATGGGTACACCGGTATCCATGCCGACCAAACTAAAGTGCTGGAGGATATCGTGACAGTTGAAAAACTGGGATTCATTTTCCCGCATGATTCTGAATTACTCGAGCCGATCAACAGAGCCCTGGCCACTATGAAAGCGGACGGCTCGCTGGAGGCGATCACAGACAGATGGTTTGGTCGGGATGCCGCATAGCTGATGAAACCGGACGGTACTTGAAGCACACAGTTGTGGGACAGGTTCGGCCTGTCCCACTTCGTATATGGCAGTTCTCAAAGACGAGTTGACTGGAAAGCTCAATGGCAAGATCATCGGGGGAAGGCCGAGAAAATCGGGCCGGGCAAGAGCCGGATCTTGAGGAAATCATCGCCGAGTCTCGCGGTCGGGCGATGCGCTTTGCGCGCTTCTATACCTTGCCGTATTGGATTCTCTTTCTGGTGGCGCTGGGCATTCTGCTGGCGATCAGCATCCTCACCGACAAGATCTATTCGAATATATTTCAGCAGTTGATGGAAGGCGTCAGCATGACGCTTTTCGTCAGCGCTACGTCTTACCTATGCGCGCTGTCGATTGCGGTCGTGGTTGGGGTCGTGCGCTCGAATCCACCGGCGCCGCCTCAATCGCGCGAGTCGGCGCGCAAAGCGGTGATGCGGGTCATCCGAATTGGCGGCTACAATGTCTGCACGGTCTACGTTAGCGTAATGCGCGGCATCCCGATTCTGGTTGTGCTGCTGGTAACCGGATTCATTGTGGTACCGGCCTTGCGCGACTTGATCAACGAGAACCTGGTCGAGGGCGTCCGCAACCTGGCTAACGATCCGGAGATTCCCGATCTCATCTGGCGCGGCAGTTCCGCGGGCACGGCGATTGTGGCTTTGGCCATCACCTACGGCGCTTATATGTCGGAAACCGTGCGAGCGGGCATCCAGTCGATCCCAAAGGGCCAGTTCGAAGCGGCTTATTCCGTTGGGATGACATACTGGCAGACGATGCGGTCGATCATATTGCCGCAGGCATTTCGCAATGTGCTTCCGCCCTTGGGGAACGACTTTGTGGCTATGATCAAGGATTCGTCGCTCTTGGCATTCCTGGGCATTCGGGATATCACGCAGATCGCAAAAACGACATCGGGTCGTTCTTTCCGCTACGTCGAAACCTATGCCGTGGTTGCTTATATGTATTTGACCCTGGTCATTTTGGCGACGACTCTGGTCAACTTGCTGGAGGATACCATCAACATCGAGCGCGAAACGCCTCGTATTATTCAGGGCCTACAGTCCCTGGTTCCAGGGAAGAAGAAACGCGAACATATCGCCGAATCATTCGACTGAATTTTATTCTTCTGAATAAAAGCCGACTTTGTTGCCTTCGGGATCGCGCACCCAGCCGACAAATCCGCCGCCGGCGTTTTCGCCCAGCGCCGTCTTCGGCAGCAAGACTTGGCCCCCGGCTGCCTCGACCCGCGCCAAGACAAGATCCAAATCACCTGTGGCGGTGATGTAGACCAGCGTGCCTTCAGTCGAAGGGGTGTATCCGTACTGGGGATTATGCACCAGGCAGCCGCCCACGCGCCCGTCATGCGGGAAGACGCCAAGCATACTCCCCATAGTTTCGCGCTGGTCGTTGATAAAGAGCTTCGTTTCCAGAACCTGCTCGTAAAAGGCGCGGGCGCGCTCGAAATCCAAAACCGGAATCTCGAACCAATTGATGACGGACATGTTTTACTCCTTGATGTGAAAGACAAACATGCACAGGATAACTCGAAGTCGGGCGAGTATAAAGTATGCGCTATGGTGTCTGGGGTGGTGGTGTTGAGGCTTGCTCGCTTATTGCTGCTGGCTTAGCAGTTGTTCGTCTTCTTCGTAACTTTCGTTGACTAGCCTGTCGATCTCGTCTTTGACTTCGGAACTCAAGCGCAGGCTCTGCATTTGCACCTCGTCCATGGCGTCGATGGTGTCCTGCAGTTTGTCGATTTCGTCTTTGACCTCGATGCTCAGGCGTTGTCCCTTGGCGCTATCGGTTTCCTTGGTGCCAAGCAAGGACATTTGGGCATAGACGGTTCCGAGCGCCGACAGGGTGCTTTCCAGTTGGATCTCGGCGCGCTTGATGCTGCTGAAGGTCGCTTCCAGGCTCATTTGTTGTTGCTGAAGGTGCGTCAGTTGTACCTGCAGGCTGCGGCGGGCGTGTTCATCCGGCTCTTTCTTGATGCGGGCCTTGACGCTTTCGATCTTGCGCGGGACTTGCTGACGGTCGCGCAGGACCAGATCGTTGCTTTCGGAGAGGTCAATGCGTTCGGCGAGATTGTACATGTATGTGATCCAGTCGCTGACGTCACTGACCAAAGTCCGCAGACGATTGCGCATGGCGCCTTTACTGCGATCCGCCAGCTTGAGCATGTTGCGGCGGTACTCGAAGGCATCGCGCAGTCGCTCGCGGGAGACGCGATTGCGGATGTTGCGCAGGTCGTATTCGCGCTCGAAATCTTCCGCCAGCGCTTGTTCCGTCGCTTCGGGGTCGTTCAACGTGGCGGCAATCAACACCGTTTCCGCCAAGCCCCCAAGGACCAGCCAAAACCAGGGTTGCCACTCCAGCATGGGCAGGTTCACGTCTTGTACGAAGAGAAACAAAATAGCGGTGACCATGAGGGTCACCAAGGTCTCCCAGCGCAAGAGCGCGTTGGCTAAGAGCGTACCAAAGACCTTTTGCCTCGCGTTTTCGTTGCTAGACATGGCTTCTCCGGTTCAATTCACGATGGCGCCCCGGCTCTGGGGTATTTCATTTAGCGACTCACTCAATGGCTCTTGCAATCGACGCGGATCGTTTGACAGAATCAGTTGTTGGTGAGCAAACGTTGCCTGCGCTCCTCGAGTTGGAGTTCGACCTGGCCGATGCCGACGGTATCCTCGATCTGGTCGGAAAGCTTGCGGCTGGCCAGATCGGCGCGGGCGTCTTCCTGGTCGATCTGTGAATAGATGGAATCGAGCAGGGTATCGATCTCTTGATCGCCGGAGGTATCCAGCTTGTCCATGCTTCTGAGCGTCTTGGTCATGACCTTCTTGGTCTCCGCCAGTTCCAGCAGCGAACGCATCTTTTCGCGCTCTTGCTTAATGGTGGTCAAGCGACCTTCCAGCTTCAAACGCATATTCAACATGCCTTGATACTGCTCTTCTTGGGACTGCCACTGCTCGTAGTATTCCTGCGCCAGTTCCTGTTTGGTGTTCAGCTCGGCTTGAGCCGCGGCTGCCAGGTCATCTTTGCCGCGCAAGATTAAGGTATCGATGTCGCGGTCCAGTTTGTCCGACTGATTGGAGAACTCTTCATACTTGCGCTTCAATGTTCGTACAGAACCGCCGACGGTCGCGGCCGAGTCTTCCAGGGCATCCAGATTGCGCTCAACCTGTCGGATGTATTCGTCCATGACTTTCAGCGAGTTGGTTTCCAAGGCACGGTCGATCATGCCGTGCATATTGGCGCTGAAAAGCGTTTGAACCTTCTGTAATATTGATGGCATGTTTGAATCTTCCTCTTATTGACCTAATATTGCCGAGTTTTCCGCAACTACTTCAGTATAGCATAGGGGCTTCAACAATATCAAAAGTGTAATGGCCCCAAGTATAGGACTATACGCGATTCTCTCGAGGGAGTTTCAGGCGCTGCAGTAGCTCATGTGGCGCGCCCTATCGCCATCAAGTCGGAAAGCAGGGCGTAACCCGTTTCCAACTTGCCGGCGCCGGCTCCAATCAATGTGATCTCCCCCAGCAGATCTGTATCGAGGGTGATGGCGTTGGTGGATCCGCCGACGCTGGCCAGAGGGTCGCTCATAGGCAGTCGCTGTGGAGACACCGCGCCTCCAACAGGCGTCGCTTCAGCGATCAATTTATAGCGGTGACTCGATTGCCGGGCCTGGTCGATATCAGCCGAACTGATGTCTGTGATGCCGCGAACGTCGAGATCGCTCATGGTCAATGAAGTGCCGAAGAGGGCGTTGGCCAGGATCAGGACTTTGCCCGCCGCGTCCCAGCCTTCGACGTCAGCCGTGGGATCGGTCTCGGCATAGCCCAGGTCTTGCGCTTGCGCCAGGGCGTCTGCGTAGGTCATACCGCTCTCCATTTGCGTCAGGATATAGTTGGTGGTGCCGTTGAGGATGCCGCGCGCGGAGCGAATAGCGCAGCCGGCCAGCGCGTCTTGCGCCAGATGCATGGTCGGCGTACCGGCCATCACTGTCGCTTCATAGCGCATGTGGAGCCCCCTTGCTTCGGCTTTTTCCCGCAGACCCCCGTAGTCCAGCGCCACAGGACCCTTATTTGCGAGGACGATGTGCAAACCTTGGTCGAGCGCCAGGTGACAGGTTGCGAGGGCGGGCTGCGCGGTCTCCAAATTGGTCGGGCTGGCTTCCAGCAGGACATCCGCGCCCCCGTGCAGGATCATGTCATTTGCGCCCCAGTCACGTCGGAGCGGCTCACTTTCGGGATAATCCGAGAACGAGCCGGTCTGGGCTGTCCGCAGCAAGCGCGCGATATCCAATCCATCGGGGTGGTAAAGATTCCCTTTGGAAGCGGTCACGACACCGACGATCTGTACTGAGAAATCATGCCTGGCTTTTAAGTCGTCGCCTTTTTCCAGGAGGATTTCGGCGAATCCCTGTCCGACCAGGCCAAATCCGATCAGGATAAGTTTCATTATGTCATCCGTTTCGTGCTTGGTTTGCCAGCGGACAATAATACAAGGAGTTGAGGAGAAGCAGGTAGTCTGACTTAACTGGCCTCCGCGATTCTTTCGACGCTTGCCAGCGCCTTTTCCACACTTTCCGCCGGACGCACGCCGATTTGTTGATCCACCAGAATGCCCTTCTCGTCGATGACCCAATAGGAACGCGTCGCCCCTAGCGGCACTTTGAACAGCTTGAGGTCGATGCCCCAGGCATCCCAGGCGTCCAGCATCTTGTGCTGGGGATCCGACAAGAGATCGTATTGCAGTTGCTGGCGCTTTTTCCAGGCGGCTAGTGTGGCGGTGGAATCGGAGCTGACACCGAAGACAAGGGCATTTTTGGAGGTGATTTGCGGGAAAACGTCGCGGAAAGAGCAGGCCTGGTTATTGCAGCCCATGGTGTTGGCTTTGGGAAAGGCGAAAATGATTACTTTTTTGCCGCGATAGTGGCTGAGTCGGACCAGCTCGTTGTCCTGGTTCTTGAGCTCGAAATCCGGCGCCATCTTTCCGATATCGGGCATGGTGTATTCCTCCTAAGAAACGAGGTTCGCATATATCCAGTATACTTACTGTGCTTGCCCGTTAATTGCGACACAACCGCCAATATTCTAACCCATCCCCCGACCCAGTGCTCCGCCTCATGCGGGAAGTATCCCGAAGCATCAGCTGAAGAGCGGACCGTTTTCATCAAGCTCGATATCGCCAATAAATCTGTATATTTTTTGACGATTTTCGGGCGACCTGATAGGTCGCCCCTACAGTTTTCGCCATTAATGAAGGATGTAGGACTCAGCCATGGCTGACCCATTGCTACCGTTCTGCGTTACTTCAAACATATCCTCTCCTCAGCGAGGCATCAGGTGCGTGTAGGTCGGTTAGACACAGACCGCTGACACAGTCCTTCGGAAGGGGAGCGCTTTTGCCGGGATTTGGATAAGATTCAGAACTTTCAAGATGCAGTTGCTTCATATTACTATATTGGGATCACTTTTGATTGACGGGCTAGACTTTGATTATATCAGACTGGCTGTCGTATAATGACGGCCTGTCTTCTTGGTGATCATTATTCCGCATCGCGTTTTATGTCGACACAGGGCACGGCTAACGAACAGGACTTGGCGGAGCAGATTCAGGCGCTGCTCATTGAGGGGGAGACGCTGCTCTGGTGGGATAAGCTGAGCGACAAGTCGCTGGTCGGCGGTTTCGGCAAGATACTGATGTTTTTCACTTTGTCCGTGAACGCGGCTATCCTGATTCTGATATTCGCGCCGTCGCTGCTGCCGGAATCCGGCTCGATGGGCTGGCTGATGATTCCCCTTTTGGTCGTGGACGGCATATGTCTGCTGTTCATCTTGCTCTATTTCGCCTTCGGGCTGATGACCGGCGGGGTTAACGCGATCACCGACCAGCGGGTGCTGGTGGCGGACATGCACAAGAAGAGGATCGTTCGCTACATGCGTCTCGATGCGCTGAGTTCGATACGTATCCGGCAAGAAGGTCAGGGCCGGGGAAGCATCACATTCTTTCGCGACGAGTCGGAGGATATGCGGGCATCAGCAGCGCATCCGCGCCGCTTGTCGCTGGCGGGAGTTCGTCATGTGAGCCGGGTCGCGGATCTGTTGCGGGAGCAGACCGATGTGCTTGACGATCCGGCTTGCAGGTAACTCGCGCAGACGGAGCGAAGGGATTTTCAATCACTGGCATGGCCGTGCGCGGCATCTTCTTCGCGGGCGACGCGTTGCCCTGCTTCGACATCGACGCGGCTGAGCAAGTATCCGCCGAGGATGAAGAGCAGAATCAAGCTGAGAATGGCGGGGCGGCTGCTGCCAAGCACAATGGCGGCAAAGGCGAAGATGAGCGGACCGATGATGGAGGCGAATTTCTCCATGATGCTGTAAAAGCCGAAGAATTCTCCACTCTTGGCCGCGGGGCAGAGGCTGGCGTAGAGGCTGCGGCTGAGGGCTTGGCTGCCCCCTTGCACCATCGCCACCATTAGCGCCAGCATCCAGAATTCCAAGGTGGCGTTCAAGAAGAACCCCCAACAGGCGATGATCGAATAGACCAGCAGAGACAAGAGGATGCTGCGCCTGGTATCCAACCAGTTCGATAAGGCGAGGAAACGCGACCGGATGAGCCATGCTACCAGCAAGGCGATGAGCTCGAAGGCGACGATAATGCCGATGATCGTCGGCAAGCTGCTTACCCGCGCTGCCGGCAAGACTTCAACTTGACCCAGCGCAATTGTCTTGGCGGCGCCGCTTTCGCTTCCGTCGGAGACATTGACGATCGTGAGGCTGTGTAGACCCGGCTCGTCCAATTCAAGGGTGAAGGTTTCGCCATAGCGCAGGGTATCATTTGATGTGTCGACGGTAACAGGATCCAGAACCGCGTTGTCTCCGCCGTTTATCGCTGCATCGGTCAAAACGTCGCCATCAAGTCGGAAAGCGATGACGCCGCCTTCGGGCGCCGAGCGGTATTCCAACTCAATCGCCTGCCCGTTGAAGGTCAGCGTCTGGGAGGCGTCGACTTCATCCGTGATCTGGTAGTTGAGGTCCTCGGGTCGTCCTGCCAGCAGGGCGGTCACGCGCCCGGCGAGGCCGTCGCCGATCAGATCGTCCCCGGTCACGGACAGGCTATTCCAGTCGCCGGAGGCGGCGAAAGGGGCCTCACCGACAAGGTATGCGCCCTCGCCGACATAATCGCCGTCGGCCACATAGGGCGCGGGCTGAGCGCCTGCGATGTCAGCGGGCAGGGCGTTGACCAGCGCTATTCCAAGCAGGGGCAGGGCGATCGCGTTGATCAGAATGAACGCCAGGTAAAATGGCGCCCGCCGGTCGTTATGGGCGGGCAGGCGTCCGAATATGATGCTGAAGGGGACGCCGGCAAACTGGACCATCAAGATGGCCAGCACCAGTTCGATCAATCCGAAACCGAGTTCGGCGCCATAGATCGCCGCGATCGCGATGATGGTGCCGATGGCGTCATTGTAGATCAGAAAGGCGACCAGGTATTTGAACAGTTCGCGATAGCGCGTGATGTTGCGGAATGTATCGCGCAGGCGGCGCAAGCTGACGCCGATGACCGTTTGGCCGCGTCTCAGTGTGACCGTCACGGACGGCGGCTCCGGCACTTGGCGCAACATGGGCAGGGAAAACAGAGCCCACCAAATGGCGACGCTCAAGAACGACAGCCTTACGCCGGCGTTTTCGAACAGGCTGTCGGGGATGAACCAGAACATCGCAACGTTGATCGCCAACAGAATACCGCCACCCATATAACCCAGGGCATAGCCTCTGGTTGAAACCCAGTCGCGGTCGCTTGGTCGGGCGACGTGTGGCAGCAGCGCATCGTAGAAGACGAGCGATCCGCCAAAGCCGATGCGTCCCAAGACAAAAAACAGGGAGGCCAGCAGCCAGTCGCCCGTGCTGACAAAGATCAGCAGTCCGGCGCCGACCACGCCGGCGCCGATGAACAAGGCCAGGAAGCGCTTCTTGCTGCGCATGACATCGGAGACAGTTCCAAGTATGGGCGAGAGGATGGCGACGATAAACAGTGACAGGCTGATCGTCAGGGACCAATAGGCGGTGGCGGTGGCTTCGCTGGGCAGGTTGGCGCCGGCGACGGTGCTGTAGTAGATTGGCAGCAGGCTGGCGAGAATCGTGGTTGAGAAGGCGGAGTTGGCCCAGTCGTACATGGCCCAGGCGTTGATACGACGCCTGTAGACGGAATCTTCTTGCCGGCCTCGTTCGCTCAACATGGCCTGTTCTCCGATAAGCTATTATCAATTCTTACTTAAATATACATCGCAACGTCAAGCTTGACATTGTTGGTGGAGGCCCGCTGTCGTCGGGACTCGAAATTGCCCGGCACTTGGCGCCATTGTATACTGATGGATCGTTGACAGATCTTGCTTGCAAACGGCAAACATGAGCTTCCCCTCGTTGAGTGGCATCCGAAAATCGATTGATCCCGGACTGGTATTGGTCTTGGGGTTGACGCTATTCACCGTGATTCCTCTGCTTAGAAACCCTGGTTTACCCAATGGGCCGGATGTGCTCTATCACAGCTATCGCGTGGCCGAGATGAACCGCAGTTGGTCGCAGGGTCTGCTATTCCCGACCTGGGCGGAAGGTTTCTACCTGGGTTATGGATCGCCCTTGTTTCACTTTTACGCGCGCTTGACCTATGTCATCACCAGTTTGTTGCATGCCGTACTTGGCCTGGGCGCGCTGGACGCTTTGCGCGCCTTGCTGGTACTCAGCCTTTTGGGATGCAGCAGCGGGATGTACCTGTTTGCGAAGCGGCGATTCGGACGTTTGAGCGGGGTCATCGCCGGGCTGCTCTATGTTTACAGTCCTTATCTGATGTATACCGAAGCCTACGCCAGAGGGACCTATCCCGAACTGTTGTCCTTCGCGCTGTTTCCCTGGCTGTTGTGGCGGGTGGATGCGCTGCGCGACCGCCCGTCGCCGATCAACTTCTTGTCCCTGGTTCTGCTGCAGACGGCGCTGATAAACGCGCATAATCTGATGGCTCTGGTCTTGACCGGCATTACAGTAGCCTGGATCGCATTCGAAGCGATCCTGCAGCACTTGAATCGCGAATCCAGTCGTATGGGTTGGCGAAGCGCTGCCTGGGCTTTGCTGGGGATGGCGCTGGGCACCGGGGTTGCCGCGACATTTTGGTTGCCGGTGGTGCTGGAGAGCGATTCCGTACACCTGCAGAACCTGACTGTGGCCGGCTTGCTGGATTATCGAGAGGCCTTCGTGAGGCTGCCGGACTTGCTGGCGGCAGCGCCGATCCATGACGCTGGCGCCATCAACGGACTGAGCGAATTGAAAATCCTCGGCGTCGCGCAGTGGATGCTGGCGCTGCTCGCTCTGGCGGCGACTGCGGCACTGTACATTCGCGGTTATCGATCGCCGCACCCGCAGAGCTTCCTCGGCATCATATTTTTTGCCATTGTAGCTTTGGCGATGTTGGTTCTGGTCATGCCAGGTTCGTTGCCGATCTGGGACAGCCTGCGGCCGATTCAGTTTTTGCAATTCCCCTGGCGCCTGCTGGGACCGATCGCGGCTTGCCTGGCGATCATCGGAGGAGCCAACGGCCTTTGGCTGGAGAGGCTCGACTCGCGTTGGCAAATCAGTTTGGTGGCATCGGCCGTCGCGCTTCCCATCGTGCTGGCGATTCCCTTGTTCTATGTACCCGAGTGGCGTCATGAAACGCTGGATACGTCGATCGCAGCCTACCACGCTGAAGAGGCGGCGAGGCGGCAGCTTGGCACGACATTCACCGGCGAGTATCGGCCGCGTCATGTCCATTCCGTTCCTGATCCCACAGCGCACTTGCTGTTGGACTACGCCGATGGCTATCCGATAGACAAACTGAATCATTCGCTTCTGCCGGAAGGGTCCGCCGCCGAGCTGATTCATAATTCGCCGCAATCGCACGAGTGGCGAATCAAGGCCGGGGAAGACTTTGTCGCCGAGATTTACAATTTTTATTGGCTGGGATGGCGCGCCGAAATTGATGGGAGACCGGTCGAAATCACAGCGTCCCCGCACCACGGCTTTATCACTTTTCCCGTACCGTCTGGCGAGCATAAGGTGCGCGTGTATCTCGGCTCGACGCCCGCCCGCGATTTAGCCGCCTGGGTATCGCTCTTGTCGATATTGTTGTCCGTCGGCGCTGCGGCACTATTGCGCCGACGCCGGACAATGCCGCGTCCATACTGGCATATCGCTTCGCTTGCGCGCGCTTCGACCGTTGGCCCCCTGCTGGGAGGCGGGATCGCGCTGCTTTGCGTCCTCGTCTTCTTTCAGGAAGGACTGGCTTGGCACAACTCTCCGCCTGGGGAAGCCTTGCCAGCACAGTTTCGGACGCGCTTCAGGCTGGACGACAGTTTGCAAGTGCTTGGCTACGATCTCAGCGCTGACGCCCTGCGCCCGGGCGATCACTTGCGCTTGCGCGTCTACTGGTATGCGCTGGAAGAAATTGATGTCAACTTTTCCAGCTTCTTGCATCTTTCGACCGGGGGACCGCCCCAGGCGCAAGTTGACAAGTTGCATCCTGCCGGCCGGGCAATTAGCGAATGGTGGGGGCCGGAGGGCTATATCGTGGATACTTACGATTTGCGGTTGCCGGCACAGCTATCAGCGGGCGAGTATCAACTCATTATCGGCTTGTATACCTGCGAATTGATGCCGGCGGATGATTGCGGCAACGGCTATCGTCCCCGGGTTAGGGATGAGACTGGGGCTGTTATCGGCGACAGTGTCCCGCTGACCACCATTCGCGTCGAAGCCGGCTAGTATCCGGTGCTGGGGTCGGGATAGGCATGACCGCCTCCGTAGCTGAATACGGGGGTGGCAGTAGGGCGTGGCGGCAAGGGTACGTTGTAGTCGATGGGCAGTGAAGCGATCACCGATTCTGATCGCAGCGTGAACAGGGCCATCCAGCCGACTTCACCCCCAAAGTCAACCCTTACCCAGGGGCTGTATGGGCTGCGCGCGAGCAATGTCACCTGGGTGCCGTATGGCAAGGTGCCTTTAACGCGAAAGGCGGTATCCGGGGCTTCGCGCAGGTTTCCTCCCGCAGCGACGTTAACAAATGCCCGGCTGCCAAGCTCCCCGTATCGTTGCGGCGGCGGAGGCGTGACATCATAAACCTGCTTGATCTCTCCGAGATTCTTCGCAAGCAAGCCCGCGCTCATCCAGCCTGTTTCCCCGTTGCCCAGTCGGATGTGCAGCCATTCGCGATTGGCGCTGATGCCGAGCACGCTCATGGTTTCGCCGGCCGGCACCTGAAAGAGCAATTGGGCTTCGATATCGGGGGCGATGCGCATATTGACGCCGCCTTGAGTCTGCACGTAACCGGGCTGCGGAATCGGTACGGGTCGGTCAAAGAGCACAATTGGCAGGTCCTTAACCAGGTTGTATTCGAAAAGTGAAGGGCTGGCGATGGACCCTTCGGGTTTCCGCCAATCGCCCGGCGCATAGCTGAAATTTAGTTGTTCGCCGGCGTTCATGTTTATGAACTGTCCGAAGGCAAGCAGGCGGACCTGTCCCTCTATGGCGATAAACTTGGTGGTACTGTCTTGTGTGAGGACAATTACTGTGCCATCGATCCTAAGAGATACGCCGTTGACTACGACGCGAGATGTCTGCCCGTACAGTCCCTGTATCACCATGACGCCGGTCTCGGGAGCCCCATCGCAGTGCCATTCGCTCGCTCCACTTTCCAAAGTGAAGGACTGCCATTTGGCAAAATCGCTATCGGGCAAGACAGCATTTTGAATGCTGACCTGTCCAATCAGAAGGGCATCCATCAGGATGTTTTCTTCCAGGCGCAGCCAGATTAAGCCGCCTCCCGCCGCATTATCCAGAGCAAGCGAGCGAAGGGCATCCAGCGCGGCTGCCTCTATGACAGCGCCGGGGTCCTTCAATAGATTTTCCGCCGGCGCGGTATTCGCCGGTCCGCCGCCATTGCAGAAATGACCGCTTGGACCGCCGAGACAACGGTTGCCGGCTTCTGTATAGGCGCGCAAAAGTGTGTCCATGCAGTCGAGCTTGCTGCCATCGCCGACTTGGCTGCTTGCGCGGTCAATCATCGTGGGTGTTGCTGTGGGAATCGCGGTCGGCTGTATTCTGACCAGGGTCGGCACGCGGGTCGGCGCAGAAGTCGGCGTTACATAGACGATCTCGATGGTGGCGCTTGGCAGAGCAACAAGGTCGTCGAGCGCAGTTTCCCGCTGCGATCGGCAGGCAACAGTCGCTAGCGATAGCAATATGAGAATAGCGAAGCGTATGCGCATGACAACTTAGATGACCCGGGCGGGGCTGGTCAGATGGCCTGGTGGGATTTTGCCAGGAACTTCAGCGCCTTTTCGATGCTTTTCTTGGGGCTGACTTTGACCTGGGCATCCAAGACAGTACCGTCTTCGCCGATGATCCAGTGAGAACGGATTACGCCCATGTATTTCTTGCCGTACATGGACTTTTCTCCCCAGGCATCCCAGGCTTCCAGAACACCGTGATCCGGATCCGACAGCAAGTCATAGGGCAGGTCTTCTTTGGCGATCCATTTGCTCAGCGCGGAGGGCTCATCCGGGCTCAATCCGAGTACGACAGCCTCCGATGTTTCGATTTGCGCGAAGTTGTCACGAAAGCCGCAGGCCTGGACGGTGCACCCGGATGTGCCGGCTTTAGGATAGGCGAATAGCAGGACCTTGCTGCCGCGATAGTCGCTTAATCGGACTGCTTTGCCCTCTTGATTTAACAATTCAAAATCCGGCGCTTTCTCTCCTACGGATGGCATTGCGCATTCCTTTCGTAAATGTCCAACGTTTCGTTAGATTATAACCGATGGCGCGGCGGGGTCTATGTAAATTCGGATGCAAAGCAGGGCAATTGCATCAAAATGTGGCGACTGACATGGTACCAAATCGGACTGATTATTAACCACCGAGGGCACCGAGAACACCGAGAAAAGCAAAGAACATAGCTCATCTTATGTTTCAGGCTTGCTTTTCAACCACAAATGAAGTTTCGCTGGCAACCTCGCCGCATTCAGGTGATGGAATTAGAAGGACAACCGACATGAAAGCTTAAACTCGGTGCTCTCGGTGTTCTCGGTGGTAAAAAAGTTGTTTGATGCGATTGCCCTGGGATGCAAAGCTGTACTCAAGAGTCAAAGCCGTCTGGCAATCAAGTCGCGCGCCAGATCTATTCCCAGCCATAGAGTCGCGGTGGCATGAGCGGGCATTTGCAGGTGCAATTCGGCGGGAAAGCAGGACAGAAACTCGTTGTCTTCGGCAATTGGGGCTGTGACGACGCTCCGGTTCAAGGTCTCTTCGGCTGTTCTGAAGGGAATATCGCTATCCCTTGCGGTAATACGCGCGTACCACTCCGGATCATGGATCAGAAGCAGGGTACTGATTTCCGGGCGTAATGTCAGCAGATTGATGATGACGCCGGTCAGGCAGAGTTCGGCTTTGCCAGCATCCATCAACTCTTGCAAATACAGGAGGGCCGGGTGCTGATAAAAGAAGTCCCAGCGTTGCGGCGTCCATTCTTCCGGCATGTTGAACATTTCTTCCAGCACTTCGCACAGCACCTGGTGCCGTACGCTCCACTCTTGAGGATTGGCGAAGTCCGGGGTCGTTGGGCCGAACATCATCGCCGGCAGCACATGAAACATGCCGCTGTCGTAAGCCGTTTTTTCCGAGCGGCGGGCCAGCATCGCTTTGTACGCGCCGCGGTCGTTGAAGACGGTCAAGGTCCCGATGCCGATGGCCGCGCAGCGTTTGATCCCGCGCAGCAAGGCATCCTTGGGGTCAACCGCGCGGTGATAAGTGGCGCGTGAAGGCGCGCGCATCCAGCCGTCGGCGGCGGCGTCGCGCAACTCGTTTTCCAGCGAAGCGCAAGTGGCGAGCATGTCGAAGTAGCGGCCGAGCGCTCCGCGCAGTTTGAGCGGCTCCGGTGTCAAGCGCTTCATGGTAAAGGTATAACCGTTATGCAAAAAGGGCTTGCGGTTTTGCAATTCGTGCAGATAGCTGTAGTCGTACGCGGCATAGTCGCGCGGCTCGACAGCCGGGGGACAGGGATCGAGTACGCTGTCCAGATGGCGCACCTGGTCCGCGGTGGGGTAGAAGACCGTCACGGGATGCTCAATGCCGTCCCGGGCGAAGGGTTGAGTTTGATAGAGGTGCTGCAGGTAGTCGGTCAGGTTCTTGTAGTCGCGGCTGTCGATTGGCATGGTAGAGAATTGTTTATTTCCGAATACAGTATTGTATTCATTTATAGGCTTTCCCGCTCTCGGACCGATGACAATTGTGGAAACTAGATGTAATTGTCGAGCCAAGAACTAGTTGAGCATTCAGATCGGAGGTGTATCCTTTTCGGTTGAAATAAACCACCACCACCTAACAGCCGGTAGGGGCGATCCGCTGGATCGCCCGATGCGTGGAAACTGAATGAATATCGGGCGACTCACCGCTGCGCGTAGACACAGCAGTGCAGTCGCCCCTACCAGATCGTTGGTATTTTGGGCTTAGGTTTTCATGTCGAGGACTGTAAAGGACTTTCAACCGAAAAGGATACAGTACCTTCAGATCCGTTTGCTTGAAAGTCAAGTAGAAAAGTAGTAAGGTACGGTTTAGGAGGATTTGTTCGTTGCCGTCAAAGTCAAGCCATCCGGTAATTCACATAACGTTGTGGATCAGTGTGGCAATCATTGTACCCTCGTTGCCAATTGTAATCGGCATAGCTGTGGCAGTTTTGCAAGGATCCGAAATTATCCCGACGAAGTTGTTAGATGGAATCGAATTGTTTCTGATTTCACTAACTCTCGTCGCCGCTACGTATATCGATTTGTCTAGGACGGATTTGAATTGGTCTAGCCACCAGTTGTTTTACTTCTTTATCAAGGCTACGTTATTGGCTCTTGGTGTCTTAAGCCTCATATTCTTGACTTTGATTTACATAAACAATCGCGTATCCTCGCTGAACTTCAACACAGATCTAAATATTGTGCTAGCCATTGGATGCTTCTTGTTGATTGGATTGATAACGACTCCACTGCTATTTTACATTGGGTACACGCGTTCCAAGAAACTAACAGAGGAGATATCAACGTGAGCCAAGAATTCGTTTTTCTTGTTTTACTTGCTTTAACGATGGTTGCTGCTTCTGTTATAGCTTATGTGTATCGTGATATCCGCAGTGGGAATTATCGCAAGCTGCTTTCAAAAAAAGAGGAACATGAGCAATTTCAAAAGACTGTACAGGACGTAAGAAAGAAGAACATGGGGGCCTAGACATGAGTTCAAGGGTGATTCGTGACTACATTTACCTAGATGTGGATCGTGCTCGGTCGCTTTATTCGCCCCGTTCGGAAAGGCGAATAGCCAGACCCAGGCATCCATCGATCGCGCAGGCTTCCAAAGCAAGTATCAGCAGAAGTCCTATTGACAAGTACGCGCCCTGCGGCAGCATCTTCCAAACAGCGCCAAGGCTGCCCAAGTTAGCCAAGAGTATGCCGCCATCGGCGAAGCCGCTGTAAACCAGGAAGAGGAAAAACCGCAGACCATCTGACGCCATCAACCCGCCACCCAAGGCGCTCGTGACGGCGAACAGCCCTCCGGCGACGGCCGCGACTATCGTAAGGGACAAGACAAATTGAATTGTGATCGCCAACAGACGCTGTTTGATGGCGACGGATATCAAAATGCCGAAGGCCCCCGCGGCGCCCACCGTGGCGAGCGGGAGCAGCGTTTGGACTGTCATGAGCAGGGCGACCATCAGCAGTGTGATCCAAAGGTCGGAGGCGTCCAAGATGCTGCTGCTGAGGACGCGCAGGTATCCTCCGCCGAAAGCTGTCATGTTAACTATCATGCCGAAGGCCAAAACCAGGCGCGTCAGGAGCAGGGCTATGATCGGCGCGCGCAGGCGATAGAGTATCGCCGTCCAGCGGGCGCGCAGCGTCATCCCGGCGCCGAATTCAGTGACCCGCAGGCTGTCCCAGGTTTGTCGACTGCGGTCGGCTTCGACCGATCGGATGCCGAAAGCCAGGGCGGCCAGGACCGTCGCGGTTTGGACCAATAGCGAGGGGAAATAGAGACAGCGCCAGAGAAAATCAGCGAGATTCTCGGCGCCGGCGCCGATTGATGTGGCGCTGGCGTAGAGATATCCGCCGCCGCCCAACAGCAGGGCCAACAAGAATAGCTGCAATATGCTCTTCCGGCGCGAGTTCCCAAGCTGTCGCTGCGCCAACTCGTATTGGAGGATCGGATGGTCCGGATGCGCCCAGTCGGGCAGCAGCCGCTTCCAGAGTTCAGGCATGGAATTGTTCCAACTCGAGAATGCGCGCTTCGAGCGCGTTGAGTTCTGCCAGGCAGTCATGTTTGTCAATGGGCAGGGTGCTGTTGTCCGCCAGGTAATGGACGTATGTTGCCGGGAGGTCCGACAATCTCAAGCGCGCCTGCGCAGCCGCGGCATAAACTGCCAGTTGCAGGGTGTAGCGCCGGACGCGCGTCTGGCGGGAGCCCTGGAGCGAGGTTGTTTTGTAATCGACAATTGTCCAGGCGCCATCCGCCCCTTGCAATAGAAGATCCATGACTCCGTGGATAATTCGACCGCCCGCGCGATAGACGAAGGGCAATTCGGTATAAACGGGCCGATGCCCGGCGCGGGCGGATGAGATCCAATAGAAGACATTGCTTTGTCGAAAGTCGGCCAGCAAGCGCTTGACAGCGTCCACAGTTTCGTCGATATCGCGGTTGAGGGTCAATCCTGCTTGCCAGGCGCAGGAGCGAATGAGGTCATCCGTCGCGTCATAGTGACCGAAACGCAGCAGATCATGCACGATCGAGCCGAGCACACGACGAGAAGTCATCCGACGACCAAGCGCGCCTGCGTTAGGCGCCGTGATGGGTTTCTCGTTCCCGGCGGGACTATGCAGGCGTCGGCGGTAGAATTCACGTATTTGACCGCTGCTGTGCCGGTATGCGCCAAAGTCGGCCAACTGCGTCGCTGAAATGTGTTTGAGGCTCAAGCCACTTTGAGGAGGTATGGCTTTGATCAGAGGCGGAGGCAGCGACGGCAGTTCACCAGGGGTTTGAAGGGCCTCCGATGTCCGAATGCCGGCGTCAAAGCCAGCTTGCAGATCGCGATGCGAGGGCGGCAGAGGCGGCATTAATACGCGGATCTTGTCACCATTAAAACTGTGCCATCCTTCCTCTTTCCGTTCGAGATCATGCATATCGAAGGCGGCCAGCAGTTGCCCCAGCCATCCGCGCGCGGAGAGTTGGCCGTTCCTGTTAAAGGTCATCTGTCCGCTGACGAGTAAATAGTCTTGCGCGCGAGTCGCCGCTACGTAAAGCAGTCGCTTGCGTTCAGCCGCTTCCTTCCGCGCAAGCAAGCTGGCGTTGCGACGGTGGGCAAAGGCCGCTACTGCCTTGTTCTGCGCGACATCAAAAACCTGGCAACTCAAGCCAAAATTCGCATCGCTGAGCAGTGTTGGCGCGGCGCCACTGCCTCTTGTCCAGGATGCGTCGGCCAGGATGACCATCGGGAATTCCAGACCCTTGCTGGCGTGAACAGTCATCAAGCGTATGGCATTGCCGGCTGCGACCAAGACCTCCCCTTCGCGGATTTCACGCGAACTCAAGTCTTCCAGATAGCGCGAAAACTTGCCCAGCGTGATCTTGCCGCTGTCCTCAGCCAATTGCAGCAATTTCTCTACGTTGCCGCGACGACGCGCGCCGTCTGGCAATCCCGTCAATATCGAAAGATAACCGGTCGATGTCAGCGCTCGCCCCAACAATTCAAAGATTGTGACGCGCCCGGCTATTTGCCGCAGCTGGTCGAGCGTATCCAGAGCGAACTTGAGCAGGTCTTGATCTTCGTCAGTTATGCCCGGCGCATCGCTGATCTGGGCGATGCGCATGGCGGCCCACAAGGGCAGGGGATTATTTGACGAGGGGTGGGGATCTTTCATAAGGCGCAAGGCAAAGAGCAGATCGTCGCTGAATCCGAATATGGGTGAACGTAAAGCGGAAGCCAAGGACAGATTGTCGAGCGGATTGTGCAGGCAGCGCAAAAGATCCAGCACGTCCCAAACTTCTTGCCGGTCGTAGTAGCCGCGTCCGGCGATTGTGAGGAAGGGGATCCCGCGGGTCTTGAAACAGTCCTCGTAGATCTTGACCTTGCTCATGGCCTGGAAGAGTATGGCGATATCGCCATATTGGATTGGTCGGAATCCGCCGCAATCGCGGTCGAAAACAAGTCTTCCCGAAGCGATTAGCCCCTTGACGCGCTGCGCGATCTCGAAGGCTTCCCAGCGGCGCATCTCGTCAGCCGGGATGCGTCTCGCTCGTCGGGGATTGCGAGCGGGAAGGTCCCCGTTTTCGCCGCGCGCTTGATAATCCAGCAAGATACATTCGATGGGCGGATCGCCTGGCGATTCCTCGCGAAAGGCGGTCATAGGCGTGTCGAATGGCACCTGGAAATCCGCGGTCGGGCTGTCGTCGTCGCGGGCAAGAACAGGTTTGAAGAGCCCGTTGAATTGCTCGATCAGCCGGCGATGGCTACGAAAAGAAGCGGACAGCGAAAGCTCTTTTCCATTGGCATCCCCCGCGATTTGCTCGCGGACGCGGTTGAAAACGCTGACATCCGCGCCGCGGAACCCGTAGATGCTCTGTTTGGGATCGCCGACGGCAAAGAGCGCAGCGCCACGGTCGAGATCCGCCAAAGCGCGAATGATCTGCCATTGCCGGTCATTGGTATCTTGAAACTCATCGACCAGCAGGTGATTGAATTCAGCCTCGCGATAGCGTCGTCTGATATGCTCCTGTGACAAGACCTCTGCAGTCAAGCGTTCCAGGTCGTCAAAGTCGACCAGGGCGCGCTCCTGTTTGAGCTTCCGATATGCGTCCTGCACTCTGGCCAGAAGTCGGATCCAAAGCGGCAGCAATTGCGCGCTTTGCGCATCCAGTTCGCCCAATGGCTCGCCAATTTCGTCCAACAGCTCTTTCATTCGAGCGCGCGCGCCGCGCAACAGACCGGCCGCCTCTTGCTTGGCTTCCGCGCCGCCCCATGATGCTGCCGAACCGATATTGCCTACCGCGCCCCGGCTATGACATTCGGCTATCAGTTGCCAGATGACCTCGGCATCGTCTTCCGCGGCTATGCTCGTCAAATAAGCTTGATATTGCACGTACAGCATGCCGAGCCTGTCGTCGCTCGGGTACCCGGCGTCACTCAAGATTTTTTGGGCGTCTTCGCTTTGGCATAGTTGCTTGCAAGCCCGCAGAACTTCCCCCGACCATTGTTCCCGCCAGGTCCGCAGCAAGGCGTCGGGATTGGGCGCTTCGCCGGGAAGCGCGAGGCTGACGAGATCCTGGCGGGTGATAGCACTGAGTATCTTGTCGGCGTCATAGAATGAGAAGAGCGCCAGCGACTCTGGCGCCGAGGTTGCAAGCACTTCTTCGACGGCGTTTTCCAGCAGAATCGACGATTCAATTTCGTCCAGCACATCGAACTTGGGATCTATACCGGCTTGGGCGGCGTTGGCGCGCAGGATCGACGCGCACAAGCCATGAATGGTGTCAATGCGGGCGCTGTCCATCTCGGACAGATGGCGCCGCCAGACGTCCTCGTCCGCGGGTGTGGCGCGCCGCTCCAGCTCGAGCCGGAGTCGATGGCGCATCTCGAAAGCGGCTTCGCGTGTGAAGGTGATGGCGACCAGCGATTTGATCGGCCAATCCGGGTTTGCTCCCAGCAATTGCAGATAGCGTTCTACCAGGACGCGCGTCTTGCCGGACCCGGCGCCGGCGACGACGATCAGGTTCTTGTCGTGGATGTCTACGGCGTCTTGCTGCTCAGTCGTGAACTGCATTTGGGAGTCGCTGGCGGCTTTGTCGTCCATTAGGCCTTCGGTTTCTTTTAGCGATTGGCGACGTTGACGCGACATAGACGCGCGTATTCGCAATAGCGAGCGCATTTGCCGTCGTCGAGTTTTGTCGGCTGCGCCGGAAAGCTGCCATTACGCCCAGCCCGGATATTCTCCGCAACTTGCGCGCGCGCGGCTTCTATCGCCCCTTTATCGTCTTCATTGTCGAGGTCAATTGCGCCGCTGCTATCGAGACTGCGCAGGTGCCAAAACAGACTCGACTTGACTTGGGGCGGGTCTGTCATAGTTGTGCCTTCCGCTTGCAGCGCCAAGACATAGAGCATCATTTGCAAGTCGCGCCCGGTTTCCATGTCGCTGCGGGCGATGCGAGTGGAACCGGTTTTGTAGTCCAGCAATATCAGTTGGTCATCCACGACATCAATGCGATCAATCTTGCCGCGCGCCAGCAGTTTTTCGCCGAGCTCGGGCAAATCAATCGCTAGCCGATCGAACTCGTATTCCACAGTATAGACTTGGCGGTTTCCTTCCAGGCGGTTGAGCGGACTGGCGTCGGAAAAATCGCGCTCAATCAAGGCTCGCAAGCGCTTGAGCAGCATGGCTTTCTCCGCTTGCCAACGCGGAGGGGCCAAGAAGCCGAGCGCCTGTGGCGCACTTTCGAGCTTTTGTCTGGCAATGGGCTCGAATGTCTCCAGGGCCCGCGCCAGATTTTCCGGCTGGATGGCAAGCTCTCCAAGCTCAAAGTAGGTTTCCTCTAGGATGTCGTGATTGAGCAGACCGAGCTGCAGCGAGTCGTAGCCGGCTTCCGGCTCTTTGGTTTCGGCGAGTTTCAGCAGACGCTTGGCGAAAAAGCGGAAGCCGCACAAGCCATAATCCTGGAGTTGCGACGCGCTCCAGACTCGCTTGGAGCCCAGTTCCATCTCGACCTTCGCGCGCAAGACCGGGCGTGTCAGCTGCCCGCTGAATTGGTCAAAGGGGCTCTGCGCCGATATCCTGCTGCATTCGACAGCCTGTCCATGCTTGATTTGGGACCAGAGCCGCCTGTGTTTGGGGCTGCGATTCAACCAGTCGTCGTACCAGGCGGGGGCGTCAGCGTCCCCGCCTTTCGCAAGCGCGCCCGCCATCGACAGCATCAGTTCTGCGGGGGACGCCGCCTCTTCCAGCGTCAGGACTTGGCCAACAGCAGCCGTCTCAATCGACAACTGAGGAAACGCTTGCATAACCGAGCGCCAGAGATAGCTTTCCAGCCAAACTTTGCCGTCCTTGAAGGTCGGGCGCGACAAGGTTAAGGACTGTCGCGGCAAGCTGATCAACTCCACGAACAAGCCGCGGTCGTCGACGCGCTCCGCTTGCGTCGCCAGTAGGATGCCTTTGGACTGTAAATGCTCTCGTTCCGAATCCAGATAGATTGGATCTTCCGGTATCTCAGCCGGGAACAGGCCTTCCGCCAAGCCCATAATATAAACGTGCTCGTGCGGCAGCCCGCGCGCTTCTGTAGCTGTGGTAACCAGCACGCGTCCGTCGCGGACGGTGTCGGAAGAACGCCCGGACGTATTCTGCAAGGCGTATTTGAGATCGGACCAGAAGCGAGTCCATTCGATTTTGCTCGGCTCTCCCAATCCCGAGTGGAGTATTTGAGCGGAGACGAGCAAATCTTGCAGGATTTGGTTCAGGCTTTTTAGCGCTTCAATATCTCGCTGCACGGTGGCGTCAGTTGGGCGCAAGCCGTCGATAATGCGCTCGCGCATATTCAGCGAAAATCCCTCCCCGCTGTCCCCGCGAGAGTCTTGCGGATCGAATTCGCGCCCGATTAGATTCTCCAGCCACTCGATATAGGCAGAGGTTTCCACTGATGCCGGAGGCGTGATGCCAGCCAGAAAACGGGCCAGTTTATTCGCCAGGTTCTCTAGGCGCTCCCCCATGGCTTCGCCAGTTTGTTCGTCGTCGATCCAGGGATGCTCGGCAGCCAGTTTGATCATGGCGATCCAATGCTGCTGCGCGCCGCGCAAGAATAGTTGCCGTCGGCTGATACTGTCCAGGAGATCGATGTCTTCGTCGCTCAAGCCGGAATCGATATAGGGTGAACGCAAAACGTCCAAGAGATCCGCACGTCGGAACTGCGGCGCCAGATCGAGCAGGTCGATCAGGAGGGCAATTACCGGAATCGTATGCAATAGCGGCTGGTTGTGCAGCAGCAAGGGCAGATCGTATTCGTCTTGCCCCCGCCGGAAATAGGAGGCGTAGCGATCCCAGTCGCGCAGCGCGATCAGTATATCTTCGGCGCGCGCGCCTTTGAGCAACTGCTCTTTGACCGCGCGCAAGACAGCTCTTGTTTCTTGGGCTTCGCTGGGCATGGCGATCAATCGAAGCGCCTCGCCCCCGGAGGAAGCGGGCTCCGCCTGGAATATCACTCCGCCCAGTTGCGCAAGGTCCGCATGACGGTCGCCCCCTCGGGATGGCAGCGTCGTTACGCGAAGACTCGATCCGGCCGCTTTGTAAGCGTCTTCCAGGCGGGAACGGGTGAGTTCACCCCGCCGGGAAAACCTGCCGGCTTTTTCTGGTAATGTCGTCAGGGTGATGTCGACCTGCGGAACCGCCCGAGCCAGTTCGGTCAACAGTCGCGCTTGCACCGGCGTGTACTGATCGAAACCGTCGACAATGACTAGATCTACATCCCTTACGATATCCCGCTTTTGACGAAGGGTCGCCAGTGCCAGCCGCCCTTCGCCTTCGATATCAACGAGTTCGCTTTCTTTCAGCGTCTTCTGGTACAGTTGATAAATCCCTGCGATATCGCGGTCTTTGTCGGAGCCCGCCGCCTGGACGAATTTCTGGACATCGACGTCGTTCTGTTTCAACTCGTTGATCAGGTCGGCTACTATCTCGATGAAGCCATGGGTGCTGGCGATTCTGTCAAAAAAGCGCAGTTGGCCTTCGGCGTTTATGCGGCTTGTCAGGCTGCGCAGCAAGGCCAATTGCGTATGCCCGGTGATTTTGCGCGCTGGCTTCGCGGCCAGGTTGAGCAAACGTTCGTTTAGCGTATAGAAGCTGAAGTACTCGATGTTGAAGATTGTCGACCCGGCGTTGCCATGATCCGCCAGTCGTCCGCGAAAACTCATTTCCTGCCGCCGGTTTGCCGTCAGCACCCAGATTTTTGGCAGCGTCCGCCGCTGAACATGTATGGTGTCAAGGAGGCTATCCACGACGGTCGCGGTCTTGTCGACGCCGACTGGCGCCAGATACAAATTGGCAGGCATACTCGACCTTTAGCGATAAAGCAGGTTGGCGACCCGTTGCACCGTCTCGGCATCCAGGTGATCGTGCCCAAGATAGTTGTCTTGAAGATGTTCCACGAGCTTGCTGCTGTGCACGACGGGAACCGCGGGATCTTGCAGGGTCAATTGTACCAGCGGGCTTTCGCGCGTGAAAATTATCACAGCGCGAACGGGGACAGCGGCCAGTTGGAAATCCTCAAGAAACTCGCGCAGCTTGGAAACTTGAACGGCGACATCGCGCGTAGGATTCCAGCGCATCGGTTTCCAATTGCCCTTGGGCCGCCGACGCAGCCAGTCCCCTTTGTCGTTAAGAAAGAGCCCTTTGCGTTTGGAAATGCGAAAGATCAGCACGCCGTGTTTGCTGACCAGCACCGCATCGAGGTAACCGATCGGGCGCTTGCTGATATTGCGTATATAGACGAATTGACGGTCCAGATGATGAACGAGCAACGTACCCAGTTCACGCGCCAGAGCATTGTCGGTCTTCCAGGTGATCGCGCGCAAGGCCATCAAGAAAGACGCGAATACGATTCCGGCGCCGAGGGACAGAATGCCTTTTCTAGTCAGATCATATATTTGCGAGCCTGGATTGAACGGGACTACCAGATTGAATATATGAAGCGCGATTCCCGCGATCATCAGCAGCGCGCCCAGAAGAAAAACGACGGCGGCAGCTACCAAGAGGTCGCGCGAGCGCCTGCTCAGCCGGCGTGTTGGCGCTATGCTTTGCATTTCCGGCAGTCCGTCTCGATGGCCTTGTATCCAATCAATGGTTTTATACTTACCATCATAAGCTTATTGTCCCCCGGCGCAAACTCCCGCGGCTGGTTCGCGCCCATTTCGCAATTTGACTATAATCCTTAGTGTTAAAGGACTTCATAACGGCTGAGTGGCATTATCCGCAACATCTACCAGATCCGTTATCAGTTGACGTGGCCAGCGAAGCAAAATGGGCAAAATACCTTCTGCAACTCCAACTGAAATCGGCCATACAGTAGCGCAGGTGCATAAATTCGGCACGGCAAGCGAATCGGTATTTCGCCGGCTCTATCGCGGCTTGCATGGACGAAGCGATATGCAAGAACATCTGCGACAACAGCAGGAATTGCTGTTGGAACAAGCCAGGCGCAATGAAGAGCTGAACAGGCGACAGCGACATTTGCAGCGCGCCTTGCACTCGCGCGCGGGCGAATTGGAGCGGCTGCACGCTGTTCTCGGCAGTGTCAACGACGGCATCATATTGCAGGACCTGAATGGCAAGGTGACAATGATGAACCAGGCCGCGCAGATTATGTTAGGGGGTCGAAAGGCCTTTTGGGACAGCGCGCTGGGTTCGCTTTTCGAGCAGTATCGCGCGGTGACCCGGATACAGGCCGAATTAATGCCCCTGGGCGAATCGGACGAGATGGCGCTAAACCATCGCATCGTGCGGGCCCAAGTTGTTGCCATCGGCGACGAGAACAAGAGACGAATCGGCAGCGTAATCATCATGCGCGACGTCACGCACGATGCGCTGGCGCAACGCTTGAAGGACGGCTATGTCTCACAGATCGCACAAGAGCTTGAAACGCCGATGTCCATTATCAAGCTGGCCGGAGAATTGCTAAATGCCAGGCCGGAAGACGCGGCGGTCAATCGGCAATTGTTGAACAAATTGTTGTTCAACGTTGATTTGCTCGACCAATTGGTGCTGGAATTACTGGATATTGCCGAGATGAATGCCGGCATTTTTGACGTCAAGCGCCAAGCCGTTTCGGTCGAAGACTTCTTGTGGTCGGTCGTCCGCGGCATAAGTGTGGATCTCCAGGCGCGGGGCATTGATTTGTTGGTCATGACACGCGGCGTCGGCGGATTGCAGGTCCGCGGCGACGACAAGCGTTTACAATGGGCGCTGGGACACTTGGTCCGCAATGGCGCGCAATACAATCGTCGAGGTGGATATGTCGCTTTGGCTGCGCGGACCAGCGCGATAGCCGGTAGAGTATATGTCTCGATTCGCGTCACAGACAACGGCGTCGGTATCGGCGAAAAGGACTTGCCGCATATTTTCGAGCGCTTCTACCGCGGCGATAACAATCGCGTTGAAGCAGGTGAATCGCGACAGGGCTTGGGACAGGGGTTGTATGTCGCGACGGCAATCTGCGAAGTACATGGCGGTTTCTTGCAGGTCCGCAGCCGCCTGAATGTCGGTAGCGCCTTCACGATGGGCTTGCCCCTATATGGATAAGTCGTCGACAACGGCGGACCCAAGGTCGCAGGCTGAAGGGGCGTATACGCGACGTGCCCGTCCGCCCCTGCAAGCGGAAGTGTTTTGGAAATGCCCTATCTCATTGATGGACATAACTTGATCGCCAGATTGCCGGATATTGACCTGGCCGATCCCAACGACGAAGCCAAGTTGGTAACCAAGCTCAAGGGCCTGGTCGCGAAGAAGCGAGGTCGCATGCAATGCACTGTGATCTTTGATTGCGGCCTGCCCGGCGGGTATTCCGCGATGTCGACCAAATCTGTTCAGGTTATCTTTGCCGCGATGCAACACTCGGATGCGGACCGTTTGCTCAAACTACATATCCGCCGCACTAGAGATCCAAAAAACTGGACAGTTGTTTCTTCTGACCAGGCCGTGCTGGATTGTGCCCGGGCGCACAAGATGAAATGGCTGACCTCGGCCGAGTTTGTTGACAAACTTGCGGGAGAAAGCCCGGCCGAAGACGCCCCGGGCGAGGAAGTTGACATACAGATTTCTGACGCGGAAGTGGATGAATGGATGGATCTGTTCGGCGGGGGCGAGTCCCGTTCCAGTCCAGGCGAAATGGCTGAAAGCCCGTGATTGCGCCCCGCGCGAGCGTATGGCGCTGTCAAACTGTGGCTTTACTTTGGCGGCGTATCGCTGTAGCATGTGTCAGCGTTCGGGGCGTGGCGCAGCCCGGTAGCGCGCACGGTTTGGGTCCGTGAGGTCCCCGGTTCGAATCCGGGCGCCCCGACTTCCGAAGACAGAACTCGCGGGTATGGTGTAACGGTAGCACTCCACCCTTCCAAGGTGTCAGTACGGGTTCGAATCCCGTTACCCGCTCTCAGTTGGTATCCGCATTGACTTCGTGGGTCATACTCCGTATGATGGTGCTTCACCCGGGTCCATAGCTCAATGGTCAGAGCAGTCGGCTCATAACCGATTGGTTCCAGGTTCGAGTCCTGGTGGACCCACAGATTTGCGGTCCCGGTTGTGGGACGCTTTCAGAACAACGAATCCCCGTTTTGTAGCCTAAGGATCCCCTGAGCGCGTTGGAGGAGCTTACTCTGGACACCGAATCAGGCGCTTTCAATATCGATTTCGCGCGAAAGCTGATCCGATTTAACTTCTGGGAAAACCAGCGCGTCTGGGATTTGGCCATTGCGCCGCTGACGGAGGATCAGTTCCTGCGCGAGGTCAAGTTTTTGCGGGGATCCGTCCAAAGTGAATGCCAGCGGATTCTCGACACTGAATCAGTCTGTCTCCAGAGAATCCTTGGCGCCGCTCCCTTTGCTGGTGAATCGGTTGAAGACACAGCGGATCGGGCAGCGATCGCTGCCAGGTGGATGTCCCTGCGGCGGGCGTGGACTGCATTCGCGGACGAATTTGATGGAGAGCTGTTTTTCTCAAGACGTGAAGTTGAGAGCGACCAAGGCCGATGCGAAATGCAAGTGTGGCAACTGGTGTTTGATGTCCTCTATCATAGTACATCGCGGCGTTCGCAGATATTGCGCTTGGTGGCGGAGGTGAGCCAGCCGGCGGAATTTGATCTGAGCCTGTTACAGCATTTGACGGGACTATTGCGCGGATGAAGTCACACGTGGTCCGAACAGTCTTTGATTATCAGATGTACGAGGACAGGCGACTGTGGGATGAAGTCATCATGTCGCTGGACGAGTCTCTGTTCAATGTGGACAGCGGTTATTCCTGGGGCAGTTTGCAGCGCGAGTGCGCCCACGTAATTGACGCCATGTATGGCTACATGCAAAGGTTGCACGGCAGCAAAGAGATCGGCAAGGCATTTGCAATTGACAATCCGGATCGCGCGCAGGTGCGGGAACGTTGGGATGCCGTTGAAGCGGAGTGGCGCTCGTACATAGCATTATTCGACGATCGGGAATTCGACCGCCTGGTTGACACCGTCTATCGCGACACGCTGGTTACTGTTCCGGTTTGGCAGCTGGTCTTTCAAGTCTTCAATCACAATACGCTTCATCGCGCCGAGATGTTACAAATCGTTGCGGCTTTGGCGGAGCCGCTCGACTTTGACTCTGATTTCACGCGATTCTGCATTCGACAGGCGGAATAGTCCTACGCCACGCTTAAAGCCCTCGCGCGGGTTGTATTGGAACCTGGTCTCAATTCGCTCCAATATTAGCGCCAGCGCCGATGCGATTTGATTTGATCGTAGGCGGACTGGACCTCTTTGAAGCGCCGCTCGGCTTCGCCCTTTTCGTGAGCCGTCACGTCGGGATGGTATTCGCGGGCGAGTTTGCGGAAGGCTTCTTTGACTGCTTCTTGACCCGCGCCGACTTCAATCTCCAGCGCCAGATAGGCGGCGCTGATCTGCTCGGCCGGCAGGCCATCGATCTTTTGCCTCCGCTTGGTCTGATAGTGAAAGCGTTGTCGGGCGCGTTCTTGGTTGATGCGGCGTTTGAAGCGGGGCGAGGCAATGTCGCCGATATACCAACTGCCCCTGATATGCGTTTGAAAATCGCGCCGTCGAACGGAAACGGCGTCGCAGGGGAATTCCGTCGTATGCCAGACGATGAACTGGTTGCGCTGTGTCGTCTCGTCATAATTGACTTGTATCAAGCGAATCGCGTCGTCCCCGAGATCGTAGGCGTAGATGGCGCCCATATTCATCACGCGCAGATCATCTTGCCAACCTGCGACTCTGCCGACATATCCGTCATTCGGCAATAGCCCGGCATCAACCAAAAACAGCGTACCGATGCTGGCGCCGGTGTTCTGCTTGAGGATCGATTTTATTGTTCGCGTCGTTGGCACATGATCGAGGACGTATACGTAGAGCCGGCTGTTCATCCAGGTTTCGACGATGACGTCCGGCTCGTGGCTACGGAAGACCAGGCTGGCTTCCGGCCGCGTTGTGGCGTATTTGACGTCCTGTATTTCGCGAAAGCGCGATTTCGCATATTCGGCGATGATGTTTCGCACGCGCGGGCTCTTTCTTGTTTGGCTGTCTGGACCCGCGCCATTCTAAGTCGGATAGGTCCCTTTTGTCAAAGGGAGGGAAGGGTTCCATGCAATGTGCGACACGGCATAGTATGCCGGGCTGGGCTTGACCAGTGGAGCAAAAAGTGTATACTCTTCATTACGAAAAGGGCCGTTAGCTCAACTGGCAGAGCGCCTCGTTGACGTCGAGGAGGTTACAGGTTCGAGTCCTGTACAGCCCATGTGACGAAAAAGGCCGACAGCAATGTCGGTTTTTTGTTGCCTAATTTTGACTTATGTCTTCAATCTAAGTAAACTCCAGGTATCTGTTATCTTTTCCGTCAAGGCATAAAGGGGGTGTAATGCAGCATTTCGAAAGCCAGCTTGTTGTATACAGTTTTTGAGTTGTTGAAAGGACTTTGAGATGAGTAATAAGTTAAGCAGGCGAGATTTTCTGAAGGCTGCTGCCGGCGCAAGCGGGGCGGTCGTCGCCGGGGCATCCAATATCGGTAGTTTGCCGGTATTGGGGCAGAGCGACTATCAAGGTGATTTCGTCGTCATGAGCGCCGGCGAGGCCACGCAGCAGGAAGAATTTATTGCCAGTATCGAGGCGGAATTTCCCGGTGTCAAGGTCGTTTGGCGCAGTTTGACAAGCGAACGCTATACCGAGCTATTCGCCGCTGCCGAAATCGCGGGCGACCAGATTGACATCATGGACCTTAACGGGCAGGACTTGAGACGATATGCCGTTGGCGGTCGCTTGAAGGACTTGTCTAACGTGGATTATCTGGATCGCTTCCGCCCGATTGGTCTGGAGACTTACTCCATCGGCGGAAAGCTTTGGGCGATACCGAACGGCGGCATCAGCGGTTTCCCCTTCTTCTACAATCAGAAGGCCTTGGACGCGGTCGGTTTTGAAGGCGAACCGGAGAGCTATCAGCAACTGTTGGATATGGCCGACGATCTGAAAGCGGCCGGCTACGCGCCTTTCACGCATTCCGGGCTGAACATTTATCTGTGGCCGGTCTGGCAGTTCTGGGCATACGCGCAGACCTCCGGCAACCGGCCAGTCGAGGGCACCTTCGATGTCTTGACCGGCAATACCAAATTCACCGATCCGGAGCATCTGGCTGGTTTGGAGATATTGCAGGCCTACACTGACGACGGCATGTTCGTGGACGGCGTCAACAGTATGGATGTGCCAGCGGCGGAGCTGTCGCTGACATCGGGCAATGCCGCCTTCTGGTATCACTGGGGCGGTTGGGTTGGCAGCTATAGAATGGGGGACTTCCCCGAACTTGATCTGTCCTTTGTCAACCCCTTGCGCTCTGTGGATGACGAGACCGTGAAGCGTCAGTTGCCGGGCGGTACTGGTTGGGCCACCGGAATCTATTCGCGGATCGCGCCGGAACGGGAAGCGCTCGCCTGGTCCATCTTGGATTTCTGGACAACCGACGAGATGGTCGCCTTACGCAACGCGGTCTACGCCGACGCGGTGTCGACCAATATTGGCGTCCAGCCCAGCGATGATCCGCTGTCTATTCGTTATGGCGATATTTCGGCGCCCAATCAGTTCGTCTATCTTGATTGGTACTGGCCGCCGGAAATCACGCGCGCCTTCCAGGAACAGCAGCAAGGAATTGTCGCCAAGACTGTCACCGCGAGCGAAGCCGCCGCGAACATCCAGGGTGTTCTGGATGAGCTTTACGCTGACGGCTACGAATTCGAGTTTTAGTCAAACCTAGTCTATTCAGGGGGTAAGGGCGAAGTCTCTTACCCCAATTGCCGTATTTTATGCGAATGTGTCTGGCGCGCTTGAGCGGAGCAACGGGCGCAAAATTGCGCTTCGCGTAAATTGCCTTTGACTCCGTAGCAATTCCAAGTTAATTATGTGCAAACGCGATCGTTGCGATTCTACCCTCATCCCCCGGCCCCTTCTCCCATAAAGGGAGAAGGGGAGCGCTTTTGCCGGGATTTGGATTAGATTCATAGTTCTCACAATCTGCAATTGTTTCGCTTTGTTTTATTGGAACTACTGAGGCTTAGGGCGAATGCCTGCCACTGTAAAACCGAAGAACACGCCGGTTAAGGAGATACTGCGGCGGCTCTCGAAACTGTCGCCTTACTTGTGGATCCTGCCGGCGTTGACTGTTTACGGCATCTTTAAGCTATATCCGCTCGTCAGTGGCCTGCACATGTCACTTTTGCGCTGGGATGGTATTGAAGAGCCCAGATATATTGGCCTGCGCAATTTCGAGAAGATTTTGAGCGACGAGATGACGCTCACCGTCTTGATGAACAATGTGCATTATGCGGTCGGGACGGTAGTGGGCAAGATCGTCCTGTCCTTAATACTGGCGATTCTGCTGCACCAGGCCTTGAAAGGGCGGACTTTTTATCGAACCAGCCTGTTCATGCCGGTGGTGATGTCCTTTGTGGTCGTGGGCGTATTGTGGTCATGGCTGTTCAATCCGCAATTCGGCTTGATCAACAGCCTGCTGCGCGGTTTAGGTTTGGACTTCTTGGTGCAGGACTGGCTCGGCGATGCGGCGGTGGCGCTCAATTCCCTGATCATGGTTGATATATGGAAGTGGTACGGCTTCCACATGGTGATTTTCCTCGCCGGCTTGCAGTCGATCCCCGACGAACTTTATGAAGCGGCGCGCATAGATGGGGCGTCGGTTTGGCAGCAATTCTTGCACGTCACCCTGCCGATGCTACAGCCGGTTATGATTGTCAACGTCACGATTTCCCTTATGGGCGCTTTCAACGTCTTTGATATTCCTTTCATCATGACGGCCGGCGGACCGGCCAATGCCACGAACGTCATGGCGCTGCACATCTATATTCGTGGATTCAAGTTCTATCGCTTCGGCTTTTCAGCCGCCTTGTCTTACGTTCTGCTTGTCATCGTCACGCTGGTAGCGGCAATCCAGCTCAAACTTATGACCAGCGGCGACAATAGGGACTGAAAGACAAATTCGCATGAGCGCAGCGCAGTTCACCAGGCAGGATTCGAAGCATCAAGGCATCTATTGGCGTCCTATACTTGTGACGCTTTTCAACCATTCGATACTCATATTGTTCACCGTAATCATCGTCTATCCAGTCTTGTGGATGGTACTGGCTTCGTTCAAGACCCCGGGCGAGCTTGTCTCAAACATTTGGGGCTTGCCCGCCAGTCCAGAGTTTCAGAACTACGCGGACGCCTGGGAGAAGGCGAAGCTCGGGCGTGCGCTGTTAAACAGCGGCATCGTATCTATTGGCGCCGTCCTGGTGGTGGTCTGCTTGTCTTCGATTGCCGGCTATGCCTTCGCCAAGTTCTCGTTTCGCTTCAGCACCGTTATCCTGTTGGTCTTCGTTTTCACCATGCAAGCGCCGGTACCCATAATTCCTTTCTACGTGCTGTTTGTGCGGCTGAAGTTGACAGATAGTTATCTGGGTCTAATCCTGGCGATAGCGTCCGGTACGATTCCTTTAGCGATCTTCATTTTTCAAGCGTTTTTCCGTTCCATTCCAGGTGAGCTGCGTGAAGCGGCGAAGATTGACGGGTGTTCCGAGTTTTCGGCGTTTTTGCGCGTTGTCATGCCGATTTCAGGACCGGCGGTGGCGACTGTTGGGATTTTGACCTTTGTTGGCGCCTGGAACGAATATTTTTTGCCCTTGCTGCTGATACGTTCGGATGAGTTGCGTCCGCTAACGTTGACGATTCAGGTATTTTTTCTCCAATTTGGACGAGCGGAGTGGAATGTCATATTCGCTACATTGAGCATCGCCAGCATCCCCATGATCGTTATCTACGTCTTGTTGCAACGCTGGTTCATTCGGGGGCTGACCTCGGGTTCAATCAAGGGCTGAGAGGAGATGTTTATGGATATTATCAATTTGGAGAATGAGTCGCTGCGTCTGGAGTTCTCTAGGGAAACCGGCGCAATGGTTGGTTTCACGGCGAAGGAGACCGGGTGGGAGGTCCTCAACCGGCGCCATCTTGGACTTTCCTTCCAACTCTTGATTCCATTGCCGGGACGGCGCAACAACCCGGTATATGGCGAAGAACAGCAAGTTTCGTCGCTGGTGATTGCGGACGATCGTCAGCAGGTCATATTCACCTGGGATCGCGTGAATTCGGCCTATGGAGGCGAGCACAAGATCAGGATCACGCAAAGCGTCACTTTGTCCGGGCCGCGCGCGACATTTGCGCTCGCTATCGACAATCAGTCCAACGGTGTAGTCGAGACGGTGCGTTGCCCTTATTTTGGCGATGTTCAGCGGCCGCCAGCGGCGGATTGCTTCGAGGTCTTTCACTACGGTTACGCCACTGCCGAGCAGCGTCAGCTCTATCCCAGTTTCGCGAACACCTTGGGCTACTACGGATTTGATTATCCGGTGCAATATGGTCCGGATTCCTGGCGCAGCGGCGCGCCGGCGGTGCCCTACGTGCTCTTGCGCAGCGCCGATCAGGGACTTTACGCGGGACTAAGCGAGCCGAGCGCGGAGTTGGTTGCTTGGCACAACGAATTGCGCCCGGGTTACGACAGCGCCATTGATTCGCGCGTGCCGACTTCCCCGTCCATCAGCGGGCTGGATGTCGCAGCGCGCTTTGCCGCCATTCACCTGCCATATATTCAACCGGGCGAATCACGCGCGCTGACGCCAATCGCGGTTCAACCGTATCAAGGCGGCTGGCAGCAGGGCGTCGATGTCTACCGAAGTTGGCGCGATAGCTGGATGAAGACGCCGGAGATACCGGAATGGGCGCGTCATCCCCATGCCTGGTGGCAATTGCATATCAACTCACCCGAGGACGAATTGCGCATTCCCTTCAAGGAACTGGGCAAAATAGGTGAAGAAGCCGCGAGACACGGGGTCAAGGCGATCCAGTTGGTTGGCTGGAATGACGGCGGACAAGATCAAGGCAATCCCTCGCATAGTCCCGATCCGCGTCTGGGCAGTTTTGAGGAACTCAAGGCGGCGATCGCGCATATTCAGAGTTGTGGCGTCAAGCTGATTATCTTTGCCAAATTTACCTGGGCCGACCGGGCCAGCGAGTGGTTCCGCGAGGATCTGCATCGCCTGGCGGTAAAGGATCCCTACGGCGACTATTACCACTACAACGGTTATCAATATCATACGGCGACGCAAGCGCTCAACATCAATACCAAACGACTGATACCCATGTGCTTCGGCAGCGACGAGTATTTCGAAGTTAGCGCCAGGGAGTTCCAGAAGGTACTGGATTTGGGCGCTGACGGTATTCTCTACGATGAAAACCAGCATCATTCGCCGACGCTGTTGTGCTTTGACGAGAACCATGGCCATCGGTCGGGATTCCCGGTCTATTCGCGCGATAACGAATTCCAGCAGCGCCTTGAACAGATGAGCCGAGAGGTCAACCCCGATTTTCTCTTTGCCGGGGAAGGCATCTACGATTGGCAATTCGAGGCATACCACTTGTCTTATCATCGCAGTTGGGACAAGCGGCACGTGCCGCTTTCGCGCTATATGCTACCGCACATGCCACTGATGACCGCCATCAGCGGTTTCAATGATCGCAATATGATCAATCAGTGCTTGTTATATCGCTACATCATGAGCTATGAACCATACAATTTCAAAGGACATTTGGACGATTTCCCGCTGACGATGGACTACGGCAAGAAAATGGATGCCTTGCGCGTCGAACTGCGCGACTATTTCTGGGACGGCGAATATCGCGATACAGTTGGCGCCACCGTGATTGCAACGAATGGCAGCCCTCATCATCCCTATGCCGTTTTCATCAGCAAGACGGGTGGGGCGCCCGGACTGGCTATAGCAAATTACGAAGACGAACCAGTCCGCGTCGACGCGTCACTTGACGGCGAGCATTCGCTCAGCCGCTACCGGGCGGTGGACGATGAGAACTGGCATAGCTTGGACGGTGGAATACCGATTCCAGCGCGATCAGCCGTGGTGGTCATCTAGCGCATTTCGCTTCGTTGATGTCTTAGAACTCAATGCCTGCGCGAGCGGTTATGCCGCTGTCGTAAGCGTGTTTGACATTGCGCATTTCGGTGACGGTATCGGCGTATTCGATCAACTGCGCCGGCGCGTTGCGCCCGGTAATGAGGAGGTTCAGGCGAGCCGGTTTGTTGGCTTGCAGCCAGTTGATCACTTCAGTCGCGTCCAGCCAGCCGAAGTCCAGCAGATAAGTAAACTCGTCGAGCACGACAAGTTCGTATTCGTCGGAAATGATGATCGCCTGCGCCGTTTGCCAGCCATGCAGCGCTCGCGCTTGTGTTTCGTCGATGTTTTTGCTGGTCCAGGTGAAGCCGTCCCCGGTTTTTATTGGTTCAAGTCCCAGCTGTTTGAATGCGCGGATCTCGCCCCAATTGCCGCTTTCGTGCTTGAGGAACTGGATTAGCGCGACGCTCCTTTTACGCCCTAACATACGCAGAATCACGCCGTAGGCCGATGTCGATTTGCCGCGTCCCTCGCCGGTATGCACCATGACGAGACCCGGCTTGCTTTCAGTCTTGTCGCTCATATTCCCGCATCTTTAAGCGCGGCCAAGACCTCGGCAACCGAGTGATGCCGGCTTAGGCGCTCCTCTATTGTCAGATGCCATTCGGGTCCCCCGCCGTTTTGTCCCAGGGAAATGTCCGCGACGCCGGCAGCCGGGTCATGGCGATAGCCATTGCGCGTGAGCGCCCGCCGCATCCAGGTTTCTGGCGTGCCGTTGCCTTTGACATGTATCGCAGCGCCAGCGGGACTTTCAACAGCAAAGGCGCCGCTGCCTTCATCAAAACTGATGCCGTCGGTATGGAATGTCTCCGTGATGCCGCCATCAAGCACCAGGTCTTCGGGCGCGCCGACCAGCATGGCGCCCTCCCGCATCAACCAAAGTTGGTCGCAGTTTCTCAAGGCTTGATCCAAGTCGTGCGTGGAGACGAGGATTGCCCGTCCCGTTTGATGCGCCAGGCGCTTGAGCAGGCGCATGACTTCAACACGGCGGGGCAGATCGAGAAATGCGGTCGGTTCGTCCAGCAGCAAGATCGCTGTCTCCTGGGCCAGGGCGCGCGCGATCATCAACTTTTGACGCTGGCCGTCGCTGAGCTCGGTGACAAGCTGGCCCGCCAGGTCTTGCCCATTTACCGCGCCCAGCGCCCATTGAACGGCTTTCCGGTCTTGATCAGCTAGTCGTCCTAGCCAGTCGCTGTGCGGCAGCCTGCCGAGGGCGACCAAGTCGAAGCCGGTCATCAAGTCGGGATGCGGCGTGTTGGTCAAGACGAGGCTGAGCGCTTTCGCCAGATCCCCGGGCCTCATGCGACGGGCGTCTTCGCCATCAAGCAGCACTTGACCGGCCAAGGGCGCTTGCATGGCCGCCAGGGTTCGCAATAGCGTCGATTTGCCGACGCCATTGGGACCCAGCAGGCCCACGAAACTGCCGGGTTCCAGGCGCACATTAAGCGCTCTCGCCAGGCAAATATCACCCTCGCGCCTTCGTGGGTAGCCGATCGAAAGATCGCGTGTTTGCAAGGCCGGGACGCTCATTGCCGCCCCCTAAACTGCCGCAGGATCACCAGCATCACCACGGGCGCGCCCAGCAGCGCGGTAACTACATTGAGCGGTAGAACCAGGTTATTGCCCGGCATTTCCGCGATCAGCGAAGCGCACAAGGCCACAATGCCACCGGTCAGGCAAGTGCCCGGCAACAGGATTCGATGATCCGATGCGCGCAGAATGGCGCGACATAGGTGGGGCACGGCAATGCCGATGAAAGCGATCGGACCGCAAAAAGCCGTCACGGCGCTAACCAGGAGCGCGGTCGAAAGCACGATCCTTAACCGCGCGCGTCGCAGGTTTGTTCCCATACTTAGCGCATAGTCTTCGCCGAGCAAGAGGGCATTCAGCGGCTTGACGGAGGTCGCCGCGATCAATAAGCCCGCGATGACAAAGGCCCCCAGTAGCGGCAACTGTGCGACAGTGACCCCACTGAATGAACCGAAAGTCCAGTTGATATAGGCTTGGATCCGCTCCGGCAAGGCAAAATAGAGCAGAAAGCTAACCATCGACGCCACCAGGTACCCAAACATGAGGCCGAGGATCAGCAGGGTCAGATTGTTGCGAACCCTCGTCGCAACCAGCAAAACCAGTCCCATGGTCAGGCCGGCGCCCAGTCCGGCTGCCGTCGTCAACAACAGATCGCCCGTGAATCCCAGACCGGCGATCATTGCCAGTCCGGAGGCGCCGGTCGAGAGTACCACCAGAGCGACGCCCAAGCTGGCGCCCGAACTGACACCGAGCACGAAGGGCTCGGCCAGGGGATTGCGGAAATAGGTTTGCATAAGCAGTCCGCTGACACCCAGTGCCATGCCCGCTAACACCGCTGTCAACGTTTTGGGCAGGCGAAACTTGAGAACGATATTCGTCCAGGCAGTGGAGTCTGACTCGCCAACAAGCAGCGCCGAGACGATCTGGTCCAAGGGAATCGATACCGAACCCAGCGCCGTACTCAATAGCAGCAGCAGGCCCAGGGTCAAGGTCATCAGCAGTAAAATCATGAAGCGCCGATCGAGGCCGGATACGCCCCCAGCGAGCCGGCGTCGATTCCAGATATGGGAAGCGTCTGCCGGTCCCGTTTCAACGATGGCCGACGAGGCCCGGGTGGTTTTATGAACCAGTTGCGACATGCTACTTGCTCGCAAGTTTCTGATAAAAGACGAATTCGCGCTCGGGTAACAGGTCCGGGTGGAGTATCGCCACCAGGTCCCCCAATACCAGGTGCGGATTGGTCACGCCCCATTCGTAGTAGTTGTTGCCGCCGTTGACGTTTTCGTCCGCATTGTTGTTCCAGACATCGCCCGACTGGAAGGCTGCAAAGTCGCCGAAGCGACTGTCGAGCGCCAGCAAGTCCGCTTGAGAGGAAAGTCCAAAGGTCTCGACAAGCCAAAGATCTGCCGCAAGTCCGGCCTCATAGACAGCTTCAAAGCTCCAGCCCTGGCTCGAGGTCGAACCTTCTTCCGCCAGCAGCAGCTCCCCCCCGGCGTCGCGGATAAGCCTGCCGACGTATGTTTCTTGGCCCGGGATGAACCAGGCGTCGGCATAACCCAGGAATGAGTTGATCAGCACACTCGGTCGGTCCGCTTCCGGTACGCTCTCGGCGAGTTGTCGCGCGTTCTCGTACTGGGAGGCGAGGCTGTCGTATATCTCCGTCGCAGCCGCTTCGCGATTGTAAAAGAGGGCGGTGAATTTGAGCCACTCGGCGCGCCCCAGTGGCGACAGTTCGCGCCAACTGGCGTCCAGCGCCGTGAAGACGCCGGCATCCAGCAAGACCGGATGGGCATCGGTATCCGGATTGTAGCCATAGCTCATGACCAATTGCGGCTCCAGGTTCAGCACCAGCTCGATGTTGATCTGCGCGCCGAATCCCACCTCGGCGATTTGCCCGTCGGCAACTGCGTCGACCACTTCAATCGTGCTGATATAAAAGGCGCTGTCGACGCCCACCAGATGTTCGAGCAGGTCAAGCTGCGCTAGAGCGGGCAACTGCGTCGTGGAAAGGGTGATGATGTCGCCGGTTGGCACCTCGATGAATTGCGCGCCATCAGCGAAATCGGCTGCCGGAGGCGCGGGCGCGCCGCATTGCACCAGTACATAGTCAAAGCCGGGCGCGCCGTCGTAGGCGTCGCTGACGCTCAGGACTTTGTAATGGTTGTGATATTGGACAGCGAATCTTTCCGCGTCCAGAATCTCGATTTTTTCGGGGAAATAGTCGACATCGGCGCTGTAATTCGTGATACAACCCTCGGTCACGTTTTGGTCCTGCGCCGTCGCCGGGACCATGAACATCAGAATACTGAAGAACACAAAAAGTTTGGAACGCATTTTATCCCTCCTTCAGGATAAAGGAGGAAACGGGGCTGGTTATCGTTGCATCAAAAAAGCCCGCCGGGTTTCGGCGGGCATAAGTGATACTAACCACGCTCGTCTCCCTTTTGACGCGAAAGATTTACGAGCTAAGGCTGGGGCAGGAATTCGGACTTCTGAACGTTTGATGACACGATCAGTTACCGCTGCGCGACAGTGTCGGACTCGCACCGACTTTCCCTATTTGTGCCGAACATCCGGGTTCAGGCACACCCGAGTCTTAGAAATATGTACGTGGGCCGAGCATAACACAGGCGGCTTGGCTTGTCAAACGCGATATGGCTAGTCCTCGAAGGGGTAGCGCAGTCCCCAGTCGGCGCGTATGCGATCTAGTGTCTCCATGATCGCGAGCGTCTCGTCCAGCGAATAAATCGCGCTTTCGGTCAGGCCGGCGCGAATGCAATTGCCAACTTCGATGGCCTCAAAATGGAAGCCTTCGCCTTGGTATTCGAAACGTGTGGTTTCCGGCTCTTGTCCGGAGAGTACGACTGTGAATTCGCTTGGGTGCCAGAAATCCGGGATGGCGATATAGCCTTTGCTGCCCATGATGCGGGCTTCCTGCGGCGTGCCCAGGCGGATCGCCGATGTGAGAGTCGCCATTTCATAGTCGCTGTATTTGCATACGACTACCGAGAGTTCGTCGACGCCGGTCTCCCCGATAGCGACTTGGGAGACAATATCTAGGGGTTGTTTGCCGTAAATCATTGACGCGAACTGCAAACAGTAAGAGCCGACATCGAGCAAGGCGCCGCCCGCCAAATCGGGATTGAAGTGCCGCTTCTCCGGCAGGACCGGGCCACGCCCGCCAAAATCGGCCGTTACCAGCATGACATCGCCGATGATCTTGTCCGCAAGCAGCTCGCGCAGTTTGGCCATTGCCGGGAAAAAGCGGGTCCAGAAGGCGTCCATCAGGAAGAGATTCTTTTCGCGGGCGCAGTCTATCATCACCTTTGCTTCACCCGCATTCACGGCGAAAGGCTTCTCGCAAAGCACGTTTCTGCCGGCGTTGAGGCAGAGGAGCGTATGGGCAAGGTGATAATTATGGGGCGTTCCAATATATGCGACATCCACATCCGGATCGTTCGCCAGATCTTCGTAGCTACCGTAGCATTTGGTCGCGCCGAATTCCGCGCCGAAGGCATCCGCTTTCTCCTGCGAGCGTGAGGCAACGGCGTAGATCTCCGCATCCGGCGCAAAAGCTAGACCATTGGCGAACTTGCGCGATATCAAACCCAGTCCGATCAGACCCCAGCGAATCTTGTCGCTCATGCCGGTTTCTCCTCCGTTTTCAGTTCTAGCCAGGCGATTTCCGCGGCGCTCAGGTGGAGATCGGCGGCGGCGGCGTTATCCGGGATCTGCTCGATTTCCCAGTTGGCGACGATGGCATGGTAGCGAGGGTTATTGCTGAGCACGTAGGCGACCGAGATTTGCGACGGAGAAAGGCCCTTGTCGGCAGCCAACTCAATGACGCGATCCAGGCGCTGGAAGTTGCTCTCGTAAGCGTAGGCGCCGATGGGATTGGTGTCCATATACTTGGTAAAAGTATCGAGGTTGTCGCGGGTGAACTTGCCGGTCATGAATCCGCCCGCCAGGCTGGACCAAGTGAAGAGCGAGATTTCGTTTTCATCGTACCAGGCGCGGTCGGCTTCGCCTTGTACGCCGCTGACACTTGTGCAGCCTTCCCAGGGCTCCTTGATCATCTCGGCCACGCTGAACTGCGGACTGGACACAGTAAAGGGTGTTTTGCCGTTGGCGGCGGCGTATTCGTTGGCGGCTTGAACGCGGTCGGCCAGCCAGTTGGAACCGCCGAAGACGCCGATCTGACCTTTCTCTTTGAATTCGTGGAGCACGTCGACAATTTCGCCGACTGGATACTTGCGGCTGTCGCGATGCAGCAGGTAGAGTTCAATGTGGTCGGTTTGCAGGCGTTCCAGCGATTCTTGCAAATCGCGCCGAATGTATTCCGGTCGGACGCGGTCCGCTATACCGTTTTCAGGGTGGGCGCATTTGGTCAAGATGACCACCTGGTCGCGAATGCCGCGGTCGGCCATCCAGTCGCCAAATGTTGTCTCGCTGCTGCCGGCGCCATAACTGTGCGCGCTGTCGTAGGCGGTGAAGCCGCTTTCGAAGCAAGCGTCCAGCAGGCGGAAGTTGTCGTCGCGGTCGTCGCCGAACATAATGCCGCCCTGCAGCAAGCGCGCGACTGGTTTGTCGATGCCATCAATCTGGGCGTATTTCATGGGCCAAGTCCTTTCTGTACGCGCCGTATTGTAGCGCAAAGCAGCAGTTGAAACAGCGGCATCTTCACGGCAAGCGTGATTGTCTATGGCTGGGGGCGATTAAGTGGGCAGAAGAATTTGGCGGCGTCCACGAGGCGCGTAGCAGTTGGAATTGTCGGTCAGCAGCAATAAGCTATTGCATTTTGTGGCAAGAGGCGCAATCAGTAGGGGATAGCTTGACCTTATTCCGGCAGGACATCCCGCGGCTTGGAGCTGCCTTCCTTGGGGGGGCCGACAACGCCGCGCTCTTCCATCATGTCGACCAGGCGCGCCGCGCGCGTATAGCCGATGCGCAATCGCCGCTGCAAGAGCGAGATTGACGCCTTTTCCAGGCGTCGGACCATATCGACCGCGGTTTGGTATAGCTCATCCTCTTGGGGGTCGGGGTTGCCAGTCAAATCTTCCACAGCCATGCCGGTCATGTCGCGCTGCGCGGAGGTATCCCAAAACGCAGCCTGACTGGGCGCTTCGACATTTGTGGCGCTGGGCTCGTGTTCATTGCCGGGTTTCTTGTTTGCGCTTCCCCCTCCAGCCGGAAGACTAATCGGTTCAATCTCGGCAAGGCCCAGATTCTGGAGCTTCCAGAAGCGACTGATGCTGTTGATCTCTTCATCGGAGACGAAGACACCCTGCATGCGCAAAGGGGCCGGCGCGTCGCCGGATAGATAGAGCATATCGCCCTTGCCCAGCAGGCGTTCAGCGCCCGGCTGATCCAGGATCACGCGGCTGTCGACACTGCCCGCGACGGCGAAGGCGATGCGGGCCGGGAAATTGGCTTTGATGAGCCCGGTCACCACGTCAACAGAGGGACGCTGCGTGGCGATCACCAGATGGATGCCGGTCGCGCGGGCCAGCGCCGCGATGCGCGAAACGGCGCGTTCCGTTTCTTCGGGCGCGGTCATCATCAGGTCGGCCAATTCGTCGATGATCACCACGATGTAGGGCATGGGCGCCGACCCGGGAGCGAGAATGTGGTTGTAATCGATCAAGTTGCGCGCGCCGGCCTTGCTGAACTTCTTGTAGCGCTCGTCCATCTCGCGCGTGACCCAGCGCAAGACGCCTACCGTCTTTTCGAGTTCCACGACGACGGGCGCGACCAGATGCGGCAAGCCATTGTAACCGGTCAATTCTACCCGTTTTGGATCAACCATAATGAATTTGACATCGTCAGGCGATCGGTTGGCCAGGATGCTGATAATGATGGCGTTGATGCATTTGGATTTGCCGGAACCGGTGGTGCCGGCGATCAAAAGGTGAGGCATCTGCGTCAGATCGGCAGAAACCGGATTGCCGTCTACGGACATACCCAGCGCGATCGCCAGGGGAGAATCTATGTGTTGAAAACTGCGTGATTCCATGACGTCGCGCAGGCTCACCATCGCCGAGTCCGGATTGGGCACTTCGATGCCGACATAACCTTTTCCCGGCACCGGCGCTTCTACACGGATCGACTTGGCCCCCAGCGCCAGTTGAAGATCTTTGTCCAACTGGGCGATGGTGCTGACCTTGACACGACTGCGCTTGCCGGTTCGCGATGTCAGATAATCGGGTTCGACGCCAAACTGCGTAATCACCGGACCGGTATTAAGCTCCACCACGCGCCCGGGCGCGCCGAAACTGGCCAAGGTATCTTCAATTATCTGCGCTTGCTGCAGCAGGACTTCTTCGTCCATTTCGCCAGTGGAGCCGCCGGTGAGCAATACGCGGAAATCTGGCAACTGCCAATCGGCGCGAGGTCGTGATCGCCTCGCCGGTCCGGTCGAAACAGTCTGGTTTTCTGGTTCCGCCGGCTCCCCAGCCCGGGGAAAGGGTTCTTCCCGGCTCGAGAGTTCAGTTGCGCTTTCTACGGACGCGGCCGACTGGTCGTCAAGCTGTTCGGATGGGACTTCGGGTTTGCTGAAGGATTCTGATAGCTCATCCGCATCGCTTGTGGGACGGATGACCTGTGCCGCATCCGATCTTGGCTTGGGCGATTTCAATGGGCGCGAGCTCAGCCAAGTATTATTGCCTGAGCGCGCGTTTTCATCGTCGCGATCCTCCGATGCAGGCCGTGGTTCTTGCTGCTTGGAGGGCGCGATGCCGGGTTCGTCAAATGGTCGCTTCGTTGGTCGTTCTATTGGGGCTGTCGGCGCCCCGGATACGCTCATCGGCGGCGCGGGTTTGTCTCCGTAAGACCGCCAGTTGGGCCTTACCTTTGGTTTGCTTGCCGTCACCGCGCTCCTATCGTCCACAGGGGCATGGTTCCGAGTTTCCGAGGCGCTGCCAGCGCCGCCGCCAAAGAATCGCCCGAAGATGCGTGATCCTTGCCGATTTGGCGCCCTTGCCGTCCTTACCTCGCGGGCAGCGGCCTCTGCGCTGGATTCGGCGGAGGCTCTCAAGAGACTGACGCGTTTGGAAAGCATGTCACGCAGTCGAATCGGAATCGGCATGGTAGCGCCGGATGGCTCGGGCAGGGCGTTCATGCCAGCTACCGAACCTGACAATTTGGCCGACTCCGGCTTGGATACGCGGACGGTTGCCTCTTGCCGAGCCAGCATCGTTTGCTCTTCCATTTGCAATTGTTGCGCGCGCCGTCTGGCGGCTCGCTGCGCCATGTTGTCACGCATGCCCCGCGTGAATCCGATTGTCACGGCGGCCAACTCGGCCATGCTCAAGCGCGTGATCATCATCGTCGCGAAGGTCAAGACCATAGCCACGATCACGAATCCACCCGCCTCGGTCAGATTAATAACGAGGACCTGGTATATCCAGCCGCCGATAAGCCCCCCGCCGCGACCGCCGAGATAGGAACGCTCTACCAAGCCGCGCACGCAATCCGGCGCGCAATAGCTGTCGCCGGCATAGCTCAATGACTCCCCAAACTGGAGCAACACCAGAGCGCCGATGAATGCGGTTAATGTGCCGGCCAGACGCACCGGATCAATCATTGGCGCCTGATCGCCAAAATGCCGAACGATCAGCCACATGCCGATGGCAAACATCGTGATTGGAACCGCTAAAGCTCCCCAGCCCAGCAGTTGGCCTATCAGCTTGTGTACCGCGCCAATCGCAGCCTGTTCACGCGAAAGCGCGCTGAAAAACAGGACGATGGCTCCGAAGACCAGCCCTACGCCGATCAGATCCAGCTTCCGATCCAAATCGAGCCATTCGCTTGACTTGAAGATTGGCGCCTTGCTGGGACGGATGTGGCTGCCGGGACTTGCGTGTTGCTCGTCGGCGTCGACGCGATCCAAACGGCCCTGGGACGCGCCGACAGACTGCGTTTCGCGACGTGTCCTGCGCGTATCGCCGCGGCTGGCGCCAAATGCGGCGCGAACGGAGGGCTTGTTTGATTTGCCCTCCGAGCGGCTGACAGGTTGTACCGGGCGCGCGTCCTCGCCTGGTACAGCTCGTTTCAGGCTTTGGCGCAAGTTGCCGACGCGACTGGAAAGAGCCTTCAGTTTGCTTGTCTTCCCGTTTTTGTCGCGAGGGCGGGCATCCTTCTTGCTGTCCTCAGTCACCTTGTTTCGACGGAAGGGCGATCGCAGACTCATGAATCGATGTTTGGCTCTTCCTTTTTGATTGTCGCGTTCCGCTCGATTGGCATCGTTTGATCCATCCCGGGGACCCGGCGCGCGTCGTCGAGAATCCCGCTTGCCGTCGCTCTCACGCGCCCTGGCGGCTTTCGTTTTGCCCCGGCGAGACTTCTTGGGGGGGCGGTTTAGTTGGGCGCGCATGGACTCGCGCGCTCCGCCGGAACCGCCCAACGAAGAATTGTCATCCCGAGCGTCACTGTTCCGGGGGGAGGCGTCGATAGCGTCTGTGCGCGAGCCGCTCCCCCCCAAGACGTTGGAAGAGCCGCGCTTTGCGGCATCCGACGGACGAGCTCCCGCCCCCCGATCGCCGCTGTCCAAGGCATCCGGGTCGAAATATTCATCGTCGTCGATATATTCCGGCTCATCGCCGCCACGATAGGCCATCATTCAACCTTGACTGATTTTGATTTAACGGTCGGGAAAATACAGTATTTGCCCCCCAAATACTTGTGTCCCCACGCATAGCATATCACAGAACCCGTTTTCGGGCGACTGGTCTTAGAACATATATTCGCTAGGCTCAACCAGGATTGAAGAAGTGCCGGAGGAACTTAGACCATCAAAACCAGCTTGCCCATAGCCTTCCGCTTGATGAGGTCCTCAAGCGCATTGGGCGCATCTTCGAGCGCATAGGTCCGGTGAATATGGGGCCGCAGACGACCCTCGCCGTACCAGGCCAGCAACTGCTGGAATGAGCGTTTGATCACGCCGGGATTTTGGGAAAGGTAGGCGCCCCAGAACAGGCCGACCACGGACGCGTTCTTAAGCAAGGCGATATTGGCGGGCAAGGTCGGTATCCGTCCGCTGGCGAATCCGATCACCAGATAGCGACCCTCCCAAGCGATGCGGCGAACCGCCTGGTCAAAAATATCACCGCCAACCGGGTCGAAGATGACATCCGCGCCACGGCCTTCAGTTAGCGATTTTATGCGATCGCGCAGGTTCTCGTTACTATAATTGATCGCGTCGTCGGCGCCGCGGCTGCGCGCCAAAGCCAGCTTCTGCGCGCTGCTGGCGGCGGCTATCACGCGCGCGCTCATCAGCTTGCCGATTTCCACTGCCGCCAGACCGACGCCGCCTGCTGCGCCTAATACGAGCAAGGTTTCGCCGGCTTGCAGCCGGGCTCGGCGCGACAGGGCGACATGCGCCGTTCCATACACCAGCGGAAAGCCAGCGCCCCCTTCGTAGGACATATTTTCGGGCATGGGCAGCGCGGAGGATTGCGGGACGACGACTTCTTCGGCGAAGCCACCGAACATCGTGGTGGCCATAATCCGCTGGCCGACGCGATCAGCGTCCACACCTTGGCCAACTTCGATGATATCGCCAGCGACCTCCAGGCCCGGGCTGAACGGGAAGGGCGGCTTCAATTGGTACAAGCCCTGGATCATCAGCGCGTCGGGGAAGTTGACGCCGCAGGCGCGCACCCTGATCTTGACTTCGCCCCCTTTGACCGGCGGACTTGGAACGTCTTCGACCGTCAGTTGATCGGGCGCGCTGAAGGATTTACAGAGTACAGCTTTCACAAGTCGTGAATTCCCGAGCCTTTGGATTGGCGCGGCGTTGATTCTCGGGCCCCGATCAGATCGCTATCGGATTGGCGAGCAAGCCGGACAGCAGGTCGACACATGCCTCTACATCTCTGATGTCGACGGTTTCACTGGTCGTATGCAGATAGCGTGTGGGAATCGAGATACAACCGCTGGGTACGCCGGCGTCGGCCAGTTGAATGGCCGAGGCGTCCGTCGTTCCCCCGGCAAGCAACTCCAATTGATAGGGGATGTCATCCGCTTGGCAGCGGTCGATCATCCAATTCTTGATCGCCACAGGCACTACCAGGCCCGGGTCATGGACCTTGATTGCGGCGCCCCCGCCCAGCTTGACAAGCATTTTGCGTCCGCGGATCTGGTCGCCGCTGCCCGTGACATCAATCGCGATGCCGATATCCGGTCGGACGCCCTGTGCCGCGGTCTTCGCGCCTCGCAAGCCAACTTCTTCCTGGACAGTGAATGCGAAGTAGATTTCGTTTGGCGTTTGTCGATCCAGCCCCCGCATGGTTTCAATGGCCACGACACAGCCAATGCGGTCGTCTAGCGACTTGGCGACGATGCGCTGGCCGCGCATTTGCATCTCGCGCATGAAACCGGCCGGCTGTCCTATTGGAATGGCATTGCTGTCATTGTCGATTTGCACATCAATATAGAAGTCGCCGAGAGACTTGCCACCGCCCTTCTGCACCGCGATTACACCGACCGTGCCATCTTCAAAGAGGACGCGGTTGCCGTTGAGCGTGTCGGCTTGCAAGCCTCCCATAGCTGTGAATCGCAGATAGCCGCTTTCCGGCTCCTGGTAGTTGGTCATCAGACCGATCTCGTCCATGTGCGCGGCGACCAGGACCTTCTTGCCGCCGGATCCAAGTCGGCAAATCAGATTGCCCAGGCCGTCAACCCAGGTCTCGTCCGCTAGCGCGCTGACCTCGTCGCGGATGATGTCTCGGATGCGATGTTCGTAGCCGGGCGGTCCCCAGGTTTCTACCAGTTTTCGGGTCAGTTCAATCACGATAGACTCCAGAATCACTATCTGATCTGAGCAGTATTGTAACGCCTATCTTGTTGTGTATCGACAGCGGGTTTGTCGGGCTAGTGGCCGGCTGCTGCCAGATCGGGCTGTTGCTTCAACTGTGGCTGGCGCCGTTCCAGCCGCATCGGCAGGCCGTCGCGCGGGAACATGGTGATAAAAGGCTGGGGCACGATCTCCACGCCTGCGAGCAAACGCAACTGGAAACGCTGGGCGATCGTCGCCAGCAGCAAATTGGCTTCCATCGTGGCGAAGCTGTTGCCGATGCAGATGCGCGGACCACCGCCAAAGGGTATGTAGGCGTATTTTGGGATCTCGCTGATACGTTCTTCGGCCCATCGTTCTGGAATGAATTCGTTTGGCTGCTCCCAGATATCGGGGTGGCGATGCACGCAATAGATCAGGATCTGCGCGCCTGACCACTCCGGGAAGCTGTAACCCAACACTTCCGTCTCCTGCCGGTTCACGCGCCCGATCGACCAGACGGGAGGCATCAGACGCATGGATTCTTTGAGGACCATATCGGCATAAGGAAGGCGGCGTAAATCCTCCAGCGTTGGCGGTTTCCCCACCAAGGCGCTGTCCAACTCGTCGTGGAGTCGTTTCTCGACTTGCGGGTATTGCGCCAGCAGCCACCAGGTCCAGTTAAGCGCGTTCGCCGTAGTTTCGTGGCCGGCGAGGAACAGGGTGACCGCTTCGTCCCGCACTTGCAGGTCGGTCATGCGATCGCCGTCTTCGTCTTCGGATAGCAGAAGCATTGACAGAAGATCGCCCCGGTCTTCCCCAGTGGAACGACGTTGATTGATAAATCCGTAAACGATCTTGTCCAGTACGGCATTGGCGCGGCGCGAGCGAATGCGCAGGGGGGTTGGCACCCAGGCCGGCAACAGGTTGGCCGTATTGCTGGCTTTCTGCACCACTTCCACTGCAGATTTCACCTGGTTGACTGTGGTAGAGGCGTCAGCGTCAAATAGGGTCCGTCCGACAATCATCAGCGTCAATTGCATCATCTCTTCGTCGACATCGAGTATGTCGCCGTCTTGCCATCGCTCCACACGTTCCAAGGTGTAATTCACCATGGTATCGGCATATGCTGCGATTCGCCCGGTGTGAAAGGCAGGCGCAACCAGCCGCCTCTGGCGCTTCCAAAATTCGCCATTGCTGGTTACCAGTCCCGTGCCCATGAAGCGCGCCAGGCCGGTTTTTTCGTTGGTATAATCGGGTCCTTTAATGAAGATGTGGGATTGCCGAACCAGAATTTCGCGGATCATATCGGGATTGGCAATCATGTACTGATGGCGATCGCCCGACTTGTAATGCATGACATCGCCGTAGGCAGCGACCCATTCAGTGACGCGCTTGAGCGGATCCGCCAGGAACTTGCGATAAGTCATATACTGTTCAATGGGGCTGCTGCCGATATCCGGAGGACCTGGCGGGAATCGACCCTCATGCATTGGCGCTTACCTTGAATTCAGAATCCGGTGATGATTGTTATGGAAAGTTCTAAACAATCCATTAAAGAGATTTTAGCGGATAAAGCGCCTGGTTGATAAGCGCAAGTTGATGAGAATCGGATTAAGTTTGCACTTGAATGATAGATTTGTGACAATATACGCCGCAGACTAAGGCAAACGAGAAGAGGTTGCTTCATGTATACCATTGGGCTCGATTTCGGAACATTGTCCGGGCGCGCGGTTCTGGTCGATACCTGCGATGGCGGCGAGATTGCCGAGGCAGTGTTCGAATATCCGCACGCGGTCATGGACGAAACTTTGCCTTCGGGCAAGCGATTGCCGCCGGACTGGGCGCTGCAGCATCCGCAAGACTATATTGATGTTTTTGCTAACACAGTTCCGGCAGTTTTGAGCGAAAGCGGCGTCGATCCTGCCGATGTCAAGGGGATCGGCATCGACTTCACAGCGAGCTCCCCCATGCCGACCAAGGCCGATGGCACGCCACTCTGTTTCCTGGCTGAGCTGAAGGACGAGCCTCATGCCTACATCAAGTTGTGGAAGCATCATGCCGCGCAACGCCAGGCCGACCAGATCAATGAAACCGCCAGGCAAATGGGCGAAAGCTGGCTGCCGCGCTACGGCGGCAAGATCTCGTCCGAGTGGTTCTTCAGCAAGTTGCTGCAGATCGTGCAAGAACGACCCGACATTTATGCCCAGATCGATAAATTCGTGGAAGCGGCGGATTGGGTGATCTGGCAATTGACCGGTGTGGAAACGCGCAACACCTGTACGGCCGGGTACAAAGCGCTGGTGCAAGATGGTGATTTCCCCTCCAAAGCCTATTTCAGAGCGCTGGATCCGGCTTTTGAAAACGTAGTGGACGAGAAAATCGGCCGGGAATTTGCCGAACTGGGTGAAAGGGCCGGGGGCTTAACCGTCGAGATGGCGGGGATGACGGGATTGCCGGCTGGGATCGCGGTTGCGGTAGCCAATGTAGACGCCCATGTCACGGCGCCAGCGGTCAAAGCCACAGACCCGGGCGTCATGGTGATGGTGATGGGTACCTCCACCTGCCATATTTTGTCCGGCGCCGATTTGAAAGTGGTTGACGGCATGTGTGGCGTTGTCAAGGGGGGTGTCATTCCCGGATTGTACGGCTACGAGGCCGGTCAAAGCGCCGTCGGGGACATCTTCGCTTGGTTCGTCGACAATGCCGTGCCGCCTGAGTACCATGAGGCAGCCGCAGGCGCGGGCATTGGCATACACGAGTATTTGGAACAGGAAGCCGCGAAGCAGCGAGTTGGCGAACACGGGCTGATCGCGTTGGATTGGTGGAACGGCAACCGTAGCACTCTGGTCGATGTTGATCTGAACGGCATGATCCTAGGTATGACGCTGGCGACACGAGCGCCTGAGATTTATCGGGCGCTTATTGAAGCGACGGCATTTGGCACGCGCGAAATAATCGAAGCCTTTGAAGCGAAGGGCGTCGAAGTGAAAGAATTGGTTGCGGCCGGTGGATTGCCGGAGAAAAACGCGCTGTTGCGGCAGATCTATGCCGATGTCACGGGCAGAACCTTCAAGCTCTCCGGTTCGGCGCAAGCGCCTGCGCTGGGATCGGCCATGCACGCTGCTGTGGCGGCGGGCATTTACCCAAATATACAAGCAGCCGCCGCGAATATGGGCAAGCTCAAAGAAGGGGTCGTGACGCCAATCCCGGAAAACCAGTTGGTGTATGACAAACTCTACTCCGAGTATCGGCTGCTCTACGATTACTTCGGACGCGGAACCAACGATGTGATGAAACGTCTCAAAGCGATCAGGCACGACGCTTTATCGTGAGGCATTTTGCGCCTTCGACCTGCAGGGGCGAAGCCACTGTCAAAAACGTACAAAGGTATTCTGCTTGATTTGGGCCGCGCCCAATCATTTGCCCCGACGCGGATCGCTGAGACGGAAAATCCAGCCAATATTAGTCAAAACATGGCGCATAAGCGATAATCTCTTCTGGATTTATAGTCATTTCTGACAAGAAACTCAGAATTGATGGCTGAGTCGCTTGTCAATAATGCGCGGTTCGTGGTAGTATTACAGATGATGACACGGGTTTGTTCGAGAATCAGTCGTTAGATTGTGAAAAACTGCCAAAAGTATTGCCCAGAATTGAGATAGATTTGCGGTGACTCCAAGAGTTAGGTCTGCGATAGACTGTTTAACGTAAAATCGGTTGATGCAGCAGTAGAACTGTGTGGAGGGATGCGCATGAATAAGCGCAAGATGCTTTACCGGCTTTTGTCCATTTTGATAGGTATGGCGGTCTTGTATAGCTTCGGCTTTGATGCCATCGCGCAAGACGACCCTCCCGCAGAGGACGCCGCCGCCGAAGAAATGGTGGAAATGACGGTCGACGATGCTATGTCGGCGGCCGCGGCAGTCCAGTCTAATCTGGACATAACCTGGATTCTGCTGGCGGGCTTCCTGGTCTTCTTCATGCAGGCCGGCTTCGCCATGCTGGAAGGCGGCATGATCCGCGAAACGGGGGTGGTCAATTCGCTCGCCGAGAACTTCATGGACGCCTGTATCACGGGCATTGTCTTCTTCATCGTTGGCTACGGCATCGCCTACGGCACCTACGATGCCGGGATGGATGGGGGCGGTCTGACGCCGGCCAACATCCCGCTTTTGTTAGGCGGCGCTGACGGTTCCGGTGACGGCGATGGCGCTCTTTTGGCGGGTTTCTTCTTCCAGTTCGCTTTTGCTGGCGCGGCCGCGACCATTGCCACGGGGGCAATGGCGGAACGCACGAACTTTGTCGGAAAGCTGATTTACAGCGCGATTCTGGGCGCGATTATCTATCCGGTAGTCGTTTTCTGGACCTGGGGCGGCGGCTGGATCGCCGCGCAAGGATTCATTGATTTTGCCGGATCAACCATCGTGCACATGACCGGCGGCATCGTCGCTCTGGTCGGCGCTTATATGGTGGGTCCCCGCGCTGGTCGCGTCTTCGGACGGCCCCCGGCGGCCTCCAACCTGGGCATTGCCGCATTAGGAACATTCATCCTCTGGTTTGGCTGGTACGGCTTTAATGTCGGCTCGACCCTGGGCGCGAGCGACCCGAATACCATGGGATTGGTTGCCGTGAATACCACACTCGCCGCAGCCGCCGGCGCGCTTGGCGCTATGTTCTACACCTATTTCCTGACGCAGAATTGGAACGTCAGCTTCATCTTGAATGGCTCCTTGGCGGGCTTGGTGGGCATCACAGCGGGATGCGCAGCGGTCACGCCGCTCGGCGCGCTAGTCATTGGCGCTTTGTCTGGCATCGTCGTGGTCATTTCGGTCAGCGTGGTTGAATCCATGAAGATTGACGACGCAGTAGGCGCCTTTTCGGTACACGGCGCTTGTGGCGCCTTCGGCACGCTAATGATCGGTATCGTTGGTTCCGCCGCGCTTGGGGCCCCCAGCTTGCTGGATGGCGGCACCTTGGACACGCTCGGCGCGCAAGTTGTCGGTGTCGCCGTGGTGGCGATTTGGACAGCAGTCGCCAGCTTCGTGATGTTCGGCGTATTAAAAGCCGCCGATATCTTGCATGTTGATCCGGAAGCCGACAGAATTGGCATCGATGCCTATGAGCACCATGCCTCGGTCTGGCCGAATGTTCTGCCGCTGCGCGAGGAAGATGAGTAAGAACTCCTGCCTGGCGACATACAAATCAGATAAGCGAAGGCGGATCGGAAAGAGCCGCTTTTTGATTGTACTTTAAGCGTGACTTACAAAAGGTCGCTATCAAGCATGATGGTCACTGGACCGTCATTATGGATTTCGACTTGCATCAGCGCGCCGAAGATCCCGCCTTCAACGCGCTTCACGCCAGCGGCTTGCAGGCATTGGGCGAAACGCGACACCAGCGGTTCGGCTTGCTGTGGCGGAGCGGCGTCAATATAGCTGGGACGACGGCCCTTGCGAGCGTCGGCATACAGGGTGAATTGCGAAACAACCAAAGCGCCTCCGTTGATATCGAGGAGCGACAGATTCATCTTGCCATCGTCGTCCGAGAAAACGCGCAAGTTGGCGGTCTTCTTGGCCAAACGCTCCGCCTCCACTTGGGTATCGTCGTGAGCGACCCCGACCAGCGCCACGAATCCACCTTCAATCGCCCCGCAGACTTTGCCGTCCACGGTTACTGATCCGGCGCTCACGCGTTGCAACAGTACTCTCATGATATGTTCTCCGCTAGCCCTGTTGATTGAGAATCTGCATCACGCGCAGCAAGAAGTAACGGCAACAGGTATCTACGTGGTACTGAATGTCCATTTCTTCTTTTTCCTTGTCGTAGACGCCAGTGATCAGGAATGTTGGCGCTTGCTCGTGTTCGGCGCAAAGTACATCGCGAAACTTGCGGCGCAAACCCGCCCCGATCGAGCGCCGCGTGCTTTCAAACATTTGCTCAAGTTCCGTCTCGTCGAGGAAAGCCTCCGGTAGCGCTTCGCCTTCGCTTCGCAAGTCGAATTGGATGTTCATCCGGTTTCCTCAAGTTGCGATCTTCGTTTCGCCAAGCCGCAATTGATGTTTGCCCGCCGCGGCTCAATCCAGCATGGGCTTCACGCGCTGTACGAGTTGAATCGTATAGCCCCAGGGATCGCGCACGAAGGCCAGCTTGTCGCCTGTCGGCGTCGTATCGACATCGCCGTCCAGTGTGCCGCCGGCAGCTACCAGGCGCTGCCGCGCCGCTTCCATGTCGTCGACCGCGAAGGCCAGGTGAAATGTGACCGGATGATAATCGCCGTAGGCGACGAACTCGCCCAGGGGATTGCTGTAAACTTCGATCAGGCTCTTGCCTGCCGAATCCGCCAAAAAGTGGATGAACGGCGGTTCGTCGAAGGAACGAACGATCTCCATTTCCAGATGTTCGGCATACCAAGCCGCAAATGCTTTAACATCTTTCACGTTGAACGCTGCATGCTCTAGTCTCATGACTTTCCTTTACTCCAGTTCAAAATGCTCGCCGTCTGCTGATTCTGCCGCATCATCCTCTAATTCGGGCAATCCCTGGCTGCGCAGCCAACTGATGCCCATCATAACTATAAAGATGATAGCGATGCTCACAAATATGATCTCATCAAAAGGGCCAAGCGCGCCATGCGCAAGAATGACGACCATGAGAACCTTTCGCGTTGATCATGTCACAGGCAATTGATTATAGAGGAAGGCGAGCCAAATCTGAACCGAGTCTTGAGCGATCGCGGGTGAACAGGGCGCGAGCAAGCAATCCTGAAGCGCTTAATCGTTGTCAATCGGTATCTGAACCTTGCCGGTTGGAGCGGGGGGCGCGTCATCCTTGGAAGAAGGGTCGCTTTCGTCGTTCGCATCGCTGATATTGATGCGTACCGACTTCTTGCCCAACTGGCTGCGCCCGCCCCGAGCTTTTTTGTTCTTGCGCGTTTTGGACCTCTGCTTGACGACTTGTACGTCTAGCTCAAAATCTTCTTCAATTGGATCTGCCAAGTCGACTGTGATTCTGTTTTCGCCGTCAGTTTCTGAGCTTTGCTGTTTATCAGCATTCGGACCATCGTCCAGCGCCGAGGCAGAAAGTTTGCTGGACCGGCGCGATTTAGTTCCGTCCGTCAGCTTCGCCAATGTCTGGGGGTCTTGGTTTTCGACCGCTTGCGACTTGGCTTTGTTCTCTGATGTGTGAGCAGAGATCGCGGCTTCGTCATGCGGGTCGCGCATTTCTGCAACGATCTGTCGGATCTGATCCTCAAAAGTATCCCAGCGGGAAGGCGCCAGCGACTCCAGCATTAGCTCAAGCGCGTCATATAGCGCGCTTCCGGGCATCTCGGCGGCTTGCAGGGCGAAGATGCGATAGGCGCGCAAGGGGCGATAAGACGGATGGAGGCGCAGCCCATCGTCCAGAATCGACAAGGCTTCATCATATTCCTGCAGGGCATAAAGCGCGGCGCCGAGCCTGGTGTAAAGACGCGGCAGGTCCTTCGCTGGCAGGCCCTTGCCTTTGGGACGGGCAAGCAAGTCGCGATAGAGCGGAAGCGCTTGTTCGGGAACATCGAAGGCCGACCAGCATACTGCCAATTCGAACATGATCCTGGCGTTTTCGGGATATGTCGCCTGCAACTGCCGAAAATGTTCGATAGCAGCCTTGAGTTTGCCTTGCTGCTTCAATGCCAGGCCGACGTCTATCAATTCGCTGACAACTGCCATAGGTTGGATTTCCCAAGCACTTAACCTGAAGTCAGTATAGCATGTACTCCAGTACTACGCAGCGTTCGCGCTTCTGTCGCAGCGCAGATGCAAATGCAGCTAATTCGAGAATCTGCCGGATCGCTTGTGACTGCACTTAGGCATTTACCCGGGGCACCACGTATCCGTTGTCGAGCCAATCATGTAGCGTTGCGGAATCGACGCACTTGCCTGCGAAGCCGTCCGGATTCGCGCGCAAGGTCGAGACTAGCAGGCTGTCCTCGTTGTAGTCTGCACGGAAATCATGGTAGATCCCGAAGCGCTCTGAGAGATAGCACCAAGGCGCCTTGCGATACAAAGTGTTTTTACTGAGTTTTGGAATTCGGTAGCTTAGCGCTGGTTTCTTCTGTGCGTTGAGGATCACATCCGCGTAGCGCGTCACCATTTTCTCGAGCGAGAACTCGCTCTTGAGGTAATGCAGCGTCGCTGGCGACGTGCGCCGTTTTTCGCTCAATATGTTATGCGCGTGTTCAGCCGCCCGGTCGATGTCGCCGTAGTCGACCCGATCAACATGTTCGTCCGAGAAAAGATCCCGGTAGGTCGAGACGCGTGACAGAATCGGCGGCGTGCCACAGCCCAGAGATTCGAATGGCGTATTGCCGAAGGTCTCGACGCAGTTGCCGATGCACATGGTCACATCGGCGATGCTGTAGTATTCCGCGATCAAATCTTCGTGTATCCAATCGTGGAAGTAAAAGCTGTCAGTCAGTCCGGTCGAGCCAATCTCTTGCCGCAACCGCTCATAGTAGGCGCGAGTGCCCGGTTCCGTTTCCGCGTCCAGGCCGCGCGGCACCAGAACGCGCAGATCAGTCCAACCATAGTCATAGACGAGACTTCTCGCCACCTTAACCACTTCGTAGATACCCTTATTCAAATCCGGCCTGTGCGGGAATAACAGGATCGGACACTCCGCTATCGTTTTCGGTATCACGTCGAAGATGGCATCCGGTTCGGTATAGCGAAATTTCTGCCAGTCGAAACCGTTATGGATGGCATGCATTCTCGATTCGACATCGGGACAAAACTGCGAGACAACCGCAGCGTAGGACGCTCTGGTATGCTCGGAGGGCAAGATCCATTCGTCACCTTGGAAGAGCAGGGCGGATTGCAAGGTCTCCGGATAGATGATGCTGCGCATGGAAAAGATGGTTGGTTTGTCTCTGTAGACATAGGGGAAAATCAGACCGCCGTCGTGACTGTAGTGAATATCCGCCTCGACGAGAGCGTCGCCGACGGCGCGCATTGCATTAGCGATGTTGTAAAGGGGCGTAAAATAGGGCTCGGGATAGGGCTGTTTGAAGCGCAGGATCGGCTTGATGTGAACGTTATCGTGCCACGAGAACGGCGCGGTGGATTCTTCATGTCGGGTCGACAGAATAGTCAAGCGGTGGCCAAGCTCGCCCAGGTGAAGCGCAACCTTCTTGAGTTGAACTTGCCCGCCGCCCATCGCGAAATCGGGGAAGAGCGGCGTCATGGAAAAGACGGCTATGCGCTTGCCTTCGCTTGCGGTCATGTCGTTCCAGTTGATTTATGAACGAATCGTTTCCAAGTGTAACATGGTCGATGAAAGCGGCATAACCGCAATGCCCGCCAGCGGCGCCGATCGTCGGAGGCAGGGATATCAGTCGTCATTAGTCGCAGATAAGAGTGCCGACAGATGTATCTCCTCGCAAGGCCTTGACCAAGTCGTCCGGATTCCAGAAGTTCAGCACAATGATCGGCATCTCATTTTCCTGGCAAAGCGTGAATGCTGTGGTATCCATCACGCGTAGATGGCGCTCGAGCACATCTTGATAGGCCAATCTGCCAAATCGCGTCGCATTTGGGTTGTGGACAGGGTCGTCGGAATACACGCCATCCACTTTGGTGGCCTTGACGATCACATCAGCATCGATCTCGCTGGCGCGCAGGGCGGCTGCGGAATCGGTCGTGAAATAGGGTGTGCCGATGCCGCCGGTCAGGATGATGACACGATCTTTTTCCATGTGTCGAATCGCGCGCAGGCGGATATAAGGTTCAGCAATTGAATTCATTTGCACCGCGGTTTGTACGCGGGTAATGATGCCTAGCCGCTCGATGGCGTCCTGGAGAGCCAATCCATTCATCACCGTAGCGATCATTCCCATATGATCGGCCGTGCTGCGCTCCATGCCGAGTTTCGCCGCGGGCTCGCCGCGCCACAGGTTGCCGCCTCCGATGACGATGGCTACTTGCATACCCAATTCATAGACTTCCCGCACACGCTGGGCAATGTATGCCGCTTTTTCGGGATCAATTCCGAATCCACTGTTTCCCGCCAGGGCTTCTCCGCTCAGTTTCAGCAATATACGTTGATAGGGTAGCTCGCCAGACTTGCTCATGTCCGCTCCTTGTTCCAGAACTTTGTCACCATTGCTCGCCGATTCTAATCACCCATCCAGAAATCATCGGTCAAATCAAGCGAGGCGAATATCGCGCGCGCGTCATTCAGCGTTCTGCCGCGGAAGGCCGGCGACATGCGATCGCCATACCACCGCTGCGAAAGCGTCCATACCTTTTGCCAAGACAGCAGCGCTCCTTTCATTCGTCCTTCCTTGCGGCACCACTGGTCAACCTCTTTCTCCTCACGGAAGAACAGAATAGTCGCTCAAGTATCAATGAGGTTATCGTACCAATTCCGGAAGGGTTTGGCGAAATGTACGATCCCTTCGCTCTCAGAACTCAGCCTGCTGTCCTCGATTGAGAAATGAACCAGATCGCGGTCGAGCGGATGGCGCGCTGCAATTCTCGCGTCCGCATGCAGCATTGCCGGGATGCCGAGGGCGTCCCAGGCGCAGTTGGCATACAGGCGTCTTTTGCCGATGCTGACTTGATAGTCGGTAGCGACCGCGGACAAAGGATTCGCCATCAGGATGTCATCCGAGCCGGGACGCAGAAATAGCGCATGAGACTTATGCAGTCGATGCAAAGCTCGTTTTGTACCGGGGACAGCCATGTGGAAATGCCGGGTGATTTCTTCGACGTTGGGAGGAAAGCCTCGACTTGCGAACAAGCGATAGACAAAGAGCCTTATGTCCCAGTCCATTTGATCTAGCATATCAGCAGTCGGCAACGAAAAGCCGCTCGGCGCGTAACTGGCGAATTGTCCACAAGAATGCCGCGCTCACAGAAAATAACAGACCTTCTCCTGGCATGAGCAAGGGGGTTTGTAAAACAAAGGGACTAGCGCGGCGCTAATCCCCTTTTTGTCTTGGTTGTCCGTGGGAAAAGGCAACTCGGCTAGCCTTTCTCGCAAGTGCCTATGCTCCGTCGCCGATGGCAAAGCGCTGGAAGCGCTGGATGTTGATGGTTTCGCCGACCTCGGCGACCGTCTCCTGCAAGTATTGGCTAATGGTTTTGTCATCGTCCTTGATGAAAGCCTGTTCCATCAGAACGATCTCTTCGTACCATTTGTTCATGCGCCCGGCGACAATCTTTTCAGCGATGTTCTCGGGCTTGCCTTCCTCTAGCGCACGCTCGAACTGGAGCCTTGATTCTGCTGAGACAAGGTCTTCCGGCACATCTTCTCGCTTGACGTATTGCGGATTGAGGTTGGCGATGTGCATAGCGATATCTTTTGCAAATGATTTGAAGCGATCGGTGGCCGCGACGAAATCGGTCTCGCAGTTGACCTCGACGATGACCGCCAAGCGATTGTCGAAGTGAAGGTAATTGCCGATGACACCTTCATTGGCGCTTCGGCCTTTGCCTTGCAGCTTGATTCCATCTTTGAGCGCCTTTTCGCGCAGAAACTCCGCCGCCTGGTCCATATCACCGTCGAACTGCTCCAGCGCCTTCTTGCAATCCAAGGGACCGGCTCCGGTCTTGTCTCGTAGTTGTTTGACTTCTTTTGCGCTTACAGCCATTTGCCTTACATGCTCCATTCGGACAGGGTCTTCAGTTATTCTTCGGCTTTTGCTTCTGCTTCGGACGCTGGTTGAACTGCGGCGCCATTGCCGCCGGCATCTTCGCTGGATTCGCCCGTCTCTCCTTCGGCATCGCCGAAGAGCTTGGAATCGCGCAGTTTCGCCAGAGTCGATTCGCCCAGCAAATCTTCGTCACCGAGTTCGTCGTCATAGGTATCGGTGAACATTTGCTCTTCTTCCTCTTCAATGCCGGCGGACTGGCGCAGGTTATGCCCTTCGAGCACGGCATCCGCCAGGGCGCTTACCAACAGCCGAATCGAACGCATCGCGTCGTCGTTTGCGGGCAAAATGTGATCAACAAGGTCAGGATCGGCATTGGTATCGACCAGCGCCAGGACTGGAATTCCGAGAATATTGGCTTCCTTCACGGCGGTGTGTTCGCGTTCGGCATCAACGACGATTAGCATTTCCGGGGTGCGGTTCATCTCGCGAATACCGCCGAGGCGCAATTGTAGCTTGGATATCTTGCGGCTCAGTACCAGCGCTTCTTTCTTTGTCAGCTTGTCAAACTCGCCGGCGTCACGCCGTTGTTCGAGCTGCTTCAAAGTGTCGATGCGGCTGCGGATCGTCTTCCAGTTGGTAAGCGTACCGCCTAACCAGCGATAATTCACAAAGGGCATGTCGCAGCGCCCGGCCTCTCGCTGGATAATCTCCTGGGCTTGCCGTTTGGTACCGACAAAAAGCACACTGCCGCCATCGGCGATCAGCTTGGCGATCATGTCATGGAAGCTATTGAGGTTTTTCAGCGTAATCTGCAGGTCGATGATGTGGATCCCGTTGCGTTGGGTGAAGATGAACTCATCCATCTTGGGATTCCACTTGTTAGTACGATGGCCAAAGTGGACACCGGTTTCGAGAAGGGAGCGCATTTTTACCGCTGAGGGCATCACAAATCTCCTTGATCAATTGGTGTTTTGGTCTCGCACATCGTTCATCCTCCGGTGAAAATCCGCCTTGGGCGGACAACACCCACCAAGAGTCCCGACATGTGGAATTTGGAAACGCGAAGTTGCCACGATTCCGCGGCGGATTCTATCACAGGCTAGGAAGCGCGACAATGATGTTTTTCGGAGAGACTGGTGGCCATAGCGACCTTGTCGATGACCTGTTGTCTAGGCGGTCGCGGGCCATTGCTGCGGAATCGGTGTCGTCGCCGCTATATCAGTTGGATTCGTCCAGTATAGTCCCCAAGGCGCCCAGGAAGGCTTGGTTGGCTTCTCTTGTGCCCAGGCTAAGCCGCACGGCATTGGGCAATTCGTTTCGCGTTTGCGCACGCAGCAAGAAGCCGCGTTCCAAAAGCGCCCCCTGCAAATCATCCCCCGGCATGTGGGTTTCGAACAGGAGGAAATTTGCCGCCGGCTTCCAATAGCGTATGCCCATCCGCTCTAGTTGGGCGCAGACCCATTTGGCCTCCGCTCTCAGATAGCTAACGACCTTATGGACATGTCCTTGATCGCCGCAGGCCGCGATGCCAGCAGCCAGCGCCAGCTTGTTCTGGTGAAAACCGCGCTGCAAGCCCGCGATATAGTTGGCAAGATCGGGCTTGGCAATGCCGTAGCCAAGACGAAGCCCAGCAAGACCGTATGCCTTGGAAAAGCTGTGCACGACCACAATATTCTTGCCTTCGAGTACGTAGCGAAGTGAATCGGGGTATGCGGGATCGTCCACAAAATGGTGATACACCTCGTCCGCAACTACCAAGACATGATCAGGAATTCCGCGCATCAGGGCCTTCATCGACTCCGAGGGCATCACGGTTCCTGTCGGATTGTTGGGATTGCAGAGCATGATTAGCCGAGTTCTTTCGTTGATCGCTTTCAGCACGGCGTCGACGCGGTACTCGAATGAATCGGGCCTCAGCGGCACATCGACGACCTTCGCTCCCAAGGGTTGGGAGATTTTCGCATAAGCGCCGGTGAATGTCGGCGAAGACAGAATCAATTCGTCCCCCGGTCTCAGGAATCCGCGCGCGATCAATTCGAGAGACTCGAAACCGCTGCAACCGGTGTAGATATGTTCCGTTGTCAATCCGCGTCCAAGTATTCTGACGATCGCTTGTCGAAGCCCTATGTCTGAGTAATCCGGGTAGTAGGAAAGCGTTGGAGCCACAGCACTGATAGCGTCGATCACTTTTGGGGAGGGACCCAGCGGATTCTCGTTGTTTGCCAACTGGTAAATCTTGCTTGGGCCATGCTTTTCTTGCAGGTCTTCCAGCGAGTCGCGGTTGCCGGCGCGCGCGAACGGCTGGATGTCCAGGTTATATGTGAGTTGGCTCATTTGGCGCTTTCTTGCTCGGCTGTATCAATAATTTATCCCGAAATCCAGATATCAACGGACGCAGCCTGTACAGGCATGCTATGCACTCCACTGCGACGGCCGCCGCTCACCGCTTCTTTTCCAATAGCATCGAAGAGCCGCCTTTGTCCCGGAAACCGAAGCGCGCGTAAAAGCCGCTCAAGCCAGTCGCGCAATCCAGCATGACCTGCTCCACATGTTGCAGTCTTTTGAGGAGCTTGTCCAGCATCGTCGATGCGATGCCCTGGCCGCGGAAACCTAGGTCGACGACTACGTCGTCAATCAAGGCGCGATACATGTCGTCCGTTATGACACGCGAAAAAGCGATCAATCGGTCTTCGTTCCAGACGCCCAGGGTGATTTGGCTGCGGTCGAGCATGCGCTGAATATCCAATGGGGAACGCGTATCCGCCCAATCGGTCTGTCCTAGCAGCACATGCAGCGCTTCGGGATTGATCGGCTCCGTGAACGAATAGATGTAGGGTTTGCTCATGGTGATGCATTCTCCGGTCTTGCTTAGTTCAAACGCCACGCTATTAGATCATAGCGAATGCGATGATAGCGCGCTGTTACTTGGGCGAAAGCGAACTTGTGCACCTAGCATAGAGTTCCACGAGCGTCTCTGCAAGGTCTCGGACGGCGCAGATCGGGTTTTTCGATAGCGCAAGCCAGTGCTAAAATGAATTTGTTCCAGGCAAGCAACAGGAGTGTTAGTCTTGGCGTCAGCGCGCTGGAATTCATTCATTCAGTTTCTGTGTGAGATTTATCAACTACCCGAGGATCTTCGGCAGTCCGCTGTCGACGAGCTTTTGTCGACGCGCAGTGAATGGCCTTGGGTCGAGCGCGATCGCGCCACCTTTGTCTATGATTCCTTGACGGCGCAACGGGTCTCGGTCAACATCGATATTGTGAATCGGGATCCACCCTTTGAAAATCTGGTGAGGTTGGACGACACCTCACTGTGGTATTTCCAGCGCTACTTTGACCGCGATGCCCTGGTCGACTATATGTTCGCGATTGATGATCCGGGTACGCCGCTTGCGCAAGAAGTGAACTTGATGGATCGCGTGGATCGCTTTTGGGAAGCCGACCCGCTTAATGCCCTCACCGTACAGACAGCCCAGGTCAGTACCTCCGTTTTGCAAATGCCGCGGGCGCGTCCCGTCCCCAGTTGGCAGGCGATGACCGCGGTGCCGCGCGGGAATGTCTATCGTCATCGCTTCAGTTCGACGCATTTGGCATTCAACGATCGCAATCTGTGGGTCTATACGCCGCCCGGTTACGACCCCAGTTCGAGCCATGTTTATCCCTTGCTGATATTGATGGACGGCCAATGGGCGCTGAACATCCTGGAGGTGCCCTATATCGCCGATGCGCTGATCAAGCATGGACGTATGGAACCGGTGATTATTGCCATGCTCGCGGCCGGCAGCCAATCGGAGCGCGTGACGGAGTACATTGGAAACGACAATCACTATGCCCTGGTGGTCGCGGAATTGCTGCCCTTTTTGCAGACCGAGCACCGCATTGAGCCTGTCAATCTAGGGTTGGGCGGTGTCGGCGAGGGCGCCGTAGCAGCGGCTCACGCGGCGCTCAAGAACCCGGCCATATTCGCCCACTTGATTATGATTTCGCCACCGTTGGGGGGGAAGCCGGCCGTGCACAAGCTACGGGAATATGCCGAACGCTTCCGCGATTCTCCGCTATTGCCGCGTCGGATCTTCCATTCTGTCGGCCGTTACGAGCAGGACATGCGCTTCTATCAGCCGGCTTTGGCGCTGCGCGGGATTCTGGAGCGGCGGATGGGGCACGATCCCGATCTGCAATACAAGTTCGTCGAGTTGGGCAGCGGCCATAGCCTGGTCGCCTTCAAGAGCGTCATGCCGGAAGCGCTGGCGCATGTCTTCCCGGCCGGGGCCAGCCAAACTCCCTGAGCCAGCCGCTCGGCGCGCAATCGGCGAGAAGAACTACTGCGCTCTCGCAAAATAATAAATCTTCTCGTCGCATGAGCGACGTGGTTTATCAAATAGGGAACGAGAGAATCGACCGCATGGGAGTCCTTTACGTGGTTCCAACGCCGATCGGCAACCTCGAGGATATCACCTTGCGCGCCTTGCGGATCTTGCGCGAGTCATCCTTGATCGCCGCGGAAGATACACGCACATCACGTGTGCTGACTCGGCATTTTGATATAAGGACGCCCATGACGAGCTATCACGAACACAACAAGCTGTCCAAGCTGGATCAGATTCTGTCCGCGCTGGCGACCGGTGATGTGGCCCTGATATCGGATGCCGGCACGCCGGGGATTTCTGACCCGGGTTCGGAACTGATTCGAGCAGCGATTGCGCGAGGCTATGATGTGGTTCCTTTGCCTGGCGCCAGCGCCATCACTGCCGCTTTAGTTGGTTCCGGCATGGTGATGGACCGCTTCCTGTTCGTGGGATTCCTGCCGCGCAAAGCATCCGCTCTCAAGGCGCTGCTAGGCCAACTCGCGAGCGAGCCCGGCACTGTCATCGCCTATGAGAGTCCTTACCGATTGACCGACTCTTTGCGAGCGATCGGGGAAGTTTTCGGTGGCGAGAGAGCTGTTTGCGTCGCTCGTGAAATCAGCAAGAAGTTCGAGCAGTTTTATCGCGGCTCTGCGCAAGATGCTTGTGACTACTTTCTTCGAGAGAATCCGCGCGGGGAAGTGACTTTGCTGATCGCCGGCGCTCCACCCACAGAGAGCCGCTGGCCTGACGAGCGAGTCATCCTTGCCCTGAATGAGCGGATATCCGCGGGCGAAAGCCTGTCGGCAGCGGCGAAAGCGCTTGCCAAAGAGGCGGGCTGGTCCAAGAGCGATGTCTATCAGATGGGCATCAAGAAGGATTGACTGTCAATCGTTGCTGCGCCCCAGGCCTGCCGCGTCCACTTCTATGCCGTCGTCGCCGAGCTTGTCACTTAGGTCCTGCCATTGGTCTTCGCGGATGACGCAGGACATGGGACCGAGGCGCGCGCCCAAATGTCGTCGAAAAGCCGGCATAGCGAAAATTTTGTCCAGCACCTCTTCATTGTTGGCGCGCAAGATTATATGTGATTCAAAACTCACCGTGGTCTTGGCGCCATCTTGCCAGTTACGGAGCAACTTGACGATCGGGATGGGAATTGGCTTGCCGTCCAATTGTCGAACCAGGAAAGCCTGAATGTGCTGCACGTTGATGCCTTGGACGGTAGCGCGCTGGATACTGTCCGCGCCAAGCCGGTAGACATAAGGATCGCCCGCTTGTTCCCAGCGAGCGAAGCGCGCCAGTTGAAAGCGCTCGAAACGATTGACGCGGCGCGACGCCAGCAAGGCGCCGTCGTTGCGTATCTCGATCGGGTGGGGCTGGTCTGGAGGCAGGGGCCAATCCTGAATTTCCAGAAAGGCGCGTCCGTAGGCGGTCAAACGCACAACGTCATCGCCGATATCGACCAAACCCAACCAATACATCGGACCCACCAGATAGAATTCTATCAATGAGCCCTCCACGGCGTCCCAGCTCTCAAATCCGTTGAGAAACTCACCAGCCGCGTTGCGAATGTACCAACTGTCGTAATCGCCATCCGGGCGTTGAAAATCCGGCTCGATGTCCTTGATGACGTCGATCAAGTCGTTGACCGAAACCCAGCCTTGCTCGGGCAGCAGTTCTGCGAAGAGGCTCATGACAGCGTCGCGAGCCCCGGCCGGGTCATAGGACCAGCCGGAATCATCGGGAAATAGGCCGGGAATATGCCACAAATCACGGTAGGTCTGGCTCTCCAGCCATGCCAGCGCGAGCAGCCGAATTTGTTCCGCGCGCGTCGCGGATAGAAAGGCGCGGACCTCATTGCGCCGCGGGTAGGCCTTGCCGTCCTGTGAAGTGATGAGGGCTGCGCTGATGCCCAGCCCGAGCAGGAAGTCCAGACGCACTACACTGTCATGCAAGACATGCGGCATCAGCGCCCGTATGGCCTGTTGGGAGAATCCATCATCCTCCATTTCGACTTCATTTGCCTGGGTGAACGCTAACAAGGTGGTTAGGTCGTCGACGATCGAGGTATCGGCGGAGCTTATATCTTGTACGTCGTCAATCGTGGGCAGGGATGGCAGGTCAAGGGAGGATGAGTCTTCGACCTCAATATGTTCATAACTTGTTTTGTGCAGGGGAAGCGCGTCCGCCAGATCTGGCGGCACGTAAAAGAAGCCTATGAGATTGTCGTCGACCTTGTCGTATCCTTCGCCAATGAAGCCCCGATAATACAGCGTTTCGGCAATGCTTTGACCTTGCAGGTGGGGCTGTTCCTTTTCGATCTGCGCGCGTCCCAGTTTGCGAATCTTGCCATAAAAGCGCTCGAACTGTCCGATCTTCATGCGTTGCTGCGCGCTGCTAACGAGGAGTTGCAAGGCGGTGCGGGCGCTATCGTCGAGCTTGTCCCAAGCCGCTTCCGACGACTGCGGATCGAGCATTGCACGGTGTAATTGTGGGATTATCGCATCATCGACAAGGCTTTTGCTGGCGATCCCCCAGGTTTCCGCCAGAGCGGGCAGCATGCCGGGGTCGTAGTCATTCAGGGTGGCAAGCAGCTCTCTCATTTCTGCGCTTTACCTTCGCCCACGAGCACGGCATAGATGTCGAAGTGGTATGCGATTTTCTTGTAATCGAGAATGCTGAAGATGATGCGCGTTGGGGCCTGGCATGTGGGACAATCAAAATCGACGATGCTTTGTTCGTCAGTGGGCAGATCAGGCGTGAAATCATCGAGAATCCGACGAAGGTGGCGGGGCATTGGCGAGCGTCCATCGGCTCGGTAGAAACTGCGCCAGCGAAAACGGATTCGATGCCCGCAGCGCGGGCAAGTGTAGATGCAAGCGCCGGCCACGCGGTTGCGGAAGCCTTCCCCATCCAGTAAACCCCGCATGACCGCTTCCGGTTCATAGTGGTCGATAACGCCGCTCTTTGCCATCTTCGCCGGTGCTCCAGTTCACTTCAATGATAGCATATTTCGCGACTCATCCTGTTATTGGGGCGGCTTTCGTGACGACTCGATCTTTGCTTTGTGGATAGGCAAAGGAATTGAGCAGAAACCCAAGGTGAGTTGCGAGCCGCGGCATGTGAATCCTAGCGGACGATAAGCGTCCCTTGTCCCATATAGACGCAAGCGCCGCCGACTGTCACTTCCGTGAACTTGTCTCCCCCTCTGTCAACTTTTATGTTGATGAAACTGGGACGGCCCATTTCGATACCTTGCTCACTAACGATTTCCTGGCTCTCGACCAAGCCATATTTCAGCAAGTATACGCCCAGCGGCCCACTCGCCGACCCGGTCGCCGGATCTTCTGCGATACCCAATGCGGGCGCGAACATTCGGCTATGCACGGTTGATCCCGGGTTTTCCGTTTCGGTTGTGGTGACAAAGACGTTTTCGCCGGGCTTGCCCATGAGCAACCCTTGCCACAGGTCAAGACGCAAGCTGAGTCGCCGTATTGCGCCCAGAGACTTTACCGCCACGTATAGAAAGGGCAGACCATTGCTGAGAACTTGCAGGGGAGCGTCGGGGTGAAGATCGCCCGGCCTCAGCGAGAGCATCTGCGCAATGGCTTCGCGGTCTTCGTAAATGTCGAGGAATTGCGGAAGGGGCTGTCGCATCAGCACGCTATCAGGCATCCCGTCTTCATCGCTCTCTACCGTAACTTGAATCGGGCCAATGCCCTCCTCGAATGTCAATGTTCGCGACTTTGAGATCTCGTCAATCATGCCGAGATGCGCCAGCAAAAAGGCGGTTCCGACGGTCGGGTGACCGGCCATCGGCAATTCCCGAGCCGGCGTAAATATTCGCACTCGAAAGTCATTTTGATAATCCGCGGGTGGAAAGACAAAAGTGACTTCCGAAAGATTCATCTCTTTGGCGATTAGTTGCATCGTGCTGGTTGGGAGGTCGAGCGGCGGACTGGCGAAGACTGCCAATTGATTCCCGCCGAAGGGCTGATTGGTGAAGACGTCGAGCAGGTGGTAGTTGAGATTCATAGGCTTTGATGCTCTCAAGTGTGTTTTGGGCAGTTATCTCGCTCATTGTATATCAAGGTCCTTCCAAGCGGGAATATCGCCGGGCGCCCCTGGCCAGTATACGGTTTTCGATCTCCCGCGTAAGCTGTCTACGGTTCGAGCCGACAATTGTTTCAGATGATTGGGTAGTGTATTGAAGTCGGTTGAAATTAAGAGCAACAAGTACCTGACAGCCGGTAGGGGCGATCCGCTGGACTCTGTTGAAAATCATGAATTACA
>WTGF01000058.1 GCA_011525385.1 Chloroflexota bacterium | reverse complement strand
TAGCATGAAATGGGGTTCACGTCATTTCTATTTCCACCGACTTCGATACACTACCATCTGTTTGGTACTGAATCCTTTTCGGTTGAAATACTTTTGCAGTTCTCAACATGAGATCCTAAGCCCAAAATACCAACGACGTTGGTAGGGGCGACTCGGTGAGCCGCCCGAAACAAATGCATTTATGCCTACTTGCCTCTGCGACCAAGAATCTCTCGGTGCCCTCGATGGTCAAAAAACATGTACTGTCCCCGCCAAATCACAAATCCGTCAGACCCCATCTACAGTCGCGTCGCATTCCGTAGGGGCGACCTGCCATGTCCCCCGAAAATAACCCCCCTGTGTCCGCGGCCTGCCCCCAGGTATCTATGCTATAATCAGCCCAGAACGGCGCGAACCGAGACCTCTTTCCATGCCAGACCTTGCTGAGGAATCCTTACTGCAGAATATCCCCATTTTTGCGCGCCTCAGCGGCCAGCATCTGCGCTTGATCGGCGAAGCCTTGACAGTTCACAGCTATCGCGCGGGCGAAGACATATTTGTTCAAGGCCGATCGGCGGACGGTCTTTTGATCGTTCTCTCCGGCGCCGCAATACTATTTCAAGCGAATGCCGACGGGGCTCAAGTGCCATTGGCAACTGTCAAACCGGAGCAAGTCTTTAATCAAGACGCGCTCTTCAGCGATTATGCCCAGTCCGCAACTCTGCGCGCCTCTCAGAATGTAACCGTAGCCAAGCTGGGCAAGGATGCCTTCGACGCGCTCTTGAAACGACACTCGGAATTAGGTGCGGCAATCGGACTGAATAAGAAGGACACCGGGGCGGGGATCAATCCCCGCTTCGCTGAACAGCGGGACGACGAAGAAGTGCTGATCGAGACCCGTCGGCATTGCTGGGCCTTCCTGCGGACAGCCTGGATTCCGCTCTTGATAATGCCGGCAATGTGGGCCGCCGCGTTCATTTTGGGCGCGGGGGCGCTTTCACTGTTGCTAGTCGTCCTATCGTTGATCTTTCCCGGCGCGGCGCTGATTTACTTCTTTGCGGAATGGCGTAACGACTCGGTGATCGTCACGGACCAGCGCATTATTCGAGTCGAGCGGACCATTCTGGCCATGCATCGGCAGATTACCCAAGTTGGCTTGGAGAGCGTGCAAGAAATCAACTTCGAAATCCCCCCCTATGATCCCTTTGCGCGCTTGTTTCGCTATGGCAGCGTCATCATTAAGACCGCCGGATCGCAGGGCAATCTGGAACTGGACCTGATACCCCGGCCGGAACAGTTTCAGAAACTGATCATCGAAGATCGACAATACTTCGAAAGCCGAAAGGCGCAACGTCACCATGCCATGGTGCGCGATGAGTTGCAACGATGGATGGCGGGGGAAAATCCTGAACTGGAAAAAGAATTCAAGCCCTCGTCCGCTGATGCAAGCGCGCCGCCGAGGCCCGTCGCCGGCACAAACGGATACTTCAGCACGCGCATCGAAATGAGCAATGGCGATATCGTATATCGCAAGCACATCAGTGTTTGGGCGCAGCATACCTTTATTCCTATCGTGATTGCGCTTCTGGCCCTAACAGGACTGCTATTGACCTTCACGGTGCTAAGCCCGGATTTGCGCATCGTAACTTTCCCCCTCTCCATGCTCGCCTTTTTGATCGGTGCTGTCATGTACTACTGGCTGGATTGGGATTGGCGGAATGACATTTACATTATCTCCGACGATACGATCACCCTGGTGCACAAGCGACCGTTTTTCCTGCAAAACCTGCGCGATCAGGTGCTCGTCGAGCGCATAGATAACGTGGAATCGGTGACAACGGGTTTCTTTGCCGCCATCATGAAATATGGAGACGTGCGCATGTCATTGATCGGCGCCGACGAACACAAACTCTTTCACAAGGTGTCGAATCCGCAATTGATCCAACAAGAGATTTCCCGTCGCCAGCACATGAAGGAAGAACGACGCGCGCGCTATGACGCCATGCAGCAGCGGCAAATCCTGGGAGAGTACTTGGGCGCGGCCGGCGCGCAGACCTTGCAGCAAAACGCGGCGCATTCGCCGACATCGCCGCCCAATGCTGTTGCCTTGTCGCTAGAGCCCGAAGGAGAGGCGCCATTGCTAAGAGCCGCTAACAGCTTTGACCGCAATCGACCGCCTCGTTTGCCAAAGAAGCGCCTCCATTATGTACCGGGGGCAATAGAGCCGGACAATCTCCAGATAGGCGACTCGGAGTCCAGAAGGCCGCCGCGCTTCCGCCCCGATCGCGAAAATCTTTAAGGCACAATCGACGTTGCGCTCAAACTAAAGATCCAGACGCATATGCCACAGTTCTCGTTTGATCTTGAACTGATAGCGCATGAGCAGGTCATTGATGATGTCGTCGTCGTGTGGATGCTCAACGTTGATCGTAGACCGTGGATAACGAGCCAAAACATTGCAGAAAAGCGCCTCCGCATGTGGAAGGTAGTCAAGCCCGGGGGATGCAAAGAAGCGCAACCGTATATCGCTGAAGCTGATGAGGCTTTCCAGCCAGCACGAAACGAGAATCGCTAAGGTCGTTTCGTCGCGGATGATCAGCTTCTCGGTGCTGTTCAGGGAAAAAAGATTCAAAAGACGCTTCCACGGCGGGACACGGAAGCTCGATTCATGGGTGGGTTTTAGCCAGCCGAGCCCGCCTGAAGCATTGGGGCGCGCCTCCTGCGCCAAGCTGTATTCGGACTTCCAATCGCTATGCCCGGGGCGCGTGATATGGAAATCATGCCCGTCACAAAAGGGAGAACTGACGAATCCACTGCGCCTCCAGTGGCGCCAGGCGCGCTCATAGAGAAAACCCTGCCGCTCATAGAGTCTCAGCGCGGCTCTATTATCATGGTTCACCTGCAAAATGACCCGCTTGCCACCTCTTTGACGGATCATTTCGAGACTGGCTCCCACGAGTTCGCCCGCGATTCCCCGCCCTTGAAATGCTGGATGTACCGCAACGTTCGCCAAAATCCAGGTTTGGGGCAGTTGCTTGGGATAGCCCGCCGGGTATACAGACACATTCCCGACCAATTGACCCTCCATTATGTAGACAAATCCCAGACTAATGCCCAGCGCCAGATCGTTAAGCCGGGATATTAGATTGAGACCGTAGCCCATATGGCTGAGATAACGCATTTCGCGGATAGCTGAACGGCCGTTGCTATCCATCGAGTCGGCGAATACCAGTTCAATCAAGTCCGCCAAAGGACGCAAGTCGGTGCGCATATTCACCGGTCGCAATCCCTCCGGCACGATTGCCGCCGGCGCCTTTGACGTCACGCTTATTTCGGTCAATGGAGCCTTCCCGCTGCTGCCAGTTTGAATTAAGCCTAAACTTAGGTCAAGAGCTTGTCAAGCGGCGCGGAAACCATGCCCGCGCGAGGACGGAGACGCCCCGGAAACCCAACTGCCCGCCCAAACCCGTGACACCGTGATGAGCGGTTCTGTGGACAGCGCTATATTTGCACCATAAAGTCACTAAACTATTTTGAAAATCCTCTCTGCCCTCAGTAGGACCAATAAAGTCATGTAACTCCAAAATAATAGTCGGCGGTAGGGGCGACCCGGCGGGTCGCCCGCAAGACCTAGCCGGAACGGTGGGCGAGCCTTGGCTCGCACCTACACAGTTTCGATTATTTCGGTGATTTCTTTCTTATGGCAAAGCTTTCAATTACTTAGTCGTGCTTACTTCTGTGCCGCCGAGCCGCATCCCCCCGAATAGGGAGAAATCCCCGATTTTCACCACGCCCCGCAAACTCATATTGCTGTTTGAGGCGTTTTCATATAGAACAATACCGACGAGCGCGATCACACCAGATCGCCTGCGACATAACCTGTCCTGGCGGCAAATTACGCCTTCATTATGACAAGGAGAAAATGGATGTCCTATCGACCCATCGGTGGACGGCGTCATCGAAGCGCCGCGTGGCAATGGGTGATCATTGGCTTTATTCCCGGGCTGTTTTGCGGCCTCAGCATCATGATCGGCGTCATATTCGAAGGGTCCATGCTCGACTTTGTGCTGCCAACACCTGTGCCGCGCGTAGAGACCACAGTCGTGCATGTCGTTATGACCGCCACAGAGGACCCAAACAGCCCCTCCGCAACGCCCCTGACCGAATTCGTCGTCGTTACTGCAACGACGGATCCCGCCTTGTCCGCCGGAGGCTTGAGTGCCGTATCTGTATCATCCCCGATTCCGGCAGCTTCCGGCGCTGAAACAGTGGCGCTGCAGTCAACGCCATTTCCGACAGCGACGCCCACCAGTCCGCCCGCGCCTGTAGCGCAGCCGGCCGCACAGGTACCGGAGATTCTGCAGGTATTGCGATCACTGGCGGTCTCCGTGCCCGGCGGCACATTCACAATGGGCACGCTTCCTGCCGAAGTCATTGTGGCGATCGAGGAATGTACTGTGCGCGACGGCGGCGCCTGCCTCGCTGCCTACGCTGAAGACTCCTATCCCGCGCACCCTGTTACGGTTGACGCCTTTTTGATCGAGACCACGGAAGTTACTCTGGAACAGTACGTCGCCTTTCTGAATGTTCGCGGACCCGGCAGTCATCTCAACGGTTGCGCGGGCTTCCCCTGTATTCAGACCCGCAACGAAAGCGCGGATGCCCCAATCGTTTTCGATAGCGCCAATTACAGCATTCCAGGCATCTTGCCCCAGTATCCCGCCTATGGCATGACCTGGTACGGCGCGCGCGAGTACTGCGAGGCCATAGGTCGCCGACTGCCCACCGAGGCCGAATGGGAGCGGGCAGCGCGCGGCGACGACGGCCGCATTTATCCCTGGGGCAACACCTGGGACAACGCGTTGGCCAAGACGAACCGGCCACTCGATACGCCGCCCGGGCCTCTGCCTATCGCCAGCTATCCCCTGGGAGCCAGCGTATATGGCGTTTATGATTTGGCCGGCAACATGGCGGAATGGGTCAGCGACTGGTACAGCGAACGCTATTATGAAGCCTTGGCCGGCCAAGGCGCTGCCCTCAATCCTGCCGGACCAGTGACTGGTTTGGAAAAAGTCTTGCGCGGGGGATCCTGGAATAGCGTGCCTTTTTTCAGCCGAGCGGTCCATCGCCAATCCTGGGATCCCAGCGAAGGCCAGCGCTGGATAGGCTTCCGCTGCGCGGCCGATGTACCCAATGACGACGCTGTTGCTTCCTCCGACTTGAATCCCGCGACGCTGGGCATTAACGTACCGGCTGCCCCACCGCAGGAAACGGAGTTTGCCAATGCCCAGCCAACCCAACCGCCCCCGCCGGAAGCAAATCAGTCTGCCGACAGGACAGCATCCAATTCGGCCGGATGAGCGCATTTGAAACTTCTAACCGCCACCGCGGACATGGGCAAAACCTTGCGCTGGCAAGCGGAATCGGTCACACTGACGATTAGACAAAGCGATACAGGTTGCGCAAATGGACCGTGAATACGTCTTGGTAATTGGCTCGGCAGTGCTGGAATTCAACGGCAAGTCGCCGGATCGCATCCGTACCGGCAGACGTCAATTTGGTCACGTTCACTGTTCGGTAAGCGGCGTCGCCCGCAATATCGCCGAAAATCTCGCGCGTTTGGAGATTGAGACGTTTCTCTTGTCAGCAATCGGCGAAGACGCTTTCGGTCAACACTTGATCAATCAATCATCCGGCGCAGGTATTCATTGCAATCATATCCTGCGAGTGAGCGGCGTCCAAACCGCGACTTCGCTGATCTTGGTGGGGTCGGAAGACAAGACCACCCGGCTCGACGATTTGGCAATCATGGAATACCTTGATTCCGACTATCTAATGGAGCACGAATGGCTATTCGAAGGGGCCGCGCTAATCGTTATAGACGCGACCCTGCGGGAAGAAGCCCTCGATACACTGTTTGAATTGGCCGTCCGACACGGCGTACGCGTTTGCGCCGACCCCACCTCCCCGCTCATGGCAAACCGCCTGTGCAAGTACATACCAAACTTGTACCTGATCGTGCCCAACGCCAGCGAAACCGCCTCCCTTTGTGACCTGGACGGACCGGCGACAGAACGCGATCAAGCGATCAGTACCGCGCAGCATCTCGTTAACCTGGGCGCAAACGTCGCTGTCGTGACCTTGGGCGAACAGGGCCTCGCTTATGCCGATAGCAGTGGCGGCGGATACATCCGCGCCATCCATACCGAGGTCATCGACGCCTCTGGCGCCGGCGACGCATTTTCAGGCGCGGCGATTTTCGGCATCCTCAACGATGTGCCCATCGACGAAGCGATGCGACTGGGCGTGACCGCCGCCTCTCTCACGCTTGCCAGCGAGGAGACCGTTCTGCCAACGCTCAGTCAAGAACTGCTCTACGACGAACTCTCCGCTTAGATCCCCGCCCCAGGCCATGTCCCTCGCCTGGCAACCGGCCCGGCTCCGCCCCCTACAAAGTTCATCGCGAAAACCGTAGGGGCGACCAACCTGGTCGCCCGAAATATACCCCCTTTGTGACCAACGAAACCTCCGTATCCTCAGTAGGACCAACAAAGTCCTACAACTACAAAATAAAAGTCACCGGTAGGGGCGACGCCCGCGTTCCATAGCTGCGAATGTTTGCATTACCTTCGAAAATGGGACAAATGCTATTCTGCTTTCTTAGCACCGCACAAGCCCTGCACGGGCGAGCCGCCGACTCGCCCCCTCGGTGCTCTCGGTGTACTCGGTGGTTAAAATTCGCTGTGCACTCAGTAAAACCAAGTAAGTCATGCAAAAACATCAACTGCGACGACGAGTCACCCTTCCCCGATGATTCGGGATACTTCCCCCGTGAGGCGGGGGACCGAGGGGGCGCTGGCCGGGGATGGGGTAGAATGGCGACATCTACGTATTCTCATTACTTACTTGGTCTTGCTTCTGTGGCGAAAAATATAACCTGAGGCGACCGCCCTGTGCCGAAATCAACCCAGTCAATGCGCCACCGGATAGCGATCGAGCACCCAGCGCAGCAATATAAAATGCCCAACCAAACCGGCATACTCGCCATATGCTTCCAGCGTTTCCAGGACCTGTTTGGCGCTCTTTTCGCCGGCTCCCCGATAGAAGTAGTGATTGACCGCGGCCTGCAAAGCCACGTCGTTGTGGCTTACGTAAGGGTACTTGCCAAAAGCGCGGCCGAGTACATTCGCTGCCGTCCAATGTCCAACTCCCTTGATTGACATGAGTCTGCCATAGGCTTCGGATGCTTCCAGGCTCCGCAAACCCTCCAGGTCCAGTACGCCGTCTCGCGCGTCGCGCGCAACGCTTAGCATCAAGTTGATGCGACCATTGGTGATCTTTAATGGCTTCAAATGCTTCGCTTCAAGCGCCGCCAATTGTTGCGGCGTCGGAAAATCATGAATTTTTTGCCCGCTGACCATGACACCGCTATCCAGAATCCGCATCAGCGTTCGCTGCGAGCGCAAAGCGTTTTTCCAACTGATATGTTGTTCGATAACCAGCGTGATGAGCGCTTCAAACACGGTTTCACTGCAAAACAGCGGCAAACCAATCAAGGGCTCTATCTGCCGCCAGAGACGCTCGTCTCGCCTCGCAAGCGCGTTGAAATCGCTGAGATCGTGGTCCAGGCCAAGTATTTGCCGCGACAGATCATGCAGCCGCCTGCAATCACTTTTCTGAAGCGCCGAACCCGTCAAGACGATGACATCCCCATCCTGACGGAAGCAGAGCAACTTCCCGCCGATGTAACGCCATAAACTGTCCCCTTCAACGATCATCCGCGCTGGATAGGCGTTTCGTCTAATGATCTCCAACAGAAGATCAAAACGATACGGGAAGCTCGGCAGTTCCAGATATTGCTCGACCATTCCGCTTGATCGCCTGTTTGATAAACCGGGTCGCTCATACAAGGAACAGGCTTGTTACTTTCTGTGAGCGCGCTAGACCTTTTCGCCGCCGCCGTGCGGCTTATCGGCAGCCGCGGGACCGCGACGATCATTTATGCCCCTGTTCGTCGCGCCAACGTTCCTGGCTTGTCCCGGCCCGTCGCGCTGGCTTTGATAGCGCCGCCGCGCCAATTGCCGCAAATCCACCACACGGTCGGATTCGTCCATGATCTCGATGCCGAGCAAGGTCTCGACGGTGTCTTCCAGAGTGATCAGTCCCGCCGTGCCGCCGTATTCGTCGATCACCAGGAAGATATGCTCATGTTTCGCGATGAATTCGTCCAATACCTGCGCGACCGAGTTTGTTTCCGGCACGACTGCAAGTTCGAGCGCGATTTCCTGCATTTGTACATCCTGTTCATCCGCGGCGGCGCGCTTGTAAATCTCGTGCCGCAAGACATAGCCCTTGATATCGTCCGCCGATTCGCCAAATAGGGGAATGCGTGAATAGGGCAAGAACTTGTGCGTATTAATGACGTCGCCAATGGTCGCTTCCTCTTGAAACATCAAGACAACCGTGCGCGGCGTCATGATCGACTCGACCTGAACATCCGCCAATTGCAGCAGGTTGTTGACTATGCGGTTCTCGCGTTCCTTGATACCACCCTCTTCCGCGCTGATCCGCGCCATCACTTGTAGCTCGGAACGTGTAACAGTTGGCGAGTCTTCACTGGGGCGCATCGCCCGCGTGACGAATTCAAAAGCGCGCACTGCCGGCGCGAAGACGAACAGCAATGCCCGTAGCGAATATGCTGTAAACGGGGTGAGCGGCCTGGCGTAAACGGCGCCCAGGGTCTTGGGAATGATCTCGGAAAAAACCAGGATCAGCAGCGTCAATACCGCCGAAATGATGCCGAAGTACTCGCTGCCGAAAATCGCCGTCGCCTCGGCTCCGGCTCCGGCCGCGCCCACCGTATGCGCAATTGTGTTCAAGGTCAAAATGGCGGAGATAGGATCTTCGACATTCTGGCGCAGGTTCTGCATGATCTTGCCGGCTCTGTGTCCTTCCTGCACCAGCAATTCGATATGCGAAACCGGCGTCGATAACATGGCCGCTTCCCAGATCGAACACAGAAAAGAAACGCCCAGCGCGACTACCACATAGAAAAGCAAGGCGCTCCATTCACCGGCGCCAAGGGCGCCGCCGGTCCCGGCTGCCAACAAAGGAGTTATACTGTCCATTTCCCTGTCTTGGTTCTTTCTTGAAACTTTCGAGGATACATGCCGCTATTCCGCGCTGACGCTAGCATAGCAACCTATGGCATTCCGCACAAGCCCGCCAAAACCCATCCACAACTACCTCAAAACCCGTAGGGGCGACCAACCTGGTCGCCCGAAACACAGACCTCAGTAATTGCAAGTAAGTAATGAGAATCAAGAACAGGGACGAACTGCAGGGGCGTTTCGCCGAAACGCCCGTAGAATATATTCCTCTGTCGCTTTTTCTCTGCGCTCTCTGCCTACTCTGTGTTCAATTCTTTTTGCATGACTTACTTACGCTTGCTTCTGCGGCTCTGTGGTGAATAATACCAGCGCCATCACTGCCAAACCCACAACACTACTCTGAACCCTGTACAGACGAGCCTTGGCTCGCCCACTTTGTTCACCCCAGTTCTGGCAAGACCCGGCGCAGCCGTTCCTCCAATTCACTCAGCATAATGGCGGTCGCGCCCCAGACCTTGTGCCCGCCCACATCGTAGTAAGGCACCCAGACATCGTAGCCCCCTATCATCCGGCGCTCCTCGCGCCTGAATCGCGGATGTAGCAGATCGTCCAGCGCGAAGCTGAAGACCTCCACAACCTCCTGCGGATTCGGACGAAAGCGTGGTTGAGTCCGACAATAACCGACCGTCGGATATACATCATGATGTGATGTCGGGATGTAAAGCCCGGGCATGTCCCCCAGGACGCGTATCGCCTCACGACAAATGCCGATTTCTTCGCCGGTCTCTCGAATCGCCGTGTCAGTCAAACTTCTGTCCTGCGGATCCTGACGGCCGCCGGGGAAACTGACCTGGCCGCTGTGGCCGCGCAATCCGGCATGCCGCAAGGTAAGCACGACATGGAGGCGCTCCTCGCGGTCCTGGTAAAGCAACACCATGACCGCGGCTTGTGTAGGCGCGCTTTCACGCTTCTGCCATCCCCGCGGTACCGGCGACATCCGTTTTCTGGCGCGCGTGGCATCGAAGTCGCGTAGCGCGAGCGCTCGCCTCACATGAGCCAGGTTGATCAGTCCAGCCATACGTGTAAGTAGTGGTCTTTCCTTCTGAAGAGTTTGCCCGTCTGAATAACCGGCTCGCCCATCTCGAGGGGGATCAATTGTAAAGAGAGACGATCGACCAGCGCGCCCTCGAACGATAACCAATTGGCAAAGAGCGCTTGCAACTTCAAAAATGCGGCTGCCCCGCCGTAGCATCGCACGACTCCGCCATCATCATATGCCGCGAAGACAGCGCTGTTCGGGCGAAACAACAGTATGCCGTTGCCCGCCATTCCATAGGCCATTTCGCCTTCCGGAATCGCATAAACCGCGAATACGTAACGCGGTGGCTCGTGCATCATCAGATAAAGCTGCAAGCCATACCAGAACTCTTCTGGCCGCAAGTGTTTTCCCAATCGTTGTATTTCTACATCTTCCGAAAGCAAAAGATGCAAAGCGGCCGTATCAATCTTGTCGACGTCATCTGCGATGACTTCCAAATAGGCGCCCCCAACTCTCTTGCGAACATCCGGCCCCGCCGCCAGGCCCTGCAGGTAGACAAAGGCGCAGGGACGGTTGTCGACGCTCAGATAAGTCCCGTCCGGCTGCGGAATAAAGGCCGCGCTGACTTGCACGCCATCGAGCCAGATCGGGACTACCAATCGACCATCCGCTCGCAGTTGCTGCAGCCACTTGCCCGGCACGTCCCATACGCCGGCCGTCGCCAATATGCGATCATATTGCGCGCGCGGCTCGTAACCTCCAGCCGCGTCGCAATCCACCACCAACACCTTGCCAAAGCCCGCTCGCAACAAATTGTTGCGCGCCTCTTCAGCCAGTTCGCGGTCGATTTCCAACGTGGTTGTATAGCCGCCGGCGCCGACGATTCGGCTCAAAATGGCGGCGTTGTATCCGGAAGCAGTGCCGATCTCCAATACGTTCATACCCGGCGCAAGCCGCAACTGCTGCAACATGATGGCCATCATTGTCGGCTGACTTGACGAACTCAAAGTTTCGCCCGAAGGACTCACCTTCAAAGCGATGGCTTTGTCCTGGTAAACGGTTGTGAGATCGAACTGTGGTAAGAAAAGGTGGCGCGGGATTGCACTAAACGCGGCGTCAATTTCGGGGTCAGCAAGCAATTGACTGCCGCGCAGTTCTGTCAAAAGCTTGCTTTGCAGTTGCCGGAATTCGGGTTCAGCCATACCAGGCGCGGCGTTTGCGGAGCGAAACGCCCGCCTCGGCGCCGCTTCGTCGCGCCGTCCGGACGCGCCCGCGCGAATCTATGTGAACCTGTCCCGCCTTTTGCAGGCGCTCGAATTCCTCTGGCGTGATGGCCGGGGCAGGTTCCCCACCCAGTCGCTCCAGCCGATCTCCCATGTCATCCGATGACGACGCACCCGGCGCATCTTGCCCGGCATCATCAGTTAGATTGTCCTTCGGAATTTTATTCTCGTCGCTCATACTTTGCCTCTACAGCGATCAAAAGACCGACCGCTGCCTGCTCCTTTCACATCGTCCGCCTGGCTCAAGAACTGATTATACGATAACTGCCCCTCGATGTTAAGAACCGTCTTCCTAAACAATAGCGCATTATAGACCGTCCCCGCAAATCCACCCGGCAGAAGTGTATCCTTTTCGGTTGAAATTCTTGCGTCCCCGCGTCAAATCTCGGCTATACATCCCTCACCCACAATAAAATCTATCCGTAGGGGCGGCCGGCGGGCTGTGTCTACGATCAGTGTCTACGATCAGTGTCTACGGTCAGTGTCTACGGTCAGTGTCTACGCGACCTACGCGTCCTGTCAGGTCGACCGAAACATACCACACTTGCTGTCATTTTCTATTTCAACCGACTTCGATATATTGCCACCCGGCACATCCCTAGCCTAATTTACGCATCTCGAGCCAGAAAGTCTCTGCAAGCCCGGCCCCGCTTTTAGAGCTTCGCTTTGGCAAGCAAGTAATAATCGCGCAAGATCCGCTCGACCTGGCTCTCAAATCGATCGCCCCTATCGAGATCGTCATAACCGGCGTAGAGGCCGGTATAGCTGCCGCTTTCCGCCCTCGCCGGCGCCGAAACTGGCAGCTCCAGATAACCTGCTTTTGCAGACCAGCCATAAGCATAGAAATAGGGTCGTTCCAGACCGGGACTGTGCGGCGCAAAGCCGAAAGCCAACTGCGGATCCTTGTGCTCGTCCATGTTCGCGCGGGGGAACCAAAGAAACCCCAGATCAAAATGATGCGCCCAAAGAACCAGGGGGCTCAAGCACCCGCCAAGTCCCGCGCGGAAACGAGCCAACGCGGCATAAGCCGCATTCAGGACCGCCAAATAGTCCGCTGCCAGGCCCGGCTCGATTTCGAAGCGCTGCTTCTGCCTGATATGTGTCCGCGACGGACTGATCTCAATTCCCAGTGACGCGAAACCGCCCACAACGTCGTCAATCAAGGATTTCTGATCATAGCCCTCAACATCAATCTGGAATTCCTTGCCCCCACCCCGCGAATAGCGCAATTGCAAACCCGCGATATCAAAATGCAGTTCGCCACCGATATTAAGGCGCGCTGTGGTCAATCCGCTGGGCGTCATGCACAAGCTGTACTGTAAACTGTTTGGCTGTGGCTCAACGCAACAGACCTTTATCGCGCTCAGCACCAGCGCTACCTGGTGCAAGCCGTCTCGAGTCGAATCCCAGTTTTCCAAACTTGGCAAACCTGCCACGCTTCTCTCCTTGTGAATTGAAAAAACGGATTCTTACAACGTGCCGCCTCTTGAATACGTCACCGAATGACCGCCCGTCGTCATACGCCTGCAAAGCCAGCCAAGCCACAGAATATAAACAGACCATGTGGGGCGACCAATCTTGTCGCCCGAAACAGTCCCCTCTGTGCCCTCTGCGCCTCTCTTTAATAAACCACGATCTGCGGTAGCCGAGCGGGTTTATTATTTTGTGTGGGCGCGGTAGCCCAATTTCGCCGGTTACGCGCCGAGCGGCTGTGGTGAATCTCCCCTTATTGAACTCGCATAGGCGACATCCACAATTTCGTACCCCTTTCGGGCAAATCATACCTCGGCTGGCGTAACCGGCACATAGCGGCATTAAGATTTCAAAATGCTTCCCCGACCTGGCAACGCGTGAGTGACCGGACAATTCCTACAACTTGATCTAAGCATCAGCTCATTTTCCCGCATTCTACTTAAGCCCTCATACACTCTGTAGGAAAACAGTTCGTATAATTGGAAATAGATGCGGGATGCTATCTCCCGCGTCCCATGATATAAACCTTCCGACTTTGTCAACGAGGAACCCAACAGATGAATCGATATCTTTCCCGCAGTGTGAATAAACTTCGTCCCTCCGGCATCCGCCGCTATTTTGATATCGCAGCCACCATGGACGATGTGGTCACCTTGGGCATCGGCGAGCCCGATTTTGTGACGCCGTCACATATTGTCGAGGCGGGCGTCCAAAGCATTTACGACGGCCTTACCGGATACACATCCAATGCCGGGATTCACGAATTGCGGGCGGCAATATCGGCTCATATCCAAAAACGCTATCAGTTGACGTATTCACCGGATGATGAAGTTTTGATCACCGTTGGCGTCAGCGAAGCGCTCTATCTCGCCTTAAAAGTGCTGCTGGATCCCGGTGACGAAGTGCTCGTCGTCGAGCCCTGTTTTGTTGCGAATGCCGCCATTGTGGAGATGGCGGGCGGCAGGCCGGTTTTTGTGCCGACTTCGGTTGATCACGACTTTCAGGTGACGGCTGACGATCTGGAAGCCGCCGTTACCCCAGGGACCAAAGCGATTCTGCTCAGCTACCCCAACAACCCCACCGGCGCGGTACTGACCCGTGAGCATATGCTGCAAGTGGCTGCCGTTGCGCAAAAACATGACCTGATCGTGGTCTCCGACGAGATATATGAACGGCTCGTTTATGGCGTCGAGCACATCAATTTCGCGGCGCTGCCCGATATGTTCGACCGCACAATTGTCCTCAGTGGCATGAGCAAGTCCTACGCCATGACCGGCTGGCGGATTGGCTACGTTACGGCGCCAAAGACCTTCACCGAAGCCATGTACAAACTGCACCAGTATTTGATCATGTCCGCCCCCACCATGGGCCAGACCGCTGCCCTGGAAGCCGTTCAACATGGCGAGGGCGATGTCGAATACATGCGCCAGCAGTATGACCGGCGGCGTCGGCTGATCGTCGACGGTTTCAATCGCCTGGGATTGTCTTGCTTCGAGCCGCGCGGCGCCTTCTATGCCTTCCCAAGCATCAAAGTCACCGCTATGGATGACGAAGCGTTTTGTGAGGAACTGCTGCTGGAAGAACGCCTGGCCCTTATCCCGGGCAGCGCATTTGGTCCTAGCGGGGGCGGTTTCCTCCGCGCCAGTTACGCCACAAGCGAAGATACTATCAGAGAAGCCCTCAAACGACTGGAACGCTTCTTGAACAAGCGCGGAATCATCGATCGAGCAACCGAATCAGTACTGATGGCTTAGGTACTCCTTCGCTGCCATGCACACCCGTGCCAAATCCCGTAGGGGCGACCAATCTGGTCACCCGAAACACAGCCCTCTGTGCCTCTTTTCTAATAAACCACGATCTGCGGTAGCCGAGCGGGTTTTTTATTTTGTGTGGGCGTGGTAGCCCAATTTCGCCGGTTACGCGCCGAGCGGCTGTGGTGAATATAAATCCAGCAATACCGAGCCCTCCAGCTCTTCCACGGCCCCAGAAACTGGGAAAATACGGGGACGGCGCGAGGCGCTCCCGGGGGACTTGCGGGGGCCGCAAGGGAGCGATACTATGCCTAGCAAATTCAGCCCTTTGCAACTTGCGAACCTTTGTGCTAAATTGTCTCCTGCATGTGATTCACAGACTGGCTGCGCCTCATGAGCGAATGGAAAACGGTTATCGGCTTGGAAGTCCATGCCGAAATGGAAACCGAGAGCAAGATGTTTAGCCGATGTCCGGTTGTCGACAGCGTCGAAGCGGAACCCAATACCGCGGTTGATCCCCTGTCCTTGGGCATGCCCGGAACCTTGCCCGTTATCAATATGCGGGCCATGGAATACGGCATCATGGTCGGTTTGGCTCTCAATTGCCATATCCCGCCCGTTAATCAGTTCGCCCGCAAAAACTATTTTTATCCCGATCTGCCCAAGGGCTATCAAATCAGCCAGTACGACCGTCCCCTGGCCGTCAATGGATACATCAACATCGAAGTCGACGACGGGACAAGCAAACAGATACGGGTCCGCCGAGCCCACATGGAAGAGGACACGGGCAAACTCACCCACACCATGGGCGGCAGCCTGGTCGACTATAATCGCGCCGGCGTTCCCCTCTTGGAGATTGTGTCCGAGCCCGATATCGCCAGCGCGGCAGAAGCTGAAGCCTATGCGCGCAAGCTCCGTTCCATCTTGCGTTACCTCGGTGTCAATAACGGCGATATGTCCAAAGGCATCCTGCGCTTCGAAGCTAACGTCAGCGTCATGCAAGCGAGCGATACCGAATTGCGCGAGCGGACCGAGATCAAAAACCTCAATAGCATACGTAACATGGTCAAGGCCATTGATTACGAAGTGCAAAGGCAGATCCAGCTCTATGGCAACGGCGCCAGGGTCAAGCCCGCTACGCTCGGCTGGGACGAAACCGCGCAGAAAATCACGGTGCAGCGCTACAAGGAACGCGCGGACGAGTACCGCTACTTCCCCGAACCCGACCTGCCCCTAGTCGAGGTCAGCCGAGAGTGGGTGGAGGACTTGAGGAGGAGGTTGCCGGCTTTGCCCGATGAATTGCAACAGCGTTTCATAGATGAATTGAAACTGAGCCCCTACGACGCGGCGGTTTTGACCGCCGAACGATCGGTTGCCGCCTATTTTCAGGAGATCATCGACAACGGCGTCGACGCCAAGATTGCCAGCAACTGGATCACAACCGATCTCTTCCGTATGATGAATGCCCGCGACATCGAGCGAGAGTCCATCGACGCCGTCCCTATATCGGCGAAAAACTTCGCCGGACTGCTGACGCTGGTTCAAAATGGCGCGATCAACCAGAGTACCGCCAGAAAAAAGGTGCTCCCGGAGATGTGGAATACCGGTAAAACCGCAAGAGAGATCGTCGATGAAAAGGCTTTGGCTCAAATCTCGGACCCGGATATCCTCGGCGTTGCCGTCGAAAAGGTCATAGCGGACAACCAGGATCTGGTACAAAGAGTGCTTGATGGCAACGACAAAGTCATCAATGCATTATTTGGAAGAGTTATGGCGGAGTTGCGAGGCAAAGCGGATCCAAGCCTGGCTCGCAAGATTCTGCAAAGTAAAATTGACAGTATGAAATAGTCCCCTAATGTTCAGATATGAAGGTCCGTGACTAAGGAACGCGCGGCAAGCAAACACCGTTCTATCTTTTGACGAAAGTGATTTAGGAGCAGGAAAAATGAGCTGGCATCAGACAATCATCGTAGGAAACCTCGGCGGCGACCCGGAACTCCGTTATATGCAAAATGGTCGCGCAGTCTGCAACTTCAGCGTGGCTGTCTCGGAACGTTGGCGGGACCGCCAAACGAATGAACAGCAAGAGCGGACAACCTGGTATCGCGTCGCTGTTTGGGGGCCGCAAGCGGAAAATTGCAATACCTACCTGGCGAAAGGCCGGCGGGTCCTGGTGACAGGCAACGTATCGGCGCGGGGCTACATCAACAACAATGGCGAAGCCGCGGCTTCGCTCGATTTGACCGCGCGCGACGTGCGCTTTCTGAGCAGCCGCGGCGAAGACGACCAAGGCGGCGGTTGGCAAGGTGGCGGCAGACAGGGTGGCGGCAGACAGGGTGGCGGACGCCGCGACGATCAGCGCCGCGACGATCGCGCCTCCAATTTTGCCGACCCGCCCAGCTCCGTGGATGACATTCCTTTTTAGCCGGAACACGAGCTTGTGCCAAAATTTTCGGTTGATCTGTCGGGCCAAAACGCGCTGGTGACAGGTGCTGGCGCCGGCATCGGTCGGGCAATTGCCATCGCCCTGGCCGAGAGCGGCGCTGCCGTCGCGCTTAATGATCTCAATATCGAGCGTGCAGAGGCCGTCGCAGCGGAAGTCGGGGAACACGGCGCGCGGGGCTTGCCGCTTCACGGCGATGTCGCCAATCGCTTCCAGACAGCCAACATGATCGAGCGGACCCGCGATGCTTTTGGCAAGATTCACATTCTGGTCAATGCCGCGGGCGCATTCAAAGCCGAACCCATGTTGGCGATCGACGAATGGGACTGGCGGCGCCAACTCGAAGTCAACGTCACTGGCAACTTCTTTTGTACGCAACTGGTTGGACGTGTCATGGCTGACGAAGGCGGCGGACGCATTGTCAATTTGGCGGCCCCCGTTGGTATCGGCGGCAGCATGCCGTCGGGCATCCCTTATGTCGCGAGCAAATCGGGCGTCCTTGGCATGACGCGGCAAGCGGCGCGCGAACTCGCGCCTTACAACATTCTTGTCAACGCCATCGCCGCCGGCAACATCGCCGAGGACGATATGCCGACCGTCCCGGCCGAGCGCGTGATCCTGAAGCGAAGCGGCCTTCCTAGCGACATCGCCGGGGTCGCCTTGTTCCTCTGCTCGGATGCCGCCGCTTTCATGACCGGGCAAGTCCTGGTCGTTGATGGTGGCGGTACGGCGTACCATAACTAGCGCGCCGCCAGCAATCGCGTGTCCGCCCGGGCCAGTCGCTTACTCACCTGTCGAGCCAAAGCCGCCCTCGCCGCGTTCACTGGGCGAAAGGTCCTCCAGGCGAGCCGCCAATTCAATCCCTTCCGTCAAGACGGGAACGATGACGAGTTGCGCGATTTTCTGGCCAGCCTTGATTAGAACAGTTTCGCTGTCGAGATTAACCATCAATACTTTTAACTCGCCGCGATAGGAACTGTCGATGACGCCCGCCAAGCAATGCATTCCGGCCGCAGCGACGCTTGAACGATCTTTCACCAGACCAACGTAGCCTGCCGGAATCTCAATATGCAGCCCGGTCCGTATCGCTATGCGTTGCAATGGCGCGACTTCGCTATCGTCAATGGCGTGCAGGTCGTATCCCGCATCGCCGGCGCGCGGGGAGGAAAACTCGCGCGCCAGGGCGCGTCGTTCCTCATTCATAAATACGCGCATTGTCGACCTCTAGGCTCACTTATTTGATAAACCGCCTTGCTTGTGCGAGGAGAATGCTTGTTATTTTCTGTGAGCGCGGCGGATTTTTTCGCCGCCGCCGAGCGGCCGCATTCGCGATCGATAGTCTTCGGCAAGCTCCAGCCAGGGCGCCGTATCCCAATAGCGCCGCGCCGCGCCGGAGGACGACGGCAGCACATAAATCCGCGTTGCGCCAAGGATTTCCTCCTGCCAGCCCCAAGATACCGCTTGCTTTGACGGGACGCCTTTCCAGGCGCGCCAAGCGGCCTTGCTGGTGAAGGCCAGGATCTGCGGTTTAACGCGAAGGATCTTCGCGTTTAATGCACCGGGATCGAAGTCAGACCGCTTAAGATCAGCATCGGAGCCCGCCTTGCCTTTTGCCACATCAGTCAAGCCAATGCGCAGATCGAGAAGCTTGTAAAACTCCCAAGGCTCATAAAGGCGCGGAGTAAAGCCAGCCTGGCAAAGGGTTCGCCAAAACCTGTTGCCGGGATTGGCGTAGTAGGCTTCATACCTGGCCGAAATCGTACTGGCGGCTGTACCACAGAAGACCAACGCCAATCCGAAGTCCAATACATCGGGCAGGACATCAGTCATCCCCTTGATCGCCGCCCCTTGCCAGTTCTAAATTCTTTTGATGAGCCCCCCGATAGAAATCGTCAAGTTCCGACTCGAACTCGATATCATCGCCGGCGATCAGTCGGCGCAAATAGTCCACGGTGCTGTCCAGGCTCTCCCGCCCTTTGATGCTCCCATGCGCCGAAATTGCCCGCTTTACATCACCGTTGTTCGCCCAGGTTTCCAGAGAATCCAGCCAATCGGCCAAGAACCCGGGATCATGCGCGACTGGCAAAGGAGTCTCGATGGCGTCGCCGCCGAGGAGGACGCCCCATTGCGGTATCCATCCAACAATGCAATCGGGGCTATGACCGGGAAGGTGATGCAGTTCCAACGTGATTCCTCCGAGGTCCAGGCTCATGCGCGAACTGAATACCAGGTTTGGCGGGATCAACTCGATGTCATCCCATTTGCCTGGCTCAGCAAGCTGCATGTCACAAAGCGTCATCGCCACGTCCTCGTCGAATCGACGCAAACAGGCCTTGTGCCCAATGATATCCAGCGGCGGGCGCGAAAAGCCGTTCGTGCCCCAGACATGATCCCAATCCGCGTGGCTATAAACAACGTGAAATGGCTTGGTACCGATGGCGGGCTCGAAAGCCGCCATGTCACCCGCGCCTGTGAGCGTATCCCAAAGTACCGCATATCGTTCGCCAATGACAGCTACTGACCGCACCGTGAATTCAGGCTGTGTGACTTCCAGGACATGCAGGTTTGGCTGTAGTTCAAGAATCTGACGCATCGAAGCTATCCAGCTTTGTGAACCGCGCAAGTGAAGAATCGCCAAGGGCCGAGGCCTCTGTCTATTCGGCGGAGATTTCCAATTCGGGCAAGAGCCGGAAGCTATCCAATACCGCAATCATGGGGTACTCGGCCGCGTCAACCTGGAGCAGGTCCAGATCCGTGTCGCCGACGCGCGCATTTGCAACGTGGAGTCGGTTGTCAAAACCATTCAACATGATCGACAAACCACTGTCCGTCGCGCCATCCAGCGTCTGAATTTGGTAGGAGACCCGAAAACCGGGAGCGCCGCCCACGTCAATTGCTTCGACCGTCAGCGCCTCCAGCCCGTCGCGCCATTTCTCAATCCAGTGGATGGCATCAGCATCACTTGCGAGCGCGACATCGTGCGTTTCCACCACCATCGTAACCGAATCGCCCACAATTGTGGCGGGCAAGCCTTGGGCGGCGTCGGTCAACTGCCAATGCGCCGGAAATCGTATGATGTGTTTGTCCAGATTGTCGAAATACGCCTTCCAATCGAAGGGCGCCTCCGCGAAAGCTTCGATTCTGCGAACATTGTCGGTTACGCCTTCCAACAAGAACTTGAGTTCACGAGGCGCGTTTTCCGCGGTTACCACGCGCACGCTATAAATGTCGCCATCTTGTAGCCAGGACTCTTGCCTGGCAATGAAATAAGTGCGCGACCGAGTTAGATTGAAGTCGATCACAACATGACCGGCATCGCTAATCTTGCGGGCGGTTTCGTCCCAACTCCAGTATTCTCGCCAGCTTTGCCCCAGCCAGGTACGGTCAAAATAGGCGCTGAGTTCTTCCGCCTCGCTAATGCCGCCATGATTCTTGATGATGCGCGCTTCCACGATGCTTTGCGCGTCAGCATTGTTCAAACTGGCCCGCAGTTCGTCAGCCGTATTGCTGCTGGAGGCTGAGCGCCATCCGGTCGGAGCCGCGACAGTAAACAAACCGGAGGGATGCAGGTAGGTCGCCTCAAAGTCAATCATCGAGATGTCCGGAGGCGGTGGAAACGTCGGCTCGGGCAGGCGGGTAGGCTGCGGGGTTTCGGCGCCGAAATCGCTCTGGGCAACCTGTCCCGACAACAGCGGCAATATCAAGCTGCCAACCATCGCTACCGTCATGATGATACCGATGACAACGGTGAATCGTTTTGTCGTTTTGTTCATCCGCGCTGCGCTCCGGGGCATTCAGTCAAAACGGGCTAATCATACCGCAGAACGAGGACAGTGTTAAGCAAGACTTTTTGCTCATATAATGTCGCTGCAGCGCCGGCAACGCCAGCTTGACAAAGCGCCGCTTATCACTACAATAACCCTTATTGAACTCATATGACCCATTTTGTCGCCATTCTATCGGGCGAATCAGCGAGGATGCGAAGAGAATGATCGGCAACACTTTGACTACTCGTCCCCTGACTTTTGACGACGCGCGGGCATACGCCAGCACAGCGACAGCAATTGCCAAGCACGCAGGCACCGACGAGCGCTTTGACGTAGATGACACACTGATAATGTGGCGAGAACCACGCTTCGACCTGGGGCGCTCATCGCTGGGCGTGTTCAGCGATGCCGGGCTATTGGCCGCGTATGTAATTGTTTGGGCGGTATCAGAAAGGCCGGTTCGGCCCTGGGTCAATTGGGGCGTGCATCCGGACTTCCAGGGGCATAACCTCAGCGAGCGGCTCTTGGACTGGGCGGAGGAGCGGGCTGGCGAGATCATCAAGCGCTGCCCGCCGGAAGCGCGCGTTCGTCTGCAAACGGGAACGCCGGCCGGTTACGGCTTCGCGGAAAGGGCGCTGGCGCAAGCGGGCTACGCGCCGGACCGCATTTATTACGACATGCGCATCACGATGGAGCGGCGGCCGGATGTCCCGGATTTCCCCGCCGGCATCAGCCTCAAGGCTTATCGCCATGAAGAGGACTTGACGCTGTTCGTAGATGTGTTTCGCAATTCCTTTGCGGATCATTACGGTTATGTCGAAGAGCCCTTCGACGACGATGTCGCGGCTTTCCGCCACTGGTTCAACAGCGACAAGAACTTTGATCCGCGCCTGGTGGTCCTGGCGGTTGACGAGGCAGCGGGGCTCCCGGTCGGCTGTCTGGTGGCGATGAAAGAGAGTCCGCGTCAGCCCGGCATCGGCTTTGTCGATATCGTCGGCGTTCGGCGCGGCTATCGACGGCGTGGACTGGCGCAGGCGATGTTATATTACAGCTTCGCTGGATATTGGGATCGCGGCATGTGGACGGTCGGCCTGGAAGTTGACGGTGAGAGCTTGACCAACGCGCTGGCGCTGTACGAGAAGGTCGGCATGCATGTCCACCAGAGCTTTATAGCCTACGAGAAGACGCTTCGCGATGGCGTCGAGCTGGCGAAGGTTTCGATGGAGTAAGGCTATCATCGCGTTCTGGAGGTGCGTTGGCAACATGCAGGGTCCAGCTATTACTTGCAATCTGTCAATACGTCGATCAAAGGCAAATGCTCCGTACATGATGACACCACCATATCGGTATAAAGGAATCTGAGCGCAAATGACCCACATACAAACTGGCTACGCCGAAATCAACAATGCCCGACTCTACTTTGAACTGGCGGGGACGGGAACGCCCTTCGTCATGATCCATGCCGGGATCGCCGACTGCCGCATGTGGGATGAGGAATTCGCGCAATTTGCCAAGAGCCACCAAGTCTTACGCTTTGACATGCGCGGCTACGGCAAGAGCCTTCCCGTGGAGGGCGAATTCAATATACAAGATGATCTGCGCGCCTTGCTCGATTTCCTGGACATCGACGGACCGGTGATCCTGATGGGCTGTTCGATCGGCGCCGGACTGGCTATCGACTACGCCTTGACACATCCGGACGAGGTACAGTCGCTGATTCTTGTCGGTGGCGAGCCGGCCGGCTTTGAAGCCGATATCGAATGGCCGGAGGAACTCTTCGCGCAATCGGAGGGGGCCTTTCAGAACGGGGACGTCGATCGCGTTGCGGAAATCGATATGAAAATCTGGTTTGACGGCTTCGGGCGTTCCGCCGAAAACTTAAACCAAGAAACCAGAAAGCGCGGGTTCGAAATGGCTCGCCTGGTGGCCGAACACGAGATCAAAGGCATCGGAACGCATGTTCGCAAGACCTTTGCGGCGCAGGCAGTTGACCGGCTAGCGGAACTCAAGATGCCGAGCTTGGTGGTCATCGGGGAAAACGACCTGCCTTTCTTGAAGCTCGCCGCCGATTACCTGACCACGCACATTCCCGATGCGACCAGAGCGCTGATATCAGACGCCGCTCACCTGCCCAATATGGAACATCCCGAGCAGTTTCGCGCTATCGTCGAAGATTTTCTCTCAGTCGGCTAAACCTCAGTTCCTGAGATTCGCAGGGCATATGTCAAGCGGTGAAAACCAGCAGCGCTACGACGAGATCATGCGGAAGATCGCCGGCCGCAGGCCCTTCGGCGACAAGGCGCGCGCGGAACGAACGGTTACCTTGCATGACCGCGCGCTTGATATGGTCAACGCCTATGACAGCTTTGCCAGACTGACGCAGGACACATACCCGAATATCTTGTGCCATGGTCCCAAAGCGCTGCATGGCAAGGCCTGGGCAGGCGTTGTCATTTGGTATCGCCAGAAGGGTTATCATGGGTATCAAAAACTTAAACTGTTTGGCGTCTGGGCGCACCATGCCGAAAAGGAACTCCTGCTGAGTGTCGGCATACGAAAACTAAGCTATCGGGCGCCCATCTTTGATGCCGGTGTATACCGCGTCGCCATCGAAAACGGATTTCACCTCTATTATGACGATGATGGCCACCCGCCCGGCGGGGAAGATCAACTCTTGTATCAATCGTCATTTGACATGAAAGAGCGCCTTGCGCATCGGCAGGCGCTTTCTGACATTCTTATGGAATGGCGACGAATAGCGGGGAGTGCCTAGTCTTCCGCTTCATCCTCTTCAATGACGATGTCAGTCATCAGGTCGGAAGCGGCAAGATCGTCGAGCGAGATGCCGCCAGCATCTTCCTGAACCAAGATGCTGACACCTTGTTTCAGTCTTTCGCCGCAAACCAGACAGTCCGGGTCACGCTGAATGTCCACCCAAATGCTGGAATGCGGATCGTTCTCTTGTCCTTCAATGACATCGAGCGACGTGTTGGTAACAATGATCGTGTTGGCTGGCATCTCTTCGTAAACCGCGCTGCCGCGCAGCAGTTCGTTGAGAATCAAATCCGTCTGAATGCCCGCGATCTTCGTGACATTCACCCAAAGTCCCGGTTCCGCCTCCAAGGTACCGGCCTCGCCGATCATACCGTAGTCCAGGTCGCCAACAGAATCCATCGTGATTTTCACGCCCTCGCGCGTCGCTTCCGACCAGCAGGCGTAACATGGACCGTCAAATGGCTTGATGATGACGTGATCTCCGCCTTCTCCCCGTTCATAGACGCCGGCATAAGAGGCGCTGAGACGCTTTTCAAGACACTTCTCGTTGATGGCGTATTTGACCTGCTCGTTGTCGACGCCTACCACGAGAATGTCGATATCGTCGAGGATCTCCCAATAGTCTTGGATCGAGCCCTCGCGCACGTCGACAATCGCATCGCGGTTTCGGTTGCGTATCAGGTCGGCGACGGCCGCTGCTTTGTTTTGACCTACATGGCGCAGATCTCCCACATGCCGCGTTACATTGCCCGCTTCGATCACGTCATTATCCACCAGCGCGAAATTGCCTACGCCGCTCATCGCCAGGCTCAGAGCCACAAAGCCGCCGCCGGAACCCAGGCCAATGACGCCGACTTTCTTTTCAGCAAGTCTACTCAGATTTTCGCTGCCGAAGAGGCGCTCAACACGCGTCCATAAGTTGCTCATATTGTGGTGACGCTTTCCTTGCTCCAATTGGCACTCACAAACCTGAAGATCCTTCGACCAGTATCTCTGCCAGGTAGCGCGCTACTCAATCGTTGCACGCTAAATTTGCCCAGAGCCATCGTCATCCGATTCGTCTCCATGCGACCGTTCAAGTCGATGAGCGTCCAGCACGCGCTCGGAAGGGTCGGCATCCGGATCAATCTCGTCCAGCAAGACCGGGATATCCAGTTTGGCCGGTTGACGAAGTCCCATGGCGACCTCGATTGCCACCACGTAATCGATCAAGTATTTGTCGCTGCTCCATTGCCAATCCGGGGGATCTTCGATAGGCTCGGCGACTGCCCAGAGCTTTTGAAAGGTAGCGACGGGATCCATCAGATCGAGATCGCTGGTGAAAGGCGCGCTATAAGCCCGGGGCCGCGAATGAGGATAATCGTGCTGGGTGACGAAGAGCAGGAATGATCTCGCGCCTTGGCGGATAGCAAAAAAACAAAATTCAAGCGGAACCTCGCCATCGCATTCGTAAAAGAGCGTGCGCACCAGCAAGCCGTCGTCCGCCATGGCCAAGGTCTCGCTGGTCAAGCGGTCGGGAAGCACGACATGCCAGGCATACTTCATCATTTGCGGCAAAATGTCTTCTTCTACGATCTGGGGATGCACTGGCTGGAATACGCGTACATCACGATGGATATACCACCAATCGACGCGCATGTCGGTTCCATTGTCCATCGGCACGGTGATGTAATTGACAGCCAGATCTGATTCGCCAATGATCTGCGCATAACCCACTGTCACAATTGGGACCAACAGGTAATCCATGCCCAAATCATCATCGTCGAGCCAAGACAAAGCCGTCATCAGATCGCCATGACTAGGCTGTATCATGGAACCTGGCTGCTTGTGCCAATCACCCAGGTAGCGCAGGGGCACATCAAAGCGATCGGGCAGAACTTCGGAACCGCGATACCGTTCGCGATGGAAATGCCAGTTTTCTTGCAGCCACCAGATTATCTCGTCTTGCAAGGCATCCCCTTGCTGAAAAGTATGCGATCGACGTATGGCGGTTTCGTCAGGCGAAATGGTGTCCAGCACATAAATGGTAGGCAGCCCTTCCGGCGTATCGTTTTCCACGATAAAGCCCAACATGGCTTCTCCAGTTTCGTCAGCCAAGTACTGGCTCGCGGCGGAAAGCATCTTCTTTACCGCTCGCTTTGATAAGACCAGGTTAGGTACGATCCCGCGAGATATCATCGCCATCCCTCGCAAGCGCTTACGCAAGAACTCGATTTCCAGTTGCATGAGCTTGAGAATATCCGGCTCATCCTTGCTTTGCATCTTTATCTTCTCCGCCGGCGGGGCAAGGGCGTGCTGGCTTTAATGCGTTCTTCAATGCCGGGCCATTTCCCGGTGGAACGCCAAGTGTAATAGGCGTAAAGCCATTGGATCGCCCATCCGCCCACGGTGACCGCGGTCGATTTGGAGGGATTCCAACCGTATTGTTCCCCGTCTTTCGGGTTGAATAGACAAAGCTGCCCGTCTTCGTACTGATGTTTTTCGCTATAGATGCGCGGTTTGATGCAGTAAGCCTCCGCCGGACGGTTGGGATATTCTTTGGGATAGACGATTTTGAGGCTGTGAAAAGGCGTATCCAGGATGCTCATGTTGATCTCGACCGAGCCTTGCCAATAGAGCAAGCCGCCGAATGGCGGCACCACCAGTTTGAAGGTATCGCCAAAGGTAGCCTTCATCGCCTCTACTTCCCAAATCAGGCGCGACGAGACATTCTTGCGAGCCCCCCACCAGTTGGACATGTTTTCAGCTCCGTAACGCGTGGATCAAGGTCGAAATGCCTCAACTCTATTGGCAAAGTCGGCTGTTGTCTAGTATAGGTCAAGGGGCTTTCATCCGTCTGTAGACAAGCCGAATATGAGAAAACCTTCATGCCTGGCGCGCAAGTTTAACCGACTGCAACTTCTCATCCAGCGATGATTAAATCCCTGTCTCTCGACAAAGCAACTTCCGGTTGTTGACCTCGAAAAAGTGAAATTTACCACAAGCGTGGAATCAGCCGCGGATGTTCTGGTAAAAAGAAGGGGTCAAACTGGCAGGAAAAGTTCGAGAGCTTGTCCTCTAGCCAATTTGACCACCGTCTATCTAGCTAAATCCTAGCGAGGATTTAACGTATATGCAAGGAGTATGCAATATGTCAGTCAAACGCTTTTCGCTTCTCGTTGTCTTGGCTTGTCTGTTCGTCAGTGTCTTGACGATACCAGCACTTGCGCAAGGCGATGAAACGCTCACCGTTTACTCCGGCCGCAACGAAAGCTTGATCGGTCCCCTGTTGGATCAGTTCGTCGAGGACACCGGCATCAAAGTAGAAGTCCTGTACGGTGGCACAAGCGCAGTGGCGAATCAGATTCTCACCGAGGGGGAAAATAGCCCTGCGGATGTCTTCATTGCCCAAGATGGCGGCGCATTGGGAGCTCTGGCGGCAGCGGACATGCTAAGCGAATTGCCAGAGGATGTGCTGAATCTCGTGGTAGATTCCGCCTTCGTTTCGCCCGATGGCGTCTGGATAGGATTGAGCGGTCGCGCCCGCGTTCTGGTTTACAGCCCTGAGGGCCTTGCTGATGCCGGCCTGGCACTGCCCGATTCCATTCTTGACCTCACAGGTGAAGAATGGAGCGGCATCGTCGGCTGGGCGCCGACCAACGCCTCGTTTGTGTCCAACGTGACTGCCATGCGCGTCTTGCTGGGCGACTGTGATACGGAGGATTGGCTGGAAGCAATGATTGCCAACGACGTGCAGTCCTATCCCAAAAACACGCCAATTGTTCAGGCCGTTATTGATGGCGAAATCGTGGCAGGATTGGTCAATCACTATTATATATTCCGTTTCCTGGCTGAAGATCCCGATGTCAGCGCCAGTTTGCATTTCTTCCCCGATGGCGACCCTGGTTCGCTGATAAACGTCGCCGGCGCTGCGATCCTCAAATCCAGTAATCAGCCAGAACTCGCCCTGCAATTCGTCGAATACATGTTGAGCGATAGCGCGCAAGCGTATTTCGCTAACAAGACTTACGAGTACCCCATGGTTGCTTCGGTGGAGCCTTCTGTCGAAGTGCTATCGCTGGAAGAGATCGAATCGCCCGAGATTGATCTGTCGGATTTGGACGATTTGCAAGGGACTTTGGAAATGATCGAGGACAGTGGCGCGCTAGATTAGCCACTATCTGCGGATATTGCGGGGCGGGGATAGATTCCCGCCTCGCAATAGAAGAAGGATATGCAACTTCCACACATAGTTCCTCCCCAGTTTCGACTCCACCGGCCGCGTTACAGCGCGATTTCGCGCATGCACATCGGCAATCGACAATTGGCGCAGGTTGTCAGCCTCATCGTGGTCGCGATCGTTATGATTCCGATTGCCTTCGTCATCATTCGCGCGCTCAGTGCAGGTCAGGAGGGACTCGACTATCTGATGAAGGCGCGCAATCTGCGAATTGTGGGTAACAGCCTGGCCTTGATGCTGGCCACGACGGTCTTCGCGTCCGTCATCGGCATACCCTATGCCTGGTTGACAAGTCGCAGCGATCTGCCCTGGCGACGCGCCTGGCTGGTGCTCGGATTGCTGGCGATGGTCATCCCCTCCTATCTGACCGCCGTGACCTTCACAGAAGCTTTTGGACCAAAAGGCATGCTGCAAGAACTTCTGGAACCACTGGGCATCGAGCGATTGCCGAATATCAAAGGCTTCTTCGGAGCGACTCTGACACTGACGGTGGTCACTTTTCCCTACATTTTATTGCCCGCGCGCGCGGCGCTGTTGCATAGCGATCGTAGCCTGGAAGAAGCCGGGCAAAGCCTGGGTCTCGATCGCTGGCAGGTTTTTCGCCGGGTGACGCTGCCGCAGCTTCGTCCCGCGCTCACAGCCGGTATGTTGATGACAGCGCTCTATTGTCTTAGTGACTTCGGCGCTGTCGCCGTCATGCGCTTTAACGCTTTCACACGCGCCATCTTCGTCCAAACAGAGTCGTTCCGTATGGACAAGGCCTCGGTGCTGGCGCTAGTTCTTATCGGATTAACACTCATATTGCTGCTAATCCATTCGCACATCCAGCACCGAGGACGCCATTATCGCATCGGTACCGGCGCTTCGCGCGAACTCCAAACGGTGAGTTTAGGGGTATGGCGATTTCCGGCGCTATTGTTCTGTTTCTGTGTTGTCTTTGTCAGTGTTGCTGTTCCACTCCTGGTACTATTGAGTTGGCTGATCGGCCGCACGATAAGCAATCCCGTGCAAGTACCAATCACATTACTCCTGCAAAATACAGTCGCCGTAAGCGCCGCAGCTGCGCTAGTCGTGACGATGGCGGCGCTGCCTCTCGCGCTGCTCGCCATGCGCAAAGAATCGAGAACAAATCGTTGGCTGGTGAACCTGGCATATACCGGCAACGTTTTGCCGGGCATCGTCATAGCGCTGGCTCTGGTATTCTTCGCCTCGCAAAACATGTTGAGCCTGTATCAAACATTGCCACTTCTGATTGTCGGTTATGCCATCCGGTATCTACCATTTAGCATAAGCGCGACGCAGAGCGCATTTGAGCAGATTAATCCACGCTATGAAGAAGCGGCTCGCAGCCTGGGGCTATCCGCGCGCGAAGCGCTGTTGCGTATCACCGTGCCTTTGGCGCGCGGGGGCATTTTGGCCGGATCAGCACTCGTGTTTTTGAACGTGATGAAAGAACTGCCCACCACTTTAATCTTGCGGCCGATCGGATTTCGCACCTTCGCTACACGAATCTGGAGCGCCTACGATGAAGCGTTTTTGTCGTCAATCGCGCTGCCTGGATTCGCGCTGATCGTCGTCTCTGCTTTCGCATTGGCAATCATTCTTCGACGGGAAGACACGGCTCACTAGCCAGTCGGTTGCAAGTTTGTGCAATTCGGTTCCTTAATCCCCTTAGCTGTTTCCCTCTTTATGCTGACGAAATTTGCTCTATTCTAGGGCGCGACAGGTCATCATATCGCCCAAATTACCGTGGAACTTTCGCTTCATACTGAGAACCTCACCAAACTGTTCAACAGCGATCAGCCAGCCGTTGAAGACGTTTCGCTCCAATTGCGAAGTGGTGAGTTCCTCACGATTCTCGGGCCAAGCGGCGGCGGGAAAACCACCACACTGCGCCTGTTGGCCGGCTTTGAACGTCCCACCAGCGGTCTGATTCAAATTGGCGACGTCATTGTCGCCGACGACAGTCATTTTGCGCCGCCGGAAAAGCGTCGCGTCGGTATGGTATTTCAGGACTATGCACTCTTCCCGCATTTGAATGTGGCGCAGAACATCGCTTTTGGATTATCCAGTCACAATAAAGATTCCCGAATGCAGGTACAGCGTATGCTGTCACTGGTTGGCCTGACGTTGTTCGCGGATCGAATGCCGCATGAGCTGTCGGGCGGCCAGCAGCAGCGCGTCGCGCTGGCGCGGGCTTTGGCGCCCAATCCCGACATCCTGTTGCTGGACGAGCCATTTTCCAACCTCGATACCGGCTTGCGAGCGCAGGTCCGCAGCGATGTGCGCGACATACTTCTGGAAACGGAAACCAGCGCAGTCTTTGTGACGCACGACCAGAACGAAGCCTTGAGCCTGTCTGACGAGATCGCGGTGATCTTTGAAGGCAAGCTCTTGCAGGTAGCGACGCCGCATATCATTTACAACCGCCCAATCAACAGTCAAGTAGCCCATTTCATCGGCGAGGCGAACTTCCTGCCGGGCGAGGCGCAGGGGCTGACCGCTACCAGTCCGATTGGCAAGGTGAAGCTCTTCCATCCAAAGCGGGGGCCGGTGCAATTGATGATCCGCCCCGAAGCGCTGCATGTCAATTTCGCAGAAGAGGGATTGGCAGCGTCCGTGCTTTGGCGCGAGTTCTATGGGCATTATCAAAGGCTGGGGCTGGCGCTGGAGAACGGCACCGAACTGGTCGCGCGTACGGGGGTGGACCGCTTTTTCCAAAGGGGGGACAAGACCTGGGTGTCACTGGCATTGCCGGCGCTGGCGTTTGATGCGAATGGAGAAAGCGAACCATAACGCCTCGACACAATAGTTCGCTAAGAATATTGAATGGACTGACTGCTCATACAGCCGGCAACCACATTCTGAACACCGTGCCCCGATTGCGTCCACGACTGCTCACGGTAATCTTGCCGCCGTGCGCCTCCACGATTTCTCGAGCAATCGCCAGGCCCAGCCCGGTTCCCCGGCGCGGACCGCGCGCCTTGTCGACTTGATAGAAGCGCTCGAATACTCGCGGCAGCTCCTCGGCGGCGATCCCAATGCCGGTATCATGAATCACTGCAGAAACACCATGCCCTTGCGCCTTCGTCGCCACGCGTACGACCCCACCGGTCTCGGTAAACTTCAAGGCGTTGCCGACTAAGTTGGTTAACACCTGCGCCAGGCGGTCGCCGTCTCCACGGATCGATGGCACAGCCCCGCAGGACGACTCTAGCGTAATGCCCTGGTTTGCCGCCAGCACCTGCAAGCTCTGTACCACGCCCTCGGCTAGCAGAGACATATCAATGGTCTCGAGTTTCATCGACAAACGGCCCGCTTGCAATTGCTCCAGATCGGTCAATTCCACTACCATGCGGTTTAGGCGGCTGGCTTCTTCAAATATGATCTGCGCCGCTTCTTTCGGATCTTCCGCGGCGCCATCAATGATCGCCTGGGAATAGCCCTGAATCGAAGTCAAAGGGGTCTTCAAGTCATGCGATACATTACCTAGAAAGTCTCGCTGGGCGTTGTTCGCCGCCAAGACTTCCGCCGTCATCCGATTGAATGAATCCGCCAGCGATCGCAACTCCGGCGGACCGCTGGCCGGCACATGAACCGCATAATCACCGCGAGCGACATCGGTCGCGGCTACCGCAAGCCGCTGCAGCGGCTTGGCGATTGTACGGCTTATCAGCGCCGCCAGGATAATTGAAAAGACAATGCCGGCAAGCCCGGCCTGTATGAGAGGCGGCGCAAGGGAATTGCTGAAAACCGCCAGTGTCTCGTGCAGACGCACCGTTGGCCGCGGCTCGGCCAAAATCCAGAGATTGTCGCCCGCTGGGCGACCAAGCAAGCGGCGCTGCTGCCGAAACATGACCCCGCCATACAGCCATTCGCTGCCGCCGGGGTCGGCAAATCCGCCGAAAAACTGCTCCCCGCCCCTTCTCAAGACCTTCGCCAAGGGATCGCTCTCGTAGCTGTCGACGCGCAAGTGGATCCTTTGCCCGGGCTCAAATCTGTCAGCGCTGTCGTAGAGCACCATCGGACCGTCTTGTGTAAGCCAGATTTGCATGGTACGCACATTCCGCGACTCTGCAAAGGCATCCAGCAATTCGGGAATTTGTTCTTGAATGAAATCGAGATTGGGGTCTCTGGGCAAATCGGCGATAAAGTCCAGCAGGTTCAAACCCTGTGTCAGGGCTGCCAATCGTTCATAGGTCGGTTGCGGGGGAGCCGGTCGGTTTCCGATCAACACCAAGAGCGCCGCAGCAATTACTCCCAGCGCTACCATCAAAAGAACGAGGTAGGATGTTAGCAGCCTGAGGCGTAATCCAAAAAGAGAGCGCAACTGCCTAGCGATCATCGAGCTTGTAACCCACACCCCATACGGTCTCGATGCTGGCCTCCATACCCTTCAGTTTGTGCCGCAAATGCGCGATATGAACATCAACTGTGCGGGTCTCTCCAGCGAAGTCATATCCCCAAACAACATCCAGAAGTCGCTCGCGGCTGTAAACGACGCCCTTATTCTCCGCGAGGGTTTGCAGCAAGTCGAATTCTTTCATGCGAAGCTCTACCCCCAGGCCCTCCACCTCAACTGTGCGGCGCTGCGCATCAATACGCAAATTGCCAATCACGACCGGCGCCGGCGCGTCCGTGTGATTGCTCGCGCGATCGGTTCGACGGAGGATCGCCTTGATGCGCGCGACCAACTCCCGCGGATTAAAGGGCTTGGTAAGGTAGTCGTCCGCGCCCAATTCCAATCCGACAATCTTGTCAATATCGTCGCCGCGCGCGGTCAGCATGATAATTGGAACATCCGACTCGGCGCGCACCTTTCGACATACTTCCAAGCCATCCATGCCGGGCAACATGAGATCCAGGACGACCAGGTTGGGCGCGTCTTCCACAATCTGACGACGGGCGCTAAGCCCGTCTGTGGCGCAGGTTACCTGATAGCCATCCTGTTCCAGGTACATGCGCGCCAGATCGATTATCTTTTGCTCGTCGTCGACCACCAAGATCGTTTCGCTCATACCTACGCTCTCAATAGGAAACGGAATTCGCTGCCTCAGCGCTTGGCGCAGCTTTCGACATGCGCAAGCCAGCGCAATGCCTAACACCATTATGCCAAAAACCGATGACAAGACCGTAACGTTTTTGTAAACATCGTGTAAACTTCCAGTCCGGATTCCCGGCAGATGCGATGTCGGCCAGAGCGACGATGAGCAAGGTCGCCAGCAGCCGCTCGGCGCGTAACCGGCGAAAAGGACACAGGACTGCCGCGCTCACGCAAAATCGTAAGCCGTCTCGTCGCATGAGCGACGCGACTTACGTATACAGGATCCGGCAGCGATTAATCTATAGGCTGCATCGGGTTTTTGCGCTACAATATGCGCCTTGTCTGAAACTTACACGAGACCGCGGCCATGAGTTTGCTGGAAGTCATCCAACCCGATAATCCCGTTCTGCGCAGGCATGCGGCGCGCATAAACGATTTTGGCGCTCCGCTTCAAGATCTGATCAACGACATGTTCGAAACCATGATTGACGCGGAAGGCGTCGGTTTGGCGGGTCCGCAAGTCGCTCAAAGCTTGCGTTTAATCCTGGTCCGGCTGCCTGATGATGAGAACAGTCGGGAAATATACGGCGACGACGCGGGCAAACTGTATGTAGTGGCAAATCCAAAAATCAGCAAGCGTAGTCACGATACGGTTTCCGGGGTAGAGGGCTGTCTGTCCTTGCCGGGGCTGCTTGGGGATGTCGAGCGCCACCAAAGCATCGAGGTGACCGGGCAAGACCGAAACGGCAACCCCATGTGTCTGCAAGCCAGCGACTGGTTGGCGCGCGTCTTCCAGCACGAGATTGACCATCTGGATGGCAAGCTCTTTATCGATATCGCCACTAGAGTTTGGCGCCCGGAAGAAGAAGAAAACGGCATCGTGGAAAAAGAAGCCTGAGCTCCCATGAGCGCCAAGATTCGCCTCGCCTCCAAAAAAGACGCGCCGCAGATTCTTGAGATTTACAGTCCTATCGTTCGCCTCACACATATTTCATTCGAGCATGATGTGCCTGACGCCAGCGAAATTGCTGAGCGGATCGCGAAGACATTGCGTCAGTATCCCTGGCTCGTCTGCGAAATAGACTCGCACATCGCCGGCTATGCTTATGCCAGCGCTTTTCGCAGCCGAGAGGCCTACCAGTGGACGACGGAGACCACAGTTTATGTGCGCGAAGGCTATCAGCGCCGCGGGGTCTCTCGCGCATTGTATTCTTCGTTGTTGGCGATTCTGCGCGCACAGGGCTACCGTAGCGCCATCGGCGTCATTGCCTTGCCAAATGCCCCCAGTATCCGGGCGCACGAGACGCTCGGCTTTCAAGAAATCGGGGTCTTCAGAAATGTCGGTTTCAAAGCCGAGGCCTGGCGCGATACGGGCTGGTGGCAACTTGACTTGAGCCCGGCACTGGAGCGGCCGCCAGCGCCGCGACCTATCAGCGACCTTGTACAGCAGGACGGTTTCGACGAGCTCCTGCAAACAGGGCTGCCCGGTATAAGGATCTAGCTCAGCTCTTCATGAAAAAGCGAGGATGCCGATATGGCAGAAAGCAAAGTCCCTATCACTGCAGAAGATCTCAATAGGATTCACTACGTACAAGACCCGCAAATCAGTCCTGACGGGCGCTTCGTCGCCTTTGTCAAAGTGAGTCCCGATCCGCTGGAACGCGGCTACAAGCGCAATATCTGGCTCTTTCCGCTAGGTGGCGGCGAAGCCTTTCAACTGACTCGCGGTGACAAAGACAGCCGACCATCTTGGTCACCGGATGGCAAAAATCTCGCATTTGTATCGACACGCGGCGACAAAGCGCAGGTTTATTTGCTGCCAACCAACGGCGTTGGTGGCGAAGCGCGCGCCTTAACCAATATGAAAAACGGGGCGCATAGCCCGGCTTGGTCGCCGGACGGGACGCAGATCGCATTCCTGGCTCCGGAAAATGAAGACGAGCGAGGCAGCGCGCCCACGGAAGACAGCGATAGATCCCCGCCCATTGACAAGCTGGAAAAGAGACAGCGACGAGAGCGCCAGGAAGAAGACGAGCAAATGCGCTGGGACCCGCGCGAGATGTGGCGCATTCCCTATCGACGCGGGACGGCCTACGTGGACGAGCGCTACGATCAGATTTACGTGAGTGATATAGAAGAAGTCAGCGAGAGCAAACCCCGTCGCCTCACGGATATCGACGCCGATCACTCACAGCCGCGCTGGTCCGCCGATGGCGCGTCGATTTACACATCACGAACAACCGACCCCGAAGGCGACGAACCTTGGCGATCAGAAAACCTGTATCGCATTGATGCGGCTTCTGGTCAAGCCACCCCAATGACCGACGACGCGCGCAGTACGTACGCGCCTCTACCCTCGCCGGACGGCAAGTGGCTGGCTTTTGGACGCCTTCCGATTGGCGTCACTGATATTCCCATGCGCCTGCTCGTCATGGCTGTCGACGGCTCCGACCTTCGAATCGTCAACGAAACAATCGATCGTGAGGCCATCGAATGGGCCTGGTCGGCGGAAAACCAGTTGGCTTTCATAGTGGAAAGCGAAGGCAGGACCTTGCCCTGGATCTACGATCCCCCCAGCGACACTTCGCGCCCCCTGCACGAAGGTCTTTACGATATCGAGCAATTCGACATCGGTCCCGGCGGTTTGATGTCCATGACAGTTTCCACGCCACAGAACCCCCAGGAACTCTACATTCTGCAGGACGGAGAGTTCGTCGAAGCGACGCGATTCAACCACGATTGGCTGAGCGAGGTCATCGTTCAAGACGTCTGCGAACTTCGCTTTCAATCGCCCCACGGCGAAGTACAAGGTTGGTACTTGCTACCGGTCGATTATCAGCCCGGGCAGAGCTATCCGCTGGCGCTGAACATTCACGGCGGTCCCCATGCCACCTGGGGATACGCTACCAAAACGATGTGGCATGAATGGCAATTCCACGCCGCGCGCGGATACGCCGTTTTCTACTGCAATCCACATGGCAGCGGCGGATACGGCGAAGACTTCATGCGCAAGTTGCATGCCGCCTGGGGACCCGTGGCGATGGACGATATTATGGCCGGCGTAGATGCTTTTCTCGAACTCGGCATCGCTGACGGCAAAAAAATGGCCATCACCGGGGGATCTTACGGCGGCTACATGACGGCCTGGATCATCACGCACAGCGACCGCTTCAAGGCGGCGGTGGCCCAGCGCGGCGTCTACAACATCACGAGTTTTTACGGCACATCGGATGTGCCCCTGCTCATGTCAAATGAATTTGACGCCGAACCCTGGGAGAACCATGAGGTCTTCTGGGACAATTCTCCGCTGAAGTACGCCGCCAACATACGGACGCCCCTTTTGCTCATTCACTCGGAAAACGACTTTCGCGTACCGATAGAACAAGGGGAGCAGCTCTTCGCCTGGGTCAGGCGGGCGACGAACACGCCGGTCAGAATGCTGCGTTATCCGCGCGAGGGGCACGAGCTTTCTCGCAGTGGCGAGCCCTTGCACCGGATTAGTCGTCTGACAGAAATGGTCAACTGGTTCGACAAGTATGTGAACCTTTGATTTGCGTACCAAAAGAAGCCGCTTACGTAGGAAATTGCTGCGAAAATATCGCGAAATAAAGTCCCACTTTGGCGATGACGTCCCGCCGCTCTGCATCCGGCAGCAAACCGAAAACGGCGCGCAATTGATCCATCAGGCCGCGCTGCACCCCAACAAACCGGCGCGAGCCCTCGTCCGTGAGAATAACATCCACCGAGCGCCCGTCGGTGGCGCTGCGGCGGCGCCGGACCAAGGGCGGATCCATAGCTTCCAGCCGCTTGACCAGGCCGGTCATGGTCGCGTTGGTCAAATGATGATCGCGGGCGATATCGCCGATGCGGCACTCGCCCTGGTTTTCCGACAGCGTCTTCAGCACGTAGAATTGCGGCGGCGTGAGTTGCTGCGCGTCAAAGTGGCTGGCAAGGCGCTTCTCGCCATCACTGACGATATCGAAGAGCAGCGACCAAAGCTCCGCTACATCTCGATCGAGATTTTCATCCACGCCACTCGTCCCCTATCTACGTAAACCGCGTCGCCCGTGTGACGATAACGATTACGATTTTGCGTGAGCGGGACATTCCTGGGACCTTATCGCTGCCGCCGAGCGGCTAGATCGCGCGTTCACTGCCCAAGGCATCCCAAACATCCAGCTTGCCGCGAATCTCGCGGATTACCTCGTCCACGAATTCCGACGTGCTTGCGCGCCCGCCCAAGTCCGTGGTCTTGATCCCGTTATAGACCGATTCAAGGGTGCTTTCATAGATGGCGCGGCTGGCATCGGCGGCTTTCTTGCCGTCGATATAGCGCAGCAGGGCGCCACATGCCAAGATCATAGCCATCGGGTTGGCGATGTTTTTGCCCTGCAGGCTTGGCGCGGTGCCGTGCGGCGCTTCGGTGACGGCTGCCTTGACGTCGAAGTCATCGCCAAATGCGAATACGATGGATTCGGCGCCGGCAATCGTGCCAAACATCTTCATTATCAGGTCGCTCAAGTTATCGCCGTCGCGATTTAAAGCCGGGATAACCAGGGCCTCGCCACTCGTTTCCAGCAGCAGCGCATAGGTAGCGTCAATCAGTTGTGGATGATAGCGCACGCCCTTGTAGATTTGCGCGGCTCGATCCAACTCTTCTTTGAACAGACCTTCGTATATCGGGCTAACGGTATATTTGGGACCGCCGAATACGGTGGCGCCATTACGCTGGGCATACTTAAAGGTGAATTCCGCCACCGCCCGGCAGGTGCGGCGCGTGATGTAGCGCTTATTGTAAGCTATCTCGTCAAGGCCCTCGCCTTCGCGCCACTCCTCGGCAGCATAGGCGCCTTCCACAGCCATGCGCGCCACGGCGATCGGCGCGTGGACGCCCGCCAAAGGCCGCACCGACGGGATGCGCCGGCCCGTTCGCAAGATTACGCTGCCGTGGATCAAATCCCGCAGCAGCGCGTTCGGGCTGCCGACATCGTCGGGGTCGCCGGGCGTAATGGTCGCCGCTTTAATGCCTAATCCGGTCTCCAGTATGCGCGCCGCCGCCTCGCGAACGACGTCGTTTTTGGTCCGCCGCCGGTTTTCCAGCGACAGGTCAAAGGTTTCGAAGACCAGATTCGACATGCCGATGACATCCGGAGCTAGAACCCGAATCGCTTCGTCCAGCAGTTCCTGGCCGGTTTCGTCACCATGCAGAACGCAAATTCGATGTTGTTCCATTCAACTCATCCTCAAATCGTGAAAGCGCGCGCTATATGCTTATTGTAGGCTAGGAATGCCTCCGTGAAAATCGCGGATCGCTACGCTAGCCCAAGCCAACCTGGCCAGCTTACTCCCGATTCTCGAATAAGCGTCGATGGATACAGCCGCGGCCAGCGCTAGGGGTTGCCAGCGCAAAATAGGGCTGAGGAAATCCTGATTTTGCTGTAGAATAGTGGGAATTGACTGTTCTGTAGGATTCAGACAGGGAAAACATCTCATGCGTAGATACGGCTTTTTCACGAGCGTTATGCTGTTGTTTGCCTTGACTTTGATATCGCAAGCGCAGGATGAAAGCAACTATGCCTCAACGGTAAATTGGTTTTACAGCGCTTGTGAAGACCGCATGGTGGTTGACCTTCATGGCAAAATGCAAGCCGGATATGATGTTTATTACCAGGCTTTCGACCTCTTTGGCGGCAACGGAACCGCGATAACGGCTTTACGGCGCGTCGCCGTCAACGACGAATACTCTACCAGCCAGGTCGTAAACTGGCTGGGCAGATCGACACGCGAACTCGGTACGCCCATCAGTGTTGTATTCCGTATCGGCCGCGAAAACGATCCAGATGACACCATTTTCCAGGAAGCCTCCGACGACTATCTGGACGAGTGCGAAGAACCGGGCAGCACTCTCGAAGAAGAGCAGACAATGGGCACGGGCGATATTATTGGATCCTCGGGCGTCTTCACGCCGGACGGCGATCTGCTCAACCCAATCTATTACAAGGAGCCGGAGCCGCTGGTGCAGATAGGCGCGCGTCCCAGCGAAAACGAGATTCCTGGCCGTACTGCCGATCCCGGATTGATTTTCGCGGAATGCGCAGATGTGGCTGGCGCAGACCCCGGCGTCTTGTACGATACCGACGAGATAAGGCTGTTTTGGTCATGGTTCGCCAAGACAGAAGCCCTTGTCCAGGATCACCTGAACAACGCCCAATATACTGTCAGACTGCGCGGTCTATCCATTCCGGATATCCGGGTGAGCGAGATCAAGCAGATCCCGGGCAGCCTCAATTGGTGGGTCTTTTATACCGTCAACCTGGGCGATAAATGGGAACCCGGCAGATATGGCATTGATTTTAACTTGAGATGGGCGAATCCCATTAGCGACGGTTACGAAGAATTTGGACCCGGCACCGCGAATGAACTGCTCGATGGCGGCTGTCTCTTCGTGATTGAGCGAAATCCATGGGATATCCCGGTGATCCACGAGAATCCCACCTTGCCCTTGAGCGCCTACAACGACTAGCCGCCCAGCGACGCCAACTGGTTGCGGTTTCAACGAGAGTTGCCCCAGGGCAGTCCTACAGTGTCGACTCTAGACGACTACGCGCGCGCCTACCTCAATCTTGAGTTGTCAGCTCGTCAGCTCGGGCAATTTGAACAACTTGGCGACATGCTGCTGGACTGGAACCAGCGCATGAATCTGACGTCCATCACAGCGCCTAATGATATTGTCGTCAAGCACTTTCTCGATTCTTTGACCTTGACGACTGTCGTGCCCCAGTTTGACGGGTTGCGCTTAATCGACGTGGGCACAGGCGCCGGTTTCCCCGGCTTGGCGCTGGCGATCGCCTTCCCTGCCCTGGAAGTCACCCTGCTTGATTCCACTGCAAAGAAACTGCGATTCATCCAATCTGTCCGGGAGGAATTGCAGCTCAAAAACGTCCGAACGATGCACGCCCGCGCCGAAGATGCCGGCAGAGACAAAGGTCATCGCGCGTCCTACGACATCGCAGTAGCGCGCGCCGTCGCGCGGCTGCCGGTACTCATGGAGTATCTGCTGCCGCTGGCGAAGCCCGAAGGCCAGGTAATTGCTATGCAAGGCATGACAGCCTACGACGATGCCAATAGCGCCGCCAAGGCGATCGACGTATTTGGCGGGGAGCTTTTCACCATTGAGGAGGTTCTGCTGCCCACGCTGGACAATCCGCGCTATTTGATCGTCATTGACAAGATCAAAAAAACGCCCCGACAGTATCCCCGTCAGCCCGGTACGCCAACTCGCGATCCGATTCAATGAGACGCGTGGCTCTCGACAAGTTGATAGGGATCCACCCGATAGGCGCGGTAGATTACGTCCGGCGCGCCCGCCATGACATCTTGTATACTTTGCCAGATTGCCGGATGCGAGATCATCTCCAGCGCTCGCTCGGCAGATACCCACTGTACCTCTGGCGTTTCGTCACTCGGCCGCAGTTCGCCGCCGAGATAGCGCGCCTCGAAGCAAAAGATGACAATCGAGCTGGTCAGATTGGTTCGCACCGCCGCGAGCCGGCCGATCTCGACTTGAACGCCACTTTCTTCCAGCACTTCTCGCTTAAGCCCGCCAATCAATGACTCGCCTATTTCGATCTGGCCGCCGGGAATCTCCCAGCCGCGTCTGTGACTGCGTACGAGCAGAATCTGTCCTTGATCGTTTCTTACCAATGCGCTGGCAGCGACAATATGTCTAGGCGCTTCGAGGGACGCGCTCATTGGTCCCTCGTGTTTCCGGGCTCGTGCAAGGCGATGCGATAGGGATACCACTCGGCGCGGAAGAGCCGTTTCGCGACGCCGGGATCCGCTTCCGTAAGCTGTTGCATGTGTGCGTCATCGCGCGCATTGAAAATCGCGATGCCAAATGAAGAATAGTCGCTGTTGAGCGTGCGTCCCGCCAAAATCAGCGTGCCCTCCTCCATCTGAGCCTTCAGGTACTCGAAATGCTCGTTGGTAATCTGTGTTTCTTCTGCGCTCGGACCTTCAGAAAGCATCGCCGGTCGCACCGGTTGTATCTTGTACAGATATGTCGGCATTGTTTCTTTCTTTCGCTTTCGTCATCTGCTTGCGGCAGAGAGCATAGCCCAATTCCCTATGCGATGGGAGGCTGATTCACGGCGCTGCGTCAGGCGACGAACGGCCTTATGAAATCAGTTATAATACTGCTGTCTACCATTTGACGAGGATGCCATGGCGGAAACTACCAACAAGAAGAAACAGTTGCGCTTGGAATTGCCCAAAGATGCCAGCGCGACCTATGCCAACACGGTCATGATTACCCATACAGCCAACGAAGTCATCTTCGATTTCATCCAGGTAATGCCCAACGACAATCGCGCTCGCGTGCAAAAGCGCATCGTGATGACCCCGACCCATGCCAAACTGCTGCTGCAGGCGCTACAGGAAAACTTGCAGAAATACGAAACAAAGCACGGCGAGATCGTCGCGCCGCAGCGGCAGTCGCTGGCCGACCAGCTATTTGGAGCGGTAAAACCGGAACAGGAAGACGACGACGATGAATAATCTGAGCCAAGTCTGTGAATTCATTCGCGAAGACCTGGAAAGGCGCAATGCCGCTCGCGATCGAGCGATTGTCCTCTCGCGCCAATTGATCCGCCACTGTTCCGAGGCGATTCGCGCCATTCATCGACAGGACTGGCCGCTTGTCGACAAGAAACTGGACGAGGTACGGGCTGGCGCTGTGGAATTGAAGACCGTCGTCGGGGAGTTCCCCGATCTCTACCACACGGGATACACGCAAGATGCGCTGAAGGAAGTCGCCGAAGCATTCATCACCAGCGCCATCATCCGCGGTCACGATTTGCCCACGGTCGTCGAATTGGAGATCGAGTGCTCAACTTATCTCAAAGGTCTCGGAGAGGCCGCCACCGAGCTGCGACGCTTCATCCTGGACATCATGCGCCGCGAAGATGCGCACAGCGCCCAAGCCGAGGATTTGCTGAGCGCGATGGACGACATTTACGATCAATTGGTGACCTTCGATTTTCCCGATGCCCTCACGCACGGCTTGCGCCGTCAAACCGACGTTGTCCGCGGCGTTCTGGAGCGCACGCGCGGGGACCTCACGCAGAGTTTGCGCCAGCAGAAGCTGCAAAACGCCCTGAAAGAACTGGAAACCAAGGTAAAGGACGAAAAAACGGGCGACGCCAGCAACAGATGATTGACCGGCGACCAGCAGGCAATTGTCAAATAGTCAGCTTCCACTCAATTAAGGCCCCCGCGACCCAGGTCGGTTTAGGCGCGTCATACAACTCTGCCGAGTCGGTGAAGCTGATATCCAAAACTTCTCCCCGCATCGGTCCGCGCAAATAACGATAAACCTGGCCGGTATCGCGGGCGTCGCTTTTGGCTTCCACACAATGTCGGTTATATGAATAGTAGTCGCCGGCTTCCAGGATGCCTATGCCCGATTCGATCACCGATTTGGCATAGGCCAAACCCGCCGCGTCGTGATCGTATGCGCTGCCCGGGTCGTCACCGTAGCCGATTCCATGGTGGAAGGGGTCCGCCGTGGACAGAACCGCCGCATCTTCCATGAGTCGCGCCAATTCGTCGATACCGGGCAAATCTTGTGGACGCCCGCCAGCAAGGTAAGGATACCGTTCATAGACCCTGGGCGCTTTTCTCTCGGATATGCCCCGGCGTTCGAGCTCGGCCCCCCAAAAATGTCGCCAACTGATCAGAGCGTGATCGCCAGTCCATTCGAGCCCCCCTTCTATGCCGGGTCCCTGTATGCCCCAGTATTCTGAATGCGCCGGATCTGCGCCCTTGGCCACCGCGACGCGCGCGTCTTCCATTGCTTGATTGAAGGCATGCAGTACGCTTAGGACCACCACCTTTTCCGCGCCGCAGTCCAAGGCAGCGTGTACACAGGCCGCGATCTGATATCCGCAGTCATGCACGCCCGCGTGTGGGAATACCAAGACGCCTCCTGCGCTGAGCGTATCAGACAGTTGCCACTGTTTGCCTCGCTCCAAATGCTCGACGGTGCCGGACTCCCCCAATGCTTCATGTTCTTTGGCATACAGTTCCTGCACTTGCTTTTGCAACGCGTCTCGGTCCAGATCCATACTGTTTTCCCTCAGATATCAGATTTCCGATCCATTTGTAGCGTAGCCAGTGTAATCCGTCAAATGCTCGCATTCAGCCTTGACCAAGCGTTTGGTATCGATATAATGCTGATTCGGTTCACAACTTATATAGCGACGTTTGCCGTAGACAGCCGGTGGGCAGATGCCCTTAATTTCCTGCCGAGGGGAACGCAAAAGACCCTAATCGGTCCTTTCGATTGAACTTTTTGCGACCTCCAACTGCGGGTCGCTTTTTTGTTCGGTCGGGTCAGTTGGGTCGCTATGTATCACGTAGAGCCAACTGATATAGAGAGGAGCGACAGTTGCCAGTTTCAAGAGCACGCAAGGAAGAGCTTGTCGCGCAGTATGTTGAAATCCTCAACGATTGCGATGGCCTGGTCATCGTGCAAACCCAGGGGCTGAGCGTTCCCCAAATCGAGGGAATGCGGGCCGCCGTGCGCGAGCAAAACGGACAGTACATCGTCGCCAAGAACACATTGATCCGCAACGCGCTTGAGCAAGCCAACTGGGTTGTTCCGGAGGATCTATTGGAGGGTCCGGTCGCGATCATCTTTGGGCGCGACAATATGCCCGGGGTCGCCAAGGCTGTCTTCAAGCACATTGAAGACGAGGAATTCGCCGAAAGAATGCGAGTGACCGGCGGGATCATGAGCGGCAACCTTCTCGACGCTCAGCAAGTAGAGGCGGTATCCAATTTGCCAACACTTGACGAGCTGCGCGCGCAAATCGCGGGTTTGATGATGTCCCCGACGCAAGGCATTGTCAACGTATTGCATCAAGCGACAGGCGGGGTCGTCAACGTTCTTCAGGCTTATGTCGACAAGCATGAAGAAGGCGGCTCCTGAATCACCCGGGATGATAGTTCCGAGTGACGATTCAAACTGTATCGAGCAGCAAATGAAGTGCCCGGCTGGGCATGCAAATGAAAGGGATGAACAATGGCAGATCTCGACAAAATCGTGGAAGAACTCAGTGGGCTGACGATCCTGGAAGCCGCGGATCTCAAGAAGCGCCTGGAAGAAGCCTGGGGCGTTGAAGCGGCAGTCGGCGGCGGCATGATGATGATGGCGCCGGGCGCCGGTGGCGCGGTTGCAGATGCCGAGCCCGAAGAAGAAAAGACCGAATTCGATGTGGTCCTCAAGGAAATCGGACCCAAGAAGATCAACGTCATCAAGGCGATTCGCGGCATTACCCCCCTTGGGCTCAAAGAGGCCAAGGAACTGGTGGAATCCGCCCCCGCGACCGTCCTTGAAGAAGTCAGCAAAGACACCGCTGAAGAGGGTAAATCCAAGCTGGAGGAAGCTGGCGCTGTCGTAGAACTCAAGTAGCGGCTTCCGCTGCCGCTAATGGCAATACAAGTCTAGGCGCGCGTCCCCTGCAGAATGCCGCTCCTTAGTTCTTGGAGAGCGACGCAGATCACGCGCATAAACGATGACAGCCGGTGTGACCCCGGCTGTTTCCGAAGCGAAAAAACGCGCCTGCCACGGCACGCTGAGTCTCACGTTGCGAGAAAGGATACCTCGTGGAAAAGAATGAAAAGCTTTCCAGGGCCGAGCGCCTGATTCTGATCAACCAAAGCAGAATACTTGAGTACCTCGAGCCAGAATCGAAAGAAGATCTGCAGTTACACCGAGAGGCGCTGGAGGCAGGGTACGAACTTGACTACTTCACCCACGCCGGCGACTTGATCGGCGACCCTCTTCCCGAATCCGAATGCGTCTTGGTGAGCAAAATTCTCCAAATGTGTTGGATCCTGCAGAGTCGGCTGGCTGAATTAGACGACCTGCCCAAATCGCCGCGCCTGCGCGTCGTGGAAAACGTGGGTTTCGATGGGAACCACGAAACCGCTCACATGCAGTACGCTGAGTACCTGGTCGAGAAATGCGGCAAGTTCGAGGACATTACCACTGAATACACTTTCAACTCCCATTCTCCCAGGCTCCCGATCTACAAGGAATTGCTCAAAAGGTACGAAACGGAGTTGCGGAATAATCTCAGCCACGACCCGTTCACGGCAGAGGCAATCACCAGAATACTGGCATAGCTGCCACCCCACCGTTCCACCATCGAACCCGGAAACACAAGCGCAGCCGACCGCAAAGTCGGTCGGCTGCGTTCTCGGTACTATCAGATATAAGCCCCCTTCTAAGCTTTGGTTGGCGCGCCTGCGGATATTATGTCATTATCAATGTGACGACCAAGAAGATAGCCGACCTCAAGCAGTGGCGAGCATCTCCTACAGCAAACTCCTGGAACCAGTTAGCGATGTGATATCCTGTATGGAATCCATGCTTTCAGGCGCCAGTGGCGCAACTTCGGGCGATCAACGGGAATGCTACAAGCGTATCCATGCCTACTCATGGGGACTGCACACCTTGGTCATGGATGTGATTACCGCCATTGGAATCGAGAACGCGGGGACGAGGCCCGCCGTGCTGGAACGCTTTAACAGCCTCGTACACCCAATCAAAACCAACCTCAACAACCTGGACGCCGGCTTTGATGGCGATTTGACCGACGAGCAATACCAGATCATCGCCTATGTCATGGCGACGATTGCTTCTATCGAGCGTATGATGAACAATGTCTGGCAGTTTTCGCTTATCAAGCACGACCGCCTTAAGTTTTCTGTCTCCGCGGTCGACAGCGCGCTATTGATGCAGAAATTTGTTTCAGTTCTCGGCCACCCCGCGCTGCAAGCCTCAGGAGTTTCGGCAATGGTAGCCGGCGACGAGACCTGGCTAAGTTATGCTTTTGGCGAAATCGCGACCAATATCTGTTTGCATGGCGATCCCGCAAGCGCCAGTTTCGACGGACAGCGCCATGGCAATCGCCTGCAAATCACCATATTCGACGCGGGCAGAGGATTCGCCTACTCTGATGTCGAAGACCCATTCCTCCCGTATTGGCAGGCAAGCGAGCATAATCAAGGACTTGGTTTGGGACTGTACCTAGCCAGGGCCTTCATCGAATTTAGCGGCGGAACGGTCGCCATTAGCAGCGAAACTGGCTTCGGCACTACCCTCAATGTTTCACTTCCCCTGGCCCATTGAGATCGACAATTCGCCACGTTCAAACTGGGATATGCCCGCTAGTTTTTCTTGTCTGTGGAACTGCGCTATAATCGCGCGGGTACTCAAGCCGATGGAGCATAGACATGGGTAAAGCAAAAGTATTTGTCACACGTCGCTTGCCGGACACCACACTAAATCGCCTGGTCGCGCATTGCGAACTCGAGGTATGGGAAGATTTTATGCCGCCGGACTACGCGACGATTAGGGAGAAAATCCGCAATCTCGATGGGTTGTTAAGTTTGCTGACAGACCGTGTAGACGCGCGGCTGATGGATGCCGCCCCAAACCTTCGGGTCATCAGCAACTTGGCTGTTGGATATGACAATATTGACGTCGACGCGGCGACAGAGCGCCGGATCCCGGTTGGCAACACACCCGGTGTACTGACGGAAACCACTGCCGACTTTGCCTTCGCGCTTCTGATGGCGGTCGCTCGCCGCATTCCCGAAGCCCAAACGTACATCCGGGATGGCAACTGGCGAACCTGGCATCCTACAGTTCTTTCTGGTCAAGACATCTTCGGCGCGACACTGGGAATCATCGGTTTCGGTCGTATCGGCCAAGCGGTCGCCAGACGCGCCAAGGGCTTTAATATGACGATTTTGGTCAACACCGAGGAAAATAAGGACAAAATCCAAGAGTTCGGCGGGGAAGAAGCATCATTTGAAAAAGTCCTGAGCGAAAGTGATTTTGTCAGTCTGCATGTTCCGCTTTCCGAGACAACACAGCACATGATTGGAGAACGAGAACTGGCGTTAATGAAGTCATCTTCAATTCTGATCAATACAGCACGCGGCAGCGTCGTCGATGGCGAGGCGCTTTACAAGGCTTTGGGTCGCGGAGACATTCTTGCGGCAGGCCTCGATGTCACTGACCCTGAGCCGATTCCGCTCGAGGATCCACTTCTTTCCTTGGACAACTGCCTTGTTGTGCCACATATCGCCAGCGCCAGCGTCGCCACCCGCGCCAAGATGGCCGACATGGCCGCGGACAACCTTATCGCAGGCGTCACGGGCAATCGCTTGCCAACTTGCGTCAATCCGGAGGTATACACCTGAACAAGAGTGCTTGTTGATTTTATTTCAACCGACTTCGATACACTACCATGTTTTCCAACGAAACCATTTGACAATTCGCCTAAACTGTATCAAAATAGTCACTATAAAATGCTCCAGCGCCAGCCTGTTTGCTTGGGGCGACACTCGAAGAGAGCAGAATTGCCCAAAATTCCTAAGGAAATCGGAGCAAGATCTACACGTTAACGTAATTCTTTCAAATATAACATAAGATAGCTATTATGCGTCCTGTCCCTTGGGCAGGGCGCTTCGTCTACTATTCACGGCATGTAGTTCATCGCCCGACGTAGATGATACTTTTTGCGAATGTCACCGTATAGTCTGTGGTGATTGCAGCCAGAAAGGAACAAGTCATGGCAGAACGACGAATCAAATTGACGCGGCAGGGATACCAGAAGCTGCAACGCGAACTCAATGTCCTTACCAGCGAGGAAAATTCCAAGGTGGCGGAAATGCTCGCCGAAGCGCGCGAAGACGACCAGGGCGAAGAGGCCGTTTTCTTTGACGCGATGGTTTCCAAGGAACGGCTTGACGAACGCGTATCGCACTTGCAAAACGTGCTGGCGCGCGCCGAAATCATCGATGCCGACGAAGACCCGGACACGATCACGCCCGGTAATCGCGTCACAGTATACGATACTTCGGAGAAAGAAGAGTTCACGATGGACTTGCTCGATACCGAGGAGATTACGCACGGTCGTCGTGGGGTGTCGCTGGATTCGCCTGTGGGACAGGCGCTATTGGGCAAACAAGTTGGGGATCGCGTCAAAGTCGAGGTTCCGGACGGACTGGTTACCTACAAAGTTCGCAAGATCGAAATGATCCCGGACGACGGCGCCTGATCCCCGCTTTAACTGGTGAACGAAAAAGAGTGTCGCCAATGGCGACACTCTTTTTGTTTTAGCGTCGGCGCGATATCGCCGCAAAACCCAAATATATTTCGGTGACTATCGGGCGGACTGATAGGTCGCGTGGACACTGACCGCCGACACAGCCCTACGCTATTAGCTGACCCGTCGCTATCGCTTCAAACATGACCGCTCCTCAGCCCAGCAAACAGAGCCTCGGCCTTCTACGTTGTTCTTTGACAATTCTGCTTATCTTGGCTGATAGGCCTCATCCAGATGATCCAAGATACTGCCCAGCATATAGGGCGCCAGCGCCAGCGTCGCCGTCGCCAGTTCGGGTTGCGTCCTCGCTAGATCTTCGGCGCCCTCCAAGAGCAGAATCAGCGCTTCGGTAACCAGGGACATCCAACCAATTGTCTGCAGCATGACCTCGCTCAACACTTCCGGATCGCGTTGCGCACGGAGTACCAGCCAGCTAGCAGCTTCCATCATGGGCATCGTCGCCATCATAGAAGCGGTCAAACTCCACATCATCAACTTCTGCGTTTCCGGAGATAGATCGGACAAAGCGGTTTCCGTCTGCATGCGCTGCGCAAGACGCGCCATGATCGTCGCCGCCAGCCGCGCAGGCGCGCGCTGTTGAGGAGCGCGCTTCAACAGCGTGTCCACACGTTGCAAACGGTCGTATTCCTTGGCGGCGGATTGATCTCTCCCCAGGATATCAAGCAGTTTCTGCGCCATGTCATCCGGAAGCTGGCCGTCCAGCGCCTCTTGCATCATGTCCAGTGGCTGCGGGTTGAACTCTTCGGACATCCTAGTTTCCTTTCGGTTTTGGGGTGGCCAGCCGGTTAAATCTGTCGTCTTCGTCGTCCCTAACACCGTTGGCGCGCGGATCACGATCCGAAAGCAAATCCGCCAACGTTCGCCGAGCCCGGAACAGACGACTCTTGATCGCGCTTTCCGTTGTGTCCATCAATTGAGCAATTTCCGCGTAGGAATAGTCGTACCAATAACGCAAAATCAAAGGCAAGCGGTAACTCTCTTCGAGCTTCATCAAGAGGCCTTGCAGCAACTCACTCTGTTCCGCGCTCAACGCAGCCTGTTCGGGAAGCGGGTCGCTGCTGCTCAAGGCGAGCGCCGCGGCGGTGGGCTCGTCATCGAGCGAAACCAATTGCATCCGCCGCTTGCGCCAGCGATCGATGCAGTGATTGGACGCGATTGACATCAGCCAGGTTTTGAACGATCGCTTGGTATCGTAACGGCGAAGATTGAGAAACGCGCGCAGGAAGGCTTCCTGAGTCGCGTCCTCTGCTTCGCCGGCGTCGCCCAGCATCCGGTAGCACAGGTTGTAGACGGGATCTTGAAACAAGTAAACCAATTCCGCGAAGGCGTCCTGGTCCTCCGCCAGCGCGGCCTCTACCCACTCAAGAATCTTTGGATCAGGTTTCGCCACCGTCTCCCCTCAATTGCTTTCGGACGCGACAATGCGTTGATCGAAAAACACCGCTTCTACCGGGAATACGTCTGCAGGACGTCTGTGTTGCTCATCGGGCGCTCGTCCGCGAGCCACCCAGCCTCGGATCTCGACCAATACATGAGCGCGATCGTTTCCGTCATGCCTCGATCAGCAGAACGGCTGTGGCAATGTTAGTCGCCAATGGCACGTTGTGTACATTGCAAATGCGGAGGAGGCTTTGGATATCGGGATCATGCGGGTGTTTGCCTAGTGGGTCAAGAAAGAAGAAAATCGCCCGGACCTGTCCTGTTGCCACCTCCGCCGCAATCTGCGCATCGCCCCCAAGCGGACCGGAAAGCAGTTGTCTCACTTTTAGCCCGGTTTTTTCTTCGATTAGCGCGCCCGTTGTGGCGGTGGCCACCAGATCAAATTCAATCAGACGCTGTTTGTGGTCCATAACAAATGCGACCATATCGGCCTTCTTGCCGTCATGAGCAATAAGCGCGAGCGTCGGCTTGCCAGACTCTTCGGTCATCAATTGTCTCGTCAAGCGCTACACCGCTACGATACGCTGCGAGGGCGGCGCGCCAACTGCGCCGGTATTGACAGCGGCAAATGGTAGCGGGTGGAACCGAATAAACTGATGAATCGCTGATTCATGCAATAGGCTTCATCATAGAATCCTTCGAGCTGTCCCATCAAAGCCGACCAGGGGCGGCGTTCCGCTGCCAGCCGCGCCTGACGACTCATCTCCAGGCGAATTTCGGGGTGATCGCGCAGGTATTCAATGACAGTTGCGAAATCCGCCTCGCTCGGATTTACGGACAATCCGGTGACGCCTTCCTCGATAACGTCAGGGGCTCCCCCGGAATTGACAACAACTGATGGCAAGCCAGAAGCCATCGCTTCTTGAATCACTTGACCGAAGGTCTCGTTCTCGCCAGTGAAGGCAAAGACATCAGCGCTGGCGAAGGCCTGCGCCAGTTCGTCGCCGATCAGATATCCTGTGAAATGAACATCGGTTTCCGAAAATCTGGCTTCCAACTCCTCGCGCAAGGCGCCGTCGCCGACTATCGTCAAGGCGACCCGCTCCATTTTGGCGACTTCAAAGAGCAACTCAACGCGCTTTTCATGCGCCAGACGACCAACGAAGATGCAAAGCAACGAATCGTCGTCACGGCCGTTGAGCAGACGACGGCGCATCTCTTGCCGGGCATGGTCGGGGTGAAAGCGCTCGGTGTTGACGCCACGCCCCCAATGCCGCACGCGGCGATAGCCTTCACCGCGCAAGCGACGAATTATGGTTTGCGTCGGCGCCAAAGTGAGGTGGCAGCCATTGTGAATATAGCGCAACCAGCGATTGACCGGGCCCGACAACATGGGGAGCCCATAGTGTTCGGTGTATCCCGGCAAGTCCGTCTGATAATTGGCGATAACCGGCAAATTGAGATGGCGGCCGACAGCCATCCCGTTGACCGCCATTGCCGCTGGGCTAAAGAGGTGAATCAAGTCAGGCTGGAATTCTTCCAGATAGCGAGCGACAACGGGATTCGGCAATGCCATCCGCGTTTCCGGCGCCTGCGGCAAGCTGATTGACCGCAGCGGAATCACCCGGGACGAGCCAACATGATCGACAGCGATATCCGGAGCGAAAATCAAAACCTCACGCCCGGTCTCTTGAAGGTAGCGGATGGTCAAATAAGTCGTTTTCACTACACCATCAACCTTGGGCAGAAAGGACTCCGTCAGGACGGCGACCCGATTCACCCGCCCGGAGGGCGCGGCTGAATGAAGGTCGTCGAGCAACACGGGATCGCCGAAGAACTCGTCAAGCGACGTTTTCTGTTGGGCATGCAGATTATCGAGTAAGCGCTGTGCCTGCATTGCTGGCCTTTCATTATGCCCTATGCCCTGCGAAGGGACCGGTCCAATATCATTTTCGTATAAACGGAAACGATACGCAATCTCGTCATTAAAAACACGCGCGAATCGAGAAGGATTTGCCTCGCCTGCGACGGCCGATACATATATCTACTTGTTATACGGCTAGCCATACGAAATCGTTCTGTCGCCGGTCCTATTCAGCGCCATATAGCTCGCGATAAATGTTGTAGTTGCGGTAGATGAACTGGACGTATTTTCTGGTCGAATCAATGGTGATCGTGGTCATGAACAGATCGGGATCGCCGCCGGAGAGTTCATTCCATTGATAGGCGCGTCCAGGTCCCGCGTTATAGGCCGCCAGCGCAACGACGGCATTCTGATCGAAGAAGTCCAGTTGCTCGTCAATATAATAGGCGCCGAAAGCGATGCCCGCGTAAGGACGGAACAAGTCGCTATGCTGATAGTCGCGCCAATCCAGACGTTCGGCGATGTATTTGGCAGTGCTGGGGATGACTTGCATCAAGCCCTTCTCGCCGGCTCCGGCTGTGGCGTAGGTATCGAAGAGACTTTCTTGACGAATCAAGGACAGCATCAGCAGGGGGTCAATATCCCGCGCGTCCCCTTCCCGCCGAATCAGGTCGATGTAGTAATCTGGAAAGCGCAGGCGAGCGAGGAAACGCGGCGCCCCCAATGTACCTGTTTTGGAGGCGATGATGACGTCGGCGGCGGCGATGATGGATTCGCGGAAGGCGCCCAGACCTCGCAAGTGGATCGCCAAGCGATAACTGCCGAGCGCATCGCCGCTCTCGCGCAGTGCCCCCGCCAGATCCTCAAATTCAATTGAGGCTTCGTCGAAGGCGCCGACAGCGAAAAGCTCGCGACCACGTACCAGATGAGGATCGCTGTTCAGTTCTTCCGTCATCCGCCATAGATCGCCCTCTTCTTCCAGCGTAAAAACTTGCCGCAGCCAGGCTTCCGCATGTTGAACTTCGGCATTGATGTCGAAAGAGAATACATATGATGATGGCGGGGCAAAGGGCTGGCGGCTGATACGGAAATCGCCGGCGCGCGCGGCGAAGTAACTATCCGGCGCAGCCGCAACCGCCAGATCAAAGGCTTCGTTAGCCGCTTGCTGGTTGCCTCGCATGGCAGCCAGTCGCCCGACCCACAAGTAAGCAGCCGCTTGATCTTCGCCGCCCGTGAGAGAAGCAATACGTGAGTACAGATTCTCGGCGATCGCCCAAGCTTCTTCTCGTATCGCAGCAGAAGCTGCGATAAACAATCCATTGGTCGTCAGTTCATGACTCGGGTAAGAGTCAGCAAGCCTCGTAAATATCTGGCGCGACAGACTGGTGTCGCCATTAGTGCCATACAGATAACCCGCCCGCCAAAGCGCCTCGCCGGCCGCATCCCCCAGATAATCGAAATTATCGGCAACAGAAAGATAGACCTCGATCGCGGTTGGAATATCGCCAGCCAAAAAGCGCGTCCGCCCGCGTTCCAGCAGCGCATCGCCGAACAGCGGATCCTGCGGGTACTGATCGACGACGGTCTGGAATGCGATCATGGCGGCATCCGCGTTGCCGATCTGCCGGTAGGCGCGTCCGAGCAACAAGTGCAGCTCCGCCGGGATCGCCTCCAACGGCTGCGTCGTGGTGTAGGCGTTGAAGGCGTCGATTGCGGTCTGATAGTCGCCGGCATAAAAAGCGCTTTTGCCGCGAGTCAGCCCATCGTACTGGATGCCGGCAGCCTCGAGTATTTTCAGGGCCTCGTATGATGTGGCGGTCCTCGCATAGCTCTCGAAAACTCCCCGCATCCGCTCCAAACCGGCATCCGCGAGATCCGCGTCGAGCAGCGCTTGCGCCGCGCTAAACGAGATATTCGCCCGATAGGGTACGTTACGCGCGACGGACAAAATCGCATCGTATTGTGCGACGGCATCCGCTGCCCGCGACAAGCTGATATAGATCCCGGCCAGCTTCTCCCGCAAGATCAAGAGCGGCACCTTCGAACGCTTGGCGGCGATCGCCTTTTCATAGTTTTGCAGCGCCAGGTCGGTCTGCCCCAAGGCGATCTGCGCGTCCGCTATACGCTCGTGCACGTAGCTATCGATCAAGCCGGGGCGCGCTGTCAAATACCCTTCAAAGTCCGTGATTGCCAGCGACCAGTTGGATAGGCCCATATGGGCGTCTCCGCGCATCAAATAGGCTTGTGGACTGTGAGCGCTGGCGGGAAATTCCCTGATCAACAGATTGAATGCATCCAGAGCCTGCTGGAAATAACCGTCGCGCAAGGCAACCTTGCCCAAGCGAAAAGCAGCCAGCGCGCGGAAGTCCGCTCCCACCGCCTCGCCATAATTGAGCAAGGTACGGTAAATGCCGGCCGCGTCCTCCAGATAGCCATCCCGCATGAATTGGTCGCCCAACTGCAGCAGCAGGGAGGGTTCGATCGTGGGTGCAGGTTCTGGCGTCGGCGGCGCGTCTGTCGGCAGGGTCGTCGGCGCTGCTTGCGCCTGTACGTTATGCGGCGTAGCCGTCACATAAATGATATTGTCCTTGTTCGGCGTGGCTTCTGGCGTCGAGCCCTTGCCAAAACTGCAAGCGGTCATCAAGCAAGCAAGAGCGAGCGACAGCGCGCGGAATGTCTGCATATTCATGAACCTATTGAGATCTGTGACCCCGCTCATGGTACGGAGGCAGCCCTCGGTTGTCAAGCAGGTCTGGCGCTTTCTCATGCCGAAGGAGGCAATAGCTCTCCGGCAAGCCAGGGCATGCCGTAGCCCACGATCAAATGCCCCGCCTCCGCCAATGCCCCCGCCAATGAATCCGTATCGTGGTATCTCCACCAGTGATCTTCCGCCGGCAAGATCTTGACGCCGAAGTCGCGGACAACGAGCTGGCTCAGGTTTCGGGTCGAGAATCGGTCAGCGTCGTACTTTCCGGCGCCTCGCAGGTCCGATCGGCCAAGTTGAACGTTGAAGCGTGACGGTTGATCCCTGGACCAAGCATTGTCGCTGTAAACCAGAACCTGAAATTCAATCAGACCCAAACTGCCGTCTTCAAGCGCCTTGACAAAGCGATATCTGCCACCTGCCCACTGCAAGGGCGCCTGCTCCAGGGTGTAGCCGGCGGCGTCCAAGGCCTGCCCTATTACGGTTTGCAGCAAGCTAAGAAAATAGTCTTGCGACGCCTGTCTTTCACCCAAGATCACATATGCCTTCTGATTACATCCAAGCCATGCTGGCGCGCCAGATGCTGCAAGAGCAACGCGATATTCCAGGCGTCGTCATGGCCGCGATGATGCCTGCCGCGAAATTCGAGGCCTGCTATGCCAAGCGCTTCAATCATTCCCACGCGCCGATGACCGTCCAATTGGCCGAATACTTTGCGAAGATTCATATGTTTGTCGCCAAAGGGGTAGCTAAGGCCCATCCGCCTGCACTGTTTGCGGAAGAGCTTGCGATCAAAGCTGCCCCAGCTCGCCCACAGCGTCTTGCGCGCCAAATATTCTTCAACCAACATGCTACAGGCTTCCTCAAATTCGATACCATCTTGCTCCACCTGCTGCGATGTTATGCTTGTCAAGCTTGTACAAAATTCACTGATTTCCGATACCACCGGTTTGACCAAAATGCTGCGCTTGCCGTAAACATGATCTTGGTTCAAATCGTAAAAGCACAAACCGATTTCGATAATCTCGCTTTGCTGGCCCGCTGGGGGCGGCTTCACGTCCCAACAAGTCGCTTCAATGTCGACAATCAAAACGCGGTCCTTACGAATTGCCATTGCGCTTTGTCATCCGATCTCTTATTTCGTAAACCGCGTTGCCCAAGCGGGCGGAAGGTTTATCATTTTCCGCGCACGTGGCGGGACAATTCGCCGATTACGCGCCGAGCGGCTATTCTTGGAGCAGCGCGTCAAGTTCAGCGGCTGTGCTTACCGGCAGACGACAAGCGAAATGCCGACAAACATAGACCGTTGTCCGATCCTCGAGCATCTTGCGATGGCTGAGCAAGGGTATACTTTCGTGTTCATCCACATCCCCGCCCGCCGCAGCCCTGACCATATTCGGGCGAAAGGGTCGGTTGAGCAGCGCAAAAATATCTCGCGCTGCTTCCGTTTCCCTATCACCTGCGACGGCGACTTCTATGATGCCGCTAACCAGCGCGTCCGTCGCGTTGAGAGACTCGGCGAAGGCTTGCGGATATTGTCGCATGGCGTCGGTCAAGATCTTAAGCACAGCGCGCGCGGCCTTGTCATAGCGGGCGTCGCCGGTATATGCCGCCAGCCGCAAGAGCTGCTTCGCCATCATGGCGTTTCCAGAGGGTGTTACGTTGTCCTGCAAATTGCGCGGGCGCACAATCAAGTCTTCGTGATCGTCGCTGGTGTCGTAGAAGCCGCCGTCCGCGGCCGCAAAGTGATCAAGCGCAAGATCCGCCAGTCGCCTGGCCGCGATGAACCAATGTTCCTCAAAGGTCAATTGGTACAACTCCAAGAGGCCATCGATCGTATTTGCATAGTCTTCGAGATAGGCGTTCAGCTTGCTGCGACCCGCCTTATGAGTTCGGTACAAGCGGCCGCGCTCATCGACCATATTCTCCAGCAGAAATCTCCCGGCGATTTTCGCGGCATCCAGATAATCTTGTCGCGCGAGGGCGCGCGCGGCCTCGGCCAAGCTGGCGAGCATTAGACCATTCCATGAGGTCAGAATCTTGTCGTCAAGCGCGGGCGGAATCCGTCGGCATCGAACATCGTAGAGCCTGGTCCTGATTCGGGCAATCGCATCACGCAACTCCTGGGATGACAAGCCCAAAGCCTCAGCAACCTCAAGCGGCTCTTCTGGGATATAGAGGATATTTGCGCCTTCAAAATTTCCCGATTCCGAAAGGCCGAAATACGCGATGGCGATTTCAAGCGCGCGGGGCAATGGCTCGTCCAAGGGCGCGAGCGCCTCACGGACTTCTTCTAGGGTCCAGACAAAGAATTTACCCTCTTCGCCCTCGCTGTCAGCGTCGGTCGCGCTGAAAAAGCCGCCCTCGGGCGCAGTCATTTCCCGCAAGATGTAATCGTAGATATCTTCGGCAATCGAACGGAAAAAGCTGTCCCCCGTGATTTGCCATGCATATAAGTAAACACGGCTGAGTTGCGCGTTGTCATAAAGCATCTTCTCGAAGTGCGGGACCAGCCAGTGCGCGTCGACACTGTAGCGGGCGAATCCGCCGCCCACTTGGTCATAAATGCCGCCGCGCGCCATATTGCGCAATGTCAGGCAGACCAGATCCAGCGCCCCCTTGTCTTTGCTGCGCACGTAATGTCGAAGCAGGAACTCCAGGCTAATCGGATTCGGGAACTTGGGCGCAGTTCCAAAACCGCCCTTGTCTCTGTCCATGCCGCCCAGCATTCCCCGCGCTGCCTCAGTGAGCAACTCCGCCGTCAAGCCGCTGTCGTCTTCGCGGCCGATGCCGATTACATCTCGCCGCAGCGCCTGGTGCAGATTATCCGCTTGCTTTTCCAGTAAATCCCTCTTGTTGCGATAGGCGTCGCTGATGGCCCCCATCAACTGCGCGAAGGAAGGCAGACCGCCGCGCGGCATCGTCGGAAAATACGTGCCGCCGTAGAAAGGCCGCCCATCCGGCAGCAAGAACACCGTCATGGGCCACCCACCCTGTCCAGCGATCGCTTGCACGGCCTGCATATATATATCGTCGACGTCCGGACGCTCTTCCCTGTCAACTTTGACATTGACAAAAAGCTCGTTCATGATCCGGGCGGTCGCTTCGTCTTCAAAGCTTTCATGCGCCATCACATGGCACCAGTGACAAGCGCTGTAACCCACGCTTAGCAGAACAGGCACATCACGCAGACGCGCGCTTTGAAACGCTTCATCGCCCCAAGGATACCAGTCTACCGGATTGTCGGCATGCTGCAGCAGATACGGGCTGTCTTCCCGCTGTAGCCGATTCATCATTTGTCCCCGTATTCCGTCAGCGTAATCAAGTAGTTGCTTCGTAAGGATAGCGGACATTCCTCAGTTGAGAAGTCGCTTTTGTTCATGTTGGGCCAGTTGCCGCCTCGCTTGATATCTATGATGGATGGATGAAATCGCCACACGCAATTCGACAAATTACATGCTATCATGGTGCGACAAGCCTTGAATCGTGCCCCTATGCACTCGTTTCTAAGATAGTTTTTGCACAATTCTCAGTTGCAATACGCTATAATTCAGGCATAAACCAAGTTGTCGAAAGTCAAATCGCTAGATGCAGTTTTGGGAAAATAACGATAACGACGAGAGTCAGGGTGGCGACGGACCCAGTCGCCCCCCACAGCGCCCCCCCAATTGGCGAAAATGGGTTTCACCCGGATTGCTGGTTCTGGTTATGCTGTTGGCGCTGCTCAGTTCGCCAGGCTTGTTCGGCGGGCTGACTTCCACGCCCGAGGTTTCCTACTCGGTTGTTTACGAACAGTTGCGGCAACAGAATGTCGCCCTGCTGGACTTCCAGGGTGAAACGGGCGTCAATGGCCGATTCGCACGGAGCGTAATCGTTACCAGTCCATCCGGCCGGACACAGAACATTAGCCGCTTCAACGCCAACTTGCCTCCTGGCGGCGCCGACGAGTTGCGTCAATTGGCAAACGAGAATCGCGTCAACATTCATGCCACGCCAAACGAACCGTCGATCTTGCTTTCGCTGCTCATCAACTTCTTGCCGCTCGTGCTGATCATCGGTTTTTTCGTCTGGATGGGCAGACGCGCGCAAGGCCAGATGAACGGTATCTTTTCCTTCGGTCAATCGCAAGCGCGCGAAAAAACGCCGGAGATGCCGTCAATCCGTTTTGAGGATGTTGCCGGGCAAGACGCTGCCAAGATGGAACTGGAAGAAGTTGTAGATTTTCTCAAGCAGCCCGAGAAATATGTCAAAGTCGGCGCTAAAGTGCCGCGCGGCGTCCTGTTGATCGGACCTCCAGGCACGGGCAAAACAATGATGGCGCGCGCCGTGGCCGGTGAAGCCAATGTCGCCTTCTTCAGCATCGCGGCCTCAGAATTTGTCGAAATGTTCGTCGGTGTCGGGGCTTCCCGCGTCCGCGACCTTTTCAAACGCGCCAAGGAAAACGCGCCGGCCATCATCTTTGTTGACGAGATTGATGCCGTGGGTCGACGGCGCGGCACAGGTTTGGGCGGCGGACACGACGAACGCGAGCAAACCTTGAATCAGTTGCTTTCAGAGATGGACGGCTTTGACAACGACACCAACATCGTCATGATCGCCGCCACGAATCGCCCGGATGTGCTGGATCCCGCTCTGCTTCGTCCCGGCCGTTTTGATCGACAGATCACTGTCGATCTGCCGGACGTGAAGGGCCGTCACGATATCCTCAAGATTCATACCAAGAATAAGCCGATGGCGAACAACGTCGAGTTGGAGTCGATGGCCCGCGCCACAATTGGATTCTCGGGAGCGGACATCGCCAATCTCGCCAACGAAGCCGCCATGAACGCGGCGCGTTTTGATCGTCGTTTGATCACCATGTCGGATTTCACAACCGCTTACGAGCGTATCCGTCTGGGCACCAAGCGACCCCCGCTGTCCAACGAGAAGGATCGCAAGATTACCGCCTATCACGAGGCTGGACATGCCCTCGTCTCCTTCCTGATCCCGGACGCGATGGCTCTGCTAAAGACCACGATCATCCCGCGCGGGCGCGCGCTCGGCGTCGCCTTCTATATGCCCAAGGACGACTCGCTCCATCAATCGCGCAAGCAATTGGAAGCCTTCATCCGCGTCGGTTTGGCGGGACGCATTGCCGAAGAGATCGTCTTTGATGACGTCACGACGGGCGCCGCCAACGATATCCAGCAAGTGACGCAAATCGCGCGCAATATGGTGAAAATGTTTGGCATGAGCGATTCGGTGGGCATGGTCAATTACGGCGACGACTCCGAACAGCCTTTCCTGGGCTATGCCATCGCCAGCGGCCGAGATTACAGCGACGATACCGCCTCGAAACTTGACGCAGAGATCAAACGCATCATCGACGTCGCCTATCAAGAAACACGTGAGTTGATTGAAGACAATCGCGAAGAACTCGACCAACTCGCGGCGGCGTTACTGGAGAAGGAAACGGTGGAACGCGAAGAGATTCTGCGCATCCTCGATATAGAGGATGACGCGGCCGACGTTCTGCCGGATACAGTCGCTCAACACCTGCGTGAACCGCAGGCCGCCGAGCATAACGGCTCGAACACAGCGGAAGACTTGGAAGTTGAACAATGAGAAAGCGGGCGAGATCTGTTGATCCCGCCCGAGTACGTCTTATTGTTCGGCTGCCGCTTCTACCTCAGCGACAATCTCTTCCTGGACATAAGTAGGCACGCGGTCATAACGATTGAAATCCATCGTGTAGATGCCGCGTCCGCCGGTCATTGAGCGCAAGTCGTTTCCGTAACGCAGCATCTCCGCCAGCGGCACCTCGGCAGTAACCACGCTCTTGAACCCGACCGTATCCATCCCTTGCACGCGACCCCGACGCGTGTTGAGATCGCTCATGATGTCGCCCATCATCGCCTCGGGAACGGTGATGCGGACGTCCATGATCGGCTCCAACAACACTGGCTTGGCTTTGCGGAAGGCCGCTCGAAACGCTTCGCGACCCGCTATCTGAAAGGCGATGTCTTTCGAATCCACCGGATGCTCTTTGCCGTCAAACACGATTACCTTGACGCGTTCTACCGGATAACCGGCGATAACGCCGTCGGACAGCACGCCTCGAATGCCTTTTTCCGTCGACGACACAAACTGTTGCGAAATCGCGCCGCCGAAAACGGAGGACTCGAACTCGAAGCCTTCTCCCGCAGGTTCCACTTTGAGATCGACGCGGCCATATTGTCCCGCGCCACCGGTCTGCTTCTTGTGCGTATAACTGGATTCGGCATTGCCCGTGATCGTTTCGCGGTATGGCACCTTGGGCATATCCGTATCAATGTTGACGCCGAGAGATGCCGCGCGCTTCAATGTGACGTCGAGGTGGATCTGGCCCATACCTTCAAGTACAGTCTGGCGGGTATCTCGATCTTGCCGCCAACGCAAAGTGGGATCCGCATCGCAGAGATTGCTGAGCGTCGGCCCCATCTTGGCGCTGTCGGCTTGCGCTCGCGGCGCGACCGCCACCATGTACAAGGGCGCGGGGAACTCCGGCGGCGCGATTCTTACCTCGCTTCCGTTATCGGCAAAGGTGTCCCCGGTCTTGGTGTCTGTCAACTTGGCAACTACGCCAATGTCGCCGGCATGAAGCGTTTGCACGGGTATCTGTTCTTTTCCACGCATCACAAACAGCGAGTTGAAGCGTTCATCTTCACCGCTGTTGGCATTGTGATAACGCCCATCGTTCGACATTGTTCCCGAGAATATGCGGAAGTAATTGAGCGTTCCCACAAAGCGATCGTTCAGCGTCTTAAAGACATATGCGGCCAGCGGTCCATCATCACTATGCGGATCTTCCAGCACATCAAGTTCGTCCCCGCGGGTGATTCTGACCGATCGTTCCGTCGGCGCCGTGGTATAGGCGACAAGCGCTTCCAGTAAGGGGATGGTGCCGATGTTCTCCGTTGAAGACGCCGCGAAGACAGGAACCGTCTTTAGTTCGGGCGAACGCGAGGCTTTGCGCATGCCCTCGCGGATCTCGTCGAAGGACAAAGTCTCCTCTTCAAAATACTTCTCCAAGAGCGCGTCATCGGCTTCCGCGGCTGCTTCCATCAATTCCATGTGCGCTTCTTCCAAGTCGTCGACATAGTCATCTGGCAGATCGGAGCGTTCGGAGCCCGCCTCATAGTACGCCTTTTGCGTCAGCGCATTTGCTACGCCCTTGAAATCCGCCTCTTGACCAATAGGCAGCATGATCGGCACAAATTTATAGTCATCAAACTGATTGCGCAATTGCTCCAGCACTTCTTCGTAGTTGGCGTTATCGCGATCCATTTTGTTGATCACGACAATGATAGGCTGCTCATAGGCTCGGGCATATTCCCAGGCCAACTCCGTACCGACTTCGACGCCGGAGACTGCATCCACGACCACAATCACCGCATCGGCGACACGGATCGCGTTTTTCAGTTCGCCCTGAAAATCGGTAAAGCCGGGGGTATCCAGCACATTTATCTTTGTTTCGTCAAACTCAACGGGCACCAAAGATGTGGAAAGCGACAGTCCACGGTCTTTTTCCTCGTCGTCCCAATCCGAAACCATATTGCCTTCGGATATGTTGCCAAGACGCGTCGTAGCGCCGCAACTGAACAGGAGCGCCTCGACCAGCGAAGTCTTGCCACAACTTTGATGCCCGACAAGAGCGACATTTCTAATTTTCTCCGATTGATATTCATTCATGGCGGGCTCGCCTCCAAATAGAGTGCCTTTGAGATTTGATCGCTGACAGAATGCGGCTCGAAAAACGAGCCGCGGCTGGGTGGGATTTTAATGGCCTGCCGCGGGATTGTCAAAGTCCTTTATTCTTTCGGCCGTCCCTCGCAACACACGACCGCCGACACTAGACCGTCAGTCGTCCCCACAACTGACTTACAGGACTGATTTCAACTCTACTGGCGCTAGTTTTGCATGGGAGACGCTCCCCTTTCCTCTTGATGGGGGCCAAGAAGCTGGGAATGAAAGTGGGTGAATTTGCCACAGTACCTAGCATCTATTACAAGTATAGTATATTAACTTTATAATAGTATAACTACTGAAATAATGATATGATTATTACCTGATCAATTTGCCTTTCATTCATCCTCAGGTATTGAATTGCGAATGGCTGCCTCGGGGCAGGCCTAATGCGATGAAACGAATACTCGCAAACATACTGGTTGGATGCCTCGGTTTGGTTTTCGCCCTGCTACTGTTGGAAATCATTATCCGAATCGGCGGCGCCACAGGCGCCGACGGCCAATTCAGCTTTCGCGGCTATCCGCTAGAGCCTTATGCCATCAATGTCGAACGGCTACACCACATCGTTGACGCCTATATCGAGAATGAGCGTAAGGCCACCATCATTTACGACGAGAACACTGGATGGGCCCTGCGTCCAAATTCGACCAGGCAGGCAGGCAGTTTCACAATCAACGCCGGAGGGCTGCGATCACGAGTCGATTATGATCAGCACCCTCGACACGATACATTGCGCATCGCCGCATTTGGCGATTCCTTTGTCGCCGGCACTGGTGTCAACGACGAACAAGTCTGGGTAAAACGACTGGAAGTAGAACTTAAGCGCTTGGGCATGCGGGTGGAGGCGCTAAACTTCGGCGTGGGAGGATTCGGTATGGACCAGGCCTATCTCCGCTGGCAGAAGCTGGGCCGCGCCTACAATCCGGATCTTGTCCTATTTGCATTTCAGCCCGAGAACCTGGACCGAAACGTAAATGTGTTTCGTCCACTATATTACAAGCGAGTCGAAGTCCCATTCTCCAAACCACGATTCCTGCTGCAAGACGACAAGCTCGCTCTATACAATGTACCTACATTGCCGACCGCAGAACTAAAACAGGTGTATTCGTCCTTCGCAAGTCATCCCCTGGCCGCCTACGAAGCTCACTACGAAAGTCACGAATTCGTCTCGCAGTGGTGGGCGCCAAGTCGTCTGGCAAGCTTCATCAATGCGCTCGTACAATCTCATGGTGGCGCAAGGTTAGACTATGGGCCCGGCAGCGAGCGCGGCGAGCTTGGCAAGGCGATCGTAGACGCCTTTGCCGAGAGCGCAAAAAGCGGTGGAGCCGAGTTCTTCGTCGTCCACCTGCCCCAGCGCGAACATTTGCAAAACCTGCGCGATGGCAAGGCCTCGCCCTTCAGTTATCTGCTAAACTATATCAACGAAAACTATCGCTTCGTTGATATGGTAGATCATCTCGGCAGCCAATACACAGAACGAAAATACTGGGACGCTACTCATCATTACGGGCCAGAAATAAATCACCTGGTCGCGCGGATTGTAGCGGAGAAAATAGCGTCATGCATCGAGAATCTGGGTTGCGCATTGCCACGCTTCGCTGATAGCGAAACGTTATCTTTCCACCGACAAGAGTAAGGAACTGCGCCAATAGTCAATACATCCGCAGTGAAATCAATTGATTCCCCACAAAAGGGTTAGCCCGTTTTGATCAGACAAATCGTCATCAACATGCTTATAGTCTGCATCAGTTTGGCTTTGGCGCTGATGCTGCTAGAGGTCATCATTCGCGTTGCGGGCACGGTCGACTCAGACGGTCAATTCTCCTTCCTGGGCTACACGCTCGAGCCCTACGTATTGCCGATAAATCGTCTTAAAGAAGGGATCGACGCTTATCTCCATAACGTGGATACAGCGACCATTCTGTACGACCAGCGGACCGGATGGACCTATCGCCCGAATTCGCTGCGCCATCAGGGCACGTTCACGGTCAATAGCTCCGGCATGCGATCGCAATACGAATACAGCATAGATCCGCTTCCCGACACCCTGCGTATTGCCGCCTTCGGGGATTCCTTCACCGCGGGGGACGATGTCAACGATGACCAGGTGTGGACCAATCAACTCGAGCTGGCCCTTCGGCAGCAGGGCATGCGCGCGGAAGTGATGAACTTCGGCGTGGGCGGCTACGATATGGGGCAGGCTTTCCTGCGCTGGGGAGCGATCGGCCAGCAGTTTCAGCCCGATATCGTCATCTTTGGCTTTCAGCCGGAAAACCTGGATCGCAACGTCAATGTGTTTCGGATTCTCTACATTCACGGACCCAGCATCCCGTTTTCCAAGCCGCGATTTATCGTCAGCAACGGCAACCTGGACCTAATAAACGCGCCCGCTTTGCCGCCCGAGCGGATGGTCGCCACATTCGAGGCTTTCGCTAGCCACCCCTTAGCGGCTTACGAAGACTATTATCGTAGCCGGGACGTCGTCTCGAAATGGTGGCTGAGCAGTCGACTAGGCGCATTCATTTACCAATTGACTAAAGCGCAAGAGGGCGGGGGCGAGGCGGATTATGGACCCGCTTCCGAACGGGGCAAAGTGGGCAAGGCCATTATAGATGCCTTCGCGGCCGATGTGGTTGAGCGCGCTGCGGATTTCTTCGTCGTACATCTTCCCTTGCCTCAACACGTGGCGCATATCCACAATGGCGGACAGTCGCCTTACCGTTACTTGCTGGACTACCTGCGTGAGACCTATCGCTATATCCCTTTCGACGAGTCACTGGGACCGGAATACCTGGATGAGAAATACTGGGGACCGACCGGGCACTATGGAGCCGAGGTCGAGGCCCTGCTGGGGCAAACCGTCGCCGAGGCGATCTCAGCCTGTATTGAAGAGCGAAGCTGCAGCACCCAACGCTTTGATGATCCAGCGCAATTCGCCATCGACACCTGAAGCCCGAAGGCCGGATTAGCGTCAGCCGCTAATCCCGATTCCGCATAGTATCGCCCCGACGCGCATGATAGAATCGCAGCCACTGAAGGACGAGTGAGGCTCTGCATCACCCATGCCAAATCACGATTTCTTGTTTCGCGGAGATATCGAGGAACTAGATCCGGACGTAGCTGAGCTGATTCGCCACGAGACGGCGCGCCAGCAACAGAAATTGATCCTGATCCCGTCGGAAAGTACGGTGCCCTTCGCCGTTCGCCATGCCCTGAGTTCATCGTTCCACAATATCTATGCGGAGGGATATCCCCTCGAAAAGACGCGCGGGATGAACCAAGAGGAGATTCTCGACTACGGCGAGCGCTTGCCGGAGTTTCGCCGGAACGCGGACCAGCGCTATTACAAAGGAACTGAATACGCCAATATCTTGGAGTCCTTGGCGCGGCGGCGGGCGGCGGAAGTCTTCGCCGCCAACGGTTTCAAACCCGAAGACCTCTACGTCAACGTGCAGCCGCTTTCCGGCGCGCCCGCCAATAACGCGGTATACACAGCGCTGCTTGATGTCGGCGATACCGTTATGGGCATGGACTTGATCATGGGCGGCCACCTGACGCACGGCAGCCCGGTAAACCGCAGCGGCAAGACCTACAACATCGTCAGTTACACCATCAATCGCGAGACCGAACGTCTCGATTACGATCAGATGATGGCCTTGGCGCGGGAACACAAGCCTCGCTTGATAATCGGTGGCTTCAGCAGTTATCCTTTCGCGCCGGACTGGCTGGCTTATCGCGAGATCGCCGACGAAGTTGGCGCCTATTTGCTGGCGGATGTGGCGCATGTCGCCGGCTTGATCGCCGCAGGACTTTACCCCAACCCGGCGGGCATCGCCGATGTGGTCAGTTTTACCACGCACAAGACATTGAACGGTCCGCGCGGCGCCGTGCTAATCACGCATAGCAAGCGCTTGTCAAACCTGATTGATCGCGCTGTATTTCCTGGCGAGCAAGGCGGACCGCATGTCAATGCCATGGCCGCGCTCGCGGTCGCGCTGCGCTTGGCGCAGACCGAGCAGTTCCATCAATTGCAGCAACAGACCCTGGTCAATGCAAAGCGCCTGGCGGACAAGCTCGCGTCCCGAGGCTTTCATTTGCCGCACGGCGGTACCGATACCCACTTGATGGTCTTGGATTGCGACTCCGTCGTCGGTCCGGACGGCACGCGATTGAGCGGGGAGATGGCTGCGCGCGTGCTGGACCTGGCCGGCATCGTCACCAACCGCCAGACTATTCCCGGCGACACCTCCGCCTTGCGCCCCACCGGCATCCGCCTCGGGACGCCTTGGGTAACCCAGCGCGGATTCAGAGAGTCGGAGATCGACGCGCTAGGCGATATCATCGCCGATGTCTTGGCAGCTTGCGTCCCATTCAGCCTTACCGGACGTGTCCGGCCGCTGCCGCGCGCCAAAGTTGATTTCGATATCCTGCAATCCGCCAAGATCAAAGCGCGCGACCTGGCCGGGAGCATCGGCATCGACAATATGGCGAAGGCTGACGATTATCCGCACTTCTATCACCTCGCCGCCGAAGACGAAGACAGTTGCCTTGAAATAAGTGTGGCGGGCGAGGCGGCCAAGGACTTCCTGCATATTGCCTTGACCAGCGACCTAGAAGCGCTGAAAGATAACGAAAGTCAAGCTACGAACATCCTGGAAAAGGATGGATCGGCAATGGCGAGCGGCAAGGTAGCGCGAATCTCGGCCACTGAGTATCGTCTCAGTTTGGCCGGCCGCGCTAATCGAGCCGTCGCCTGGCTGCGCAGTTTGAGCGACGGCTACCTGCTCTTTGATGAAAGCGACGTCCACGCCAAGCTGCCGGGCCCGGTGACCGTCGACGTTATCGGCACGGGCGAGCCGTCCATGTTGGCTGGCATAGCCGGCTACGCCCCAAAGGCTTATTCTGTCGGTTGCAATGGCGAGAATTTCTATTCACCCACATCCGAAACGCTGCCAAAATTCGAGCCGAATGTCGCCGCGGTCGATATGCTTCTGGAAACGCCTTTGCATCGCTTGCATGGAGAGTTGGGCGCAAAGATGGCGCCCTTCGCCGGCTACGATATGCCGCTTTGGTATAAGTCTGTCAGCGACGAGCATGCGGCCGTTCGGGAGGACGCCGGCATCTTTGATGTGGCTCATATGGGCGTCTTTGACGTCAAGGGATCCGGCGCGGAGTTATTCCTCGATACGCTGACAACCAACGACGTCAAGCGGCTGAAAGTCGGGGCTTCGCACTATACCTATTTTCTCGATGTCGATGGTATTCCGCTCGATGACCTCATGATTTATCGTCTGTCAGCGGATCATTTCCTGGTAGTTGTGAACGCCTCCAACAATGACAAGAACTGGCAGTGGCTGAACGCAGTGATCGAGGGCGAGGTCATGATCGACCCGCGCGATCCATCGCGGCGTATCGAAGGCGCGGATCGCTTCGAGTTGCGCGATCTGCGAACCCGCCAGTGGGGAGGCGAGCGCCGCGTCGATATCGCGCTGCAAGGTCCCAAGAGTCGCGATTACTTGCTGCAGCTTGGCGGCAGCGACGCCCACCAAGCCATCGTCAAAGGCTTGAAGTGGGCTGGCGTGGCGCGGGTGACGCTCGGCGGCATGGACCTGATCCTGTCTCGGACCGGCTATACGGGCGAGCGCGTCGCCTACGAACTTTTTGCCCATCCCGATCAAGCCGCGGAACTCTTCCGCAAGTTGGTCGACCTGGGCGTGACTCCCTGCGGCTTGGCGGCCCGCGACAGCCTGCGCACGGAGGCGGGTTTGCCTCTTTATGGATTCGAATTGTCCGGCGATCTCAACATGAACCCGGCCGACGCCGGCTTCGGCGCCTACGTCAAACTGTACAAACCCTTCTTCGTCGGCAAACGCGCCTTCATCGAGTACGAATCCCGACGGGCTGTTCAAGTCAGCCGCTTTCGGATGGACAACAAGCGGGCGCGCCCGGCCCATAACGGCGATCCCATCGTCAATGCTCGCGGACGCGTCGTCGGCATTGTCACCAGTTGCAATATCGATTCCGAAGGTTTTCAGTTGGGACAGGCCCAGATGGGTAAGGATTTCCGCAAGCCTGGCACGAAGCTTTCAGTCTTTGCGGGATCTGCCAGGGCCAAGATCACCGGCCTGGGCAATCTGTCCATTGGCAAGCGCGTTGCCATGCCGGAGCCGGTAACGATACTCTCCCGCTTTCCGAAGCGCAAGTAGGCAAACCGACATCCCAGAGCATCGCATCAAACTGTTTTTTCACCACAAAGACGCGAAGAACACAGAGTTTAAGTCAATTAAGGGCAAAACCCCTCAGTATTTCCAGGCAAGTCGCGCATATTTTGACGCCGAGTCGTAGGGGCGAGCCTTGGCTCGCCCACCGCTCCGGCTAGGTTTTTCGGGCGACTGACGGTCAGTGTCTACGCGACCCGCCGGGTCGCCCCTACCGCCGACTATTATTCTGGAGTTGCATGACTTTGTTGGTCCTACTTCTGTGCTCTTTGTGACTAATTTCAGTTTGAATTGGCCGCATTATGAGGAAGCGATTTTGCTGCGATTGCTCTGCCGACATCTCGCATTTAGCTGTCGCGGTCAGTCTTCGTTGCGTTTGACGATGTCGATAATGCGGTCGTGTTCGGCAAAGAGCACCAGCGTATCATCCGGGCTTATCACCTGCTCGCCGCGCGGATGCACCTCCGGCGCGGCTTGTCCACGATGCAGCAAGACGATGTCGACTCCTTCATCGTTTTCCACAGCATCTATAGTTTTGCCCACCATGAACGACGCTTGACGCACCGTCAGCCGAATCAGATTGTAGGTCGTGTTGTCAATCTGGAGCGTTTGTTCGATATCGGTGACAGCCGCCCAGGCGAAGGCGGGCGCGACCAGGTCCGAAGCGCTCATGACTTTGACGTTCTTGTCCGAAAAGATGCTTTCGATCTGTCTTTTCAGGCTGTCGTCCCACATACGCACTATCAGCGGGAATGACCTGTTCATCTCCTGTTTCAGATATTGAACGCGCATGGTCACTTCCAGGTTGATATGGTCGTCGGATGTCGCGACAATTACCGCTCTGGCGCGGCTTAAGCCGGCATTTTCCAAGACGATTTCAGTGCGGCGTCCCCCAAAATGAGCGGCACATTCCCCTCCCGCAAGACGGCATCCGCCTCTTCCGAAGTGTGTAAATCCACCGCGACGACTTCAATACCCATCTGCAGCAACTCGCGGATTATCCGCAACCCGACATGTCCGATGCCCACCACAATCACGTGTCTTCGATATGTAGATGCCACAGCTACCTCCCAGGCGCTACGTCGCTGATCCCGCATGAAAAACAAACGAACGAAATTCACCGCGCCTTGACCGACAATATACACTGCCAGCACCGGTTGCAAGTACCAGAACAGAATCAGATACGCTTCCGCCGGCACCTCAATCGGGGCTTCCAGCACCATCAGCGCCAGCATGATATAGGGCATGTCGATCAGTTCTAACGGGTCATTTGAAGAAAACCCGTTGTTCAGATAAGCGTAAAGGTATCCGCCCAGGAAGACCGACAAGAAAAACACAAACAAGGGACGGCGGAATTCACGAACGAGCGCGCGCGTATCATGCCATATCACGCGCAGCGAGCGCAGATATCCCTTTCTTTCCTGTGTTCTCGCTGTATTTGCGCGCCGTCCTTCGCTCACATGCGCTCCCTATTCGGCACAGCGTCCAGGTTGCCGCTCGGGCCTGCGAATTTCGGCATCAAGCCGGGCATATCCCAGAGTACGGTTGAGCGATCAGTGACAGCCATGCCGCTAAATTATGCCGTTTTGCAGCAGGTAGATTAACAGCGACAAGCTGAAGGGACAAATGAAGGAGCTTGTCAGGATGACGCTCAGCGCCAGGTCGCGGTCGGTGTCAAACTCGGTCGCCAGCACAATCGTCATCACCGCCGTCGGCATGCCCGCCTGGGTGATGAAGGCGAAGCGCGCGGCCCCGCTCAAGCCGAGCAGCGACGCGAATACAATCGCGACTGCCGGCGCCAGGAGCAAGCGCACCGCCGTGCTAAAGGCGACCAGCGGCAAGCGTTTCAGCTTGCCGAAACCGCCAAGTTGTAAGCCCAACAGTACCAGCATCATCGGAATGGCCGCGTCCGCCAGCAATTGCGAGGTCCGCGCGACGGCCGGCGGCAACTCCGTGATGCCGGCCCCCTTTAGCGCAAAGACCAGCAGCAGCGCATAAACCGATGGCGTGCGCAGCACATTGGCAAGCGACTGCAGGACCGACGCTTTGCCGTTGGATGAAATGTATACGCCCAGGGTATAGCCCGTTGTCGTTCCCGCCACGAATATGATCGCGGCATAGCTCAGTGCCTCGGCGCCGAAAGCGAAACTCACTATCGAGAGGCCGAAATTGCCGCCGTTGAATGCGAACGTGGATACCAGGGTCGCGGCCTTTTCCGACGCTTCGATCTTCCGCCAGCGCAGCGCAAGCAGGGAGACAGCGGTAATCGTCCAAAGCAGCAGCAAGGTACCGCCGTAGACGCGCAGGAAATCTGCGCCGCTGATGTCGCGCGTGAACAAGGCATGAAAAATCAATGCCGGCGAGAAGACGTTGAACATCATGCGCGAAACCGGGCGCGGGTCGATCGCGAAGCGGCGACGCAGGAAGAAGCCAACCCCGGCGATAGCCAGCACCGGAATCATATTGTCGATGAAGATATGGATCAGTTCTTGCACCTTGGAGCTTTCAGATAATTCTTGTGCGTCTCGGCAAACATCATATATTCGCTATATGCTTCGCTCAAGTCTTCAGACGATGAATTCCCCGCACTCAGAAACAACGAGGCGACTCGCGGAGCCGCCCCGATCAGCTAACTGCTTCGACAACTCGTCGTAGCGCATTGAGCGCGATAGTCTCAATCCCCGGCCGCGGGCAGCGCAGCCGCGCAACACAGGATCAACTCCTTGACCGCGCGCACCTCGTCCAAGCGCCGGACCGGCGCGCTATGCGGCGCGTTGAGCAGCAACTCGGGATCCGTCCGCGCTTCTTCGGCGATACGCTCCATCGCCTCCACGAAATCATCTAGGTCTTCTTTGACCTCGGTCTCGGTCGGCTCTATTAGAAGAGCTTCCGGCACGATCAACGGGAAATAGTTGGTCGGCGGATGAAAACCGTAATCCATCAGGCGCTTGGAAATATCCAGGGCGTGAACTTCTTCGACATCATCGAAATGACCCTCCAGCACAAATTCGTGCCCGCAGTAACGCGGATAAGGCAGTTTGTAAGTCTTCATGAGCTTCGCGCGCAGGTAGTTGGCGTTGAGCACAGCGTAGCGCGTGACATCACGGATGCCGCTATCGCCATAGACGCGGATGTAGGCATAGGCGCGCAGGTGCATGCCGAAATTGCCCTGGAAGGCTTTGATGCGGCCAATGCTCTTTCCCGGCATGACGTATCCGTAGAGCGGCGCGCCGGATTCATCTTCCTCTTCGATGATATCAACAACCGGACCCGGTAGATAATCCTTGAGCTTTTCGTTGACCCCGACCGCCCCGCTGCCGGGACCGCCGCCGCCGTGCGGCGTGGAAAAAGTCTTGTGCAGATTGTAATGCATGACGTCAAAGTCGAGTTCGCCCGGTTTGACCACAGCCATCAGCGCATTCATATTTGCGCCGTCCATATACATCAGTCCGCCCGCTTCGTGCACTATGTCGATGACATCGTGAATCGTCGATTCAAAGAGCCCCAGCGTACTCGGCACAGTAATCATCATCCCGGCGATTTGATCGCGCAGTTCGCCCTGGCAGGCCGCGCGCAGGGAATCCAAATCGACATTGCCCTGGTCATTGGAGGGCAATTCGCGCACGCGCATGCCGGCCATGGTCACCGTCGCCGGATTCGTGCCGTGCGCGCTATTGGGCACCAGAATAATGTCGCGCTGGCCGTCTCCCTGGTCGAGGTGATAGTTGCGAATCATCAGTATGCCGGCGAATTCGCCCTGCGCGCCGGCGGCCGGCGTCAAGCTGACCGCTTCGAAACCGCTGATTTCTCCCAGCCACCGCTGCAACTCGTACATCAAAAACAGGGCGCCCTGAGCGCCCGTGTCTTCGATCAACGGGTGCAATTGCGCGAAGCCCGGCAGGCGCGCCGCGTCTTCATTCAGTTTCGGGTTGTACTTCATCGTACAAGAGCCGAGCGGGTAGAAGCCCTTGTCAATTGAATAGTTGAGATGGCTCAATTTAACAAAGTGCCGCACCACCTGCAACTCTCCCACTTCCGGCAGCGGCAAGTCGTCGCGCAACAGTTCAGTCGGCAACTCAGCTTCCGGCACATCGCATTCAGGCAAGTTGACGCCGATTCGGCCGGGCGCGCCGATATCATAAATCAGTGGCTGTAACCCATCCATCAGCTTAACCCTCCCAGCACTTCGACCAGCCGGTCGATTTCATCTTTGCTATTGGTTTCCGTCACGCAAACCAGCATATGATCCTCTAAATGGAAATAGTTCTGCCCCAAGTCGTAACCGCCGATGATGCCCTCCTCCAAAAGCGCCCCGTTGGTTTCGGCGACCGGGCGCGGGCAGGACACAACGAATTCGTTGAAGAAAGTCTTGCTGGCATCAACCGAATATCCATGCAACTGATTGATCCGGTCGGCGGCGTAATGCGCCTTGTGATAATTGAGTTCGCCGACCCGCCGCAAGCCATTCTTGCCCATCAGCGCCATATAGACCGAGGCCGAAAGCGCCATCAATCCCTGATTGGTGCAAATATTGCTCGTGGCGCGTTCCCGCTTGATGTCTTGTTCGCGCGGGCGCAAGGTCATCACGAAAGCGCGCTTGCCATCGGCGTCAAGCGTTTCGCCGATGATGCGCCCGGCGATCTTGCGCACGTATTTCTGCCGAATGGCGAAGTAGCCCAGGTAGGGACCGCCATAGCTTAGCGGGACGCCCATCGGCTGCCCTTCCCCCACTACGATATCGGCGCCCAGTTCGCCCGGGCTGCGCAACAGCGACAGCGCCATGGGATTGGCAACGATCACCAGCAAAGCCCCAACCTCGTGCACAGCATCGGCGAGCACGGCGATATTGTCAATTTGACCGAAGAAGTTGGGATACTGAATCGCCAGCATCGCCGTGTTTTCATCCAGCATTTCCACCAAATCAATGACATCGCCGCGTCCGCGATCGCCGATGATGCGGATATCGCGTCCTTGATGATAAGTGCGCACGACCTCGCGGTATTGGGGATGGATCGCGTGGCTGAGGATGATCTTCCTGCGCTTGTGCCGGGTGGCCTCCAAAGCGACAGTCACGGCTTCCGCCAGGCTGGTCGCGCCGTCATAGTGGCTGGCATTGGCGGCGTCCATGCCGGTCAAGGCGCACATCATGCTCTGGTATTCGTAGGTCGCCTGCAAGGTCCCTTGCGAGATCTCCGGCTGGTAAGGCGTGTACGCGGTGTAAAACTCGCCGCGCAGCAAAATGTGATTGACTACAGACGGGATGAAGTGGTGATAAGCGCCCGCGCCGCGAAAGATCGCATAGTCCCCCGCGTGATCGTTGGCCTCGCTGATCGCCAGCATCTCGGCGGCGACTTCCATTTCGCTCAGCGGCGGCGGCAATTCCAGGCGCGGGAAGCGATAGGCCTCCGGCACAGCGTCAAAAAGCCCGTCAATACTGCCGACACCGATCTCCGCCAGCATCTGCCGCGTTTCGGCTGCTGTATGGGGTATATAACTCACGTCGTATCTCCCCTCTCACTTGTTCTCACTGGTAATGCCTGTGGAGTGCTGAATTCGTGGACATGTCAAATAGAGGACAGGGACCAAACTCCGCTAGAAAACTCCCCTCTCCAATGCTTTGGGGAGGGGCCGGGGGTGGGGTTAGAAAAAGCAATATCAACATGTTCACCACTCCTATGCCTGTGGGCAAGAAAGACGCTTCAGCATCAACGACTGTCGCAATAGGCGTCGTATGCCGCCGCGTCCATCAGGTCTGCCAAAGCCGATAGATCGTCAGTTCTGATCTTGACCATCCAGCCCGCGCCAAAGGCATCGGCATTGACAACCTCGGGCGCGTCTTCCAAGGCGGCATTGACCTCGATGATCTCGCCGGCGACAGCGCTGTACAGCTCGGAAGCCGCCTTTACGGACTCCACTTCGCCAAAAGAGTCCCCCGCGTCAACGCTATCGCCCGGGTCCTTGAACTCGACGTACACGATATCGTTGAGCTGATCCTGAGCATAGTCGGTTATGCCGATGGTCACGACATCTCCGTCAACGGCAAACCACTCGTCTGTCTCGGCATACCTTAAATCCGCAGGAGTTTTCCATTCACCCATTGCTCTCTCCTCTTGCCATACCTAAACAAAAAAGGCGCAACTCATGCCGAGATTGCGCCCTGTCGGTCAAATACCTTCAGAGATCGTGAACCCAAGAATCCTTTTGCCTGAGAGTTTCACGCAGGCTGGCAATCCTGTCGCTTGCCCCTTCGGCGTTTCGCCTCTCGACGAAATCTCTCTTCTTTAGGTATCGGCATTGTAACGCGATTCGCGTTGCGCTGCAATACGCCTGCAACTTTGGTAGTGTATCGATTTCGGTTGAAATTCAAATGAGCCGATATAGATTGAGGA
>WTGF01000096.1 GCA_011525385.1 Chloroflexota bacterium | reverse complement strand
GGGGATGGGGGTAGAAAAGGCGGCATTTGGTCGGAGTAGCGGACAAGCCTTACAGAGTTGTCGCTTTTTGAAAGATTGAGCTTGATGTGCCAATAATCTGAAATACACCCTGTATAATGTGAACCATTGTGGAACATAATAAACTCTATATAATATAAAGTGTCTTTTGAAAGCCATTTGCCAGCGCTCTTGGCTGGTCAAGAAAGGAAGGGACGATGGCGGAAATCCAGAAACTCGATATCAAGCCCGATGCGGTCTATAACCGGCAAGAAGCGGCCGAACTGCTGGGCGTCAGCCTGAGCACGCTCAAGCGATTAATCAAGAACGGACATTTGCAGGTTAGCAAACCGGCCGGGATGCGCCGCGTGTTTATCACCGGCAAGAGCATTCGAGCCATGTTGGACTCGACCGTGATCGAGAAACAAGCTTAGTCCAAAGCTGTAATAATCGCCGTAATTGACTTCTTAGAGCCACAATGACATACTTTTTTGATAAACTGCGATCTGCGGTAGCCGAGCAAGTTAATTGTTTTGTGTGAGTGCGGTAGCCCAAATTCGTTGCCGCCGAGCGGCTGTTGAAGGTTTGAATGAACCGACGACCGACGCAATTTTGCATTGCCGTTACACGCGGAAAGGAGGACGAGCGCATTTGAATTGGCGCTCCAAAAGGACACATGAACAGTTTCAGCCAACTTAGGCCAAGCCTGGTTCAGCCAGCGCGCCCGCGCTCCGGCGTCCTCTCGCGTGTAATGGCAATGCGCCCGCCCGTCTCTTCAAAGGGGCAACCGCTGGCAATTGCCAAGGGAAACGCCAATCCGTCAACCATCCTTGCAGAGGATGTGACTCGTAGAAGGAGCGGTCGCAGCGCAGGCAATATGAATCCGGCTGGCAGTCCGAATCAATCGAAGTGTCGATCTCACGACGACAGTTTCCACCGCTAAGGTAGGAATCTGTCACCTGCGAGAAAAGCGGAGCAAAGGGCGTGAGACGGCAAAAGTCACACGCCCTTTATTTTTGAATATGGATCGAAACAGAGCAGACGAAGACATCATGACAAGCATGAGCAGAAATGTACCGCAACAGAACCAAGATCTGGAAAGCGCCAGGCGTCTGCACCTGGCTTACGAATTACTCGACGAGCTCCATTCAGCAATCTGCGAAGATCGCTGGCGGCGCCGCGCGGATTTCGAGAACGCCGCTCAACTCATCAGTTGGCTGAAAGAAGTCAGCTACATCGCCCAAGAGAGCATCAACGAGCTTGAAGAGAATCGAGCGCGAAAGACACCCGAACTGCGAATCCTGGAAAAGCCCGTTGTGCCAGTCCCCGAGGAAAGAGCCGAGTGAAGCCCATCGCTTGACAAGGCCGAGATGAATCAAGGGCGCCGCTGCCCTCGTGACTGCAATCGATAAGCCGGCGTCCGCCTGCACCGAAATACATATTCGTCAAAGCGCAGATTTCTTGTATATAATAGATCGCAAGCAATACTTGAGATCTGACCGGCAAGTTGAGAGGCGCAAGATCTAGTGGCCAGGTCCATCGTTTTGCAGAATCGAGTCCTGCTGCTCAACGGCAGCACGTGGGAACCCCTGTCCGTGATAACCGTGCAGCGCGCCATCAACCTCGTGCTGGCAGGTAAGGCCATCGCCGTCGAACAGACCGGGCAATACTTGAACACGGTCCGCACCAAGTTCGAGGTTCCCTCAGTGATCGCGCTCCGGTCCTACGTCAACGTCCCGCGGCGCAAATCTCACTGGAGCCGCAAGGGCGTGCTTGTACGCGACAACTACACCTGCATCTATTGCGGGGTCAAGATGGGTGCGCAGGTAAAGGGCCGAGTGCTCAGCAAGCGAGATTTCACCATCGATCACATCATTCCGAGATCCAAGGGCGGCAAGGATACCTGGTCCAATACCGCCTGCGCCTGCTCCAAATGCAACCACCGCAAAAGCAACCGACTGCATAACGTCGCCGGCATGCGTCTGCTTTGGGAACCGAAAACCCCGCGTACCAGCTATCTCGTGATCGCGCTTGGTTCGGGCCCCGAAGTCTGGAAGCGCTACGTCGAGATTTAACGACATCCCGCGACTTGTCGGCGAAATTCCCCGCAGTCGCCCCCGCGACTGACCCCGATTAAGTCAGCGCCAGTTGCAGGGTCTGCGCAAGCAGTTTGCAGCCGATATAGGCGAGGAAAAGCGCGCAGGCCAGGTTGATCCGGCGAAAAATGCGCTGGTTTAGCAGTCGTCGACCGTATTCGACGGCCGTAGCGAAAAAGAAGCACCAACAGACCTGCGCGATCATGAATCCCGAGAAGAATACCAAGAGATGAATCGGCTGCGGGTCCAGGAATCCCAAGCCGATGATGGTGCCGCTCATGCCCAGCCAGGCTGTGATGTTCTGTGGATTGGAAAGAGCAAGCATGGCGCCGGCGACAAAGTGATTGCTCCGCGCGTTCCCGCCCGCGGCGATTTCCACGTCTTGGCGCGAGGCTCGCCAGGCATCCCAAGCGAAGCGCAAGATCAGTCCAGAGCCAAATAGCCCGAGCAGCAGGGTCACAAAACGGTTCTGAAACAATACCGACGCGCCCAATAGCGCCAGCGCCGCCCAGACAGCGTCGCCTACCAGCGATCCCAACTCGACATGCAGGGCGGCGCTCCAACCGCTAGCTACGCCGCGCCGCAGCGCTTCAAATCCGATGACGCCGGGCTGCACGGCAAAAGCCAGCGAAAGCGCAAATGCCGAAAAGAACAGGACTTCCATAAGCGCAAAATGAGGTTGACCCGATAAACATGGCAATTCTAGCGTCGCCGCGCGCCTCAAAAAGGGGGATATGCGCCAAGAATGGCCGACGTCTCTTGTACGATTGCGACAACTGATGGCTCGCAACCGGATGACATTAGCGGAGTCTAAATCTGGTCAATGGGGCTCAGTCTTCGGCCTTCCACTCCAGGAGCAGCGCCGCGATCAACGCCGCCTGACGCGGCAAGCTGCTGATGATAACGTGTTCGTGCGTCGCATGCGCGCCATCGCCATGCGCGCCCAGGCCATCCAGCGTGGGAATGCCCATGGCCGCGGTGAAATTGCCGTCCGAGCCGCCGCCGGTTCCGCCTTCGTATATCGTAATGCCGTGCTTGGCGCCGATGGCCGCCGCCTTTTCGAACAAGCCCGGGCGACGTTCCATGGGCGGGCGATGCCCGCCCCGCCTGCACATCACCTTTGCGCCGGGCATCTTGGGATAGAGCTTACTGAGCGCATCGTGCAGATTTTCCATCGCCTCGAGCGTCATGACGCGCGTATCAATATGCGCCTCGACCCGCGCCGGAATCACGTTGCCGGCGGAGCCTCCCTCTACCAGGGTTATCGAGACAGACGTGCCGTACTTGAGATCGTTCAGCCGATTGATTTCCAGGGCCTGCTGCGCAAATTCAATGATGGCGTTAATGCCTTCCTGTGGCGCGATGCCGGCGTGCGCCGCCCGCCCTTCCACGATCAACTCGTATTTGCCGCCGCCTTTGCGCCAGGTTTTGATCGTGCCCTCTTTGGTCGCCGGCTCCATCACCAGCACAAGTTCGCAATCCGCCGCCAGTTGCTTGATCAGCGGCTCGGAAACGGGACTGCCGATTTCTTCTTCCGTGGTCGCCAAAAAGAAAATCGGACGATCCGGCAACTGGCCGCGCGCCCTCAATCCGTCGATGGCCTCCAGGGCAATGACCGTGCCGCCCTTCATATCGAGCGAGCCGGGACCATAATAGCGCCCGTCCTCGATCTTGATCGGCATGGTTTCCAGCGACCCGATCGGATGCACGGTATCTACATGGACCAGGAAAAGGAATGGCTTGCCGGACGCCTCCGCGTTCCACTTGGCCAGCAAAAAGTCGCCGCATTCACCCTGCGGATAACGGAGGATCGAATCGGCCTTCATGGCTTGGCATCGCTCGCCCATCCAGTCGACGAGCCGGTCGACCTGCGACTTCTCGCGCGTGAAGGACTCGCGCTCGACCATCTCCGTCAATGTCTCTAGCATGGATTCTGTACGATCTGTGAAATAATTGAGCAATTCCGACATCTTTCCCCTTTCAAAGGCAGCGGACCGGGCGCGCTTCAGCCGCCAAGATTCAATGACAGCCACTCCGCCAGTTGGTCGGCTATTTCAGGTTGATTGACCAGCAATTCTACTCCTCTGCCCCGATCGTATTCAAGAAACTGCGCCTCGCCAGGGGCGGACCGTGCCAGCGCCCGAGCCGCGGCATTGGCTTCGGCATCGTCCTTTGCCGCAGCCAGCCAGAGTGGACGCGCGCCATAACTCAACAGCATGTTCAGCAATGTGTCCCGGGACAAGGGGCTGAGGAGCGCGGCGGCGTCGCACAATTCGTTGACAGCGCAGCCGAGCAGCGCCAGGTCGGCGGAGTGTTCCGCGCCAATAATGGCAATCCAGCCCGCGTCTACCTTGCTGATGGCGGTCAGGGAGCGCAGTATTGTACTCAGGTGTTGCGCTTCCAACCAACCGCCGGTTTCCAGCGCCAGAACGACAAAACCCCGCTCCGCCAAACGCTTGGTCAGCGGACGCCAATTGGAAACCTCCCGACTCAATATCAATATGCCCGGCTGACGCAACACGCTGAAGCCGTAGCGTTCGCCTTCTAACACGGAGCCGTCTTCCAAAACGACCTTGACGCGACGCGTGGAATCCCCTAGGGGCGCCGGCGGAAGTACCGCGTCGACAGGCAAGGAGGCGAAACTCGGGTCCGTGCGACCAATTACCCTTGCGTCGTCCCTGTAAAGTTCTTCAGAGGACAATATCTCGGTCGTCGGTTCGGCATCTGGCCGCGGCGCTAAGGGCGTTGCCGTAGGCGCGGACCTTGTTGGATTAGCCTCCGTCAGCGTGCATCCCGCGACCAGCGCCGCGACGCAGAAAATCAGGAAGCAACGGCAAAGGGATGATCCCCCGCGAGCAAACAATGTCATCGCGAGGCGCTCAGACTGCATTGGCAAAGACGATCATGCGTTCGCTTTCCGATGTGTAATCCCCGCGGTCAGTGTCGCCGTAGACTGCCGCCAGCCCAAGACCGCAGCGTTCCAAAAGCAATCTGAGTTCAGCCAGGAAAAAGTAGCGAAGTTTGTGTGGCGCGAACAGCCTCTTGACGGCGCCATCGCCATCGATTATGTCGTAGATCCACTCGACATGCAGCAGTTGCTCCGCCCGGTCGATGAAGCTGAGGGATTGCAGCATAATCATGTCCCCCGTTTCCGGATCCAAGAAGGTTCGTTCCAACGTGGGCGCCTCGATATCTTGCGACGCGAAGGCGGGACCCGCGTTGGGCAGATCAATGACCAACAAGCCGCCCTCCGCAAGCCAGCGGCGCAGCTTGCCCAGCAGCGCGATCTGCCGGTCTTGCTCGTGAAAGTGCATCAGTACGTTATAGGTCAACAGGATCAAGGCAAAACGCGATTGATACTCATGTTTCAAGACATCAGCATGGATGGCGCTTATCTTTTCATCGAGCAGTGCCGTCTGTTCCAGGTTAAGCTTAAGCCGGTCCAGCATGGCGCGATCATTATCGATGCCATGGACTCGATGCCCTTGCCCCGCCAGGTGAATCAGCACGCGACCGGTGCCGCAGCCGACATCAAGGATCTCGCCTTTGTACTCCTCGGCGAGTTCCCTATAGAGTTGCAAATCATCCCTTTTGTCGGCGTTCTCCGCATCGTAGAAGCGCGCCACTCTGGTATAAAACGCGGACATCCTCTGCCCCAGGTAACCCTATCAATGCGCTCGAAAAGCTATGCCCTCCAGTGTAGACGGATAAAGGAAATAACGATACGCCCGAAGCGCCGGCGAATTGCCCCGGTACTGAGATAATTCTGCGACATTTCATTGCTAGGCTGCGAGTAATGAGGAGATATTTCCTCAGCATAGCCAAGCAAACAAGTTCAGAAAGAGGTGCAGACATGAAGAAGAACAAACTCTGGAGCGCCAGCGCCATCACGATCGGCGCACACAAGTAGGACCAACAAAGTCATGCTAATGCACTCCAGAATAATAGTCGGTGGTAGGGGCGACCGACCCGCTGTGTCTACGCGCGGCGCCGGGTCGCCCGCAAAACCTAGCCGGAACAGTGGGCGAGCCAAGGCTCGCCCCTACAGCGATTTTGCGACTTGTTGCACGATTTACCTGGACTCACTCAGTCGGACCCGTATTTGGACAGAAATCCGAAACGTCCAAAACAGGGAGCGAGGGCGGCAGCTGAGCAAAGCCCTCCAGCCTTGAACCAGACACTCGCTAAGACCTATACTCAGGCGCGTCCTCCAACCAGACGGCGCGCCTGAGCCATTCGCGAGGCATCATGAGCCAAACCATCCTGATCATTGAAGACGACAGACGTATTGCCAACTGGATGAAGATCTATTTTCAGCGGGCCGGCTTCAACGCCGAAGTCGCTCATGACGGCGGGGCCGGTCTCGCCGCCGCCCGCAGCCTGGCGCCCGACCTGATCATCCTCGATTTAATGCTTCCGCGCCTTGATGGCATTGCAGTTTGCAATACCTTGCGGCGCGAATCCGATGTGCCGATTATCATGCTGACAGCCAGGGAGACACATGCCGAACGGATAAAGGGCTTGGAAAGCGGGGCGGACGATTATATCGTCAAACCCTTTAACCCGGATGAAGTTGTTGCCCGCGCCAAAGCCGTATTACGCCGGGTGGAGGGCGAAGTCCAACAAGTCCTGACCTGCGGGGACATCAGCCTCAATATAACGACACGGCGCTTGACGATCAGCGAGCGACCCGTCTCCTTGAGCCAGACACAGTTTGCCTTGCTGGTCGCTTTCATGCGTCACCCGAATCAAATCCTTACAAGAGAGCAACTCATCACTCTGGCTTTGGACAATGATTTTGATGGCTTTGACCGGGCGATAGATAATCATATCCTTCGCTTGCGCAAGCAACTGGCAAGCGGCGGTCATCAGCCGATTCAAACCGTTTATGGCACCGGCTATCGATTTGTCGTGGAGGAGGGATAATGACATTGCGCTGGCGCATTACACGCCTGTTGATCATCGTCATTGCCCTGACGGTCGCATGGAATTTGGCAGCGAGTTATTACACCATCCAGCGGCAATTCGATGCCTTCGTGAGCGGGCTGGGTCGTGTAGAAGCGGGGGCGCTAGCGCGGCAATTGAGCCGGGCTTACACGGCGGAGAATGGTTGGGATGCGGTCGATATGGCATTGTTGGCCCTGGGCTACCTTTACGAACATGAAACCGAGAGTCGCGAAGGGCATGAAGGCGAATCTAGCCGCGAAGGCGACGAAGGTTTTCATATCGAGAGGATCCGCGTCGTCATTGTTGATTCTGCCGGACGCGTCATCCGCGATAATTTTTCTCAACTTGAAATCGGCGAGATGAGTCCGGCCTTGTCGGGCCAGCCCAGAAGTATTCTGGATTTGCGGACCGGTCGGACTGTTGGCTTTGTGTACGTAGATGTCAATCAGAACTTTCTGGAAACGGAATCGATCAGTTTTCTGCGTGAACTGCTGCTCAGTTTCGTCGGGAGCGGCCTGCTCATTTTGATCATCGCCTTGTCACTAGCGACTTCTCTATCGAGACGCATTACCGCGCCGATCTCCGCTTTGACAAAAGCCACCCGAGCCATAGCCCAGCGCGAAGACGCGACTTTGCTGCCGGTCACGTCGAATGATGAATTGGGCCAGATGAGCGCCACCTTCAATCAAATGACAAGCTCCCTGCAAAGACAGCGCGACTTGCGCAAACGTTTGATCAATGACGTCTCCCATGAACTCAACACGCCCTTGACCGTGATTCAGTTGGAAGCCAAGGCGCTGCTGGATGACCTGCAAGAGCCCGACCACGCGGCGCAGCACATCATCGGGGAAGTGGATATGCTGCGCAATCTGGTCAATGACTTGAATTGGCTGGCGGAGACCGACTCCGGCGAGTTGCAACTCCGCCTTGAACAATGCGCTATTGGCGAACTATTGATTAGCGAAATTGAACGATGGCAACCACAGGCTCAAGCGCAACAAGTCAGCTTGTCCTTACAGCCGCTCCCTCAATTGCCGACACTTCAACTTGACCCAGCGCGAATACGTCAGGCCTTGGGAAACATCGTACACAATGCGCTTCAACACACGGAGGGTGGACAGGTGATTGTCGCGGGGACATTGGCAGGCGACAAATACCTCCGGATTTCGGTGAAGGACGATGGCCTGGGAATCGATCCGACTGATTTGCCGCATATCTTCGAGCGATTCTACCGCACAGACCAATCCCGCAGTCGCGGCCGAGGACTGGGACTGGATATCGCCCGGGCGATTATTGAAGCGCATGGCGGCGCTATTGACGTCAAAAGCGAGGGACTTGGGCGCGGGACAACTGTAGAATTCAGCTTGCCCCTGCCGGAGAGCAACAAGCTGCCGTAAAGCCCCCGCTAGTTGAGGTTCTGGAAGATGCCCGCCGCGCCCATGCCGCCGCCGATGCACATCGTGACCATGCCATAGTTGCTGCCGCGCCGCTTCATCTCGTTGATGAGTTGCACCGTCAGCTTGGCGCCGGTACATCCCAAGGGATGTCCCAACGCAATAGCCCCGCCATTGACATTGACGATCTCCGGATTCAATTCCAGTTCGCGCATGACGGCCAGCGACTGCGAAGCAAATGCTTCGTTTAGCTCGATGACATCAATGTCGTCCAGCGTCATGCCACATCGTTCCAGCGCCTTCGGCACCGCTTTGATGGGACCGACGCCCATGATCTCCGGCCGCACCCCCGCGACCGAGAACCCAACAAATCGAGCCAGGGGCCTCAAACCCAACTCTTCGGCCTTTTCCCTGTCCATGACGACCACCGCAGCCGCGCCGTCGCTCAAGGGGCTGGAATTGCCGGCCGTCACCGATCCCTTCGCTTTGAAAACCGGCTTGAGCCCGGCCAGCGCTGCCATCGTGGTTTCCCGGCGCAAGTGTTCGTCTTGGTCGAGCACTCTTGTTATCGTGGCCGGCATGCCATCGTCGCCGACGACGGTCTCTTCCCAGGCGAAGGGCACGATTTCCTCGGCGAATATGCCCGCATCGGTAGCGGCCGCTGCCTTGCGATGACTTTCGTAAGCGAATCGATCCATATCTTCGCGATTTATGCCGAATTCGCTGACGACACGCTCGGCGGTCAGCCCCATGCTCATATAGACATTGGGATCCTTTTCCGCCATGTGAGGGTTCGGGCTCAAGTGGTGCCCGGTCATGGGCACCGAGGACATCGATTCAGCCCCGCCCGCGATCACAACGTCCGCCTGATCGGCCATGATGCTGTTGGCGGCCAGCGCAATGGTCTGCAAGCCGCTGGAACAGAAACGATTGACCGTCTGCCCGGGCGTATCCACGGGCAATCCGGCGCGCAAGGCGATCACCCGCGCGAAGTTCATGCCCTGCGATCCCTCCGGCATGGCGCAACCCATGATCACATCGTCAATATCGGCCGGATCAAGCCTGCCCTCGGTCTTGTCAAGCAGATCGGCGATGACCGTCGCCGCCATATCGTCCGAGCGCGCGTTCCTGGTGCTGCCGCGCAGCGCCTTGCCGACCGCCGTGCGGGATGTTGCCACTATGACTGCCTGGCGCATGATGTTGTCCTTTCGAGTGAAGCGTGGCTTTATGTTAGCAAATTTCGGCCTGGGGTCAATGCGACGCGGAGGCTGTGGTAATATGAGTGCGAGCGGGAAATGGAGTATTGAGATGGCGAAGAAGCTGGCGCTGAAGTCCTTTCGGCTGAAGAATTTCAAAGCGATACAGGATAGCGGCGTCGTAAAATTTACGCCGCTGACTGTACTAATTGGGGACAATGGCTCAGGCAAGAGCAGTCTCGTTGAAGGTTTGCAGACTTACCAGCGCATTGTTACCGACAAGCTAGATCCGGCGATGGGTTTGTGGCGCGGATTCGAGTATGCCACTAATCCGCCCTCGGAGTATGATGGTTTTCCAACAGAACAATCGCCCAAAGTCAATCCAATAAAATTTGAACTGAGCGGATTCGTTGATTCATCAATCTATAACACAACTAAGTCATCAAACTATAAGACTGTTATGAAGGTAAACAGGAAGCCCAGTGGCGATTTGATCTTCATTGAAAAAGAAGTCGTCTATTACAAAGGTCGTAAAGTCCTTGAACGCCACTCCGATGGAATACTTCAGATAATCAATGAGAAGTTACAAATGGGAGTGCCTCCAGATCGCGCAATAATATCAGACACGGGCGTATACTATTATGCGGAAACATTCACAAAGGATGATGAACGATTTGATGTTCTTCGAATGACTGAAATTGACTTCGGCTGGCAGTTTCTAACACTCAACCCATGGTTAATGGGGAACCCGCGCGCAAAACAGCGCACAGGACGCGCTGTTAGACTTGAATCCAACGGTGCGAATATAGCAGAATACTTGCTTGACATTCGCACATTTGACGAAGACGCTTTTGAGGGCATTATCGAGACACTTCAATTTGTACTTCCCTATGCTAGGGACCTGCAACCTAGGCTGACATCCGAGCTTGAACGCGCCGTCTATCTCCAAATGTCCGAGCAAGATTTCAAGGTGCCAGGCTGGATGTTGTCTACTGGAACATTGCGTATTCTGTGTCTGCTGGCGCTATTTCGCCATCCCAAACCGCCGCCATTGATCATCATTGAAGAAATCGAGAACGGTCTTGATCCCCGCACTATCCACCTGATCGTCGAAGAATTGCGCTACCTGGTCGAAAGCGGTCGTTCACAGGTCATCGTGACCACACATTCGCCCTACCTGCTTGATTTGCTGCCCTTGTGGTCGATTATTGTAGTGGAACGTACTGAGGACAAAGGACCGATTTTCTCTCGCCCGGACGACGACCCTGCGCTCGAAAACTGGGCGGAAAAGTTTGGTCCTGGCAAACTATACACAATGGGCAACCTGAACCGCCAGAAGACTGTATGAAAGTCGGCATGATTTTCGAATGCGGTCCCCAAGGCGCCGACCGCAAGGTTTGCGAGCATTTGGCAAAACGCATCCGACCGGACCTAGAAATCAAAAGCGAGACCCTCGATAACAAACCGAACTTGATCGTCGAATGCGGGATGGTCGCGGCGGAACTTCTCGAAGACGGCTGTGAACGTGTGGTCATAGTCTGGGATTTGTATCCAGCTTGGCGCGAAAGAAGCGCAAGACCGTGCCGCAAGGAAGACCGTGAGGGCATCACGGCTTCGCTAACTTCGGCAAGTATAGAATTGGATAAGATTGCGCTGGTTTGTATTGAGGAAGAACTGGAAGCGTGGCTGCTGGCAGACAACAGAGCGATTAGCAAAGTATTGTCAAGACCAACTCACAAGGTGAACATCAAACGACAACGAAATCCAGAACGGCACAATCCCAAGAAACGTATGAGGAAGATTTTCAACAAACATATTGGGCAAGACTACGTTGATCGAAGACATGCTGAACGGATCGCAAAAGCCATTCCAGACTTTCAGCGATTAAGGAGAATTGACACCTTTCGTCGTTTCGCGCTCAAAGTTGCGGACGTCGAACTTTAGAAGTTGTAACCTAGCGCTAATTCCGCAAAGGCTTGTTCGTCTGCAACATATGCATGATCCGCTCCTGCGTCTTCGTCTCCATAATCAAACTCAAAAACGCTTCACGCTCCAAATTCAACAGATACCCTTGATCCACCCACTGCGGCTCGGCCAACGCCCCGCCAGTGAGAATGTACGCCAGCTTGCGCGCGATCAGGGCATCATGCGCGCTGGCATAACCGGCTTCCTGGAATCCCGCCACGCCGAGCAAAAGCGCCGCGTAGGCGTCACGTCCCGCGGCGTAGACAGTTTCCGGCTTGCGCTGCCGATAGGTCTCACTTAACGCCAGCGCCAGTGCCTTCGCTTCGCCCAGCAAATGAGATCGATTCATGACAATCTTGTCCGATGCGCTCAAGAAGCCCAGCGACTGCGCTTCTTTGGCGCTGCCGCTGACCTTGGCGGTGGCGATGGTCTCGAATGCCCGCTGCAAGCCCGCCAAAACATCATCAGACCCGGCGCTCGCCAGCGGATTCACCAGCCGCCGGACCAACTCCTTGCAGCCGCCGCCAGCCGGTATCAAGCCGACGCCGACCTCGACCAGCCCCATGTAAAGCTCGGCATGCGCCACGACCGCAGTGCCGGACATCACCAGTTCCGCGCCACCGCCCAGCGCCATGTTATGCGCTGCTACAACGACCGGCTTGGGCGCATAGCGCAGGGCATTCGTCAATTCCTGCAGGGAAACCAGCACTTTTTCGATGCCTTCAAGGCCAGCCATGAGCGCGGCGGGATCAAGGTTGGCGCCGATCGAAAAGCGCTCGCCGTCATTGCCAATGACCAAGGCCCGGTATTGGGACGAATCCAGGAGGTCCAGCGCCTTCCAGCCCGATTCGATCAGGCCGGGAGTGATGCTGTTTTGCTTGGTCTTGAATTCCCAGAGCAAAGCGCCGTCGCCCATGTCGTAAATGATGCCGTCGCCGTTGCTGTAGACTTCCGCGCCGGACGCGCCCAAGTCGGCAATCGTGATCTCTCTCGGATCTCTGATTACTGGCAAATGCCTGCCATCCTGTGGACTGTAATAGCTGACAACTTTGCCGCCGTCTCGTTGATAAAAGCTGTCGTGGCCGGCAGCCAGCATCTCCCGGACCCAATCCGCCACCGGATAACCGTCGGCTTCAAAGCGATCGACGGTTGAGGCGACCCCGATGGCGTCCCAGATTTCGAAGGGTCCCATTTGGTGCGCGAAACCCCATTTCTGCGCATTGTCGATGTTGAGGATGCTGTCGGTGATTTCCGGCACGCGCTGCGAGGCATATGCCAGCAAGAAGGCATGCAAATGATAGAGGTATTCGCCCGCGCGGTCATCAGCGTTGATCAGCAGCCGTATGCGTTCGCCCAGCGGCTCAACTTTGCGGTACTGACCGACGCTGTCGAATCGCGGCTTACTCGGCGGCTCGTATTCCAGCGTATCCAGGTTGAGCGCCCACAATTCCTTTTTGCCGCCGTCGCGCCGCATATGATAAAAGCCTCTGCCGGTCTTGCGTCCCAGCCAGCCGCGTTCCAGCAGCTTGTCCGAAAGTTCGGCATTCCGTCGGTGCGTCAATACCTCGCGCGCCGGATCATCGGGAATGGCTTCAAAAAGATTGCGCGCCACCCCCACCGCGATGTCAAAGCCCACCAGATCGTTCAGGTTGAAGGTGGCGGTTTTCGGACGACCGATCAGCGGACCAGTCAAGGCATCCACCTCTTCCACGCTATAGCCGTGATCCAGCGCGTAATTGGTCGCTTGCATGCCCGAAAGCGACATGAAGCGATTGCCGATGAAGTTGGGCGTATCCTTGCAGCGGACCGTGCCCTTGCCCAAAACATTAGCCCCGAAGCCCATCATAAAATCGACAATGGCGGGATCGGTACCGGCGTGCGGGATGATTTCCAGCAGCCGCAGGTAACGCGGGGGGTTGAAGAAATGCGTTCCCAGGAAGCGCCGACTGAAGCCCTCCGGCAAGCCCGCGACGATTTGATGAATGGGAATGCCGGAAGTATTGCTGCTGACGACCGCATCGTCCTTGACACAGTCGGCCAGGCGCGCCATCAGCGCGCGCTTGATATCCAAACGTTCGACGATCACCTCAATCACCCAGTCGGCGTCGGCCACCTTTTCCAGATCATCGTCGATGTTGCCGGCGCGGATATTCGCCAGATCGTCGGGGCTGTAGAGCTGCGCCGGGCGCATTTTCTGCAGCGCTTTCAAATTCCCGTTGACAATCGCGTTTCGGACCCTTGCGCCGTCCCCCGGCGAGCTGTCACCCGGCGGGATGTCCAGCAGCAGCGTTTCAATGCCGACGCCCGCCAACAGGGACGCGATGCCGCCGCCCATCGTGCCGGAACCGATTACCGCCGCCTTCTTGATTTGCCGTCCCATTGATGGTTCCGCCTCTCGCTCGCCCGGGAAAAGCGTATCGCGCTATTCTTCCGGCTTCCTTGTTACCAGTCCAGTTCGATACCATCCCAGCGCAAAAACTTGCCATTGTCAGCCGACCTGAGACGTCCGATGAGCGCTTTTAAGGCCGCGGCTGAATCAGCCGGGGTTAAATGCGCGCCTGGACCGCCCATGTCGGTCTGCACCCAGCCAGGATGGGTTGTGACGGTCGTGATGCCGCGCATGTCGCCGTCCAGCGCCAGGACTCGCGCCGCCATGTTCATGGCGGCTTTGCTCATGCGATAGCCGTAAGATCCGACGCTCGCGCCGCTGATCGACCCCATGCCCGACGAAATCATGACGACGCGCGGGTTTTCCCCGTTGTGGAGCAAACCATGAAAGGCTTGCGTGACCATCAAGGGACCGACCGAATTGGTCAGCAGAACCTCGCCAAGATCCGCCGTGGAGAGCTTGCCGATGGACCAGGATTGATGCGCGCCCTTGGGATAGATGCCGGCGTTGTTGATTAGCAGGTCCAGCCCCTCAACGCTCCCAGCAACCGCGGAGGCAGCGGCTGCGATCGAGTCTTCATCATTGATATCCATTTGCAGGACGTGGATCAGACCAGCATAAAGATCTGTCAATTCTTGCAGTTGCTGCGCCTTGTCCGGGTTCCGGCAGGTGGCGAACAAGCGGACATCGCTCTCGCCCACGTATTGGCGGACTAATTCGAGTCCGATCCCTCGATTCGAGCCTGTGATGAGAATTCTTTGCATGGCGCCCCCTAGCCATTCGTTGACTGTGGTGGAGATAATGCGTCGCTTTCGATATATGATTCGAACTGATTCAAGTCCTCTTTGTCGAATTCCAGCATTCTGATTTCTCGTCGGCGGCTGCCGATGTTATGTTCGATTAGCAGCGAAATCAATCTTTCACCGTCGATTAAGGTGATAGGAGCTTGACCCTTTGCGAACGCTTCCCCTTGCGCTCCTTTGGAGAATCCACTTGTAGTGATGATTGTTCCGCGCACAGCATCAAAACGATATAGTGAACCGCGCAGGCTGTCGAGTATGCCACGCCCCACATTTGATTGCTGACGTTTGACTTGAATAACCTCTCGCACACGGCTGATGCCAAGCTCGATTTCCCCGACAACATCGACGCCTTTATCGTTTGTCGCAGCGGTGACCTCGACATCCTCGTAGCCCATCTCTTCGAGAAGACGTTTGATGAGGTGCTCGAATCGAAATGGGTCCATTTGGCACAGGTAATCCGCGTACTGCTTTCTTACTATCTTCTCGTTCTGCATCGCTAATCTTGCAATAGCCACATTAGGTTCATCGGACGGTAGGGGAACATGTGTACTGGCAACTTCATAAGTCTGGACAGTTTTTGGGTGCTCATTTTGGAACTCGAGCCAATCCAAGCCTTCAATAGTAATTTTGTAATTCTGGCCATTCTTTTCGATTAGCTCGCGTTGCAGCAGATTCTTGAGACGAAAAGCAAGCAGACTAGATAAAAACGCGTCAGCTTTTGCATTGCTATTCGCCAAGCAGAATATTTTGAATCCGTCAAATAATACTTTTCGCTTGCAAGGACCGGATGCCGCTACATACCCCAAAATAGCCAGCATCCCTTCATATTCGTCAATCTTCGCCAAGATTTTCTCGTCGTCTCGCAGGAAGCTCTTGCCAGCTTCCGTCATGGCAAAAATGCCATGGGGATACACAGACAATTCATGACACTTAATTAAGGAAATGATTCCATCTGTATATCGAGGATTGACGATGTGGTCCGATTCCCGCCAGATACGCAGTGCTAACGCTTGCTCCGCGCCGGCGAGCCGCTTAGGAATCCATTCCTCCGGCTCCGTCCAGTTGGCAGTATCTTGAGGCGTACCTTTTTGACCGTAAATAGACTTCCACATTTCGTAATACTGCGAATAATGTGTGCCTTCGAGTATCCCTAGGAAAAGCTTCACTTGCCTATATGTAGGAAAGAAGCGAGTCAAACTCCGTTTACTACTCATCGGCATCTTTTTTTTCCAACGCCGACATGAAAAAGTCCACCATCACATCCGCCACTTCTTCGCCGGAGAGCCGCCCGCCCTCGCGGTACCAGACACCGATCCAGTTGTGCGCGCCCAAGATGGTCTTGGTTACGATTGCCGCGTCTACCGGCCGAAACTCTCCCGCTTCAATACCAGCCACCAGCGTATCGTGAAACAAACTCTCAAAATAATCGCGGCGCTCAAAGAAATGGTTGCGCCGCTTGACATACTCGGCATGAAACTTGCGTTTGCCATTTCTGGTGCCTTGATTCACATTGAGAAGGGCCCGAATCTCAAAGACCATCGCCGCGCTAACAGCGACGTTCTCGGTGATGCTCACGATATGCGAGCGAACCATGGCAGCAAACTTTTCGCTAGAAGGCTTATCCGAGTCGACGATGCGCTCCAGCCTTGCCGTCGCCAATTCATGCCCGACCTCCAGCACACTCAGGAGCAAGAAGTCTTTGTTCTTGAAATGATGATATAAGCTGGCGGCGGTTAGATTGACCTGGGCAGCGATATCTTTCATGGTCGTGGCATCATAACCCTTGCGCCGCAGCACCTCAGCCGCTGCCCAAAGAATATCCTCGCGATCCACAGATTGGTCCGCAGGTTTCCGCGCCAAACGCCTGCTCCTTCATCAACATTCGTTAAAGGGACGCCCTAACTAGCGGTCGATTATAGGACAGGCAGAGGCGGGATTCAAGCGGGGTTACAGCGCCTTAAGTTCCGGATAATAGGCTAGCGCTATGGCCAATCAACCGGGCCAAGATACCTGGTATAGCGCTATTCATAACCCGGATCCCACAGCTATAATAATGGCGTGTTGAACCACGACCAGAGAATAGAACATGCCCGGCGCCGGTTGGCAAAGCTACGACCTGATCTTCTTCGACTGCGACAGTACCTTGTCGGCTATCGAGGGCATTGACGAACTCGCTCGCTTCAAAGGCAAGCAAGGCCGCGTCGGTCTGCTGACCAGCAAAGCCATGGACGGCGAGCTCGATCTTTCGGAAGTCTACGGCAAACGCTTGCGCGCCATCCGTCCCACGCGCGCCCAGCTCAAGGCAATTGAGGAACGCTATTGGGAAACCATGGTCGAGGACGCGGCCGAAGTTATCGCGGCGCTCCATTACCTGGGCAAGCAGGTTTTCATCATCAGTGGCGGATTGATCGATGCCGTCAAGGGTTTCGGCCGGCGACTGGGGGTGGATCCCGCGCGTATCCGCGCTGTCGAATTGGAATACAACCAACTGTCCGGGCAATGGTGGCGCTATCACGAGCCGCAGGCGCAACATGCGCAGACCTACTTGGATTTCGGCGAAGGTCCGCTAACGGTATCAAAGGGCAAATCCCAAATTATCAACGAGTTGGCGGGCGATAGCCCAGGGCGGCGCATCATGATCGGCGACGGCGCGAGCGATCTTGCGGCAAAAGAACAGGTTGATCTCTTCATTGGTTATGGCGGCGTGTTGGCGCGGGACAAGGTGAAAGCGGAGTCCGAGATTTTTGTGAGCGCTGATTCCCTGGCGCCGATTCTGCCAATTGCAGCTGGACGCGCCGGCTGGCAAACGGTGGCGGGGGGCGCGTTCGAATCGCTCTATCTCAAGGGCATCGGTCTGGCGCTTGACCCCGAGGCAGTCAGCTTCCAAGCGGATAAGCGACTTGACCAGTTTATTCAGGCATTTGAAGGTATACATACGACATGAGTTTCGACGCGATAATCTTCGATATGGATGGGCTGCTGGTCGATTCGGAACCGCTTTGGCACGAGGCGGAGATCGAAATGATAGCGGGCGCTGGCTATACCTATACCGAAGATGTGCGCGAGCAAACGATCGGCGTCCGCGTCGATGAGTTCGCGCGCATCATCCACCGCCATTATCCCAAAGTGGGCGAATCGCCCCAGGCGATCATTGAAGAGATTACGGACCGCATTTTGGGCATGCCTCTGGAGAAGATTCAGCCCCGCCCGGGCGCCGAAGCAATCATCCGGTTTGCCGCCGAGCGGGAGATCCCTCGGGCAATCGCGTCAAGTTCCTGGGATTGCGTTATCGACCATTTTGTGGATCTGCTTGGTTGGGACGCCTTGATCCCGCAGCGCTATTCGGCCCAGCATATGGCGCGCGGCAAACCGGCGCCCGATATTTATCTTCACGCCGCCGAGCAGCTGGGCTACCCGCCCGCGCGCTGCCTGGCGCTGGAGGATAGCCCGGCCGGGACGCAGTCGGCACTAGCCGCGGGCATGACCTGTTATTCCGTGCCCGACCTGTCGCATTCCACCCTTGATGACTTCGCCGGCATCAACAAACGCGTTTACGAGAGCCTGTACGACATATTGGCGGAATTCGAAAAGAAAGGTTTGTTCGCTTGAGCCGGAGACGGATTTTGGTCGCGACAGACCTCACAGCCGAGAGTATCGCCCTGCTGGAGGCGACCGACGATGTCGCGGTAAACATCGTCCCGCCAAAGACCTCCAATGTGCGGGAGGCCCTCTGCGACACCACTGCCATCATCACGCGTTCCGATTTCAAATTGGACGCGCCGCTGCTGGAACACGCGCCGAAGCTGAAACTGATCGCGCGCATGTCCGCCGGCTTGACCGGAATAGACGTCGACTATGCCACGGAACGCGGCATCCTGGTCATGAATATCCCCGGTGTCAGCGCCATCGCCGCCGCCGAGCACACGCTGACCTTGATGTTGGCGCTCAATCGCAATCTGCCCGATATTCATGACAGCCTGCGCGAAGGCTGGTGGCTCTTTGATCGGGGACCGCAAGTCGGTAAACAATTGCATGGCAAAACGGTCGGGATCATCGGGGTTGGTCGGGTCGGGCAGCGTGTCGCGCATCTCTGCTTGGCCTTCGGCATGCGCGTTCTGGCTAACGATCCCTATATCCGCGAAGAGCAGGTCAACGACAAACGCATTCAATTGGTCGGATTGCGGGAATTGCTGGGGGCGGCGGACTATGTCAGTCTGCATGTGCCGGCGACGGACGAGACCGTCGACTTCTTCACGGCGGACATGCTGGATCGGATGAAACCCGGCGCCTGCTTCATTAATACCGCCCACGGCGGCGTCATTAAGGAAGCGCTGTTGGCGGACGCCCTGAAGGACGGGCGCCTGGGCGGCGTCGCCTTGGATGTCTGGAACGAAGAGCCGCCCTTCAACAGCCCCTTGATCGGTTTGGACAAAGTGATTCATACGCCGCATATCGGCGACAATACCGCGGAAGCCCGGCAAGACCTGTCCATTCAGATCGTCAAGCAGGTGATCGACGCGCTGGACGACCGCGACTATCGCAATGTCGTCAACATGCCTCTGCTGCCGGGCTTGAATTACAGCGACGCCCGTCCTTATATGCAATTGTCGGAAAGCATCGGCAGCCTGCAGCACATTTTGGCGCGCGCTCCCATTCGGCGCATCGCCATCGAGATCATCGGCGAGGACATGAACGGGTTGATCAAGCCGATGACGGTCGGCATTTTGAAGGGCTTGCTGACGCCGATACACGGCGAAAAGGTGAGCTATGTCAACGCCCCGGTTTTGGCGACCGAGCATGGCTGGCGGATCACGCAGGCCAAGGGCATCAAGATCAGCGAATACAGCAATGTCATCACCTGCCAGATTACGCTGGACGACAACGAGGAGATCAGCATCGCCGGGACGCTGCTGGATCGGCAGAAGCCCTATATCCTGCAGATTAACAGTTACCGTATCCACTTCGAGCCTCGCGGACACCTGCTTGTCATGGGCAGTTATGACCAGCCCGGCGTGATCGGCCGAGTCGGCACCCTGATGGCGGAAAACGGCATCAACATCGCCAGTTGGCATACCGGGCGCGCCCAACCGGGCGGCAATACCCTGACCGTGCTCAACTTTGACGAAGCGCTTCCCGAGTCCTTGATGGAGATACTGCGGGGGCAAGACTTCATACGCCACGTGCATCAATTGCTTATATAGGCGCGATTTGCATTATACTGTATACAACGTTGTAGAGAGGTGCGCTTTGACTCCCGAAACGGCGATGGAGTTGCCCGTGGATGCTATACGCGAATACTGTGCAAGTCAGCCGATTCGGCGCTTGTCCGTCTTTGGTTCGGCGCTGCACGGAGAATTGCGCTCCGACAGCGACATAGACTTGTTGGTGGAGTATGTGGCTGGGGCCCAGGTGGGTATGGCCTTCTTCCAACACATGGTTGACTTAAGCCAAATCATTGGCCGAGAAGTTGATTTGCGAACTCCGGAGGATTTGAGTCGCTATTTCCGACAAGCGGTATGTGAGGAAGCAAGACTGATCTTTGAAATCCAACCAGGAGAATGACCGCGTAAGGCTGTGCCACGCGCTCGAAGCCGCGCAAAAGGCTCAGCGATTCGCAGAGGGACACACGCGAGCGTCGCTTTCGAAGGACGAAGGCTTGCAACTAATACTGGCCAGGTTGCTGGAGATTCTGGGAGAAGCCGCCGGTTCCGTGTCGCCTGAGTGTCGCGCCAGGTATCCCGACCTGCCTTGGTCAAGTATGAAGGCCATGCGCAATTGGCTGGCTCACGCTTATTTCGACATTAATCTCGATACGCTCTGGAATGTTGTACAGAACCATATAAGTCCCCTAATCGCCCAGCTGGAAGCCGTTCTTGTAGCTGAAAACTTTGATTGCTCTACACAGGAGTGACTGAAAACTTCAATCGAGGTGACTCTTGATCGCCAAAGCAACTTCCTTGTTAATGCCATTGACCTCCGCGAGTTCGGTGATGCTGGCGCTTCTGATGGCGTCAATCGAATTTTCAAAGTGCTTGAGCAAGACCTTGCGGCGTTTGGGTCCCACACCCGGTATCGTCTCCAGGCGGCTGGCCAGGCTCATCTTGCGCCGGCGCTTGTGATGGCTGGTAATTGCGAAGCGATGCGCTTCGTCACGCACGCGCTGAACAAGATAAAGCGCTTCGCTGCGGCGGGGCAGCAGCACTGAACCTGATTGATCGGGCAAGAAGATTTCTTCAATGCGTTTCGCCAAGGCCGCGACCGGCACCCGGTCCCTCAAGCCAAATTCGGCCAATACGCTCCAAGCGACATTGAGTTGTCCTACCCCGCCGTCAATCAAAAGCAGGTCCGGCAGCAGGCGCCAGGTTTCGGCCTTGTCCACCCCATCCGGCGTCAGCGAGAGATCCGATTCAACCGCGTCCTTCCAACGCAAAAAGCGCCGTGTCAAGGCCTCGCGCATGGACTGATAATCGTCCGATCCACCGTGGGAAACCGAACGAATATTGAAACGGCGATATTCGCTTTTGCGGGCCACGCCACGGGCAAAGACCACCCTGCTGGCGACGATCGCGGTGCCCTGCGTCGTGCTGATGTCATAACATTCGATGCGGTTGGGGATGCGCGGGAGTCCCAAAGCTTCTTGCAGTTGCGCCAGCGCTTGTTCGTGTTTGGTGGTATCGGCCTCGTATTGAGCGCGCATCATTTGCAGGCTTTCCAGCGCGTTTTCCTGCGCCAGCGCGACTAATTTGCGTTTGTCGCCGCGCTGCGGCACATGAATTGATACTTTCGAGCTGGCGCGTTTGTCGCTGAGCCAACGCTCGAGGATACGCGCTTCCTCGACTGCATTGGGCAAAATCAATTCGCGCGGGATGTTGCTGCTGGTAGCGTAAAACTGGCTGATGAACTGTTCCAGCACGGCGGCGTCCGATTCGCCTTCCGTATTGTTTATGGCGCGCGAATCGCTGCCGATCAGCTTGCCGTTGCGGATAAACATGATCTGTACGGTGGCGTCGCGCTCGTCGCGGGCCAGGGCGATGACATCGTGATCGGTCATATTCTTGCCAACGGCTTTATGCTTGTTGGTGATGTAGTCTATCGCCTTCAACTGGTCACGGATGCCAGCGGCTTTTTCAAAGTTGAGTTGCTCGGACGCGCCCAACATTTCATGCATCAGGCGTTTTTGCACGCCCTCCGCCTTGCCGCTAAGCACGTCCATTAGTTCTTGAATCATCTCGCGATATTGATCGCGGCTGACGGCGCCGATACAAGGCGCGTTGCACAACTTGATGTCGTGGAAAAGGCAGGCGCGCTCGTCTTGCCCGTTGATGTCCCGGTCGCAGGTCAAATAAGGAAAGGCTTTGCGCAAATCGCTTAGCGTTTTCTGAACCACCCACATAGCCGTATAAGGACCGAAGTAGCGCGAGCCGTCGGTGAGAATGCGCCTGGTGGTTTCTACTTTCGGGAAGGCGTCAGCCCAACTGACGCGGATATAGGGATATCGCTTGTCATCTTTAAGCTCGATGTTGAAACGCGGCTTGTGCTTTTTGATCAGGGTTTCTTCCAGGATCAGCGCCTTGACTTCGCTTTCTGTAATGATGAAGTCAATGTCATCGACCTCGGCGCGCATGCGCAGCGTCTTGCCATTGCCATCGGCGACGGTCGTAAAATAGCTGCGGACGCGATTGCGCAGGCGCTTGGCCTTGCCCACATAGATGATCCTGCCCCTGCTGTTCTTGAGAAGATAAACGCCGGGCTTGGCGGGCAGATTCTTGAGAATGGTCTCGATGTGCTGTGGTTTCCGGTATTCCATTAGCGATTGGCTGATATTGGCAAGCGATTGGCACAAGAACTATTTTATATCATGATACGCTGTTGCGGAGCACGACGCAGACGGCAATGGGCGCATTTCAATATTTTGGCAGAATGACATAAATTGCATGCGAATGAAGCGCAATTTGTCCTCAAATGCTCGCAGGATGCCCTGATTTTGCCCTCTTTTTGCGTAACAGTATAGATACAGTATGTATACTGGGGGGGGGGGGTACCCCCAGATCGGAAGCTGGGGAGGGACCAGGTTGACAGCGGCATTTCAACCCCCTCTAAATCCCCCTCCATTGCAATGGAGGGAGACTTTCTTGCACTGTTGACTCTCGTCATTAAAATCTGAACTGCCCTCTACTTCGGATGCTTTGGGTCGCGTAGACACTGACCTTCGACACTGACCGCCGCTCCCGCCTACAATTTCTGTCATAATAGATGCCTCGCGATTGGCGTAGGTTTAGATTTCAAGTTTGTTCGTCTTTGTCCATTTGCGGGGGCAGCAATAGGTTTTTCGGAGATTAGCGCCTCTTTTTGAGCGATGTCGCTTCGTTTGAGCCGAGCGCCGGGCTTGAAAAACGTGGAGTCAGGCTGGGCGGCCCCGTGTGTTGCAACGTCGAATGATAGAGCAAAGCGGGGAGAAAAGGGCGACTATATGGTCGCGGTTTCGGCATAGAGTCGCGGGCTAACGCGCTTTTTCCGCTCCTCAGTCCACAAGGGGAGAGGGGGAGCTATGCTTGGCGGGCTTCGTATAATTTACAGTATCGGACAAGCCTTATAGTTTTTGTGGTTGAGGGTTGGAAGATGGGGGCTCGCTGCGCAAAACGAGCTACAATTGAATGTGCCAAGTGCGAAGGGATTACAACTTGTGCACGCGCACATACCAGTGCTTGTTGAGCCATTGCTTCGACTGACGAAGCCTTCTGACGGGAGGCTCGATCGAGTCATTGACGGGACGCTTGGGGCCGGCGGACACACACGCGCCCTGCTGCAAGCGGGCGCCGGAGAAGTATTGGCATTCGACCTTGACGATAGCGCGATTGAGATTGCCCGCCGCAATCTGGCGCCGTATCTTGAATGCGTGACCTTCGCGCAAAGCAGTTATGCCGATATGCGCGCTGTGGCATTCCAGCGCGGCTGGCGCGAGGTCGACGCGATCATATTGGACCTGGGCCTCTCATCCATGCAACTGGACGATCCCGACCGCGGCTTCGCGTTTCGACATGAGGGCCCGCTCGATATGCGCTTCGACGCATTGAACGAAAGCGCCACTGCGGGAAAACTGCTTAACGCCCTTCCGGAGAAAGAGCTTGCCGCCCTCTTCTTTCGATACGGGGAAGAGAAGGCCGCCCGCAAGATCGCCGGCGCGATCGTAGCTCAGAGACCGATACGGAGCACAGGAGAGTTGGCAAGCCTTATCAAAACCGTGGTCCCCAAAGGGCGGCGAATGACGAAGATTCATCCGGCTACCAAGGTGTTTCAAGCGCTGCGCATCGCAGTTAACCGGGAATTGGAATCCCTGGAAAAAGCGCTGCCGATCGCCGTCGACTTGCTGCGTCCTGGCGGGAGGCTGGCAGTGATCGCCTTTCACAGCCTGGAAGACCGTATCGTCAAGCGGAGCTTCCGGGATCTGGCACAGGAGGTCGTCGCTCCGCCAGGTATGGCGTCGATTGAAGAAAAGCGAGCGCTGCTCAGGCTCGTCAATCGACGACCGATTGTACCCGGTGATAAAGAGCTAAGTAACAACCCGCGGAGTCGTAGCGCCAGGCTGAGGGTCGTCGAAAAGTTGAAGTTCGATTGAACCTCTGTTGCGAAATATCGCGTTTTTGATAAATTTGTAACTATGCTCGCGCCGGCCTTAGCATGACCCGGGTTTCCAATCGGCGGAGCAACTGTTCGGAAAGACCGGTCAACAGCCGCTCGGCGCGTAATCGGCGAAAGGGCGCCAGGAAGGCTGCGCTCGCAGAAAATAATAAACACGCTACTTGCATGAACAAGGGAGTAAATTAAAAAAAGAGTAAGATGGCACAGAATTGGTTTCAACATACGCTTAGCCGCAAGCGCTTCTATGCCCGCAATCAAGCAGCGATGCTAGCGATCCTCGGCACCGCTATCTTGCTCGCGCTTGGCAGCATCTATCTCTCACAGGTCGCATCCTTCGCCATTACCAACCGAACCATTGAAGACTTGATAGTCCAGCGTGACGAACTCAAATACACAAATGAACAGTTAATCGCGGAGATTGCCCGGTTTCGTACGGTCCCGCGCTTGACGCTGCGCGCCCAAGACATCGGTTTTCGCCCGGCGACCAACGATGAAATAGATTATGTGGTGATCGAGGGCTACAGCCCGACGCGCGGTAATTCCTTTGCGGAAGCAGCGGGCGCGCGCGCCAACCAGGATCCAACGCCGATCTATGATGAGACCTTCAGTGGCTGGATACAACGGCAACTAGCGACTTTTCGAGAACAAATCGAAGCCTTTGGCAGCTAGCGCGAGAAGCCCCTTTCATGCAAGGACTTTCCTCCCAGCAGACAACAATCCATTCACGACTGCCTTTCGTGATCATCTTTCTAATCGTGATGGCTGGCTACCTGGTGATAAACCTGGCAAACTTCCAGTTTTTCCCGCGCTCGGTCCGACAGGAGATGGAACGGCGCGGCAGCGCCATCACCAGTTCGACACGCAGGATACCTGCGGAACGTGGCCTGATTTATGACCGAGATGGCGAACCGCTCGCCTTTAACGCATTGCAGTACCGTGTTGGCGTCAGCCCTAGCCTGGTGGCTGATGCTTTAGGCCTCAGCAGGCGACTCGCGCTTATCCTCGATATCGACGAGTTCGAGATACATCGCCGCGCCACCAGCGACAATCTCTGGGAGTTTATCGCCGGTCCCATTTCGGCGGACCAAGGACAGGCAATTGCCGCCCTCGACGAGATTTCCATTAATCTGGAAAAAATACCGAAGCGCTTTTATCCACAGGGTCCCTTGGCGGGCCACGTGATCGGCTTCGTTGTTGACGAGGAACTTAAAGGCGCGATGGGTGTCGAAGGCGCCTACAACGACACCTTGGCCGGCCGTGTTCTGGATCTTTCCGTCAGCAATGTTCCGATTGACTTGCCGGAGGATGTACCAACCGATCAGCGAGGCCAAGACATCCTGCTGACCTTGGATCGGGATGTACAGTTCTGGGTAGAATCAGAATTGGAAAGAGCGGTTCTGGAATCGGGCGCGTTCCGAGGCTCGGCCATCGTCATGGATCCGCGTAACGGCGATATTCTCGCCATGGCCAACGACCCTACGCTGGATCCCAACATTTTCTTGGAAATCGAAGACCCCAATCTCTTGCTGAACCCATCCATCAACGAAGACTTTGAGCCTGGATCTATCGTGCAAGCGCTGACAGTTGCCGCAGGCCTGGAAACAGGCGCCATCACACCGTACTGGACTTACAATGACGAGGGAAACCTTGACGTAGGCGGCTACAAGATTTGGAATCGGCGCTTCCAAACCCACGGCACCATAGATGTCTCTCAAATACTTGTTCGTTCCGTCAATGTTGGCGCCGCCACCATCGCTCTCGAGATGGGCATGGACAATTTCTACAGCATGATGCGCGCATTTGGTTTGGGACAGATTACCGGCGTGGATCTGTTCGCGGAAGAAAGCGGCGAACTTAAGGTGCCCGGCGACAGCAATTGGTCGGAAAGTTATCTGGGACTGAACAGCTATGGGCAGCGCATGAAGGCCACGCCCCTGCAAATGATTACGGCTTTTGCGGCAATCGCCAACAATGGCATCATGCGCCAGCCTCGCATCGTGCGCCAGGCGATCACTGAAGATGGGGTGCAAGATGCGCAGGCGATCACCATACGCCGCGTCATATCCGAGGAGACCGCCAGTATTGTCACCGAGCTCTTGGCGCAATCGGTCAGCGAAGGGGCGCCCGAGGCGCAATTGCCCGGCTATACCATCGCCGGGAAGGCGGGCACCGCGCGTATCGCAACCGCCCTGGACTATGAAGTGGGCCGCAATTCATCCATCGTGACGTTTATTGGATTTTTGCCGGCAGACGATCCGCAAGTCGTCGTCATGGTCAAGTTGGATCGGCCCGATGATTACTACGGCTACGAAGTCGCTGCGCCGGTATTCCGGCGTCTGGCCGACCGACTGGTGATCTTGCTGGAGATACCGGTTGACGAGGTACGGCACAACCTGGCGCGCTCCACAGTCAATATCAGTTCGGTCGGTAGCTGAGGGCCCGCTGCAGATGGAAGCGAAACTACCGCTGGCATTAAGCGTAGGTGGGGCGACATTCTTACTGGGTGTTATCTGGGGTGGTCCTTTCGTAGAGATTCTGCATCGCTTCAAGCTCGGCAAGCAGATCCGCGCGGAGTTGATGGACAGCGCGCATGTGAAGAAAGTCGGCACGCCAACGATGGGCGGGATCATGATCATCCTGCCAACAATTGCCATCACACTCGCTCTCAATATCTCGCGCATTGTTCAGGAAGGCGAAGGGCGAAGCATCTTGCTACCGCTGTCGGTATTGATTGGATTCGCTCTGTTGGGCCTGATCGACGACTGGGAAGGCATACAGACCTCGCGCGGTAGCGTGGGCGAAGGCTTATCCGGCAGAGTGAAGTTTCTGGCACAGATTGTCCTGGCGTTGATCGCATCCACCATCATGTCACAGGTAGGCTTTTCCTACGCCAACTCCATGCCGCTTCCGTTGATACCAGTAGAAATCCCATTGCATCCGCTAATCTTTATCGCGATCAGCACCTTTATCATCATCGGTAGTTCCAACGCCACCAACTTCACCGATGGATTGGACGGTCTTGCCGGTATCGTGACCGCGAGCGCGTTCGGCGCTTACGGCGTTATCGCCTATTTGCAGAATCAGATTTTCTTAATTGACCTTTGTTTCATAGTCGTGGGCGCGTGTTTCGCCTTTCTCTGGTATAACGCGCATCCCGCACAGTTGTTTATGGGAGATACGGGTTCCCTGGCTCTGGGCGCGACGCTTGGCACGGTCGCGGTTATGACCGGTCAGTGGCTCTTGTTGCCGATTATCGCGATCGTGCCCGTAATGGAGATCTTGAGCGTGATCTTGCAAGTGGCTTCCGCCAAGTTGAGCCGACGCTTTTACGGCGTGGATATCCGGCCGTTTCGCCGTACGCCAATACATCATCACTTTGAACTGGGCGGCTGGAGCGAGACGCAAATCGTTCAGCGCTTTTGGCTGATCAGCATTCTTTGCGCATTCATCGGCGTGGCCCTGGCGCTGCTGCGGCAGCGCGCGCTCGGGCCGCTTTGATGCGCGCTTTTCCACATTTGGTTCAGGATTGCCTCGACTAATGCCAGCACGAGACTACCTGTCCGGTAAACGGATTGTCATATTCGGCTTTGGGCGGCAGGGAAAGGCTTTAGCGCGCTGGTTGCCAAGCATCGGCGCCGAAGTTGTGGTCACAGATAGCCGCGGCGCGAAAGAGTTGGGCATCCGCCGCTCACAATATCCCGGGGCGCGTTTCTTTTTGCGCGGGCATCCGGAAGACGTATTGATCGGCGCAAAAGCCATCTGTGTTTCCGGCGGGGTGCCGCTGGATCTGCCGATTTTTGAGTTGGCGCGTAAGCGCAACATCCCTTTTACCAACGACGCGCAATTGTTTATCGAGCGTTGCCCGGCGCCCGTCATTGGTATCACTGGCAGCGCCGGGAAGACAACCACCACCGCCCTGGTGGCAAAGATACTGAAGGCAGCCGGCTACACGGTCTGGCTGGGGGGCAATATTGGAAACCCGCTCATTGAAGACCTACCGAAAATCACGAAAAACGATGTGGTTGTCATGGAGCTTTCCAGCTTTCAACTAGAGTTGATGAGCAACAGCCCGCAAGTCGCGGCCATGCTCAACTTGACGCCCAATCATCTTGACCGGCACGGTACGCTGGAGCGTTATGCCGCCGCCAAAGCCAACATCATCCGATACCAGAAGCAAACAGACGTCGCCGTGCTCGGCTGGGACGACCCCGGCAGCCGCGCGATGGAGCAGCTTGTTCGCGGCGAACTGTCGGCATTCAGCGCCTATGATCTGGTGCCTGATGGCGCGTTTCTATTGGGTAATCGTGTCTTTGTGGCAGGATCCGCGAGTTACGATTCGACCCCGCATGTTGTCTGCCCGCGGGACGAGATTCCCCTGCGCGGCGATCACAATATAGCGAATGTCCTGGCGGCCTGCGCCATAAGCGGTTCGATGGGATTGGCCATCGATCGTCCTGGCGTCATGCCCGAGGCGATGCGCGAGGCGATTCGCGCCTTTCGCCCGGTGGAGCATCGCCTGGAGACAGTGCGCCGAATCGCCGGAGTCACATACGTGAATGACAGTATCGCTACCGCCCCGGAACGCCTGATTGCCGCCTTGCAAAGCTACGACGAACCGCTGATATTGCTGATCGGTGGCGCGGACAAAGATTTGCCCTGGGAAGTCGCGCTGCAGTTGGCGCTGGCAAAGGCGCGCCATGTCATCATCTTCGGCAAGGAGGGCGAGAAACAGGTCGCCACCAAGGTCATGAAGCTGCTTTCGCTGATGACTGTCCGCGACGATCAGGTATCGCGGGCGCAGACGCTGGAAGAGGCTGTACATCGCGCATCTGAAGTCGCGCAAGATGGTGATGTTGTGCTCTTGTCGCCCGGCGGCACGAGCTACGATGCCTACGCCGACTTTGCCGAGCGTGGAGACCACTTTCGCCAATTGGTATCTGGACTATAATGGATTTACGCATGTGGGCGACAAAGAGCGAGTCCTATGACGGAACAAGCCATCCACAATGATAGCGGGCGTCGTCGGTTTCGGCGGCAGCTGAGTCGCAGTCACGGCTTGACTATTGTCGGCGACGATAGCGCTCGCCCGCTAGCGCCGGTCAATAGCAGTTTTTTCGCCACGCTGGACAAGCCGTTGCTCGCCATCGTCATCCTGCTTTTGATAGTCGGCTCGCTCATGGTTTACAGTTCCACGTTTGACTGGAGCAATGATACCTACGGTACCGCTACGGGTTTCTTTGTGGAGGAGCATCTGCGCAATGTTTTATTTTCCAGCGTGGCGCTCATATTCTTCGCGGCAGTTGACTATCGGTTTTGGAAACGTTTCTCGGTGTGGCTGCTGCTCTTCACGATCGGCGCCCTGATCGCCGTGCTGCTGGTGGGCGATGACAAGTTTGGCGCCCGTCGTTCTCTGGTTGGGGGCCGCTTTCAGCCGGGTGAACTGGCGGAATTCACGATTGTCGTTTATCTGGCGGCTTGGCTTGGTTCAAAGAATGCCCGGGTCGGCAGTTTTTTCTTTGGTTTTCTTCCATTCATAATGGTCGTTGGCGTCATTGCTTTCTTGATCACGCAACAGCCGGACTTGAGTTCGGCGGCAATCGTCGCCTTAACGGCCGGCATCATGTTTTTTGTCGCCGGCGCGAACCTGCTCCATATCATAACGATGGGCGGACTGCTTGGCGCTGTGGCATATGTGTTGGTCGCGGGGCTGGGCTACGCGCAGAGCCGAATTACCGACTTTCTGGCGGGACTCAACGATCTGACTTTGACGAACTACCATACCCAACAGGCGATCGCCGCCTTCATGAAGGGCGGCTGGACTGGCGTGGGATTAGGACAATCGGCGCAGAAATTCGGCGCTTTGCCAGCGCCACATACCGATAGCATTTTTGCGGTCATCGGCGAGGAGTTTGGCGTCTTGGGCGCCGCGGTCGTCGTTGTGCTCTACGTTGCCTTGGCGATACGGGGATTCCGGATGGCGCGGCATGCGCGCGATACCTTTGGTTCGCTGCTTTGCGTCGGCTTCACATCGTGGGTGATCGTCCAGGCTTTGCTGAACATCGCGGTGATGACCAACGCCGTACCGTCTACGGGCGTACCCTTGCCCTTCATCAGCTTCGGTGGATCTTCGTTGATGGTGGTGATGATCGGTATCGGCCTGATGTTGAGCGTACAGCGAGTAGCATTGCGGCGGAAGCGAGCTTCCGAACGGAGAAACGAGTTTGCGAATACTGATCGGGGCTGGGGGAACCGGCGGTCACGTCTATCCCGCGCTGGCAACCGCCCAGGCGCTATTGGCCGACGGCAATAGCGAACATCAACTTTTCTTCGTCGGCGCGGTGGGCGGTATGGAACGAAAGCTGGTGCAGGAGTCGGGAATCCCTTTTGCAGCCTACCACGAGGTTCAGGCCGGACCCTTGCACGGCGTTGATCCATTCACGGTCGTTTCCAGCGCCGCAAAACTGAGCCTGGGCGCCTTGCAAGCCGTCAACAGATTACGAGGCCTCCGACCAGGCGTCGCGCTCTTGACAGGTGGCTGGGCGAACTTGCCGCTAGCGCTTGGGGCGCGTCTGCTTGGCATACCAATCGTCATCTATTTGCCCGATATCGAACCTGGATTGACGATCAAGGCCTTGCAGCGCTTCGCAGCGCGAATCGCGACCACGGTCAGCGAATCCGCCAAATACTTTCCTGCAGGCAGGTCGGTAGTCACCGGTTATCCCTTGCAGAGAAATCGCTTGCAAGCGACGCGGGAACAAGCGATAACGAGATTCAAGCTGAACCCCTCCGGTAAAACGGTACTGGTTTTCGGGGGCAGTCGCGGCGCCCGCAATATCAATATCGCGCTTGGCGACTGCCTGCCTCGGCTGCTGGACGAAGGGTTGCAGATCATTCACATCACCGGCGATTTTGATTGGGAACGGAGCATGTCCCAGGTGGAGGCCTATGGGCAGCATCCGCAGTATCGCCCCTTCCCTTATCTGCATGAGGACATGGGATTGGCTTTTGCAGCCGCGGACCTGGCAGTCTGTCGAGCGGGCGCGAGCACCCTGGCGGAATTGCCTGTATTTGCTTTGCCCGCAATCCTAGTCCCCTATCCCTATGCCTGGCGCTACCAAAGCGTCAACGCGGATTATCTGAGCGATCGTGGGGCTGCGCTGCGCCTGAACGACGAGGACATGGCATCATCATTACTCGATAGGATCATATCGCTAATCCGCGACGACGCGCGCTTGGAGGAGATGCGGGCAAATTCTCGAGCCTTGGCAAACGCCGAAGGCGCGCGTCGCCTCGCGGACTTGCTAATCGAAGTCGGTGGAGCTTGAGATGTTGGAGTTAGTCGCGTTGATATGGGTCTTCGTCGCCTGTTTCGCCGTCGTCGGCATTCAACGAGGCTGGACCAAAGAGATCATCGCTATGGCCGGCATCACTTTGGGGCTCTTTGCGCTTCACCAATTCGATGCTGCCTTGCGACAGCAACTTCTGGCGTCCTTCGCAGCCGGGCAAAAGTTTCTCTTCCAGGTCGGCATCTTTTTGCTCATAGCGTTCTTCGCTTACCAAACGCGAGCATTGATCGGCAGCGACGCCCGCGAAGCGACCGGCGGCGAAGGGCGAGACCCGGCCCAGTCCAAAGTGCTGGGCGGCATTGTTGGCGCTGCCAACGGCTATCTTGTCAGCGGCTCAATCTGGTACTTCATGCATATCAACGATTACCCGTTGTCCCCGTATCTGGAAGCGCCGGCAGATGGTTCGCTCAGCTTTCACTCGATCGCGAATTTGCCGCTCTATGTCCTGGCGGGTGGACCCGGCTCCTCGGGCGATCTTCTTTCGTTGATGGTCATCGTGCTGTTTGTGGTGGTGCTGGTCCTGATTTGAGGCCCAATTTACGGAGACGGTACGAGTTTCTGGTTTTGCTGTGACTTAAATGGGATAGAGCAACGTGATTAGTTTCGCATCGTTAATGTGGGGGACGGCGATCTTCTTCGCCCTGGTCGGCGCGCTCCAAGGATGGCAACGTCAACTGATCGCCACAACTGCTATGCTGCTGGGATTTTTTGCCATTTTCCAATTTGACAGTCTGCTGCGCGGCAGCCTGTATTTGCTTCTGACGAATGGACAGATCTTCTTGTTGCAGCTTTGCGTCTTTTTGGCGATTGTCCTATTCGCGTACCGCAATGAGATCGTCATCAATCCCCAAGGCAGGATCGGCCGCATTCGAAACGGTTTGCTGGGCGCGGCAGCCGGTGGCGTCAATGGCTATTTGCTGGCTGGGTCCGTCTGGTATTTTCTCGATATCAACCGTTATCCTTTTCCACAACTTTTGTCAGCTCCCGCGGAAGGCAGCGTGAGCTATCTAGGTGTGGGATCCATGCCAGCAATCCTATTGGGCGGAGGCTTGACCGGTAGCGGAGATCTGTTGGCTCTGACTATCTTGGTTCTGCTCGCGATTGTCATACTGATCGTGTGACTTGGCTATCGGCTGCCCATGCCATGGGAGAAATCTTTCCGACAGTCACTCGCTTGGGTATGCCGTGGCGGACGCGGAAGCGCTTAAAGACCATTTCCAAAAAGTGGGGCTGTGGTGGCCAATGCTCAAATTGACGTCCGGGCAGCACATACATCTTATTGGCATCGGTGGCGCGGGTTTGTCCGCCATTGCGCGCATTCTCCTGCAGCGCGGGTTTACCGTCAGCGGTTCAGATCTTCGTCCGAGCGGAATCACCACCGCCTTGCAGAACGAAGGCGCCCGCGTTTATCTCGGTCACCATGCCGATTTTGTCCACGGCGCCGATTTGGTGCTGATGTCTTCGGCGGTGGCGCTGGAGCATGTCGAGGTGCGCGCCGCCCAGTCAAAGGGCATACCGATTGTCAAGCGAAACCAGTTTATGGCGCGGCTCCTGGAAGGACAGCGGACAATTGCAGTGGCAGGCACACATGGGAAAACTACGACCACCTCGATGATCGTGCATATCTTGCAGCAGGCCGGGGAGGATCCCAGCTATATTGTCGGTGGAACCATGGGCAATACCGGCAAGAACGCGGGCGTCGGCGCGGGACAAAGTTTCGTGATCGAAGCCGACGAATATGACAATATGTTCCATGGACTGCGGCCGCAAATCGCGGTAGTCACAAACGTCGAGCATGACCATCCCGACTATTTCGCGACGGCAGAGGACCAGTTGAGCGCATTCGCCAAATTCGCCGAGCTGGTACCCGCCTCCGGCACGCTGGTGGCCTGCGGCGATGATAGCGGCGCCGTCAGTCTGTTGAATATACGGAAAGAGCAAAAGCTTTCTGCAGTCAGCTATGCCGCCGACGACGCCAGCGCCGATTGGCGCGCGACCGAGCTTGTTTTTTCCGAAAACGAGACTAGCGCCCGCATCCTTAGAAATGGAGTTTTTCTGGGCAGCTTAGTTCTGAGGGTTCCGGGCGCCCACAATGTCGTCAATGCGCTGGCAGCCACGATCGTCGCGGACCTGCAAGGCGTGGATTTTGAAGAGAGCGCGGCCGCCTTGGCCAGCTTCAAGGGCGCCGAACGCCGCTTTGAGGTACGCGGGATTCGGGGCGATGTGATCATTGTCGACGATTACGCGCATCATCCCACCGAGATCAGGGTAAACATCCAGGCCGCTCGCGCGCGCTATCCGCGACATCAGATTTGGGCGATATGGCAGCCGCATACGTTCAGCCGGGTGCGAGAATTCTGGTCGGATTTCCTTCGGGCTTTTGACGCCGCCGATCAGGTATTGATCACACCGATTTACGCCGCGCGCGAGGACCCGATCGCGGGTATCTCCAGCCCGATGCTGGTCGAATCCATGGCGGATCATCCCAGCGCGCGATTTGCGCCCAACTTTGAGGACGCTGTCGCACACCTGCGCCGGGATATCAAAGGTCCGACGGTGGTACTCATCTGCAGCGCGGGAGACGCTAACCGTATAGCCGATCTCTATCTTGAATCCGACGATCGCTAGATATGACCGCGCCCGACCCACCCTTCCCAGAACAAGTTCTGCGTCATCAGCCGCTGGCAAGATTCACCGCCGCGCGACTGGGCGGGCCGGCAGATTATCTCTATATCGCCAAAGATCCTGGTTTCCACGAGACCCTTGCCGTCTTGCGGATAGCCTGGTCATACGGCTTGCCGGTTACCGTCATCGGTGGCGGGGCCAATGTGCTGGTTGCTGACAAGGGCATCCGTGGGCTGACGGTTATCAACCGCGCTACGCAAATCTCCCACGAAACATGTGGAGAAGACGCATTAGTTTCGGCAAGCAGCGGCGCCAATTTGATTCGCCTGGTCCGCTATTGCCAGGAACGCGGCTTCACAGGCATGGAATGGGCAATTGCCGTACCCGGAACTGTGGGTGGAGCGGTCGTCAACAATGCCGGCGCCCACGGGGGCGATATGGCGAATACCCTGCGCAAAGCGCTGGTGTTTGAATCGGGGCAAGGCGAAACCTGGTATGACCTGGGAGATCTAAATTACGCATACCGATACTCGGAACTCAAGGCGCGCGCCGACACGAGATTCTTTGTCATGAAGGCGGTTTTTCAACTGAAGAGGGCGCAGCCGCCTGCCATACTGCGGCGGATGAATCAGTTCAGTGACTATCGACGACGTACACAGCCGCCGGGCGCCAGCCTCGGCAGCATCTTTAAGAATCCACCGGGCGATTACGCCGGGCGGCTAATCGAGGCTGCAAAACTCAAGGGCTTTCGCATCGGGGATGTTCAGGTGTCCCCGGTCCACGCCAACTTCTTCGTCAACATAGGCGAAAATGCGACCGCCGACGATTACTACCGGCTTATCGAAGCGGTGCGCGGACGCGTCGAAGATATCTTTGGAACGCAATTAGAACTCGAGATTCAGACGCTCGGCGAATGGGCTTGATATTGCCCGTCTCTTTGATTGCGCCGTATTTCGAGCAATAGTAAACTAAATGCGAGCCAAGTCGCGATGAGATTCAAGCATATCCGGAAGATCGTCGGTGGTCAGTCACGTTCAGATTCGCAAACGGCAGCCCGATCGCAGGCCAGGAGTACTTCATCGCGCGTCACCGGGCGCCAAGCCAGAGCGACAGACCGCTATACGGAACGAACGAGCGCAGACGCATTTGCGCTGGCGCATCACGAGCGCTGTCCTTTTCGTGATGTTTGGCGTCATCTTGGTACTTTTCTTTTCCAGCGACTTGTTTTATGTACGTTCTGTGCAAGTTCGAGGCAACGATTTTTTGGCGCGCGAGGAGGTATTCGCCTTTTCCAGCATCGCCGATTTTCACATGTTTTGGCTGGATCCCGAAGAGATTCGTCGCAATGTACTGCGCTCTTCGTCCATTGCTGATGTGACTGTGGAGCTAGGTTGGCCCCCAAACCTGATCACGATGTTCGTGCAAGAGCGTCAACCCGCCATCATCTGGTCGGAAGCGGGAAATGAAACCTGGATTGATATTCAAGGAAGAATTATGCCCGCGCGAGCCGCTATGCCGGACGTGATACGAGTCAACGTGGTGGTCGACGCATTCAAGGGCCCGTCCGCTACACTGACGGATCTTAAGAAACTGGACAAGGACGTCGTACTCGGCGCATTGCGTTTACAGGAGTTCCTGCCGCCCGGCACCGATCTCGACTACGACCCGATCAATGGACTGGGTTGGACCAACGATCAAGGTTGGCAGATTTGGATGGGAATAGATTCAAGCGCGGGCATGAGCAGGAAAATCAACGAATATCAGGCGTACGTTAACAACCTGAACGGTCGAGGCATAGAGATTACCGAATTGAACATCGCGAATCCTAATGCGCCTTTTTACAAGATTTTATGGGGGCGTTAAATCCTTATGGGTGACCTGGTAGTAGGAATTGATGTAGGTACACACAAGATCTGTACGCTGGTCGGCGAAGTGCGCCCGGAGGATATCTACGTCGTCGGTTTGGGTATTGAACCTAGCGTCGGTATGAAGAAGGGCGTGGTCAACGATGTTAACGCCTTGTCCGCGGCCATTGGCAAGTCCATTCGCAAAGCGGAGAAGTCGAGCGGTTACGATATCAACCGCGCTTTTGTCAGTGTAGCGGGCAGTCATATTTCCTCGTTGACCAGCCGCGGCATTACCACGATAGTCGGTCCGCGTAGCGTACAAGCGGAAGATCTTGAAAAAGCAATGGCGGTTGCGCGGGGAATCGCCATCCCGCATAATCGCGAAGTCTTGCACGTGGTTCCGCGCAGTTACACGCTGGATGGCCAGGAAGGGATTCGCAGCCCGATCGGCATGCATTGCTTCCGCCTCGAGGTTGACGCACATATCATTACGGCTTCCACCACCAGCCTGGCCAACCTGGAAGACGCCGTGGAAACAGCAGGCGTTTTGGTGGATCGTTTCATCCTGAATCCGCTGGCGGCGGGCGATGCCGTGCTGACAAGCCACGAACGCGATATGGGCGCGGTGATTATCGACATTGGAGGCGGGACTACCGATCTCGCGATCTTCATTGACGGCACGGTGTGGCATACTGCCATTATTCCCGTCGGCGGCAATCACGTGACGCAAGACATCACGTACTGGATGCGCGTGCCCTTCGAGCTGGCGGAACAAGTAAAGATGCAGCGAGGCCACGCGGACATGGATGCCGTAGCAGAAAACGAAGTCTTCCCGGTGGAGCCCTTCGGCGGCGACATATTGCAGGTGAAGCGCCGCGACCTGGCAATGGTAATTGAAGCGCGATTTGAAGAGATCTTTGATCTGGCTGAAAAAGAGATCAAACGCTCCGGTTATGCCGGACTATTACGAGCCGGAGCCGTGATCACCGGCGGCAGTTCGCAACTCCCGGGCTACCGGGAACTCGCCTCGCGGATACTCAACGTGCCGGTTCGTTTGGCGCAACCGGAGAAGATCACGGGTATCGCCGACACGCTCAAGAATCCCTCCTACAGCACCAGTGTTGGTTTGCTGCGTCTGGGCTTGGAAATGGACAGCATGACGGAGCCGGAAACCAACGATAATGTTGGCTTGCCGGTGTCTCGCTGGGGACGGGTAATGAACGACTTTTTGCGTCGTTTTTTGCCCCAGGACGACTAAGAAATCAGCGTTACATTATATTTTAATTATTGCTTCAAATTCGATTTGCGCCCGATATGAATGGGCGTACAATAAAGGACAGTAATCTGGCATTTGCGTTGCGTAAACGCGTTGATTTCAAAGGAAAGTCACAATGGTCAACGATCTTATAACGGGTGAGAATTTCGCGCAGATAAAAGTCGTTGGTGTCGGCGGTGGCGGTGGTAACGCCGTGAATCGCATGATCAACGAGGGTCTTGGGGGCGTCGAATTCATCGCGGTCAACACGGACAACCAGGCCTTGATGCTTTCCAAAGCCAAAACGCGTGTGCGTATTGGGGACAAATTGACCCGCGGACTGGGCGCCGGCGGCAATCCAGAGATCGGACGAAAAGCGGCTGAAGAGAGTTCGGAAGACCTGCTCGAGGTTTTGCGCGGTTCCGATATGATCTTTGTCGCCTGCGGTATGGGCGGCGGCACCGGCACTGGGGCTTCACCAGTGATCGCGCAGATCGCCAAAGAGTTGGGCGCTTTGACCATCGGAGTCGTGACCCGTCCCTTTACCTTTGAAGGAACCCGCCGCGCTCAGCTTGCCAAAACGGGCATTGAGGGATTGAAGAGCCAGGTAGATACCCTGATCGTTATCCCAAACGACCGTCTCTTGCAGATGGCGGACAAGCGCTCCACCCTGCAACAGGCCTTCTCGCTAGCCGATGATGTTTTGCGTCAAGGCATCCAGGGCATATCCGAGTTGATCACCGTACCCGGCTTGATCAATCTCGATTTTGCCGATGTCCGCACGATTATGTCCGAAGGTGGCGCGGCGTTGATGGCGGTGGGGCGTGCGGCCGGTGACGACCGGGCTCGCGCGGCGGCAGACCAGGCGATCACCAGCGGCTTGCTGGACGTCACGATCGACGGCGCGCGGGGCATCCTGTTCTCGATCACCGGTGGCAGCGACCTGACACTATTCGAAGTCAACGAAGCGGCGGCCATTATCAAGGACAGCGCGCATCCGGAATGTAACCTGATCTTTGGCGCCCACATTGACGAGAGTATGGGCGATGAGGTCCACATCACCGTGATCGCGACCGGGTTTGAACGGAGCCGGCTCGAGGCCAGCATGAAAGAAGCGGGCACACTGCCGATCCGCCAACCGACGCCAGTGCCGCATCCAACGCCGGTGCAGCGACCCATATACGAGGATGTCGAAATCGAGGCGCCGTCGCCTGGAGAGTCGATGTCCAGCGGGGGCGGATCATCCTTCCAGCGCCAACAGATGGGACCCGCGTCATCACCGCAAGAAGATCCACGTACCTACGAGAACATCGACCCGAAAAACACTGATTTGCCAGCCTTCTTGCGCAAGCGGAATCGCCGCGAATAGACGGGCAAGAATTGAAACGAGACAAAAGCGGGCTGGTATAGCCCGCTTATTGATTTCGGTGACAAGAGTCTTAGTGTTGCGGATAAAAGATCTTTTCCAACCTCGCCCCCAGCCCCCGAGAGTGTTTGAACCCGTTTATGGCGACTCGCCCACGAATCGAATTGCGTCGCTCTGGCGCACAGCGTTTGTCGCGCCTCACTAGCCGTGTTTACAAGGGCGAGTCTCGTAATATCATGTCACAGAAAATGCACTTTTTTCGACTCAATCCCGCATGACATACTTCCATCTATACTGTTGTGTTTTTCGAACAAAAGCCGCGTCGTTTGATATTACAAGGGTTTCTCGAAATGCGGGTCGATTTGCGGAAAATCCGACTCAATTTTCTGTCGTTTCTGTTCGACAATCAATGCCTTCCGTGCTATAAAAGAGAAATCCATTTGGCTACAAGTAATCCGTTCCAAAAACGCCTCTGACGTCTTCATTGCGCCAGCGATTGACTGAAATACGAGGCTCGATACTCATAAAATCCTCGAAGTCTTTCACCGTACAATTCTGATTAGGATAGCCCTCTTATGGTCCAGACTCACGCCACACGAAGCGCCTTGCACGAACTTGGATACAAGATATTCCTGGATCGTTACGCGCAGAAAGATATGACCCGCAGGTCCCTGACCGTAGGCGATAAGGTGATTGTGGTCGTCAACGCCAAAACCGGTCAGCGGGAGATAGGTACGGTGACCGAGATAAACCTGCCGCAAGTGACTGTCACCCTGCTCGATGGCGAGGTGGTGGCGCGCGACTTGGAACACGTCGACAAACCGATCGAAACCGAGCCGGCGCAGATGATGGACCGGGTGGCGCGCGGCGTCGCCGCGACAGAAGCGAACCCGGCCAAACAGGATGAATGGTCGGAGAAGTTCCGCTGGCTGCTCGACGACTGGAAGTTCGTGCCCGGGGGACGTATCCTGACAGCGGCTGGCACTGACCAGGATCTGACCTACTACAACTGCTACGTGATTCCGTCGCCTGATGATTCTCGCGAAGGGATCATGACGACGCTGACCCAAATGACCGAGATCATGTCGCGGGGCGGAGGCGTCGGCATCAATTTATCGACCCTGCGTCCGCGCCATTCTTATGTCAAAGGGGTTAATGGCCGTTCCAGCGGCGCGGTGTCCTGGGGCGCCTTGTACAGCTTTGTCACCGGACTCATTGAGCAAGGCGGCAGCCGACGCGGCGCGCTGATGCTCATCCTGAACGACTGGCATCCCGATATCTTCAACTTTATCAACAGCAAACGTCAAGCGGGCCAGATCACCAACGCCAACATCAGCGTCGGCGTCTCCGACCGCTTGATGGAAGCCGTTGCAGCGGACGACGACTGGCCCTTGATCTTCCCGGACACGCGCGATCCTGATTACGACGCCTTTTGGGACGGGGACCTCAACACCTGGGTCGCGTCCGGGCGCAAGGTCATTCAATACAAAACTGTAAAAGCGCGCGACCTCTGGCATGCGATTGTCGAGAGCGCATGGGCTAGCGCAGAACCGGGGGTTTGGTTTAACGAGCGCAGCAACAAGATGGCGAACAGTTGGTATTTCAATCCGCTGATTTCGACCAATCCCTGTGGCGAACAGCCGCTGGGCGCTTTTTCAGTTTGTAACCTGGGCGCGATCAACTTGTCGCGCTTCTACGACGAAAATAATCGCGATGTCGCCTGGGACGATTTGCGCAAGACAGTCGCGTATTCGACGCGCTTCCTCGACAATGTCATCGACACCACGCCCTATTTCTTTGAAGAAAACGAACATGTGCAAATGGCTGAACGGCGCGTTGGCTTGGGAACAATGGGCATCGCCGAACTGATGTTGAAGCTCGGCGTGCGTTACGGCAGCGACAAGTCGGTAGAATTGATCGACCAAATCTACAAAACGATAGCCATCACCGCCTATGAAACATCGAGCGATTTGGCGCTGGAGAAAGGCGCCTTCGCCCAATTCGATGCCGAGAAGTTCATTGAAAGCGGCTATATGCAGGCCATGCCGGAGAATCTGCGTCAGAAAGTCCGTCGCGACGGCATCCGCAATGTTACCCTGCTGACACAAGCGCCAACCGGTACCACGGGTACCATGGTCAATACCTCGACAGGCGTGGAGCCGTTTTTCTCCTGGGTTTACTATCGCAAGAGCCGCCTGGGCTTGCACGAAGAAAAGGTGCCGATTGTCAAGGATTGGCACGAGGCGCATCCCGATGCCAGCGAGTTGCCGGACTACTTCGTCACCGCCATGGACCTCTCGCCGGAAGAGCATGTCAAGGTGCAGGGCGCATTCCAGCGCTGGATTGACAGCGCCATCAGCAAGACTTGCAACGTGCCCAATGAGTACAGCGTCGAGCAGGTCAGCGATCTCTATCGCAAAATGTATGAACTGGGCTGTAAGGGCGGCACGATCTATCGCGATGGCAGCCGAGACGAACAGGTACTGATGCTCAAGGGCGACGAAAGAGCCGAGAACGAAATGGAAGACTTGAAGCCGTCGTCCAAGGCGGAATCCGGCGACGAAGCCGAGCCGGCATCTACGCCGCACCGCGTTTACCCGCGTCCGGATAGTCTTCAGGGATTGACGGTCAAGACGCAAACGCCCTTTGGCAAAGCCTACATCACCATCAACCGCGACGACCGCGGCAATCCCTTCGAGGTATTCATCGCTATCGGCAAGGCCGGTACGGACATCCAGGCCGATGCCGAGAGTCTGGGCAGGATGATCTCGCTTCAGTTGCGCACCACCGCCCCACAGAACCGGCGTGAGATGCTCAGGCTGATCATCGAGCAGTTACAAGATATCGGCGGGGCGCGCCCCATCGGTTTTGGTCCCAAGCGCGTGCTTTCGCTGCCCGATGCCGTGGCGCGGGTCCTGCAGATAGAATTCTTCCCGGAAGATCAGCCGCTGCAACTGGACCTGCCCATAGACGACGATGAGGCATCGGGGGACGACGCCGGCGATCTGGTCGCCAACGGCACCGTCTCCGGCGCCGATATCTGCCCCGAATGCGGGACAATCGCCTTGATCCGGGCCGAGAGTTGCCGCAGGTGCCTCACCTGCGGCTACAGCGAGTGTTGATGACTGTCGTCGAAAATTCGAGAGATTTTGAGCCGCAATTCTTCCGCTCCCCGATACGACGGGGAGCGATCTGTTTTAGCGTGCCTAATTGCTGACACATTGTCCTATACTTAGGCAAACGAGGCGTCACAAACCGACACAGATCAGCAGCGAAGGCAAATCGCAGCAGGATCTGATTTAACAACTAACCCCTGGCCGTCCCCTGGGGCTCGCGCTGACAAACAAAGAAAAATCTGCGCATGGAAAACAAGTCTCATCAAAAGACCAAAAGTCGAACAATTCTCAAGCGCATCTTACTGTTTTGTCTGCTAGCCTCGATACTCTATTTCGTCGCATTTACAACCGCCATTCATATCACCGGGACACAAGACAACGCCCGTCCGGCTGATGTCATCATCGTGCTGGGCGCGGGCTTGCGCCCTGACGGCCGACCGGGACCGGCTTTAACCCGCCGCAGCCTGCAAGCCGCTGATCTCTGGCGAGAGGGCATCGCTCGCAACGTCATTTGCACCGGCGGCCAAGCCGAGTCTTTCCCGCGCAGCGAAGCAGATGCCTGCCGAGAAATCCTGCGAATTCAGGGCCTGCCGCAATCCGCGATCCTGCTGGAGGACAAGAGCCGCAGCACCGAAGAAAACGCCCTCTTCAGCACCCAGCTAATGGCGGAACACGGTTGGACCAGCGCTGTGCTGGTCAGCGACAGTTATCACATGCTGCGCGCCGGTTGGCTGTTTACTCAGCAGGACGTCGAAGCATATGCCAGTCCCGTACCGGCGGAGCGCATTCATCATCGGCGCTCCTATCCTCATTCGCTGCTGAGAGAGTTTCTGGCATTCCACTGGCAGGTCCTTAAGGAAGCGCTCAACTTGCCCGTCACGTATTTGAGCGGGCTCTAGCTCCGACGCGCAAGCGCAATCTCCGCCCGACAGAGGATGGTCTGCGCGTAAATCGCCGCATGGGTTTATAATTTCATATATATCGTAGTTGCCGACGCTGCGCAAAATCGGGCGAATCCGAAGTTCAGTTCGCCTGTTGCCTACGGTTGAAGAGGATGCGCGCTTTGCCCCGAAAGATCTGTTGCCTTGCGATAACAACCGCTGTTCTGCTTGGGAGCGTTTTCAGCGCATCAGCTGATGATGAATGGTACACGGTTCAAACGAGCGACAGTTTCGAATCAATCGCGGCGCATTTTCAAGTGTCGGTAGGGGCGCTGTTGGAACGCAACAATCTGAGCGACGACGAGTTCCTTGCACGTGGGCAAATATTGCGCATTCCCGCGCCAGAGATCCAACTACTCAGTCATCAAGTGGGACCGGACGATAGTATTCGATCGATCGCTGCCCGTTTTGGCGTCACCGTAGCCGACTTAATAAGGGTGAACAATATCCAACAAGAGAGTCATCTCATTCCAGGACAAAGGCTTTATCTGCCGGAAGGCGCGCTGGACGGTTTCGAGGGCAGCCATGTCGTTCAGCCGGGCGAAGCGCTAAACCGGATAGCCCGGCGCTATGGACTGGATTGGCAGATGCTGGCAATGGTCAACAATCTCGCCAATCCGAACCTGATCTACGCCGGTCAGATCCTTAAGGTGCCCACATTTGAAGGGCAAGCCGTCGATAGGGCGACTCCCGAAGCTGCGGCTGCGCTACCTGTGTCCACAACTGCACCAGCCGTTGTTTCGACGCCCGTGCGGGGCCCTCCCAAATTGCTTTATCGCATACGCGTCGTGCAGCTGGGTGACACGATCGAAGGCTTGGCGCAGCGCTACGCCGTGCCTTTGCAAGACCTCTTGGACTTGAACAATCTACGGGGCGAAAGTCGCTTGTACGCCGGCGAGATCATCGTACTTCCGCTGGCAACGGGCTTGAGCGGGCACCCCCGCGATCTGCCGGCTGATGCGCAGAGTCACGTTGTGCGTCGCGGCGAGACTCTGGCGATCATCGCTAACTTGTACGGGCGCGACATGTGGGATATTGCCGCTGTTAATGGTCTGCTAAATCCCAACCTCATTTATGTTGGGCAAGTCTTGATTATTCAATAGCCGCACGGCGCGTAATCGGCGAAAAGGTCTGTCCTGCTCACGCAAAATCGCTAGCGTTCTCGTTGCTTGAGCGGCGCGGTTAACGTAAACAGGAGCAGTGCAATGTCGAATTATATCTGTATCGGCGTGCCCTATTATCTGGGCGAAAAGAGAGGCGATCGTACTGAAGTTCAAGCGCTGCGCGCAGCGGGCGTCGCTGATGAATTGAACGCGGATTGGGTGAACATTCAGCCCGATTTTGAAGCGTCTGACGACCCGGTTGTAGCTGTCAATCGCGCGCTCGCGGATACCATCAAGGCCTTTCCAGACAAGGTCCCGGTCGTATTCGCCAACGACTGCACAAGTTGCCTGGGCATGGTCAAGGGTCTGGAAAGACGCGCGCCAGCCGTCCTCTGGTATGATTCGCATGGCGACTTCAATACGCCGGAAACGACACCCAGCGGATTCCTCGGCGGCATGCCTCTGGCGGCGCTGGTCGGGCGCGGCAATCAACATCTGATGCGGGGCATCGACCTGGAGCCCATCGCCGAATCCGATGTGATCGTCAGCGATGTGCGCAATCTCGATCCCGAAGAAGAGATCATGCTGCGCGAAAGCCAAGTGACGATTTATGAGACCTTGGACGCGCTCAATCAAGCGGCGCTGCCGCAAAAGCCGCTATACATCCACTTCGATACCGATGTCGTCGACTGTGAAGACATGCCCGCTATGAGTTATCCCGAACCAGACGGGCCTTCGTTGGGGGAAAGTATCGATTCACTCCAGCAGATCTTGGCCAAAAGCGACACCGTGGGCATTCTCTTCAGCCTGTGGAATGGAACTCTAAAGGATGGCGATCGCGCGCTTGCGGCCACGCTGTCCCTTATTCGAGCCCTGCGGTGATCGCGTACTTATGACGAGATTTCGCGACCTTATCCCAATAGCAAACCACCTCCCTACGGGCCCGCTCAACGGGATTACCGACGTCCCCGGCGTCCGTGTCGGGCATGTCACAAGAAATGAAGGCGAAGGAAAGCTGGTACCGGGCCGGGGGCCGATCCGCACCGGCGTTACTGCTGTTCTGCCCCACTCCGGCAATGTATTTCGCGAGAAGGCGCCGGCCGCGGTTTACACCATCAATGGCTACGGCAAGGCAACCGGGTTTGAGCAGATCCGCGATCTCGGCGTCATTGAAACGCCCATCTGCCTGACCAATACACTCAATGTAGGCAAGGTCTGGGACGCGGTCGTCAGCTACTCGATCAGGGAGAATCCCGACATTGCGATCAGGACTAGCAATGTCAGTCCGGTTGTCGGGGAATGTAACGATAATTTCCTCAACGATGGACAAGGACGGCATATCAGCGAGGCTGACGTGCTACGCGCAATCGACGGCGCCAGCACAAGCCACGTAGCTGAAGGCTGTGTAGGAGCGGGGACCGGGACACTCTGCTACGGCTTCAAAGGCGGAATCGGCACAGCCTCGCGCCTCGTGATCGACGGCGCTTATACAGTCGCCGCGCTGCTGCAGACCAACTTCGGCCAGCGCCATGAATTACAGATGCTGGGGGCGCCGATCGGGCAACACGTCGCCGAAGACAATTTTGATTCGCCGCCGGGCTCGGTGATGGTCGTCATCGCTACCGACGCGCCACTCGACGCCCGACAACTTGAGCGAATGGCAAAACGCGCGGCATTCGGGCTCGGGCGTACCGGAACCATCTGTCACAGCGGCAGCGGCGACTTCGTTATCGCCTACTCAACTTGCAACCGCCGCGTCCATGGGGCCACAGAACTTGTGAGCGAGGCCCGCGCGATTAACGAAGAAGCGCAATTTGCAGGCGGTCTTCTTATCGATCAGTTATTTCGCGCGGTGGTCGAGTGTGTCGAAGAGTCCGTGTACAACGCGCTAATTGCGGCGCAAACCACAGTTGGCAGAGACGGGAACACTTTGTACGCCTTGCCGCATGAGCAACTTCAGGACCTAATGCGTCATTACCGCCGTATGAAATGAGTAAATCACTGCGGACTCTCAATTCCGCCTTGGAATCATCAATGTTGGGTTTGCCATCAACGGCAAAAGGGCATATCATGGTGTGATGTACGCAGACATCTGTTACTTACGCAGGGGCAAGATCAGAAAATATGTACGCGGACAACGAAATCTTATTCCCTCACTATGCCATTCCGGCGCTTCGCCACACGCGCGGCCGCAAATGGATGAATCTGATAGACAGATTGTCCTGCAAAAACGAGACCAGTGTTGAGGTTATCGCCTTGATGTCCCTCATGATCGAGCTCAATGGTTGCCTCGCTTGTGAAACGGATAGTTATCGGGCGATGAGAGGTTGCACGCCCTGCGCGCAACAGATCTTGCGACGATTCAAAGGCAGCGATGAAGAACTCATAGAGATGTATGAATCGTCGCTTTCCCATTTCCAAGCCTTGCAGTTGAGCTATGACAAATAGCTTGAATGCGCGATTCTTCGCCGCGTACTCATAATTGACAAGCAATTCGCGCTTGTGTTAAACTACCGGCCCGTAGTTCACTGGGCTACGCATTTTTTAGTTTGGCCGATTTAGCCGAAGGGAATGTCGAGATAGCGAGTTCACCACATCGAATCAATCGAGATATTCGCGGCGTACGCGAAGTCCGACTTATTGACGATACCAACACCAATATTGGTGTTGTCAATATTCGTTATGCGCAGGAACGCGCGGACGATGTTGGACTAGACTTGGTCGAGGTAGCGCCTAACGCCCAGCCGCCGGTTTGCCGCATAATGGATTACGGTAAGTTTCAATACGAGCAACGCCGTAAAGAACGCAAGTCCAAAAAGAACCAGGTTAAAGTCACGATCAAGGAGATACAACTGCGACCAAAGACGGACGAATATCACCTTCAATTCGACATCAAACGCGCGACAAAGTGGCTGCAAGAAGGGAAAAAAGTCAAGTTCCGTGTACGGTTTCGCGGTAGAGAAATCACACATCAGCACATCGGACGCGATCGCCTGGCGAAAATCGAAGCAGCCTTGCAAGAAGTTGGCATCGTAGAACAGCGTCCGAATATGGAAGGTCGTGACATGCTGATGATCTTGGCGCCAAACAAGGAAAGCAAATGAAACTGGAGAGTTAGTAGTGCCACGTAAGAAGAAGACGACAAAGTACAAACTCAAAACGCACAAGGCAACGGCCAAGCGCTTTCGTGTGACCGGCACAGGAAAGATCGTCCGTACCAAGGGTGGCAAGAGTCATCTGCGGCGACGTTCGGCAAAGCGCGTTAAGCGGCAGTGGGACAAACGCATGGAGGTCGGTGAAGTTGCCATGCGACGCCGCATCCGTCGCCTGGCGCCCTATCTCGGCAAGTACAAGGCGAATCCGCCAGCTTAGAACCGCTGGAATACGCCACCTGCCCTTCATTCACGGGACGTTTTAGCTACGGAGAAGAAACATGGCAAGGACAAAAACGGGATTCGTCAGACGCAGACGACACAAGAAAGTCCTCAAGCTCACCAAAGGACAATGGGGCACGCGCAGCAAGCTATTCAAACGCGCGAACGAGGCCATGATGCGCAGCCTGTGGTACGCCTATCGTGATAGACGACAGCGCCGGCGCCAGTTGCGCCGCCTTTGGATTCAACGCATTAACGCAGCCGCTCGTATGAACGGCATGAAGTACAGCCAGTTGATCCATGGTTTGAAGCTGGCGGGTGTTGAGCTTGATCGCAAGAGCCTAGCGCATTTGGCAGTTCATGATGCGGATACCTTCAGCAAGGTCGTGTCCCTGGCGAAGCAAAGCCTGTAACAGCGCCTACAATCGACTGTAATATTGAAAAGGGTCACAATAGCGACCCTTTTTCAATTGGTGAAGCCAAGCATGGACACCATCACCAGCATACAAAACAAGCGTGTCAAATACGTCAAATCCTTGCAGGCCAAGGGACGATTGCGGCGGAGCGAAAAAAAACTGATCCTCGAAGGAGACAGATTGATCAAGGACGCGCTGAATAGTGGTGGCAGGCCGGATCTCGCGCTTTATACGCCGGAGTCCGCCGACTATGAACTTATCGCCATTTTGCAGAATCGCAATTGCGAGCTCCTCCCCGTCAGCGAGGGCGTCCTGTCGCACATCAGCGATACAAAGCGGACGCCAGGAATCCTGGTCGTTTTCCAGATCCCCAAGCCCCCCATCCCGAATCAAGCTGAGCGCGTGTTAATCCTGGACGCGGTCCGCGAGCCGGGCAATATGGGAACAGTCTTGCGTAGCGCCGCTGCCGCGGGCGTGGATATCGCCATTTTGGCGCCGGGTTGTGTCGACCCTTACAGTTCGAAAGTCTTGCGCGCCGGTATGGGTGTTCATTTTCGCCTGCCCGTTGCCGAGGCGAAATGGCAGGAGATCCGCGCCTATTGCGCTGGCTTGAGAGTGTACAGCGCGGAGGCTCGAGGAGAGGCGATCTATACCGAGGTAGATTGGGGATGGCCGTGGGCGCTGGTTGTAGGCAACGAAGCGCACGGCATCAGTTCGGAGGCGCAGCGCATTTCCCGGTCGAGCGTGTCTGTCCCCATGTCGCATGAAGCCGAATCGCTCAATGTCGCTTCCGCCGCGACGGTCATTCTCTTCGAGGCAAAGCGCCAGCGGCTGAAAGACACCTGCCATCCCGGGCATTGACTCCACATCCTGCCACATGCCCTGTGAAGGCGCGATGCGAAGCAATCGCAGCAGATTTTTTCTCATCCTCCGAGGACAGCGAGCGGGGTATTGGACCGCTAAGATTCAAAGACACGCGGTAAGTCTGGAACAGGATGCGAATAGATTAAGGCAACAGTTCGAGATACTCGCAGTGGCTGGGACGGAACATGCTGAAATCGCGCCGGTCGAAGGTCGCGATGCGCGTGATGTTCAGCCGCTCTGCGATGGCCATGATGCAGCAGTCTACGATGTCAAATTGGGCGCTTTCATATTGCCGGGAGATTTCATAGATCCTTGTCAAGTCTTCCTCAAAAGCAGGTACAAGTCTGACAAAGCTATAGTCAAAGAAATCAAAGAAGTTAAAACTGTTCGCATAGCCCAAGTTGCGCCGGAGCAAGTAGCCGACTTCCGGCAATACGACGTCCGGCACAAGTATCGCTTCCGACCGATGCGCCGCGAAATCGTATGCTTTCGGGTGATGAACTTCGCTGCCGTCATACAGCGCGACCAAGAAGCTACTGTCGATGATGAGAGTCAAGGATCAATACGGCTCTTCAGGTAATCGACGTATTCTGTATTCAAGATTTCGCGACTGCGCTCGGCAGTGTTTACCGGCTTCGGCGACGCCATGTTCATGAGCTTCGCATGCCGCGCCAAATCCGCCAGGGTCGCCCACCGCTTGTCATCGCCAGGGCGCTCTTCGGCATAGCGCTCAATCATATCGCGCAGCAGGTTGCCCAGGTCGGTATCGTGCTGCTCGGCGAGCTGTTCCAAACGCAGGGCGACGTCTTCCGGGATGTCGATGGTCATTCTTCTGTCCTCCGCTTGGCGTTATTATAGCATGGAATTACACGACAGGAACAACGTTTGGGACAGTCCGCACAGCGCGATCGCGCCAGCCCCACTTCAATTTGCGGCGCGCCTGCGGTAGACTAGGCGAATTGCGCATTCATCAGCGAACGGGAGTGTGAGCGCCATGGCTAAGGAATTTGATCTGGTTGTGCTGGGCGCCGGACCCGGCGGTTACATCGCCGCTATCCGCGCCAGCCAACTCGGGCTGAATACCGCGATCGTCGAGAAGAAATACTGGGGCGGCATTTGCCTGAATGTCGGCTGTATTCCTTCCAAAGCATTGCTGCATAACGCCGAGCTGGCATATATCCTTAACAATGAAGCCGATACCTTTGGCATCAGCGGCGAATTCAGCTTGGACTATGCCAAAGCCTTCAAGCGCAGTCGCCGCGTCGCCAACGGCTTGACCAAGGGCGTGCAGTTTCTGATGCGCAAGAACAAGATTTCGACCTTTGAAGGCTGGGCGACGCTCGCGGACGCCCATAATATGGTTGTCTCACTGAATGACGGATCCGAAGAAACGATTAACTTCAAGCACCTCATTATCGCCACCGGCGCGACAACCCGTCTGATCCCGGGCACGGCGTTAAGCGAGCGCGTTGTCACCTATGAAGAACAGATCATGGAAGACAATCTGCCGGGCAGCGTGATTATCGCCGGCGCTGGCGCAATCGGCGTCGAATTCGCCTATATCATGCGCAACTATGGCGTCGAAGTCACCATGGTCGAATTCCTGGACCGTATCCTGCCGCTAGAAGATCCCGAGGTGAGCAAGGAACTCGGCAAGATCTACGCGAAGATGGGCATTAAAGTCATGACCAGCACACGGGTCGAGGCGATCGTTGAAGACGCTAATGGCGTCACCGTAACCGTATCAACTGACGATGGCGAGGGTGAACAACTCCGTGCCGAACGCGTTCTTCAGGCGATTGGTTTCCAGCCGCGCACGACCGGATACGGGCTGGAAAACACGGGGGTTTCGCTCGACGCCGAGGGCGCCATCGAGATCAACGAGGAGATGCGGACGAATATCCCGCACATTTACGCCATCGGTGATGTCACCGCCAAGTTGATGCTCGCCCACGTAGCCGAGACGATGGGTGTGGTCGCTGCGGAGAATATCGCCGGCGCAGCGACCGTCACGCTCGATTTCGATATGATGCCGCGCGCCACCTATTGTCAGCCGCAGGTCGCCAGCTTTGGATACACCGAAGATCAGGCCAAAGCGCGCGGTTACGAAGTGGCGGTTGCCAAGTTCCCCTTTCAAGCCAATGCCAAGGCGCGGGGCATGGGTGACGCCAGCGGCTTCGTCAAGGTAATCAGCGACAAACGCTATGGCGAAATCCTTGGCGCCCATATGATCGGCCACGATGTCACGGAACTGCTGCCCGAACTGACTTTGGCTCGTTCTGCTGAATTGACCGCGGCCGAGATCGCGCGTAACGTACACGCCCACCCCACCTTGAGCGAAGCGATAAAAGAGGTAGCGCACGGTTTGGAAGGTCACTTCCTCAACATCTGATGGCAGGATTTGGTCTCTACTCGCCGAATTGACGTGGCCAACAATCGACGATCAAGCTGGTATAAATCAGTTTGCCGCCGACATTTCGCTCGTCATGCGCAGCCGATCGACCGATAAATCCGTCCTCCGCATACCAGGGTTCGCGGTGAAATTCACCTGAGGCGTCAAAGTATTCCAGGAGTTGGAATTCGTAGCCGCACTCTTGCAAGACACTTGCCATCTTTTCGCTGGTGTAGAGCACCTTGTGATCGTCAGCCCCCTCGCCTATGCCGCCGGGGCGCACATGTTCAATGTAATTTGCATCCGGATGGTTTCCATCCGGCACAGCCAGTCGAATGCGCCCGTCCTTGGACATGTAGAGACGCGCCAAACGCAGAAACTGGCCCAACTCATCGACTGTCAAGTGCTCAAAGACATGTTCAGCCAACATTCTATTGATTGACGCGGGCTGGAAGAGCAGCGCCCAATGCTCGTGTTTAAGAACATGGAATGCGGGAATATCTGTCGCGACCCAGTTTTCGTAACGCGTATCTCCTGCGCCAATGATGACTTTGAGCGGCTTTCCGGATCCTGTGCATTCGTTGACGCCCGCGCGGATAAGCCCTTGCTGGTTTTTCAATTTCGCGTGATTGCGGTACTTGCGAACGAGCGGCGCGTAGAGCGGCCTCAGCAGACGCTTGACTGGATTCATTTCAGAAAGCCTATCCCGGAATGCTGAACGACCCTATGGGCAAAATCTTCCCATACTCGCCGGATTCGATATCGGTGCCGGAGACCTTCGCGTGCGGAGGATATCGGTCATAGACCATGACAACAACCCTATAGTCGCCAGGCGACAGATCCGATGTGGACAACTCCACAACGAACCACTTTAGGACGTCATGGTAAAGATGACGATCCGGGTTGATTTGAGCGACTTTTTGCCCGTCCAGCGAATGGATCTGAATCGAAATATTGTATTGGTACAGGAGCGCTTTGTCGGCCACTTCCCATCCGGTCACGACGCGCAGGACCTCGCGATCGGGAATGAAATCAGCGAATTTGTCAACGATGGAGATGCCATTGTCGTAGCGAATAGGCTGGTACTTGCGGTCACAGTCCAGCGTACGGTAGACATAGCGCTCTACGCGAAGTTCCGCTTCCTCCAAAACAAGTTTGCAAGGCGCATAATCTCTCTCGATGATTGACCTGGTTCGATCGAAGATCTCCGGTTTGTTCAAGGGATTGTAGGTAAAGAGAAGGTAGGGATGGTCTTCCAACTTATCCGGTATATCCTCCTCAAGTTGAGCGTTATCAAGGTTCGTTCGAATGAAGCTGCCATCTATGCCCATTAATCTCTCGAAATAATAATCCGCCGTGCTCTTGCCAACTTTGCCTCGGCGTATGATGAAATTAATGTCCGAGAATCCGACCACGAAATCCTCTTCAGAGGCGATATCCCGCAGTGCCAGAACGTAGTCGTGAATCGGGGGATAGCTCTGAATGGCGCGAATCGTACCCTGAAACCCGACATAGCCGTCCCAACCCCGAAAGACGAATCCGGACCCGAGATAAACCCCCAGGATAATCAGCGGCAGGGCGCGCGGCTTTAGCCAAGCCAGTCCGCTTCCCACAATCAAGGCCATTGGATAAAAGACGACCAAGAAATAGCGAGACCGGCGCAAAGGAATAAGCCTAACGGCTTCATTAACCGACAATAGAAGCGCCAGGATGACAAATGCAAGCACCCAAAAAGGCAGGGCTTGTTTAAGATTCTCGCGCTGCCGCAAGTGGGTGGCAGCCGCGACAAAGGCGATCAGAATCACTAACCAGTTTCCGTTAGACAGCAGTTGGAGAAAGACATCTACGGCTTGCTCAAAGGGCATCTCTCCCCAAGCGTCAAACTTTGTTGTCAACCCTACATAAGTTACTGGAAGCCAAGGCAGGTATAGTACGCCGACAAGCAAAAACGCCACAGCAGTATGAACCCAGCGCTTCGTTTTGGGAACGAATACCAGGTGATAGAAGCCGACAGCAAGGAAAACGAAGAATGAAAAAGGCTGGGCATAAAGTGACAACGATGCCGTGAGGATCAGCCCCAACCAACGAACTCTGCCAATAGCCGACTTTGATTGCACGATGTGCAAGTAATGCCAGAGCATGGCTACAAGCATAGCCGCTTGCGCGGTGTACATTCGGATTTCGTGAAAGTACTCCAACCAGAAGACGTTTAGCCCCAGGAAAGCGCTGGCCCACAGTCCCGCGCGCCAACCCAGAAAATCCGCGCCAATACGGTATACCCAGGCAACCGTCAGAACCCCAAAGAAGAGTGGCAAGCAGCGCAAGACGGCATGGTGCCATCCTACAAGCGCGCCCCAACCCGCCAGCAATTCAAAGAACAAGGGCCCATGCTTGGGGCTATGCGTACTGATCGAGTGAAGCACGTCCACTGGCGAGAAGGGCCCGGTCAAGCCGCCGGCATGGCCGATCGAGGTCAACTCATCGTACCAGATGACATCGGCGTTTATTCCACCCGCCGCCAGCAGCGTCACCAGCAGTAATAGCGGCAGCATGCACCACCAGCGAGGAAAAGCCTGGAATGGGTGACGTTTGCTTGCGCCTGGATCTAGCATGAGCGTCTAGGCTTCGACAGAGATGGTCAAGAGCGGCAGAAGCTGGCCGGTTTCGCCACTGCTTAAGTCCATGCCCGCGACTCTCTCGCCAGTGTCGCGATCGTATAGGATTACTACGAGGCGGTAGGCGCCCGGAGTAAGTTGACGACTCGGCTGGAATTCCAATTCCTGCCATTTCAAGATGCGGTTATAGAGATGCCAATCACCCTGCCAGTATTTCTCCCATTCAGAATCCAGCAATTGTATCGAAATATTGTATTGGTCAAGCTGCTCATCGGACGCGACTTCCCAACCGGTGACGACCCGGAACAGGTCCTTCGTCGCGTCGTACTCGCCGAAGCGATCGACGATGACGATTCCATTTTCGAAATGAATGGGCCGGTATACGTGCTGACAGCCGGCCAGAGGATTCACGAAACGCTGAACAAATAGATCTTCCCTATCAATTACCGCCTCGCAAGCAACGTAGCGGGTCGCGATGTATTCATACACATCTTCATGATTCTTTTTGAGGTCATTTGGATGGTACGCGAGCAAGATATAGGGATGTCGATCGATCTTGCGAACGAGGTCGTTCATCAAACGTTCCCCACCCCAGCGCCACGGAATAAAAGCGCCGTCGATACCCAACTGTGCGCCGGTGTAATAGTCAATCACGTTGTCGCCGAACTTGTAGACATTGTTCACATAATCAACGAAGGAAAACCCCAACAGGAAGTCTTCCGCCCGAACCTTGCCAAGCAGCGCGTCCCTGTATTCGTGTATTGGCGGGTGAAGACGCGCCTTCTGCATGCCGCCAATATAGTCTAACAGTTGTTGCGAGCGATAGAATTGGTAACCCGCGAATATCCAGATGAGCGCGAACAAAAAAGTGGCGCGATGCCAACGTGGCATTGATGTAAGGCCAAAGGCGCAGATCATGACGAATGGGACCCACAAAATGAGGAAATATCGCATGCGCTTCACGGGGATGATGCCCACAAGCTCGTTGAGCAACGTGATCAAGAGCAATACCGCCAGCGACACCAGCGCGAATTTCCAGGCGACGCCCGAGCGGGTGCGCCACAAGGAGTAAATCACAATCCCTGCAAACAGCGGGATCAACAAATTCTGGCCATTGAAGAGCAGGAAAGCAAAATTATAGATCAATTCCGGGATAGACGCCGCGGCCGTCGTCACCTTTACGTTTTCCGCGGCCAACTCAATGGCTGCAAACAATGTTGGCAAATAGGGCAAAAACAGCAGACCGGTAAGTCCCCAAACGGTCAGCAAACGAAGCCAGCGCGCCGACCGTGGCGCAAATAGCAGGTGGTATAAGCCAAGCAGTGCGAAAACCAGCAGCGAGAATACATGTGTATAAAGTAGAGCCAGCGCAGTCAAGAAGAATGCGATCCAATACCGGCGGGCTACTTGCTGTCTGTGAGCAAGGCGCCAATACAACCAGGCCTGCATGGCAAACAGCAACAAGAGCATCGTATACATGCGAATATCGTGGAAGAAAAGGATTACATAGGCCGATGTGCTCATGAGCAGCGCCGCAATCAAACCTGTCCGCCGGCAGAATACTTCCGTTGACAGGCGATAGAGCCAGGCAATCATAAGCACCCCGGCCAGAACTGAAAACATGCGCATGGACACCTGGGACCATCCGACTAATTGCGCCCACGCCGATCCCAGCAGGTAATATAGCGGTACATGATCCGAACTATAGCTTGTAATCGAATTGATAATCTGCTGTGGGCTATAGGGCGGATCGAAAACACCCATATTGGTCAGGGAATACAATTCATCCGCCCAAATCGGTTCCGTATTCAGTCCGTTGGCGCCAAAAGCAAAAGCCATCAGCATGACGACAGTCAGCCAAGCCAGCGCGCTTGCGCGGCCGATCTCCCAACCGTTTGCGTCCTGCTCCGTATGACGCTTTGATTTACTGGATTGCGCAGCGTCCATGGCTTGATTCCGTACTTGCAAGTCTGCGACAGCAGATCTTGATCAACTGGCGCTCAGGCTTCTACCGTGAACGAGACGATCGGGAAGAACCTGTCTTCCCGGCCGCTGGCCAGGTCGACTCCCCCCACTTTCTGCCCGGATGCGCGATCGTAGAGGATGACCATCAGACGATAGTCGCCGGGCGGCAGATCTTCGGTGGACAATTCGGCACTAAACCAGGGGAGAATATTATCATAAAGATGGCGGTCGATTTGCGCCCCCAGCCGTTGCCAATCCGATGTGATGAATTGCAAGGACAAATTGTACTGATCTAGCGCCTCTTCGCTCTCGACTTCCCAGCCGGTAAGGATATGAACTTTCCGTTCTTCCGGAACATACTGGGCGAAACGATCGACCAGCGTCACGCCGTTTTCATATGCTATCGGTCGGTATTCGCGGTCACAGGCCAAGCGTGAATTGACATAGCGCTGGACAAAAAGTTGCGGTTCTTCCACCAGGACATCGCATTGTAAATAATTGCTTTCGATGACTTCGCGCACACGCTGGTAACTGTTTGGCAGATCTTGAGGATCAAAGGCAAACAGTAGAAATGGCTGATTGCCCATCCACTGCTTGATCTCGCCTTCCAGCCATTCTCCATAGGCGCCACGACGGATGAAGGCGCCATCGATACCCAGTTGCTCCTGCGTGTAATAATCCGCCACACTCTTGCCCAGTGTCAGGACTTTGTTCACATGGCTGCTCTTAGAGAATCCCAGAAGATAATCCTCCGAGCGCGGTTTGCCTTTTAGATGCCAGACATAATTAGGCAGAGGCGGATAGAGCCTGGTAAACACCATACTGCCTACATGGTTCATTATCTCTTCCGATCGGTAATACTGATAGCCGGACACAAGCCAGACGAGGAGCACGATTCCGCTCACCAGGCGCCGCCGCGGCACATTCCCCAGGCACGCGCCCAGAATCAATACAGCCGGGATCCAGATTACGATGAAATAGCGCATTCTGGTTAAGGGAATGATGCCGATCAATTCATTGGCCACGATGATGAAAGTCACCATTGTAAACGGAATCGTCAAGATCTTGATCAAGCGCAGCGGACGTCGGCGCGCTACTACATATGCAACAACTCCTGCCAGCATTGCGCCCGTCAGCCAGTTGCCGTTGCTCAATAGCAAAGATAAGGTCCGAAGCAACTCCGGGGCAGAAGCCGCCCGGCTGGTGACATCCGCTTTTTCAGAGGCGCGCTGTATGCCATCAAGCAGGACCGGCAGGTAAGGAAGGAAAAGAAGAGCGCCGATAGCCCATCCCAATAGTATCTGCCACCAGCGACGGGATCGCAGCCCGAAGAGCAAATGAAAGACGCCTAATCCCGCAAACAATATACCGGCAAAAAAGTGCGTATAAAAAAGCGCCACCGTCGACAGCGCGAACGCGACAAGAGTCAAACGGCCATCCTTGGATTTACGTTCCAATACTCTCCAATACAGCCACATATGCATTGCGGTAAACATCAAGAACAGTGAATACATACGGAAGTCATGGATATACAGGACCATATAGGCCGAGGTACCCAAGAGACTTGCGGCAGCCAAGCCGGCAAAACGATCAAACATGTCGCTCGCCAGGCGATATGTCCAGGCAATCATGAGCAGGCCTGCAAATACCGGCAACACGCGCAGGGCGAATTGCGTCCATCCCACGAAGTTTGCCCAGCCGGCGCCGAGCAAGAAGAAGAGCGGCACGTGATCGGGGAAATTCTCGGCTACTGAATTGACAACTTCCGCCGGCGAATAGGGTCCGTCGAATCCACCCATGTTGGTAATAGCGTATAGCTCATCGGTCCAGATTGAGTCCGTATTCAACCCATTGGCGCCAAACGCAAAAACGCAGAGGAGAACGAACACCATCAGCAAAGATGACGTGCCCTGGCCGATAGTATCGTGGTTGTCGGCGAAGATGCTGCGGAACTGCAAGACCAAGCCTCCCCAGTCGGGAAAGTTGCCAATTGCGACTTCTCCCAAGAATGAGGTTGAAGCGCTAGCTCTATTCTACAGTAAACGAAAGAATCGGAAGTAGCGGGCCCGTTTCGCCCGTGGAAACATCGACCCCGCTGACTTTCTTCCCGCTCTCGGTATTATACAGAATGACAACCAGACGATACTCACCAGGAGCGATACCGGCGATAGGCAGTTCAAGAGTGTTCCACTTTCGCGAAAACTGATGCAGATAAAAGTCGCTATGTCCCTGCGCGACCTTTTCTCCTCCCGGCGTATGAACCTGGAGCGAGAAACTGAACTCATTCAACAAACGCTGGTTGGGTACATCCCAGCCGATCAGTATCGTCAAAAGAGCGGCATCCGGCTGGAACCCAACATAGCGATCGGCAATTGCAATGCCATTTTCGTATTCGATACGCAGATAATCTCGATCGCAATCCAGGGCGGGATCGACGAATCTTTGTACATAGAGCGCCCTGGAATCAACCAGGACGTCGCAGGCTTTGTACCTGCTGTGCATCATGTGTTTGGCGCCCTCAAGTCCCTCAGGCGAGTTTTGCGGTTCATACGCGAACAACAGATAAGGATGCCCGTCAATCAATTCATGCATTTCCTCGACCAGCCAAGGACCGACCGCCCGGCTGCGCACGAAGGCGCCGTCGATCCCTAGTTGCAACTGCGTATAATAGTCGGACACGCTCTTGCCATGTTTGTGATCGTGATTGAGATAGTAATTGCGGGCGAAACCGAGCAGAAAGTCTTCCGACCGAACTTTGTCCCGCAACTGTCTCACATAATCGTCCAGAGCGGGATAGTTGCGCGTCTTGGACATGCCCCCTATGTAAAGTAGCACATCCTCAGAATGATAATACTGATACCCGGCAATCGACCAGGCAATCACAAGAATCGGCGTCAGCCATGTCCAGCGTGGCAATAGCGTGATCCCGCGGGCAAAAAGAAAGAGGAAGGGAAACCAAAGTATCAGGAAATAGCGCATCCTCGAGAGCGGAATCAAACCCACCAGTTCGTTAAGCGCGAGCGGGACGACGAGCATTGCAATCGCAAGAAACATCAGCCTCGAAAAGGCGCGATCTCGAAGGCGAAGGACGCCATATACGACTGATACGCCAAAGGGAACCAGAAGCCAGTCAGCGCCATTCGTCAACAGATGCGCGAAAGTCCCAATCAGTTCTCCGATACTCGCGGCGGCTGTGGTCACTTTTTCGATTTGAGCCGCTTGTTTCAGCGCAGCCACTGTTGTGGAAAAATATGGCAGATAAGCAATCGCGGCTATCGCCCATCCCGCCCAAATCTTCATAAAGTAATTTGATTTGCGCGCAAGAATCAGGTGAAAAGCCGCCAGTCCGGCAAATAGTATGACCGAAAATGTATGCGTATAAACCAGCGATATCGCTGACAAAACAAATAGGATCCAGTTCCACTGATTGGACGCCCGTCCGCTCTCCAGCCGCCAATAGAGCCAACTGTGAACGATCGCAAGCAACAGCAATAGCGGATACATGCGAAAGTCGTGAAAATGCAGGACCAAGTATGCGGACGTGCCCATCAAGATCGATGAAAGCAGACCGGTTCGGTAATCGAAGGCATCGGTCGCATAACGATACAAACAGGCGATCATCACAATCGCCGTCAAAACAGCAAACATGCGCAAGGCGAACTGTGTCCAGCCCGCGACACTCGCCCAGCCCGCGCCAAGCAAGAAAAACAGCGGGGCATGATCCGGGCTGAATTGTGAAATCGAGTAAATAATCTCGGCAGGATCGTAAGGAGGATCAAACCCGCCCATATTGGAGACAGAAAACAGTTCGTCCGTACGGAAGATATAGCCATTTGCGCCGCTGACGCCAAGTGCAAAAACCAGCAGAAGAACGGCGAGGATGATTGTTAGCCCACCGGGCTGTCTGAGAGTGTCTTTTGTAGCGACCATAATACGAGATGCGATGGCTGTTGGCTTCATATGTGTCGGGCGGCAGAGCCTTACCATGAAAGTCTCGTCCACCACAAATGTATCTAAGTAATTCCAAGTAAGTAATGAGAATACGAAAATGCATTTATTCAACCCCACCCCCCGGCCCCCTCCCCGAAGCATCAGGGAGGGGGAGCGCGTTCGGCGGGACTTGGATTAGATCCAGAACTTTCGCTACAAATGAGAATTTTTCACATTATTTTATTGGTACTACTTAGGTGTCGACAGAAAAACGCAGTATTGGAAGTATGCCGGCTGATTCGCCGCTGAGTTCATCGCCCCCTTGGACTTTGGACCCGTTCTCTCGATTGTACAAGATCAACACGAGCCGATAGTCGTCGGGGGGCAGATCTGCAGTGGACAGCTCGATGACACTCCAAGGGACCAATCCGTCATAAAGATGGCGATCGATTTGTCGAACGTTTTGCCAATCCGAGCTGATGATTTGCAGCGAAATATTGTATTGGTTCAACATCTCTCCGTCCGGGACCTCCCACCAGGTCAATGCCTCTATTCGCTGGCCCTCATTATCGAAGTGGCTGGCGCGGTCCAACAAGCGCAGGCCATTTTCGTAGTGAATTGACGCGCGTTCATGGTCGCAGCCCATAACAGGATGGGCATATTTGCGAATTGACAACGCTGGTTCATCAACCAACTCGCCACATGGCGCGAGAACTTCCTGAACCATTGCCAGGGTATTAGCGTAGTTGAGCGGGACATCGCTCGGATCGTGCGCGAGCAAAATATGCGGATGCGCAGCGAGTATGTCGCGCGTGTCTTCTGAAAGCCGGTAGCGCTTAAGATTGGCATGAAGAAACACGCCATCAATGCCGAGTTGGGCATCCAGGTAATAGTCGGAGATGCTCCAATCATAGCCTTCTCGCTTTTCGTTGAGAGAAAGCGACTCCGAAAAGCCGACCAGGAAATCACCCGGGCTCACCTTATCTTTAAGCGAAGAAGTAAAGTACTGCAAAGACGGGTATTCGCCGGACAGAGCAGAGAACCCCGCGTATTGAAGAATCTGTCCGGATCGCCCAAGACTAATTCCCGCTAATGCCCAGATAACAACGAATACAACAGTAAACAGGGTTGAACGAGACAGCAAGGTTATACTATATGCGAAAAGAATCATGAACGGGAACCACAACAAAAGAAAATAGCGCATTCGGCTTAAGGTTATAAGGTCGAACATCCAGCTTACCAGCACAAAAGCGGCGCCCAAAATAGCTGTTAGCAGCAAGAGTTTTGTAATCTCGGGATGTCTTTCCCCCCAGTGCCGGTAGGCGAGATTTAAAGCCAAGGGAATAAAGAGAACGCCCAGGCCGTTAGTAAGCAGCGCAACCAGGGGCTCGGCCAATTGTGTCGCCAGTACGGCGCGTTCGGTTGCTCCCCAAGTTACTGCACCCGATAGCATCGTCCACAAATGCGGTACAAAAAGCGCCAAGCCAGCGATCCACCCGCTTAACACCAGGTTGGACTGGCTCGAACGGCGGTCCACAAGAATGTGAGTCGCGCCCAGCGCAGCCAGCATGACAAGGCCAAACACATGCGTATACAACATCGCCGAGCCCGATACGACGAAGAGGGCCAACAGGAGCCGCGAATGACGCGCGCCGCGATTAAGCCGCCAATAGAGCCAGGAATGGATGACTGCCAAAAGCAGAAGCAGTGTGTAACCCCGTATTTCATGAAAATAGATCAAGACGAACGCGTTATTTGCCATAAGAAATGCGGCTATAAGCGCTGTTCGTTTGTCAACGGTAACTCTCACGTATCCATATAGCGCCGCAATCATTGCGATGCCAGCCAACAGCGAAGGGTAGCGCATTGAGAATTGAGACCAGCCCGCCAAGTGGGACCACCCTGCTCCCAACAGGAAATAGAGCGGCACGTGATCACGCGCGCGCAATGAAATGGATTCCAAAACCTGCATCGGCGTATGATGAGAGTCAAACGCGCCCATGTGCGCCAATGATGACAGTTCGTCGGCCCAGATGACGTCAGCATTCAAACCAAATAGACCAAAAGAATATGCCAGCAACAGGACCAGCGCCATCAGAAACAGCGCCGACACTCGCGCGCGGTCAAGCGACCCGCCTGGTGGCATCTCACTCAGATTTGGCATAGCGTAGACGGGTGCTGCAGCGCGGATAGTCCCAATGCGTAACGCGCCCAGTTGATTTGGAGACTACAGGTATCGCCGATTCTAAACTTCGAATGCCAGCAAGGTATGAAAACCACCGGTTTCCCCATTTGTCTTGTCAACTCCAGCAATCTTTACACCTGTCTGGCGATTGTACAGGACTAACACCATCCGATAACTGCCCTCGGACAACCCGGCAGTAGACAGTTCCAGCGTGTTCCAAGGAACTATGTAGTCATAGAGATGACGATCGATCTGTCTTATGTTTTGCCAATCCGCAGTTATGATTTGAAGGGAAATGTTGTATTCGTCCAATGTTTCCGCGTCAGGAACATCCCACCAGGTCAGCGCTTGAACAATCTCTGCGTCGGCATCGTAAGTCGCGGCGCGGTCGATTAATCGTATGTCATTGTCGTAAGCAATGGGAGCGGGTTGGTGATCGCAGCGCATTACAGGATGCGTGTATTTGCGAATCCGCAACGCTGGCTCCTCCACCAAAGATGTACACGGTACGTAAGCTTCTTCAATGATCGCAAGCGTTCTGGCATAGTTAAGCGGGACGCCTGAAGGGTCGTGCGCAAGCAGAACGTGAGGATGGGAATCCATGATATCTCGCACATCTTGCTCAAGGCGATAGCGCTTCTTGCTTGAGTGGAGGAACGTGCCATCTATGCCCAACTGTGTCCCGAGATAATAGTCGGAAGTGCTGTTCGAACTGTTATAGGAAACGCGACTGACGCGATGGTCCTCGTCCGCGGTGAACCCGATGAGATAATCCAAGCCTTGCGTCTTGCCGCGCAAGGCGAAAACGTAGTCCTGAAGAGGTGGATATTGCCTATCACGCGCCATCAATCCTGCATAGTTAATCACTTCGCCTGACTGAAGAAACTGATAGCCGGCTACAGTCCATAGTATCGTGAATAGGACAGCCACTGCTTTCCAATGACGAATAGACGTAAGTCCGACGGCAATGAGAATAGCAATAAGAGACCACGCAACCAAGAAGTAACGCAACCTTGTCGCAGTTATGATCCCATAACGCCAGTTGAGAGCCAGGATTAAACCGACCATTACCAGAGCAATGAAAACTAGGCGCAGGACTGATGGATCGCGCTTCTGCCACAGCGCCACCGCGCCAATTGAGAGAATTGGCAGCCAAAGTAAACTTGCGCCATTGACCAGCAGATAGACGAACAGTTTTAGTACATCGGGCGTCCCCAGCGGGTTGGCGGTAACTCCCTGATTAAACTGTAGACCGGCGATGACATAGGGAGCATAGGGCGCAAAGATCACCGCCCCCAAACACCACCCCAAAACGATCTGTAACCAACGACGAGATTTACCGGCTAAAAGAACATGATACGAACCCAACCCCGCAAAAAGGATTGTCGAGAAGTTGTGCGTGTAGAAAAGCAGTGCCGACGATACAACGAAAAGACACCAAGTGGATCGAGTGGCATGATGATTGTGCGCCAGTCTCCAGTACAGCCAAGTGTGCAATATGCCAAGCGCCATGAGCATGGTGTACATGCGAATATCATGAAAATAAAGAACTACGAAGCTGTTCGTAATCATGAGCAGCGCAGCGAATAGCGCGGCGCGCTTGTCGAAAACATCGTGAGCAAAGCGATACAGCCCAGCGACGAATACCACGGCCCAAAGAAGAGACAGGCTTCGAAGTGAAAACTGCGACCAACCCGCGACCTGAGCCCAGTAAGCGCCCAGGATAAAATAGAGGGGGGCTTGATCCGGGCTATATTCCTGAACGGACTCTATCACCTGCGTCGGCGAATATGGCGGATTAAAAGCGCCCATAAATGTGACCGATGCCAACTCGTCCGCCCATATCGGATCCAGATCCAACCCATGAGCGCCCCCCGCGAATGCCAGCAGCAATATGATCGTCATGGCGGCAATTGCTGCTAGGCGATTTCTTTGGATCGTGGCTTTAGAAGTGTCCGCAGGTTTCATCTGTCTATAGTTCCAGGATGAATTCACCAAGAGCGGGACATCACAAGAACATGAGAACGCGCATCAATTGGAATCTTCCAGTCGCTTGGTGAATCCCAGTAAGGGAAGTATACTGCCGAACTCGTCAGTTGATTGATCCACTCCGACAACTTTCGACCCCGAATCACGTCTGTACAAGATCAACACAAGCGCGTAGTCATCGGCGGGTAAATTTTCTGTCGACAAATCGACCACAGACCATGGCACGACATTATTATAAAGGTGACGATCGGTTTGTCGGACATTCTTCCCTTCTGATGAGATGATTTGTAAGGAAATATTGTATTCGTCCAGCATGGCTTCACCCGGCACATCCCACCAAATAAGCGCTTCTATCCGCTCCGCGTCAGAATCTAATCGCAGGGCCCGGTCGACAACGCGGATGCCGTTGTCGTACTCAATCGGCGCAGCTTCGTGATTGCATCCCATGATTGCATGCGCGTATCTGCGAATCAATAGCGTCGGCTCGTCTACCAAGAGATCGCAGGGCACGAAGACATCCTGGACAACCGCTAACGTTCCGGCGTAGTTCAGCGGCGCGTTGCTCTGGTCGTGAGCGAGTAAGATAAGCGGACGCGCTTCAAGAATGGATCGGACGTCTTCCTCCAGGCGATAGCGCTTCAGGTTCGTGTGTAGAAACAGGCCGTCGATGCCAAGCAGGGCGTCAAAGTAGTAATCCGAGATCCCCCAGTCGTAGTTGCTTCTATTTTCGTTTAACGAAAGGGACTCCGTAAATCCAACCAAGAAATCATTCGAGCGCACCTTTCCGTGAAGAAACTGAACATAGTTATGTAGGGGGGGATACTGCCACGTTCGTTTCCCAACTGTCGCGTACTCTTGGATCAGCCCGGATTGCGCGAAATGGATACCGGCCACAGCCCATATCACGGCGATAAGGGCTATGACGCCATCTGATCGCGTAAGCGCTGTAAGGCTGTAGGCGATGAGGATAATGGCCGGGATCCACAAAACCAGAAAGTAGCGCATGCGGTTCGCGGCTATCAGGTCAAACGTCCAGCTTATTAGCACCAGTATTGCGCCAAGAATGGTCGACAGCAGCAATTGTCTCCAGACAAAGCGATGATATCTACAGCGTAATTGGTAAGCAAGGTTTATGGCCAATGGAATCAACAGCACACCAAGCCCATTGGCAAGCAGGGCAACTAGAGGCTCACCTAACAGAGTAGCCGACGTTGCGCGCTTTGTTTCGCCCCAAGTCAATGCGTCTGACAACATTGTACTCAAATATGGCAAGAACAGACTGAATCCAAAAGCCCATCCAATGAGCACCGCGACGGTTTTACGTGAATTACGTTCGACCAGTAGATTTGAAATCCCTAAACTCGCCAGCACGATAAGCCCGAGCACATGTGAATACAACATGGCCGCGGTTGATGCTGTAAATAGCATCCATAACAGCCATGAATGACGCGCTTGCTGAATGAAACGCCAATACAGGCACGAATGTAGGACTACGAGAAGCAGCAATAGCGTGTAGCCACGGAGTTCGTGAAAATAAAATAGCGCGAAGGCGTTGTTTGCCAGGAGAAAGGCCGCTACGAGGGCTGTGCGTTTGTCGACGGCGTAACGGGTATATTTATAGAACCACGCGAGCATGGCGACGCCGACCAACAAAGACAAGTAGCGCAATGCCAAAGGCGTCCAGCCTACTAATCGAGACCATCCTGCGCCCAGTAGATAAAATAGAGGTACATGGTCGGGCGCGTGTTCGCGAATGGATTGCAGGACCTGTTGAGGCGAATGTGGAGGATTAAATGCCCCCATATGAGCCACTGAAGACAATTCATCCGCCCAGATGACGTCGGCATTCAAACCCATTCCCCCAATAGCAGATGCGAACAGCAGGATCAGCGTCATGGCGAAGAGATGTTTGATCTCGCTGACCCGCATTGAACTCATCCGATGCTGTGCTAAGAAAATCATGGGCGAATCAACAAAGCGACAATCGCCGTCAACAATCTGCGATTCAAAATGGCGGTGCTAGAAATCGGAGCATTCGGCGCCCGCATGTCCCCGATATTCCGGTTCCAAAAGGCCAAATTGCCACATGCCATGATAGGCGCCGCGCGAATAGACGCGCTCGCGCCAAAGGCCTTCCAAGACAAACCCCAGCTTTCGCAACAAGGCAGCCGATGCGATGTTGCCTTCGGTTACATCGGCTTCGACGCGATGAACATTCAGGCAATCAAAACAGAAGCGTAAAACTTCAGTAACCGCCTCGGTCATGATTCCCCTTCGCCAGTACGCCTTATGCAACTCGTAGCCGATTTCCAACCGTCTGTTATGTGCTTCGTACAAATGGAAACCGCATGAGCCTATCATACGATCGTTTGGTTTCAGCGTGATCGCCCAGCGAATGCCCGTCTTCCGACTGAAAATGCGCTCCGCCCATTCCATGATAGACCATACTGCCGAATCATCGGGAACCCCTTCAAATTCAAGCAAGTATTGCCTCACGCTGACGCACTGCCAGACCTCCGCCCAAGCCGCCAGGTCGCTGGGCAGGATGCGCCGCAAGCAAAGCCGCTCGGTTTCCAGTACTGGCACTTCTTCAAAGTCGAAAGCCAAGGTCACACTCTCCGCAGCCGACGAACTCTTGATCGATAGATTCACATAGCGCTTTGCTTCGACTTGGCGAGCGAATGTCATAATCTGTCGGCGATGATCTCGGCGATATCCACCACGCCGGTTTTCTCGCCAAGTTCATTGCCAGCGTCTTCAAACATGCGCATGCAAAAAGGACACGCGACTGCGATAGCCTCCGCGCCTGTCGCCGTCGCTTCTTGAATGCGCTCAACACTGACTTTCTTTTCGCCGGGTTCTTCTTCCTTCCAGAATTGCGCGCCGCCCGCGCCGCAACAAAATGAGTTCCTGCGATTGCGCGGCATTTCTTTGATGCCAACACCCATCGCTGCCAAAGCATCGCGCGGCGGGTCGAAAACATCGTTGTGACGACCCAGATAACAGGGATCGTGAAAGGTGACGTTGCTCCAGCGCGAGGTGCTAGCCGCAACCGGCAATTGGCCCGAAGCGATCAACTCGTCGATCAGCTCACTGTGATGAATGACCTCGAACGATCCGCCAAACTGCTGGTATTCCTTGCCGATATTGTGTAAACAATGAGGGCATGTGACCACAATCCTCTTGGGGGACAAGTCATTTAGCGTTTCGACATTGGCGCTCGCCAATTCATGATACAAGTATTCATTGCCGGCGCGCCGCGCGACATCCCCCGTGCAGCGCTCTTGCTCGCCAAGGATTGCGAAGTTGAGGCCGGCGGCGTACAAGATTTTCACCAGCGCCCGAGCCGTTTGCTGGGCCCTGGGATCGTAGCTGACCGCACAACCTGTCCAATACAAGATTTCAAAGTCAGGGTTCTCCTCTACCGTTGGAACCGGAAACTCCAATCCCCCTGCCCAGCCGAGACGAGATTCGGCTATTTGCCAGGGGTTCCCTTGCCGTTCCATACCGTTGAAGGCGCCCAGCAACTCGTTGGGGAACTTGCTCTGCATAAGCACGGCGTCGCGCCGAATGTCCAGTATGTCGAACATCGGCTCGTTGCCGACCGGGCAAATGTCGACACAGGCGCCACAAGCTGTACATGCCCAAAGCGCCGACTCGCTCAAGAGCGAGCCACCCAAAGTCCAGTCAGATTCTTCGCCGTTTACCAGCGACTCCCAATTGTCCTTGATATGGAAACGTTTATTGACTTCAAGCGCGGCCGGCGACAGCTCCTTGCCGGTCGCATAAGCCGGGCAAACGTCTTGGCATCGATTGCACATTATACAGGCGAAACCATCGAAGATATGCGTCTGATGAAGATCTTCCAGTCGAGCAGCGCCAAACTGTTCAATCGCGTCATCTTCAAAGTCAAGTGGTTCTAACTCCCCAAGTGAACTGCGCTGGGGTCGAGTCAGGAAATTTAGCGGCGCCATGAAAAGATGCGCATGCTTTGTCGACGGAAAATAGGGCAAGAATACCAGAATGCCGCCCAATGCGATCCACCACCACAGGTGCCGCAATACTGCCAGCGAGTCGACATTCAGATATTGCCAAAGTGGCGCAACTGCCGAAGCAAAGGGCATGAAAGGATCGTAACCGTGTTGCGCCACTGTTATAGATTCGCCAAGCAAACGCGCGCCGACGTGCAGCAGGATGAAAGCCGCGACAATCAGTGAATCGCGACTTATAGCGCCATCTCGGGCGCTGGGATGAAGCAGAATATTGTCATTGAAATGTAGCGCGCGCCTGCTCGGCCAATAGAACCGACGGGCGATGAAATAGCAGATTCCCAACAGCACCACAATGCTCAAGACGTCCCCTAGCAAACGAAACAGGTCAAACCATGCTCCCCAAGCAGATAACGTCAATTCAAAGTCCGGCACGAAGCCAATCGCCAGGTCCACAACGTTGACAAGAAAGTAATAGGTGAAGCCTAAGACGATGCCCCAATGAAAGAGGCCGGTTGCGCGTCGAGTCCTTAGCGTCGTCCGCTGAAACAGGTAAATGGTCAGCGCCCGCAAGGTCCGCCGCCACAATCCGTCCAGTTGCAGTTGACCCCGACCTCGTTGAATGATGCCGACCATTTCAGCGAATCCGGAGTAAGCCGCGCCAATGGAAAATGCCGCCAGGAGAACAAAAAGCAGTTTCTCAACGTCCGTCAACATGCATAAGTTTCCATTTCATCAATGATATGAGCCCCCGCGCCAGCAAGGACCGAATTCAGTTTACCATCGCTAGTATCTTTCACCAACCAGATGAAAGGGCAAGTAAGTTTGATAGCGTTAAGATCATCCCTAATGTGAACTGTCTTCGGCACGACTATCACGGGAGTATGCGCAATGATAGATTTTGCACCGATGCAAAACGGCGAAGTGACCTACCTGGACTACGCAGAGCGTGAAAATATCGACGTAGCGGCGCTGCGCGAATTTAGCGACAAAAGTATTGACTTCTTGCTCTCGCTGCTGGACGGATTGACCGACGCTGATATCGTAAACAGTCCCGAAGATCCGCAAGCCGATGATCCCTATGCGGTAGATGGTGAAGAGAGAATCGGCTGGACTTTCGGACATCTCATCGCGCATGTCACTGCCAGCACCGAAGAAGCAGCCGCGTTCAGTTCCCTGCTTGCTCGTGGCGTGGCCGCTTCCGAACGGCCGCGCTACGAGACGCCCTGGCGCGACATGACAACAGTCGCCAAAGTCCGTCAGCGGCTCGAGGAAAGCCGGCGCATGCGCAACGCCTACCTCGAGACCTGGCCAGATAGGCCCTTTCTTGATGTGCATCGCGTTGTTTCAGAGCGATTTGCCGCGCGATTTGGCGACATGAATGCGCCGGCCGCCTTCCTTTTTGGACTCTCGCACGAGGTCGGTCATTATGACCAAATCGAAGAAGTCAAGCAGCAGGCGCTAGCCGCAAGGTCCGTGGCGTAGAAAGTCCAGATTGCCGCGTATACGAGGGGTGTATCACGGGGGGCGGACGATCGAGTCGCCCCTTTTCGCATTCGCGCAACAGCTTTATCCTTCCCAGTCAGGAGCCAAGTCCGGCGTTTTTTTGCTGCCTTGACCGATTCGCAACAAGAGGACCGTCGATGAGTAAAACCATCAATGCCCGAACGCCAAAGGGATTCCGTGATTTTTTGCCGGAGACGATGTTGCGTCGCAAATATGTCATTGACGCCATCACCGGTGTATTTCATCGCTTCGGGTTCGAACCGCTCGATACACCCATTCTTGAATTGCGCGAGACGTTACTCGGCAAATATGGCGAAGATGCGGAAAAACTGATTTTCAGCGCGCAGCACGGGCGCAGCAGTAAGGACCCGCTTGCGATGCGCTACGATTTGACAGTTCCCCTGGCGCGAGTCGTTGCCCAGTACGAAAGCGAACTGAGCTTCCCTTTCAAGCGCTATCACATCGCGCCGGTATTTCGTGGAGAACGACCGCAAAGAGGGCGCTATCGCGAATTCTATCAGTGTGACGCGGATATCGTCGGCGTCGCCGGCATCGAGGCTGACGCCGAAATCGTGACGATGATGCACCGTATCTTGGATCGATTGAAGTTCCCGCAATTCACCATCAAAATCAATCACCGCAAACTGCTGGGGGCCATTGGAGAATTTTCTGGCGTGCCGGATGCGCAGTTGCCGGATCTATATCGCAGCGTAGACAAATTCGACAAAATAGGCGCCGATGGCGTGCGCCAAGAACTGATCGAACGCGAAGTCCAGCCCGAGGCCGTCAGCCGGATGATGGATCTGCTGCAAGCATACGAGCCGGGCAGTGGAAACCTGAACCTGATTGCAGATGCAATCGGCGCTGGCGACAATGGGCTGGACGATCTGCGCGGGCTGGCAAATCTATTGTCCGATTCCGGCATCCCGACGAGATACTACGACTTCGACTTCACCATGGTGCGCGGACTCGGTTATTATACCGGTCCCATTTTCGAGACTGTGATTTCTCAGCCAAACCTGGGCAGCGTCACCGGCGGCGGTCGTTACGATGAATTGGTCGGCATGTTCCGCAAACAGAGCCTGCCTACAACCGGCACCTCATTCGGCATCGAGCGCATCATTGATTTGATGGACGAGCTTGATCTGTATCCCGCCAATCTGGGTGGCACGCTGGTTCAGGTGCTGGTGGCTGTCTTCAACCGAGACACAAAAAAGCCATCTATGAAAGTCGCCAATCAATTGCGCGACGCCGGAATTAACACCGAACTCTACTTCGAGCCACGCAAACTGGGCCGGCAGTTCAGCTATGCCGACAAGAAGGGCATTCCCATCGTCGCCATAGCGGGTCCCGATGAAATTGACGCCGGGGTGGTCAAGCTTCGTAGACTGAGTGACGGTGAAGAGCGAACGCTCTCGATGTCTGACCTTGCAGGCGCGGTTGCGGACATGCTAGGTTCCCGTTAAGAACGGGCATAATCCGAAAACTGCTGTCAAGTGCCTTGACGCGCGTTGTGAGAACGAGTTCGCTTTTAATGCCCCGGCCGCGAGGTTTCCAATAGTCACAGCTTCCGAAGAACTGGCGAGCGCGGAGGGGGGACGATAATCATTGCGTCTGCCCCCATTCTAAATTACTATGCCCTGACTTACTGACGCGCCAATTTTCTTCCCGGGCTATTCTTCATGATCTCGCTTCCGCGTTCCAGCGGCATCTTGCTCCACCCCACCTCCCTACCGGGCAATTATGGTATTGGAGATCTGGGCGCCTCGGCCTATCGCTTTGTAGACTGGTTGGAAGCGCAAGGGCAATCGATCTGGCAAGTGCTCCCCCTCGGACCCACCAGTTATGGAGACTCTCCCTATCAAACGTTATCCGCATTTGCCGGCAATACCAATCTGATAAGTCTGGACAAGCTCGTCGAGGACGGCCTGCTAGAGAAAGGCGATCTGGCGGATGTTCCGCCCTTCCCGCGGGAACGCGTCGATTTCGGCTGGATCATTCCCTACCACAACCAGAAGCTCGCGCTGGCGCAGCGTAACTTCGCGGGGGGCGCGAGTCCTCAACTGAACTATGATTACGAAGAGTTCGTTAACGAGAACAGCGCATGGCTTGATGATTTCGCCCTGTTCGCCGCTTTGAAGCGGCAGCACAAGCTGCGTCCCTGGATCGAGTGGGAAAGCTCGCTCCTGCGCCGCGATAAACCGGCGCTTGCGGAAGCAAAAAAGAGTTGCGGCGCTCAAATCAATTTGGAACGCTTCCGGCAATGGCTTTTCTATCGCCAATGGACTGCTCTCAGGGCATACGCCAACAGCAAAGACATACAGTTGATCGGCGATCTGCCGATCTTTGTCGCTCACGACAGCGCCGATGTTTGGGCGAATCAGCACGAGTATTTCCTGGACGGGCTGGGCAATCCAACGGTTGTCGCCGGTGTGCCGCCCGATTATTTCAGCCCGACCGGGCAGCGTTGGGGCAATCCGCTCTATCGCTGGGAAGTCATGGCTGCTGAAGGCTATCAATGGTGGATTCATCGTATCAAAACGCTGTTGCAATTAGTGGACTTCATCCGCGTCGATCATTTCCGCGGCTTCGAGGCCTGCTGGGAAATACCCGCCAACGAAGCAACTGCGATTAAGGGCGAGTGGAAAGCGGGACCGGGCGCCCCATTCTTCCAGGCCCTGGAAAGGGCTCTTGGCGACTTGCCGATCATCGCCGAAGACCTGGGGGTAATCACCCCGGGCGTCGAGAAGCTGCGCGACGACTTCGGCTTGCCCGGCATGAAGGTGCTGCAATTCGCCTTTAGTGACCCGGCCAATCCCTTCCTGCCGCATAACCATCGGCGAAACTGTATCGTTTACACCGGTACCCACGACAACAACACCACGCGCGGCTGGTGGGACAGCGAGCTTGATGATAACACACGCGATTTCGTGAAAGATTACCTTGGGCACGATGTTCATGAGATCGTCTGGGCATTGGCGCGGCTGGGGATGCGTTCGCCGGCGGGGGCATTTGTTATACCCATGCAAGATCTGCTGGGTCTCGCAGCGGACGCGCGCATGAATACGCCGGGAACAGGGGCCGGAAACTGGACCTGGCGCTTTACCGAGGGAGCTTACGCCCATCCCGGCAAGGACTCCTTACGTCATTTCACCTGGCTTTATCAGCGACATCCAAAGCAACAGAAGGAAACTGGCCAATGAGCGCCTTGCCAGATTGGACGCGCTACGTTCATCACGATAGTTCGGAGCGCTACCTCAGCAATCCGCTGCCAGCTATCGGTGAAACGATCACGGTGCGTATTCGCGTATCGTCGGAAGCTGATATCCGCGCCCTGTATTTGCGCAGCCGACCCGACGGCGAGTGGCGGCGGATACGAATGACACAATCTGACTCTGATCATTATTACGACTGGTGGTCAGCCGAATTGCCGATCATCATGCATCATAACAACTATTGTTTCCATTTCTTGACCGAGGCTGGCTCTTTCTATTTCAATCAGTTCGGCATAAGCCCTGTCGACAGCCCCGACTGGTTCAATTTTACCGTACTCGGCGACTACGATGCGCCCTTATGGGTTCGGGAGCAGGTATTCTACCAGATCTTTCCCGAGCGCTTTGCCAATGGCGACCCCGCCAATGACCGCCAAACCGGCCAGCCAACCTTGATGGGCCAGCCGGTCATCAAGCGCGAGTGGGGCGATCTGCCGCGCCCCTTCGAAGAAGCGCGAAATGTCGACTACTTCGGCGGGGACTTGCAAGGGATCACTTGTAACCTCGATTATCTGGAAGATCTGGGTGTGACCGCGATCTATCTCAACCCGATCTTTGACGCCGAAACCAATCATTTTTATCTCGTGCGCGATTTCAATCGAATTGCCGACTGCCTCGGCGGGGACGATGCCCTGCGAGATCTGCGCAGCGCCATGAGCGAGCGCGATATGAAGCTGATCCTGGATTTCACGCCCAACCATATCGGCTTCCACCATCCTTGGGTATTGGCTGCCAGGGAAGACCCGGATTGTCAATCTGCGCAGTTCTTCTACAGACATCCCGATACTGGCGAAATTGAGAGTTGGCTCGGCGTGAAGTACCTGGCAAAGCTCAATTACAACAGCCAGCGGCTGCGCGGGCTGATTTACCGCGACGCGGACAGTTCCATGCGCAAATGGCTGCAACCGCCGTACAGCATTGATGGCTACCGCCTCGATGTCGCCAATATGACCGGCAACTTCTGGCATACGCAGCGCGACAGCGAGGTCTGGCGGGACATGCGCGCGGCTATCAAAGAGGAGAATCCGGGCGCGTATATGATGGGCGAATTCTTCCAGGATAGCAGCGCGCACCTGCAAGGCGATGAGTTGGACGCGTCGATGAACTACCAGGGATTCAATACGCCCGTTCGCCGCTGGCTGGGCAAGGGCGATCACGGTGTCGCGCAAAACGAGCCCTTCGGCGATCGCAATCCGCTGCCGACGGAATCCCTGGCTCTGCAATGGCGGCAATATCTAACCGCCATTCCCTATGTCATCGCTCTGCAGCAATTCAACCAGATCGGCAGCCACGACATCAGCCGTCCCTTGCGCGTCGTGGAAGGAGACCGCGACTTGGTCAAAGCCGGCGCGGCGCTGCTGATGGGTTTCCCGGGGGCGCCTTGCATCTACTATGGCGACGAAGTAGGTTTGGACGGTGGACACGATCCGGACAATCGCCGCTGCATGCCCTGGGATGAGCGTGAGTGGGATCAAGATTTGCGCGCTTTTCATCAAAAACTGATTGGCATTCGCAAGCGATCTGACGCGCTCAAAAACGGCGGTTTCCAAGTCTTGTATGCGGAGGGCAATCTGATCGCGTTTCAGCGGCAATCCCTTGCGGAACAACTGATCGTGGTCGCCTTCCGAGGCGCGGACGGCATGCCCGCCGTCAAGCTCGATATGGTTTTGGCCAACATCGCTGACGGCAGGACGCTTACCGACCTGCTCGGGGGCGAGCAATATGTCGTCAAAGACGGCGGCCTGTGGCTGGCGGACCTTTGCCATGGCCAGACGCTCTTCCTGCGCGCGAATTAGCGAGCCAAACCGTCGGGCTGGAGCGTATTTTGCGAGTTCCACTTGATAAACTAGCGCAAACCTGTCTGTCGAGGACTGGGAACAATGGACCAACGCAGCGTCTTTTTTGAAGAATGGATCCGCAGCCTGCGTGAGCAATACAAGCACGTACTGCGTCAAGATGACCGCGTGACCTTGCCTACCTTGACCGCAGTCATGATTGAAGTCGGATTCGGCGAAGACGAATTGGCGCAATTGCGTGTCGAAGCGACCATGCACGTCGATGATATTGGCTCGGATCACGTGGCGGATATGGAGATTCTGGAACAAACACTGCCGCACGCGGCGGAATGTCTTTGCCCGGTATGCGCTCGAACTGACGATAGTCGTTCTGACGCCGACGATGGGCCTTTGCCGATTGACCCGGAACAAGAGACGGTTGGACCCGGAAGCACGTTCGCAGTCCCCGCGCTTGAAAACATCGAAACGAGCGAAATGAATGACGAACCCGCCCCCCTGACCTTCGAAGACAGGCTGGCCGCGGGGGAAACCGAAGCAAGTGACGATGAAAATGAAGACCCCGTCGAGGCCGGCGATGACGACGAGGATGTCGACAAGCCGCAGCAAATGAGCCTGTTTTAGCCATGCCGGTCACCGATGACGACCGCAAATGGATGCGCGTCGCCTTGCGCGAGGCGGAAAATGCTCTAGCGTCCGATGATGTGCCGATCGGCGCGATTGCCGTGCATAAGGGTCGGATCATCGGGCGTGGCTACAACCGCCGCGAAGCCGACCAAGACCCAACCGCCCATGCCGAGATGATCGCGTTGAGGCAGGCGGCCGATGCCCTGGGCCAATGGCGGCTGGAGGACGTGACGCTGTATTGTACATTGGAACCATGCGCGATGTGCGCCGGCGCCTTGGTGTTGGCCCGTGTGCCGCGTCTGGTATATGCGGCTATCGATCCCAAAGCCGGCGCCGCCGGCAGCGTTATGGATATCACAAGGCATCACCGACTCAACCATCACGCGCAAGTCGAACATGGCGTTCTCGCGGAAGAGGCAGCTGAGCAAATACGCGCGTTTTTCCGCAAGCTGCGCGCCCAGGGACAAGCCTAGCGCGCCCGGTATATCGACAAAGATAGTGTTTTCTTTTTCTGCGGGAAGTGTATACTGGGGCGCTGCTCGGGAGAGGTGCCAGAGTGGACGATTGGGACTGTCTCGAAAACAGTTGTACCCTCCGGGGTACCGTGGGTTCGAATCCCACCCTCTCCGCT
>WTGF01000090.1 GCA_011525385.1 Chloroflexota bacterium | reverse complement strand
GCCCCCACGCACCGACCCCCTCTGGCAGCGGACCGTCCCGCAAGCGCGACGGTCCGCTGCCAGAGGGGGTCGGTGCGGGCAAGGGGCCGGGGGTGAGGGGTGTAAAAACAGCGGTCAGTGTCGAAGGGCTGTGTCCACGCGCCCCACGCAACCCCGCGTCATCCCGGCGATGACCCCGGGCTTCTTTGACATGACCGCAACACAGTCCCGACGCCGCTCAGCGCGAATTCCTCAAAACAGGCCGGGATCAAGCCGGTCTCGCCTTTGCTTAAGGCGATCGGCTCATGGCCAACTGCCGCCGCGCGAATCTCGCCCTCCAGGCATGTCAGCGCCTGGAAAACCCCGCGCGTCTTAAGATTGAGGCCATCCTTGCTTAGTTTGTGTCGCCAGGTCACAAAGTGTTCGCCGTCAACAACGAGATCCCTTGACGGACGTCGAATATCCGGCGCATGGTCGAGATCCGCAACCTGCAAGCCCTTGTCTATATGCAGTTGTCGCGGCTTGCCATCCAAGCCCGTGCGCCCCCAATCGTACAGGCGATACGTGGTATCACTGGATTGTTGAATCTCGTAAATCAGCAAGCCGGGTCCCAAAGCGTGTACTGTGTTCGCCGGAATGAATAATACGTCGCCCTCGCGGACCCCTGCGTAACGAACATAGTTTTCGAGGCGATTTTCACTTATTGCTGCCGCGATATCTTCACGCGACGCGCCCGGGCGGGCGCCGATAACCAGCCGCGAGCCTTCCTCCGCATGCACGACTATCCAGGCTTCGGTCTTTCCGCGCGGCTCGCCCTCCAATTCAAGCGCCTGCTCGTCGTTGGGGTGGACCTGAATAGACAGCCATTGATCGGCGTCTATGAATTTCGCCAGCAGGGGAAAACCATCTTGCGGATCGTTTCCGTCCCCGATTAACGCCGCGCCGCAGGCAGTTGTCAATTCTCGCAGCGACTTGCCGGACAGCGGACCATTGGCCACGGTTGACGTATCGTGCAACTCCCAGGATTCGCCATAAGGTTCGTCGGTCGGCTGCGGCTTGTTCAAATGGGTCTTGAGCCTGCTGCCACCCCAAACCTTGACATGCAACCTTGGCTCGAGTTTCAGCGGATACAGGGCTGTTGCGCGCATCAGAATCCTCCAGATTTATCATACCCTAGTCTGCCATTGCCCGCCGATATGCTCGCATGTGATATAATGATTCTGTCTCAGATCGAATCGACTGCAGGCGCTCTTTGTTTTGACTCCCTTCTTTGCGCGGTGGGATCGCTTGATGATTGCACAGCCAACCCCACAAGAATATCTCGATGACATGCACGCCATCGGGATTCCGCGCCTCTTCCAGTCTCACATCGACGCCCGCGAACGCGCGGCGGGAATCCGCCGGGCGCGGCAAGAGCTCGGCAGGCTGCGCACTGAATTGACCCAGCATCGCGACAATCTGGGGGCATCGAACGGCGCGCTGTCCCCCGAAGAAATTAGAAGGATGTCTTCGCCGCTCAATCTGCTGCTGCTCTTGCATGAACAACTGTTGGGCGAAGTCAATGATCTGGAGCACAGCCTGAGCAACGGCAAACCCTTGCCCTATAGTTTCCGGTTTGGCCAGCATATCTTTGGCGATGAAGGCGCGGGCGAATGGTATATCGGCAGCCAAGGGCAGTTTGAAGAATGGGGACGCATTCAGCAGTTCAAGAAGCGGCTCGACTCCTTGCGCCTGCAAGGGCAGCCGGTACGAGAACAACTCGGTACCATCCGGGCGGATCTGGAAGCGCTTAGCGAGAAGCATCAACGAACACAGCAGAAAATCGATCGGCGCAGCACACGTGTTTTTGTGATGCGCCGGCTGGGCATGCTGGTGCTCTTGATGGCTGCCAGCGGCGCCGTGGGCATTCACTATTTCAACAGCTTTCGCAACTTCAGCCTGGTCGCCTTTGGATTGGCCGGGGCTTGTACCCTCTTGATCCCGATCGTGATCGCCAATTGGAAAGATCCGCGCACGCGGCTCAATTCCCGCAGGCGCAAGCTGGAAAGCGAAATGCGCGATCTGCAAACCGAAGGCAAGCAATACCATCAGCGCTATCAGCCTCTCGAATTGCAGATCAAGGCGCTTGAAGTGCACTACAACCGCATGATGGATTCTTGGGAAAGCGCCAGATTGGTTAAACAGCGTCTCGATAGCTTCATCAAAGAGGCCCAGCCCTTACGAGAACGTGTCAATGAGGTTAAGTCCGAGTTGGAGGGCTTGCGCCAGCAGCGTGACAAGCTGCAGCGCAAGCTGGACCGGCGTCAAAAGCGCGGCGCGTTTTTCCGCCGTATGCTGCTGCATGTCATGTTGGTTATCGCCAGCGGCGTGCTCGGCTTTTATCTCCATTACACCGGTCAAACAGATTACGCTTCGGTAACGTATGGACTGGGGGCTTTCTTCATTTTGCTGGTTCCCCTGGCTTATATCGACTGGAAGAACCGTGATATGAAGCTGGAGTCCAGGTTGCGCCAGGTCGAAACGAGGATGCGTCAGTTGCAAACCGAAGGCAAGCAAGTGATGAAGCGCTACCATCCCCTGGAGTTGCAGATCAAAACCTTGCTCGCGCAGTACAAGCGCATGCGGGCCGGCATCGAGAGCCTGCCCGAATCCCAAGCGCTCGCCTGACAGGACAACCGCTTGAAATTGTTTTCACCGCAAAGACACGAAGGACGCACAAGTAGTACCAATAAAATAATGCAAAAAAAGCTCATTTATGTCGAAAATCGTAGGGGCGACCTATCAGGTCGCCCGAAAATCACCACAATAAATATAGATTATCTGGCGATATCGAGCCTAATGCAAAGGTTTCCGCTCCCCCTCTCCCCTTGTGGGAGAGGGGGCCGGGGGTGAGGGGTTGATCACTTGACCATTTAGCTTGCCAAGGCGGGATCGATACGATAGATCCTCCCCGAATAATCGACCACGTAAACCTCGCCGGCTTCATCTTGGCCGAAACTGCTGATCGCCCATCCAGTATTCGCGAATTCCTCCGCCTGCCAATTCAGGTCGGGGTCGCGGTACAGCGCCCACATCCGGCCAGTGCAGTAATCTCCAAAGAGGTAAACAGCTTCCAGCTGCGGAATGGCGCCCCCTCGATAGACGTAGCCGCCGGTAACCGAACAGCCCAGCAAATGTGGATATTCGAAGACCGGTGGAACATGATCCCTTGCGTTTCCGCCTGCGAATAGATTTGTCCCTTCCCAGACATTCCATCCATAGTTTTCGCCACCGCTGCTGTCTGCCGGTTGAAAATTGACTTCTTCCAGAAGGCTTTGCCCCACATCCGCGAGATACATGTCCCCGGTCGCGCGATCAAAGCTGAAGCGCCAGGCGTTGCGCAGTCCATAAGCCCAAATCTCATCAAGCGCCGAATCGTCGCCTGTGAAGGGATTGTCAGGCGGAATCACATAAGGCAGGGCGCCATCAACGTCAATACGAATGATTGATCCCAGTAGCAGGCGTCGATTCTGCCCCGCGCCCAGGGGATCGTTGGCAGAGCCGCCGTCTCCCAGGGAGATATAAAGATAACCATCCGGACCAAAGTCGATATGGCCGCCGTTGTGATTGGCAAAAGGCTGCGCTAGCTGAAATATGATCTGCCCGCTTCCGGCGTCGGCGACGTCCGGATTGCTCAGTGAAACCTGGTAGCGCGCGACGACAGTGTTGCCGCCGCGGTCGGTATAGTTAACGAAGAAGCGGCCGTTGCTGGCGTAATCAGGGTGAAAAGCCAGACCCAGCAAACCCTGTTCGCTATAAGTATTGTTCGCCGTCGCCGTAACTAAAGCGGAAAGATCGAGAAAAGGCTGCTGCGCTCGAACCCCGTCCTTGATGATCCATACCTTGCCGGTTTGTTCCAGTACAAAGAGGCGCTCGCTGCCATCGCCCGCGTTTGTCAAGTAGAGAGGGCGATTGAAGCCGCTGGCGATTTCGCTAAACGCAACATCCTCTGCGCTGGGCGCGGAGTCGCGGGAAATAAGCGCTTCTTCCGGTTCTTGGGCCAGGCTTGAGCCAAGACACAAGATTAAAACCAGCGTGATCGGGATCAAATACGTCTTCATTGTCGCTCCTTTGCTAATGTTCTGTTGGACTGGCTTCTGGCCAGGCGCGTCAAGATTGCGTGGTTGTTTGCGCGTTCCGGCGCATCTATCCTTTCGTCTCCGTGTATGTGTTTGAGACAGCGAATCAAGTGTGTCTCGATTAACAGTTGGCTGCGCGTGCGCGACTTCAACCAGCTTTCACCCCAGATTTCGGCGGCGACGCTGATGCAATGCAAGGACTGCTCGGCAAGACTTTGATCCAGCCGGCTGGGCAAGAGCTCGTCGATAAGCTGCCAGCGCATGTCTTGCCATTTGCCCGCGGCGATGATGGCGCCGGCGAAGAGCACGACATTGCGCCAGCGCGCATAATCATGGCAGAGCAAAGCGACGATATTTTCTGGAAAAATCCATCCTTCAGCGCTTTGAGCCCGCAGCCCGGCCGGCATTTCGCACTCGTCGTAGAATTCCAGGAGCGCGCAGGCGGCCAGGTATTCTTGTATCGTTAAATGCGGGAAGCGGTACAGGCTGGGCGAATCGGCCACCAGAATGCCGTTGCGAGTCGCCAGGTATTCCAGCACGTCTTCAATGCCGGCGCCCAATCCCCCGCCCTGCGACTGTTGCTGCATCAGTTTGTCCAGCAGCCGCGCCCGATCAATAATCGTTGGATATCGCTGATAGCTTTTCTGCTCCGAATGCAGCTCGAATGCGATCAGTTTCAGCGCTGCGCGCATCCGGTCGAGATTTATGTTGGCGAGTTTCTCGTGCAATTTGTCCGCCGGCGATGGGATGTTCCAGCGGTCGAGCAATTCAACGGTATGCTCATACAGTTCGGCGCGTTTGTCTGGCAACTGTTTGTAATCTTCGTGAATCAGCGTCAGCAAGGCCAGCATGAGCGGCTGGCGAGCCAGGGGCCAAAGCGCGCGATTTTCTCTGATGGTTTTGAAGAGATCAGTTGCCATGGACTGGGACTGCTTCGCCGCGACCGTTCTGCCACCCAAGGCGCTGGGACGGTTTTCCGCCACGTTCGCATACCAGCGCTCGATATAGGTCTTGACCTGATTCCAGGTGAAAGGCGCCAGTTCGGCGGAAGCGAATCGCTCGGATAAACGCCAGCGAGAATCGTGGCGATAAGCATAGGTACGGCTAGTCACAATCACGCGGCAAGTGGGAAAGCGATCCGCCCAATTTTCGATGATGCGCTGCAAGATGATCCGATCATTTGCCTCGTATACTTCATCCAGTCCGTCCAGGACCAGCAGGCTGCCATGAGTTGGCACCTCCGTTTGCGTTAGATAGGCTTCGAGGTGATCGCCCAGCTTGCCTGTGCTCCTCTTGACATAATGAAGGAGATTCTCGGACGAGGCTTCGGCAAGCGAGCGCGGAAACAGCTCTTCCGTATTGCAGAAGTCACGCAAACTCACATAGATGGGCAAGATGGGCCCATGGATCCACGATGCGCCCAGCATCTCCAAGCCCTTGACCTTGTCCTGGCGCTCGGCGCGGGGATCACAAGCATAGGCCAGCGCGGTGACGATGAAGCGGCATAGAGAACTCTTGCCGGTTCCCGCTGCCCCCGTTATCACAATCAGCGGATGCGCCGAGATCACTTCAAAGACGGACTCGCGTACGTAGCCCATGTCCTTTTCAATCGCCTGGTAACGACGAGCGTTCAGTTCTTCGATGCCAACTGAATTGAATGAGCGCTGGTCGGTCCAGATGTCGACGGGTGTATAGAGCTGGTGCAACATGGCGGGCGTGTGATGCTGCGAGGCGGGATGAATGGTCGTGGTCGGGATGTTCCACTCGCTGCGTACCGCCGCCAGGTAGTTCTTTAACGCCGCTTTGCTGCCGGTATAATGTTCGGCCACGATGTTGACATCCTGGCCGGCAAATATCACATGCCCGCCGGCCGATATCGAGCCGGCTTGCACGCGCACGGCCGAGGGATAATTGAGGTTTTCGCGCATTGTCTCCAGCAGGTTGCGCGCGAACTGAATTGCCGCCGCCCCTTGATTCGCCGAGCCGTCCAATCCCCCGGTCGCAACGATCAACCAGTCCAGACCGACAAGTTCATCGCTGCGCAGGTTTTCCGGCGCCAATTCCTGCCCGGCGAGCTCTTCCGCAGTGCGTGTATAGTCGCGGTCGCGGTAGATCTCCGTCAGGCGCTTGCTGAGCGGACCGCTGTAGCGGAATTGTTTCAGCAGACGGCGCAGCAGCTCGAGCCTGGTCTGCGGGTTTGGCATGACCGGTGTGAAGACCATCATCACCAGTTTTTGATAGGGGTTGTCCAAACTTGAATTGTCAGCCAGTTGTTTCAGGCTTCGCCAATTCGCCTGTACATATTTTCGCCAGGTTGTTGAAGACGTGATCAGCCCTTGACTGCGAGGCTGCCGCTCAACCTCTGTGATGGCTCTTTGCGGTCGATTCATAGTGACTCGGCTTTATTGATCCCGGGAACCTTGTGAACGCGGGCGGTGAGGTCATCCAGTTCTATTCGCCGTATTGTGCCGCCTTACCGCATCGTGGAAGTTCATCGCGACTTCTCCAAAACTGGCCAGGATGGCCCCCACCAGGGGTTGATCAAAAAGCGTGAGCGCCGCAGCCGTGAGCGCGGGAGAAAACCGCAGCAGCGACTTTGCCGCCCGCAGAAGAATGCGCGGATTCGGCTTTTTTTCTTTAGTCAGTTGCGTCTCGACCGTTTGCAAATCGTGCATAGCGGCTTCTTGCAGTTGTGGATTGAGATTCTCTTTCCGTATCGTATCTTCGACATCGCGGATGCAGCGAATCATCATGTCCAGTTCTTTCGGCGTTGTTTCCACGCCGCCCACCGTCACAGTCTGGTTTGTATGCTGCGCGACATCGCCCCCCGTCTGCACATGTACCTTGCCGTCGCGCCCGGCGAAGACAACATGCCCGGTCACCGACAGGTGGTCAATCTCGATATTCAGGTCACGCCGGTAGGGCATTTCGTTCTGCAAGCTGCGTTCTCTGGAAGTCATTTTCGTCGATCCTTGGCGCTCAGTAATAGTTTCATCATATCAAGAATTTTCGTTTGGGGCGAATACCCATATCCATAGAGCCGTTCTACGGCCTTGCCCAGCGCTTAAGGCAGACCAACCAGACGGATCCCGATTGACGAGTAGCGCACGCGCGGCTCCAGATAATAGCGAAACGACGTCTGCGCCCGGTCGCAGGGGCTGACAAAACTACCGCCCGCCACCGCCCGTCGCAGGTCGCGTCCGTCTTCCGTTGCCGCCGCCGTGTTCACCGTCCACTCCCAAAGATTGCCCGCCATATCGTAAACCCCATAGGGACTCGCTCCCTTGTGGTAGCGGTTGACGGGCGTGGTCATCTTTAACCCGCTTTCCAGCGTATTGCAATGCTCTTCGTCATAGTCGTCGCCCCAGGGGAAATAGCGATCGTCATCTCCCTTGGCGGCGCGCTGCCACTGCGCGATGCTTGGCAGCGTCACCTTCATCTTGAGCAGGTCCCCCAGCCAGTTGGCGAATGCGCTCGCCTCGTACCAGTTCACATTTTCCCTTGGACGTTCATCCCCGGCAAAGCGCGACTCCGCGATGCCTTTGCCACCCTTGAACCAGCGCATCGCATGTTGGGAGAAGTTCCACCAGCGCGCGTTCTTGTAGCCGTCTTCCGCTCTGGCAAAAATATCGAATTGAGCGTTGGTCACCGGGTACATGCTCATCACAAAATTATCAACCTGGACAATCATCTCGCCAAATTCTTCGTCCGCGCCAACAATGCTGGAGATTGCCACTGTGCCATAGGGAATATCGCACCACTGCAACATGGGCAAGATTTCCTCCGCCGACGACTCTTCCGGCACGACCTTCCGCGACTCGATTGCTGGATTGCTCGCGGCGCCTTGCCCCCTGCCGGAGGCTTGCGGAAGCTTGACAACCTGGCTGCTGAAACCGCGCGTAGACAGTTCTTCACTGCTCTCTTCTAGCTCTGGCCCGCTGATGCTTTGACTGTTGAATTGCTGCGTGTCTTGCCCTGTGTCCGCCGCTTTGAAGTTCTTGTCGCCCCCCGCCTTGATTGATTCCTTGAAATCGCAAAGGCGCTGCAAACCTTGCGGATCGTAGTCGCCGAACTCCCGCATGAATGCGGCCAGGGCCTCGCATGCCATTTCCCGCGTACTTTCGAAGGCGAAGAGCGCAACGATGTGCTGATACTCGCGTTCCACCTCCCGCGATTGCGACCTTTCCGCCACTTTGGATTCCGCCATCCGCAGCAGATTGTCCAGTCGAACGAACCGAGACTGATAGCCGCTCGCTTGCGCCTGCCGCAACAATACGATCGCATTGTCATAATCGCCCTTTTCCAAAGCCCGAACCGCGCCGCTAACCAGTTCTACCGGGTTCGACCTGGAGGCCGGGCCGTCGCCAATCGCCCTGGTCAACGCGGGCGCTGGCTCCGTCGCTCCCTGCCGGCGCTCGACCACCAAAATTGAATTCAGCAAAGTAGTCACATTTTCTACAGTCAGGTTTTCCGACAGATCAACGTATTGCCAATCTCTCATTTTGTCCGGCAACACGGTGTCTTTGTTGATCAGCACCGGGATGATTTGACGTTTGAGCCGTCGCGCGATCTCCAGTTCCCGCCGGCAGTAAAGGGATGCCACAGAATCGGGCGACAGCAAATAGATAAAGACCTCGCACCAGTCCAGACGTCTCAGGATTTCTTTCCACCAGTCCTGGCCCGCATACAGCCGCTGATCGTACCAAATATCGTGCGCATGCAGGGTCTCGATGATTCGGATGCAATAGGGTTTGTCCACCCGGGCGTAGCTGACGAATATCTTCATGCTTCGGTCCGCTTCGCCACCTGCGGCGCGTCGTCGATCGCGGCCCGGCTTTCCGGACTGTCGATTCGCCGCAAGGCTGCCATGGCAAAGTCTCGGATAGACTGCTCTTCCCAGCCTGGCTTGCCGTCGTCGCTCAACAGCCGCGCCAGCGTCGCTATATCGGCTTCATCAAAAACTGGCGCCAGCGTCTTGGCCGCGTACCAGCGCAGGTGGATGAAGTCATCGCTCAGGGCATGCTCGAGATGCTCCCGCGCTAAATTTGGATTGATTTGCTGAAGTGACTTGAGCGCGGCCAAACGAACGAAGCTGTCCTTGTCGCCTCTGAAGGCATCGGCCAAAGCGCGTATCGCCGTCGACTGTCCCAACTCCCCGAGCGCTTCCGCAACGGCCTCCCGAACCGCTTGCTGCGGACTGCCCAAAAGTGGGATCATCTTGTCAATTGTATCCGCGGCGCCATGCGCCACCAACGCGCGAATCGCGGCTACTTGCACGATCCAATTGGCATCTCCCAGGCGCAGGGACAAAACTCGCTTCGATTCCGGATCCGGCAGCCAGGCCAGGGCTTCCGATACCGCCCAGCGCACATGCCAGTTCTTGTCCTCTGTGGCGGCGCAAAGTGTGCGCAATACCGAATCATGATCTCTGCCCCGCAGATGCCTGGCGAATTTTCGCAAGAACTTCGCCGCTTTTTGACTTCGTCCCCAGTCATCGTCTCGCAGCAGTCCCAGGGTCCGCAGAACCTTTTCCTCGTCGCTGAAAGCCTGGGGGGGCTGCGCGGCTGCATCGGCCGAATCGCCGCGCCAGGGCGGATCGCCCGCCGCCCGTCGCTTGTCGCTCCCCGCAGCCTCCGAAATCGCCGCGACTGCTTTATTAGCGAGCTCGCCAATAGTTGCCGCTTTATCGCGCGGACGCCGACGGTCGTTTCGCAGCCGCGACAGGGCCTCGAGCGCCGGCGCGAATTTGCCCGCCTGGAGGATATCGATCACTGCCGCCACCGTGCTCGACTTGTCGCTGTGGAGCAATTCCAGCAAGTCGTCCAGCGCCAGGTCGGGACAGTCTTTCAGGAGTTCCGCCACCGCATCGACAATCGATTGCTCCGGGTCGGACAAAGCCGCCACCAAGGCTTTGCGCGCCGCTACCTGTTCCGAAAAGCGCCACAAGATTTCGTATGTCGCCAAGCGCACCAGCGTCTCGCTATCGCTTGTCATATCCAGCAAATGCGGCAATGAATCGGCGGGGGGGTACCCAGCCAATCGCTTAAGAGCCCGGTGCCGCTCTTGGGGGTCTTTGTGCCGCAGTTGACCTTCAATATCATCTGGTATGCCGTCGTCCGGCGGCGCCAGGGCAGGCGGCAGCTCCGCTTGAGCGCTTAAGCCCTCCAAGGTTTGATCGCCGTACAAAAGAGCCCCCAGATTGCTGCCGGCGATAACAGTCGACTCAGGCGGGTTTTCCAGTACCTGCGCGATATCATCCAGCAATTGTCCGAAGTGCTCGCGCTTGGGCAAGTGCTTGATTGCTCCCGCCATTGCGCTTCTCATTTCCCCGGCCTTCTTGTGGCCCGCGATCGCCGCTTGAACGGCCTCGGGCAAGTCGGCCCTGGCGCCCGCCAACTGCGCCAAACCAATTGCCAAATCGCTCTCATCATGATCGACCATCATTTCGTAGAATTCGGGATTGAGCGTCAACTGTCCCTCGTTGGCAAGAGCGAGCAACCTGCTCGATACAACTCTGCCGCGCCCTCGCAGCGCCTCGACGACCGATTGAAGATGCTCGGGATTTTCTTGTGCCCAAGTCAATAGGCTCACCAGAATATCGGAATAGGCGTAGTTCATCAGGGCCAGCGCGATCTCGTCCTGGGGCAGCGCTTCTCCGGTTTCCAGATAGTCCAGCAAGAGTACTGCGGTCGGCAAAAACTTGATTTGGCCGAGCATCCAAATCGCATTAGCCTGGATATGCAAGTCCGGGTTTTTACTCAGCTTGACAAGATACGATACGGCTAGCCAAAGTCGGTATTCCGCAATCGTTTCGATGACTGGCGTCGGCGAATAGCGATCGGCAGACGCCACTATTTCAACGAAGGCGATCGGCAAGTCGAGAGGCAGCGCCAGTATTTCTTTCCAAAGCCACAATTGCACCGTCTTGTCATAACCTGACATTTGTCCGACGAGCGACTCCGCTGTCTTTTCGAAATCTGGCAGGCTATTGATGCAGGCGCGGAATGCCGAACGCGCGGCGGCATTCTCCGCTGCGGCTTGAACCAATTTGTCGATCAAGCTCTCTTGCGCCGCTTCGTATACGGTCGGCTGTCGTTCCAGGCAAGCGCTGGCAAAGAATGGGTCAGTCTCGGCAATCTCTTCGATCACAGCCCCGACTTCTTCCTCAGCCAGGTTGTCGACCAGAATCAGGATCAAAGGCTCCCATTTCTGCTCGACGCGCCCGCCTGTCGCCCTGAACTGCGGCACGGTCAAGTATCGTTGCAAGCCATGTTTGCTTATGTGTCCAGCCGCCAAATACCACTGGTAAACGGCCGAGCGAAATCTCAGGGAGGCTCCTGCTTGCTCCAGGATTCCAATCTCGATTGCGAAGTCAACCAGGGACTTGTCGGATGCTCCCTTTTCCACATCCTTGCGCGGAATCTCTTGCGCTGTCTCCAACTGCATCATGTTCCAGGCCAGATTACGGCTGAAATCGATCAATTGCCTGGAATCGACGCCCCCGCTTGCCGATGCCATTTGCTGGCTGCGCGAGGCTATCAGGGCTGGCAGCGGATTGCTCTGCCAATGATTGACCGCCAACGCTGTGTCCGCGGCGACAAGCTCGATCCCTAGGGACAGATGCTCCAGTTGATTGCGACTTATGGCGGGCTCTTGCTGGCGCAGTATCTGTCTGAAACTGTTGACTTGCTCCAGGGTCAAGCAAGCTGAAGCGAGTTTCACAGCGAGACCCGATGTTATGGGTCCCGGCGACAATACCGGCGCTTCCGGATCGCTCGCGACCTGCCCGCTCGCCAGCAAGACAAACCTGTGATCGGCGTTGGCGGATCTCCAGGCGCTTAATTCGGCCGCATAGCTGGGAAACCGCTTGAGCAATTCAGGCCAATCCTCCAAAAAAAAGACCGCCGAATTACTCCCCAGCCAATGTTTCCAATAAGAAATAAGCTGCCATTCCGATTCCATAAACGCGGACAACGACGGATGCGCTTCATCCCATTTCAGCAGTTCCAGCCAAATAGGCAGGGGCGAATGACTGTCGCGCAGCGCAGCGTGCGCATGAACCAGACCGAGCAATCTCGCGAAAAACGTCCCGCCGCTGCCGCCATCGCCTTGCAGAACGAAATCGCTTTCACCCGCCGACCACCCCAACAGGTCTTCAACGATCAGGGAGCCGTGGGCATGGCCGGCGATGAACCCCCAGTCCTGCAGCAACTCTACCGGATAGGCCCGTGGGCGAACTGGTTGTGGCGATTGTCCCGACCCGACGCGAAGAGAAGTCCAGGCCGCGGGTAGCTTGGCCAGATAAAGTTCGCTATCGGCGATGTAGTTTCGCAAATAACCGGATCGCTCGCCGGTCTGCTGAGCCGAATCGGATTGGGGGATCTGGTTGAGCAAGTTTTCCACGCTCAGATCGTCAGGCTCATTGAACCAACGGCGGAAGTCGATCCAGTCATCAAAAGTGAAATCGGCAATTTTCTCCGTCGAGAAGTCCCGGGGAATAACGGCGATGACCGGTATGTTTCGCCGTCGAAACCCTTCGTATTCCCCCCGGCAGTATTCGCTCTCGAGGTAATCGTCCGAAACGATCACAAGCGCGCCGCTGGCGAGATGATATGCCCGGCGGATGCTTTCCTGCCAATCTTCAGTCGGACTGACTTCAAAACGATCGAGCCAAATATTCCGATAATAGCGAATCAGCAAGTTCGAAAGTTGAAACGCGTACCGCAAATCGATGTTGTGGTAGGAAAGATAAATCAAGCTCTCGTTGATAACGGAACCTCGCGCCTCGCCCAGGGTTCTTTGTCCTCCCTTTGATTATACTATCGGCTAGCGAGGCTTCAATCGAATTCGGCGCTTATTCACAGCAATCGAGTCTTCTCTCCCCCCAACCCAACACCATACCCGCCAGACCCCATCCAAAATCACCTCGAAACCCGTAGGGGCGACCTATCAGACTCTGTTGAAGAACCGCCTAGACCCTCACCCCAAACCCCTGGTCCCCCCTCAG
>WTGF01000094.1 GCA_011525385.1 Chloroflexota bacterium | reverse complement strand
TACATGCAATTTACCGCAAATCGATTCGTCCCTAAACCTGTCGTGTCCTCAGCCGAAGCATCAGGGAGGGGGAGCGCCGGCACAGAGCAGCGTATTTCATGTGCGCAAATGTGAGACCTCACCGGCCGTGCCTGCAGTATTTCGTCATAAGAGATGCCTGCGATTGCCGCAAGTTTCGCTTTGAAGATTGTCCGTCTTTGTCCATTTGCGGACAAAACAAAGTCTTTTTCGGACATAAGCGCCTCTTTTGGGCAATGTCACTTCGTTTGGGTCGGGCGGCCTCGTGTGGCGTCAAGCTAAGGATAGAGCAAGTCGGGGGGAAAGGGGCGACCATATGTTCGCGGTTTTGGCATAGAGTCGCGGACTAGCGGGCGGGGATTCACCACTCCCTGAACATGGGCAAAGTTGACAGCGTGACGCGCTACGCTACAATGGGACCATTAAAGAGGTATTGGAGAGCAGAATGATGCCGGTTGTGAGCCCGGAACAAGTTGAGCAATATCAAAGCGATGGCTTCTTCGTGCTGGAAGCGGTCATTCCCGACGATGTTCTGGAAGCGCTGCGGGTGGAGTGCATGCGCTATGTCGACATTCATGAGAAAGAAATGGAAGCCAAGGGCCTGGCGACGCAGGGCATCAATCATTACAAGAAACGCTACTTCGTTTCCAACCGCAGCACAGATAGTCCCATCATGACCGAGTTCCTCTTCAGCGATCTGATGGCGGATATCTGCCGCGCCACGTTGGGCGACAGCGCCTATCTATTTCACGAGCAGTATGTGGTCAAAGCGGCGGATAGCGATTCCAAATTCGCCTGGCATCAAGATTCCGGCTATGTCGGGCATTACCACCGCGCCTATCTCTCCTGCTGGTGCGCGCTGGACGATATGTCAATCGAAAACGGCACGGTCTACATCCTGCCCTATTCCCGCGATGGGCGCGGCAGCAGCGACGAGATCATTGACCATGAGGTCGAAGACCGGACGAATGACAAGGTCGGCTACAAAGGCGATGATCCGGGCGAGCCAGCCATCGTCCCAGCCGGCAGCATCGTCGTCTTCAGCAGCCGCACCTTTCACCGCAGCGGACCCAATATGACGGACAAGTACCGCCGCTGCTACCTGGCGCAGTATTCCGCCGAGCCGATCATGAATCGCGATGGCACGGCGCTGTGGGGACGCGCCGAGCCCGTGCTGCAAAATGGCGAATGCGTGGGGCCGCCGATCTAGCCAAAGAGTTCAAGCGCCCCGCGCATCTCCATCGGCAATGCAAAGATCTGCCAGGCTGCCAGCATCATCAGCAGAAATACCAGCGCCCAGGGCAAAAGGCCCGGCAGCGCTCTGCGGCGGTAGAGGCGCAGTGCCGTCTTCTGCGCCAGGCGCAGACTCCAGAGAAAGCCGCCAATCAGCGCCAGAGACTGAATGATGCCGATAAGGGTAAGGTCCAGACTGAAGCTCCAGTTTTGCCAATCGCCAACGGCGCCCAGAAACTCCTGAATGACGGGCACGATCAGGCCCGGTCCCGTCAGCAGATGAAAACTGTAATGAGCGAACCAGATGCCGAAGCCGATGGGCACAAAAGCGGGCGCAAAGGCAGCCACCGTATCGCGTATCGAATCCCTGCGCAGGTTGCCAGTGACGAGCCTGCCAAGATATGCCGCGCCTGAGGCCACCGCCACCGGCAAAAGCAAATTGCTCAAGCCAAAGACAAGCAGCAGCACCACGAGTTCACTGGAGATGCCCAGATTCAGCGCCAGCCACTCCTGCAAGTCGTAATAAGGCGGCACCATGCCAAAAGCGTTGGAGATGCCCATGAAGGCCAATGCGATCACGAGCAAGGACAGGTCCCAGCGTCGCGGCCAACTGTCGCCCCGGCTCAATTCCCGCCCCGGCGCGCGCGTGAACAGACTGACATTGTCATGGGGGCAGGCGCGCACGCAGTCGAGGCACATGGTGCAATCCATATTGCCGCGAATCTGCGGCGCGAAGAGCTCGGTGCCACAACCGAGCGTACCCCCCGGACCATGTTCAACCGCGACCTCGCGCGGGGTATCCGTATCCAGGCCAGCGATCTGATCCAAGCGAATCACCGTCTGCGGCGCATAACTGCCGTTGACGCATTCTTTGCCGACGCAGTTCGCGCAGACATCATGCGACTTCACGGCGATCTGAGTTGGCGATACAGTCGAATAAACGAAATTGAAAGCCCCGAGCGGGCAGACATATTTGCAAAATGCCGACTCGGTGAAGATCGCCTCCAAAACGAAGGAGGCCAGGAAGTAGGCGACGATCACCCAGGCCGTCAGCCAAGGGCTGGACCAGAGGTTCAAGTATTCGTAGACGGAAAAAAGCAGAAACAAGCCGATAATCGCCAGCCATTTGTTGCGCAACGGCTGCGGAAAGCGTCGCCCTCGCAAAGAGAGCCGCTTCGCCAAAGTGCGCGGCAGCGTAAAAGGACAGCCCATGCAGAACAGGTTGCCCGCCAGCAGAAGAATTAGCACGGCAATGCCGCGGAATTGCACCCAGGGTCCCACCGTCGCCAGGTTGCGGGCCGCGGTCTGCGGTCCGGTGAAGCCGTCAAGGATCAGCGCAATCGCCATCAAACCCAGGACCGACTGCATAGCCAGCCGGCCATAGCGACCGCGCAGCAACCGGCCGATGATCGGCGCCTGCAGCACGTCAATGCCCAAGGCGGGACGATGGTGAATCGCATTCTCGCGCTCGTTCATAACTTGGACCGTATTAAACTGTCACGCTGGAAAGCAGCGTGTAGAGGACATAGACCAGGTAGAGCGTTAGCAAAGCGATGCCCTCGCGCCTGCTGAGCATGCGCTGGCTCTGCAAGAGCACGTACAAGACCAGCGTCGTTCCGACGAGTATGCCGATTGACATCCACAAGCCGTCCGCGCCAACGTGAATCGAGGCCATGTTGCTGAAAAGGATTGCCAGGACCCAGGGAAAGCCCAAGCCGATAAATATGTCGAAGATATTGGAACCGATGGCGTTGGCCACCGCCATGCCGCCGCGGCCGTCGCGCGCGACATCGATCGAAGAGATCAGATCCGGCGCCGAAGTGCCGGCCGCCAACAAAGTCAGCGCGACAATCACCGGCGGGATCCCGATGCCGGCAGCGAACACGATGGTCGACTCGACCAGGATATAACTCAGGGCGATGATCAAGGCGATGGCGGCGATGAATGTCCAGAGATAGTTCTTTTCAGGCGGGCCGGTGAGCATGCGAAGCAGCTTCGTTATAGCGGACTCGATATGATGCCTGAGGCCATCGCCGCTCCCGCCATGAGGCTCGACCGCCTTGTCGACCCCCGCCACGGGCAGATCCGCCTTGGACGGATCCTTGTAAAAGACTAGCAGCAGCACATAGGCGACATAAGCTGCCAATCCCAGAATCGCTTCCCAGAGCAGCACTTCACCATCCGCAAAGATGAAGGCCAGATAGCCGATGGACAGCAGGTAATAGAGCGTGTCGCGCCGAACGGCAAAGGGATGAGTGTGCAAGCCACCCGCCACCACGGCGGATACACCCGTGATCACCAGAATGTTGAAGACGGCGGAGCCAACAATCGTGCCGATGCCGACATCGCTATGGGCGCCGCCGCCGGTAAACAGCGCCATCAGCGCAATCGCCAGTTCCGGCGCCGACGAACCCATCGCCATTAAGGAGGCGCCCGCGACTTCGTCGGATAGCTTCAAACGCCGCGAAATCTGATCCAGGCTAACGATGAAAAAACCTTCAGTTATCACCGACAGCAGGTAGACCGATACTAAGATTAATGCCAGACTCGCCAGTGTCTCAATCAAGTTCATCCCCGATTCGCAGGTCAATCAAATGCCCGCACGAGGCGCGATCGATTCTCTTGGCTGGGATTCCCCCAGCGAGCCACGATCGCCCGGAATACCATCGCCTGGGCATGCATCTCATCGGGCTCGGCGCACTCCGTCTCCAGCCAACGATTCAGTTGATGAACCGCGCGCGCATGCAAGTCAGCCGGCAGATGCCAATCGCTGCTGAACATCTTTCGCTGGCGGCGCTCGACCATCATGCGGGGGGAAACCGCTCTTTCCGTATAAGGCAAGAGATCGACAATCTGAACCCTCGCGCCGGTCGAGCTCAGATGCTCCATCATCATATCGTCCGTTCGGAAAATCCCGTGACGGATGCCATCCACCCCGACGCCCAGGTTTGCCAGGATCTCGTCCCATTTGCCGTGCACGACAGCCCAAGGCGGCTGCGCTCCGCTATCTAACGGGGCATTGCGGACGATCAGCAGGTGTCCGCCCGATTTCAAAACCCGCCTCACCTCTTGAACGCAGCGCTGCCAATCGTCCAGAAGGTGAAAAACGCGCACCGCATGCACGAGATCAAAACTGTCATCGGCAAAGGGCAGGCGCCGCGCGATATCGACCTGCGCCAAATCCGCCGCCTTGCCTGTCTCCAGTTTAGGCGCGATCCGCCCCATCATCCCGCGCGAGATATCGACGCCGACATAGCTGTCGCCGGCCGCGAAGAAGGGGACCCCGATCAGGCCGGTACCGATTGCCAGTTCGAGGATGCGCGGACTATCATGACCCGCGAGATAGTGCAGAAGCGCCTGCCGATAGCCCTCGGCGACGCCGGATCGAAAGGCGCGCGTTTCATCGTAGTAGGCTACCGCCCGGTCATAATTCACGGTCGTCATCGCATGGATCCATCGGTAAAATGAGTCTCTCGTGAAACCAATACGATTATAACATTGAAGCCGTTGCAATTAGACGCCGACACCAGCAGATGACAGGAGCCAGCATGAAGACCGATGACATCAAACTGCTTTACGAATATAACGATTGGGCCAACAAGCGCATTTTCGCGGCAGCCGAGAATCTGACGGGGGAACAATTGACGACGCCCAACGAACTTGGCTGGGGCAGTTTGCGCGGGGCCTTGACCCACATCCTCGATGCTGAATTCGGCTGGCGCAAGTTCCTGAACGATGAAGAAGGCCCGCGCGACGTATTAAAAGACGACTTCGCGGATATCGCCGCGCTGCGCCAGCGCTGGGACGAGGAAAACGAAGCGCTCTGGACCTTTCTGAATACGCTGACCGACGATGACCTCTACGGACCGGTAGTCAGCCAGAGGGGCGACACGGAGTATCGCTGGGTCTTGTGGCAATGTCTGGTACATGTGGTCAACCACGGCACGCAGCACCGCGCTGAATGCGCCGCTCTGCTCACCGGCTTCGGGCATTCGCCGGGCGATGTCGATTTCACGCTCTTCCTCAGCAGCCGCGAATAAGTATCGTTAGGGAGACTTGATGAATTTCGCAGAAATTGAGCTTCTCTTCAAATACAACGATTGGGCAAACGAGCGAATCTTGGACGGGGCGGCAAATGTCTCGGTTGAGCAACTGACCGCGCCCAATGACCTCGGCTGGGGCAGCCTGCGCGGCGCCCTGGTCCATCTGATGGACGCCGAATACGTCTGGCGAATCCTCCTGAAAAGCGGCGAACACGTCGAATGGCTGCAGCCGGAAGACTTCCCCGATGTCCCCGCCATCCGCGCGCGCTGGGCAGGCGAACGGACCGCCTTCTGGGACTACCTGAACAGCCTGTCAAACGATGATCTGGCTGGCACAGTAAGTTATGAAGGAGACGGCATAATGCGCCATCGCGTGCTCTGGCATTGCTTGGCGCATGTCGTCAATCACGGCACGCAGCATCGCAGCGAATGCGCTGCCCTTCTGACCGGCTTTGGTCACTCGCCCGGGAATCTCGATTTCACCGTGTTTCTGTCGGAGCGTTGATGCAACTGAAAGCTAGGCGTCGTTCGCGCCGGACTTCTTGCGGCGCAAGCACTGGTGCGGTACAGTATATTTAAGTTTCCGGCGGATGCGATCCGGGCAAGCAGCGCCCGGTCCGCTTGGAAATAAGCGGGCATTTCGCCTTACGGTCTGTCAACAAATAGATGAATTTCAAGAAAGGACAATTATCATGCGAAGGCTTCTCGTTTTAGGTTTCCTAGTGCTAATCGTGTTGTCGCTGTTGCCGGCAACGGTTCTTGGACAGGATGCCCCCAAGGTGACGATCGTCACTTGTTGGGGCGGGGCTGAAGGCGTTGGCTTCAATGCGACTAACGCCGTTTTTACCGAAGCAACAGGCATTGAGGTCGAGCACATTGATGACCGCGACTGCCACCTGCTGCCGCAAATCATGGCGAGCGCCGGCAACCCGCCCGATGTATCCGCCATGCCACGCCCAGGCGTCATGGCGGATCTGGCGCGCGAAGGCTTGATCATACCCTTGACCAGCGGCGACGACCCAGTGCTCACGCCAGAGTTCGTCGCGGCCAATTACGGTCAGGCGCTCATCGATCTGGGTTCGGTTGATGGCGAGTTCTACGGGGTCGTCAGCGCGGTCAGCTCCAAGAGCATCGCCTGGCGCCGCACCGATGTCTTCGAGGATATCGGCGAAGACGCGCCCACAACCTGGGACGAGTTCATCGAGTACCTGGATATCCTGGCGGAAGAAGGGATACCGCCCTTGGCGCTCGGCGCTTTGGATGGCTGGACGCTCACCGACTTCTTCGAGAACCTCTATCTCAACATCGCCGGTCCGGAGATGTACCACAAGCTTTTCGTGACGCACGAAGTTGAATGGACCGATCCCACCGTCATCAGCGCGCTGGAACATTTCGCCGAAGCGGTATCACCAACCGACACGCGCCTGGCCGGCGGCTCGGACGGGACGCTCGCCCGTGGTTTCATCGGCGCCATGGATGCCGTGATGAACGGCGAAGCCGGGCTCTTCCCACTTGCCAGCTTCATGCGCAGTTTCGCCCAGGCTAACTTCCCGGGTCAAACCTGCCCCGATGATTTTGGTTCCTTCCAATTCCCGTCCATCAACGAAATGTACGCCAATTCCGTAGTTCTCGGTGGCAACTTCTGGCTGATGTTCAACGACAGGCCCGAGGTACGGGAGTGGATGCGCTGGATGGCTGGCGCTGAAGCCCAGGAAATCATGGCGACACAGGAAACGGGACCGCAGTTGTCGGCTAACTACAATGTTTCCGCCGATGTCTACGCCGAGCCCTGCGATGGCGCTGCGGCGGCCATGGTCGCCAATGCCAATTATGTCGCCTTTGACGGCTCCGACCTGGCGCCGGGCGCGATCGGCGGCGACGCCATGTTCACCGGCCTGCAAGACCTGGTCGCCAATCCCGACGCCGTGGCTGAGGTCGCCCAGTTCATCGAAGACGTGGCCGATACCGCCTACGGCGGATAACCTGACAGCACAACTCGCTATGAGGGCAGCCCGGTGTGGCTGCCCTTTTTTGACAATGCTGCTATCCGCGCATCAGAGTTGTCTGCGGCAATCGGACTGATAAGCAGAACATGCACACCAGCAGATTCAGCAAACTGATTCCCTGGCTCTTCGCCGGACCGGCGCTGATCGCAATGGCGCTCTTTTACGTCTATCCCACGATCGTGACGGTCATTCTGAGTTTCACCCGGGGCACGATCACAACGCCGGCCAAAGAATTTGTCGGTTTTGACAACTATCGCATCCTGTTGACCGAAGATCGCTTTTTCTTGAGCTTCGACGATGGAGCCTTCAGCGGGGCGCTGATCAACAGCTTCGCCTGGCTCATCATATTTCCGACAGCTGTCGTCCTCATTGGACTTTTGGTCGCTGTGCTATCCGACAAGGTCAAATACGAAGCGATTATCAAATCCATCGTATTCATGCCGATGGCCATCTCCGCCACAGCCGCCGCGGTCATCTTTCGCCTGCTCTATAATCAGAATCCCAACCTCGGCTCCCTCAATGCGTTTCTGGCGTCCATCTTCCCGGATTTCGAGCCTATCGCCTGGCTAGGCAGCGTAGAAGTCGCCAACCTGGCGGTGATTTTCGCCGGCGTCTGGATCTGGACGGGTCTTTCTGTCGTGGTGCTTTCGGCCGCCTACAAAGCCATTCCCGACGAGATACACGAAGCCGGCAAGATCGACGGCGCCAATGCCTGGCAATTGTTCTGGCGCGTTTCCGCGCCTATGCTCAGCGGACCGATGACATTCGTCGCCGTCACCATGATCATCAACGCGCTGAAAATGATCGACCTGGTCCTGGTGATGACGAAGGGCGCGCCACGCGGCGCAACCCGCATCATCGGTTACACGGTATTTTGGGAGACCTTCAATAACAATCGAACCGGTTATGGCAGCGCGGTGGCAGTGATTCTCCTGCTGCTCGTCTTGCCCTTCATCGTTTATCAGTTGCGGCAAGTTCGCCGAGAGATATGAGGACGCTTTGGACGGGCAATCGGTAAGCTACTACAGGCGGCGCCCAAGCCTGACCGACGCGCTTATCGCCTTGACAAGGCGGGGACCAGTCCACGCGATATTGGTTATCATCGGCATCATTTGGCTGGTTCCCTCTGTGGGCTTGGCTGTCACTTCGTTTCGCACACGCGGCGATATTTCCGCCTCTGGCTGGTGGACCCTCGCCAGCGGCACCCGCACAGTTACTGACCAGCTTTGGGAATTACAGGTGGTTGAGTCTGGCGCAAGCGACGAAGACACTATCGTCGCCGGCGATTCCTTAAGCGGCGAATTACTGACTGACGCGGTTGAAGGCCTGCCCGCCGCCACCATTGGATTGGTTCGCGTCCAGCAGATCATCGGCACGCTCGCCGTCGAGGAATTTGATCAGCCCATCGCGCTTGCCGGCGTGGGCACGGTCACTGTCCGTGCCGACGGCTCTTACGATTTCGCGCCGGCGGCCGGCTACTCAGGCGCTTTCGTGACCGACATCGAAAGCTCGGAAACGCCCTTTGCGGCCGAGTTCCAACTGCAAGGGTTCGAATCCATTGCGGGCGAACTGGTCATCGAGGAAATCGGAGAGTCGGAACGCGTGCCGCGGGCCGGCAAAATCATCGTAAATGAAGACGGCACTTATGTTTTCGAGCCGCGGGCTAGTTTTGTCGGCAGTTTCGAGGCGACGATCGATCACGGGGTCGTGTCTGACCCGCCCTTCACGATAAGCTACGCCATGCAACGCGCCGGTGGTCCGCTGCAAACCGTCTACGCCGGAGAGACGACTCAACTGCCGCTGGCCGGGACGCTTCATGTCGGCGCCGACGGTGGCTTTGAATTCAAGGCCGACGACGACTTCGCCGGCGCGGTCGAGATGGAACTCGGCATCCAGAATCCGCTCTTGACGCTGGAGAATTACGAGGAAGTATTCACGCGGGAGCAGTTGGCCGAGCCGGGATTTCTCAACTTCTTCAAAAACAGTTTCATCATCACAATTCCCAGTACAATCATACCGATCGCGATCGCCGCCATGGCGGCCTACGCCTTCGCCTGGCTGGACCTGCCCTATCGCAACGTCTTCTATCTGTTGGCGATCGCCATGTTGATTGTGCCGCTACAAACCACCTGGATCCCGGTTTTGCGCATGCTGAATGCGGCCAATCTGATCGGCACCTGGCCCGGCATCTGGATCGCGCATTCATCTTACGGGACGCCCTTCGCCATATTTCTGCTTTACAATTTTTTCCGCGATCTCCCCGGTGAACTCTTTGAAGCCGCGCGCGTTGACGGCGCTTCGGAATTTGGCATGTTCTTCCGTATTGTCCTGCCGCTATCATTGCCCGCGCTGGCGTCCCTGGCCATTTTCCAGTTTGTCTGGGTATGGAACGACCTGATGAACGCGCTGATCTTCCTGGTTGACCAACAGAAGTTCCCGCTCACGGTAGGCATTCGACAACTCGTAGGACAGTACGCCAACGAGTGGGATATCCTCGCTTCCGGCGCCTTCATTACCATGCTTGTACCCTTACTCGTGTTCTTCAGTCTGCAACGCTATTTCGTTCGCGGCGTCACAGCCGGCGCTGTCAAGGGATAGATCAACCATGATTCGCGGGATTCTTGATGCGCTTGCAAGACCGAATAGAATCGCCTTCGCTTTGCCATTGTTCGCCTTAATCCTGCTGCTGGCGCAGGTGCCAAGCGCTTCGGGCATGGTCGTGACGCTGCGCGTGCCGGGAGATTACGGCAGCATTGCCGCGGCAATTGCCGACGCGCCCGATCACGCTGTCATCGAGATCGCCGCCGGCGCTTATCGCGAATCTCTGGTCATTGGACGCCCCCTTACGCTGCGAGCTGCGGAGGGCGCCCAGGTGACCCTGGTTGCCCCAAGTGATGATACGCCCGCGATCGCCATCCGTGACACCGATGCCGTTTCTATCGAAGGACTAACGATCGTTGGCGGTGAATATGGCATCTTCGTCACAAACAGCCAGGCTATCAAGATTCAAGAAAATACGGTTCTGGACAGTCGCCTGGCGGGTATCAAAGTACGTCTCGGCGCGGCGGACATAGAGAACAATTCGGTTATCAACGCGCAAGCGCCTTATGGATTCGGCATCCATGTCACCAATACCATGCAATGGCCGGAATCGCGCGTCACCGGCAACATCGTTTTTGGCAACGCTCATGGCGGGATTTATACCAATATGACTTCTATGATTCACATTAATGACAACATCGTGCGGCAAAACGGAGAATATGGCATCGCCGTCACAGAAATGTCCCATGCTGATGTGCTGGGCAATACCGTCGCCAGCACAACCGGTATCGGCATCAATGTCCTGGATATGTCCATGGCGCTCGTATGCGACAATCTCGTTGTTGATACCGGCAGCGATATTGATTTACACGGCATTCGCAACGGAAACGGCATTACGGTCGACTATCACTCCGAAGCCTTCCTGTCAGGAAACACGATCGCAGGCAGCGCGCTAAACGGTCTCAGCGTCTTGTACGGCTCAATCGCGTTTCTGCACGAAAACCAGATCAGCGACAGCATGGATCAGTCAGTTTACGTGGACGAAAGCGTCGTTGAGGAGGGGAGTGGCTGCGAGACCGATCATTGATGCCGGCAGCCGCTTAATCGTCCGCCTCGCCGCGGCGCCTTCCGCGGCTGCGCAACAGCCTCGCGCCAAGATTCTTTTCCGGGGCCGGCTCGGGCGGATCGCTCGCCGACCGCGCCGGCGCGACATGCCCGGACGGAGAAGGTCCCGCCCCACTCGGATCGGGATCAATCCGCGAAGCCTCACCGTATCCGGTCGCGTCTCGGCTGCGGCTGCGCACGTTGAGCAGCGCCTGCAAGCGCTGCGTCCGCTGCTGATCCTCGTTTTGACGACCGGTCAAGGTCGCGCGCAGGCGCGCCAAATCGCCCCGCGTAATGATCAAGCGTCGGACTGCGATATCCAATGGCAATAAGATAAGCGCCAGCAAAACCAAGTTCTGCCAAATAGCAACCGCTGCTTGCCGCTCTCCCAAATTGTGGGCGAAGACATCCGCTGGATCCCCCGCCAGATTGGCGCCGCCAGTTAGCTCAGCGATTTCAGCCAAATATCGGTCATCCGGTTCGCGAGGAATGTATTCGGGAGAATATGACAAGACCCATCCATTGAGATCGCTTAGCGCCCTGTCGCCATCATCAAGCTGCGCTTGACCATTAATCGTTAAGAAATACGCCCCTTCGTTCTGCGGTTTGAAGGTGGCTTCATAGCGGCCCGGCGCCGTCTGCAGCAAGGGGATGCGACGGCTGTCCCCAGCGGGATTTAATACAGCGCTGTTCAACAACAAGCCGTCCAGGAACTGCCCCGCGTTGTCACGCGCGTCGACCACAATCCGCGCATTTTCATCTTCCAAGGTGATGCGCGTCTCCAGGTTGTTGTTGGCGCCCGCGTTGATGCTCCAGTTTATCGCCTGCACCCAAAAGCGCGAGAAATCGCCCCAGGTTACCCATTCGTTTGCCCAGCGCGCGCTCGCGTCCGAGGTCCAGGCGACCACACGGCCCAAGCCATATTGCCAGGAGGCCAAAATAGGGTCGGAATAGGGTTCGGGTCCGCTGAGGATGCGCTGGGCGGCGGTCTTGGGCGTGGTCGCCACATAACCGCGCAAGGGCGGGAAGCTGCTCATGCCGTCAATGATCGCATTACTGCCTGTCACACGGACTGTGAAGTCTTCTTCGACGATATAAGAGCGCGATGCCAAGACCGTCTCTTGGGCGAAGATCAAGGGTATTTGCGCTGCGTCCGCCACTTCATAGTAGTTGCCCGCGCCGGCTTCCGCCATTCGCTCCAGGAATTCTGCCGGATTGCGACCGATTGCGATAGCCGACAAGCTGACGCTGAATTGCTCTTGAAGCAGCCCGGTCAGTTCCACCAATCCGGTTGGGCTGGCGCCGCCATCAGTCAACAGGATTAGGTGCTTCAATTGCGAGGGCTCGTTGATGATGTCTCGCTCGACCAGGCGCAAGCCCGCCAAAATATCAGTACCACCGCCTGATCGAATCGTGTTGGTCATGGCGATTAGCGCCTGCGCGTCGTTGACTTGCTGAAACGGGACCACCCAGGCGCCGCCGGTATCAAAGGTGCCGATGGCAACCCGATCACTCGGTTGGAGCAAACCCAGCGAAAGCACGATAGCCCGCTTGGCCAATTCCAGGTTGGGAACGCCGCTGCGACCGATCTGCCCCATACTGCCAGAGCGATCAATCAAGTAGGCGATCGTCAATTTGGGCAAGCGCTGCTGGTCTTTGATCTGCATCTCCACGGGCAGGGTACGTTCCAGCGGCGTCTGGTAGTATCCGCCGGGCGCATAGCTTTCCGGTCCGCCAATCATCACCAGACCGCCGCCAATGTCGCTGACGTACTGATCCAGCAGATTCATCTGCGCATTGCTCAATTCGGTCGCCGGGACATTGACCAAAATGACGCTCTTGTAATTGGCCAGTTGAGCCATGTTTACCGGCAGGGCCTCTGGCAACACCGCGTCTACCAGCAGACCGGCTTGCTGCAAAGCCGGCAATAGATTCTGCGCTTCCGCCTCGCTCACACGAACTAGCAAGGCGCGCGCCGGGCCAATGACTTGGCTGAAAGCCGCCAATTGATTATTCTGATTGTAGTTGTCGCTCTCGCCGGGTACGACCAACTGCGCGGTGAAATCAAGAAAACCGCTCTTCTCGCTGGTCTGAGTAAGGGCAAACCGCGTGTCGCCCCGCTGTAAGTTCAGCGCTTCTTCGTGGATCAGGCTGCCGCCCGAGAAGATCAACAGCGTCGCCGATGTCGCTTCCTCTGCATGGATGCCGACGGCGATATCGAAGCTCTGGTTTTCGCCGACGCGGCTTGGGGCGTCCAATTCTGTAATTCTTACGTCGGGCTGCGCCTCGCGGAAAAACGGCACATAGCTGATCTCGACGCCCGAAGCCGCGGCGCGTTGCGCGCGCGAGAGGGCGTCGCCCTGTGTCGGCTGTCCGTCGCTAAGAACAACGATGCGGGGTGAAGCATCTGCCGGGAACATCGATAGCGCTGTCTGAATGGCATTAGCGATATCGGTATGCGTCGCGACCGGCACCGACGAAAACCCATCAATTTCTTGTACGCGGCTGAAATCGCTCTCCGGCACCGCGTTGTCACCAAACAAGACGACCGCCCACTCGTCGTCAGGCTGTTTGTCGGCGATCGCCCCGCGAACGTACTGCAATTGCGCGTCTTCGGCCGCAGTGCCCATACTATGGGAAGCGTCAACCAAGAAGACCACCGCCAGCCGATCAACCGCCTGCACACTCTGCAATCCCGCCAAGGCCAGGACAAGCAGCACAACAATCGCCGTTCGCAACGCCAAGCTGGTGATATCGCGGCGGCGGCGGAAGGCGTGACGTGGAAAACCCACATACCAGACTATTGGCAAAGCGATCAGCAGTATCAGTCCAGCAGTTGGTGTGGTGAATTGCATGGCGGTTCCAATTCCGCTTGATGACATGCCGGCAGGCTCCGGCGCCTACGCCGATTGTAACGACTAGCGCAGCGGCTTTACAGGGTGACCGCGACTGCGAAGTCCTTAGCGCCTCCAGAGAGCCACATTTTATGATCGCCCGAATCTATGCAAACCAGAGCGCTGGGTTATCTCTTGCACCGCCACAGAGCGCCTTCCGGACAGGGATATCCTTGAGATTGACTGCCATCTCCGCTATGTTCCCATCCGACGATGATATGGCGCGCTGACTTCCGCAGAAGAGTCGGCTAAATCGATTTCGCCTTTCTTATAGTTTCGTTTGCCTCAAATAAGATGCCTTTTTGATTGTTACAGGTTAAAGTATCGTAAGTGATATAGATTTCTGCATAATTTATCATATTTGGTGGACTTACGGCAGGAAAAGTTGTAAAATTGCGTTAACGCTATTCTATGTATTGCGAAGGTTGTTCCCGACAAGAGGGGGGATGAATGTCCGAATACGAAAGCCACGTACCCCTGACCGATTCTTACCTAGAAGACGTTGGACCATACTCGGAAGATAAACCGGATATAATCAAGGTCTCGGCTCGTTCGCGATCGACCGCGGTGGCAGGCGCCATTGCCGGTGTTATGCGACAGCATCATCTTGCCGAGGTTCAAGCCATTGGCGCGGGCGCGGTTAACCAAGCCGTGAAAGCGTTGGCAATTGCCAGGGGATACCTGGAACGGGATGAAATCGACATCGTCAGCACGCCCTACTTCACAGAGGTCGATATCGACGGTCAAGAGCGCACGGCGGTTCGCTTCCGCGTTGAACCGCGTCCCTAAAGAGCAGTTGATCATCCTGGTTGGCGATCGCCAAGCAATCAGCAAATGTCGACGAGAAGGTGAATACCAGTATTCACCTTTTTGTTTTCGGCGATACCTGAACGAATCCTCTCGACCAGCCGAGCCTCCATAATATTGACCGAACCGCAGTGATCCGCCTTCACTCTTGCGGTATCCCTGACAAAGTAAACTTGGCGCTTGACGCCACTTCTGGTTGATACGGCCTCCTGGCGTTTCAGCAAAACCTGCTCAACCATCATCCATTAACCGGTGTTATAATGCACAGGGCAACGCGAGTGGACACAAGATTGGAGCGATGTGGTGGCAGAATTAGCGACTTTGGCGATCAATACGATCCGGACCCTGTCAATGGATGCGGTGCAAAAGGCAAACAGTGGCCATCCGGGCTTGCCGATGGGCGCGGCGCCACTAGCGTACGCGCTGTGGACGAAGCACCTCCGCCATAACCCGAAAAACCCGAACTGGGCAAATCGCGATCGCTTCGTATTGAGCGCCGGGCATGGTTCGATGCTGCTTTATTCGCTTTTGCATCTTACTGGTTACGACCTGTCACTTGAGGAAATAAAGAATTTCCGGCAATTCGGCAGCAGCACCCCGGGACATCCGGAATACGGCGATACGCCAGGCGTAGAGACTACAACGGGCCCGCTGGGGCAAGGCGCGGCCACGGCCGTAGGCTTGGCGCTGGCGGAAGCGTATCTCGCCAAACACTTCAACCGGGACGGTCGAACGATTGTTGATCACTACACCTATGCCTTAGTCAGCGACGGCGACCTAATGGAAGGCGTCTGTATAGAAGCAACGGCCTTGGCCGGTCATTGGGGCTTAGGCAAGCTGATATTCCTGTACGACGACAATCAAATCACATTGGACGGTGATGCCGACATGATTCTCACCGAAGATATCGCCATGCGCTTCCGGGCGATGGGATGGCATTATAGCCGTGTACCTGACGGTACGGACGTCGCAGCAATTGATCAAGCAATAACAGCGGCGAAGTCCGTCACGGACAAACCGAGCCTGATCGCGGTACGCACCATCATCGGTCACGGCAGCCCCAACAAGCAGGGAACCAGTGACGCGCATGGCAGTCCGCTCGGCGCCGACGAAGTAAGACTGGCGAAAGAAGCTCTCGGCTGGGATCCGGATGCCAAATTCTTCATTCCGACAGAGGCTTTGCAGCACTTCCGCAGCGCCCTTGATGCGGGCGCGGCTGCCGAAGCGGAATGGAATCTCGCGTTTGACGCTTGGCGCGGCGCATATTCCGATTTGGCAAGCGAATGGGATCGCGCCCAAGCCGGGCAATTCAACGAGGGTTGGCGCGACCAATTGCCTAGTTGGCAAGCCGGTCAACAGGTCGCCACGCGCAACGCCGGCGGTGACGCGCTGAATGCGCTAGCCCGCCATGCGCCGACCATGATCGGCGGCGATGCCGACTTGGCTGGCAGTACCAAGACCTTGATCAAAGGCGCCAATGATACGGGTCCCGGACGGGCGGCCGAACGAAACTTGCGCTTCGGCGTCCGGGAACACGGGATGGGAGCTATCGTCAACGGTCTGGCTCTGCACGGGGGAATCGTCAAGCCATATAGCGCCACATTCTTTACTTTCAGCGACTACATGCGTCCGGCGCTGCGCCTGGGCGCGCTGATGGACATCCCAACTGTCTACGTCTTCACGCACGACAGTATCGGCCTTGGCGAAGACGGACCGACCCATCAACCCATTGAACATTTGATGGCGCTGCGCGCCATGCCCAATCTTTATGTATTCCGGCCGGCAGACGCCACGGAGACCGTCGGCGCCTGGGCGACTATTGCCGAGCTTGATCATCCGGCGGCTATCGTGCTCAGTCGGCAGGATCTGCCGGTGCTCGCCGGCAACGACCGAGGCATACATGAAGGCGTTACCCGCGGCGCATACGTCCTTTCCGAACATGCGTCAGGCGATATTGACGCGATCATTATGGCGACCGGCAGCGAAGTAAGCATCGCGCTGGCAGCCGCAGAACTGCTCGAAGAGTCGGATATCCGCGTGCGGGTAGTTTCGATGCCCTGTTGGAAGCGTTTTGAAGAGCAGGACGACGACTATCGCGAGAGCGTCTTGCCCGCCGACATAAGTCGCCGCGTCAGCATTGAAGCAGGGGCCACGCTCGGTTGGGAACGCTACATCGGCGACGAAGGGATCGCGCTGGGGATCGACCGCTTCGGGGCCAGCTCGCCCTACACGAGAATCTACGAAGAACTCGGTCTTACACCGGGGCATGTTGCCGAAGCCGTCAATTCGCTTCTCGACGACTAGAAAGCCTCCTGATTTCCATCCAGATCTAACTGAGACGAATATACAATGGATATTCACGGCGGGGTACCATCGCGCTCAGTCTCTCGGCATGGACAGTGACGGATGATTTTGGAAGAGACCACTTCACCTGGCGAGGCGCTTGAGCGAACCCAGGGCGAGAATGATATGTCTGCCGAGTTCCCTAAAGTGATGGTCATCCTGCCGACCTACAATGAGCGGGAAAACATACCTGAACTTGTCGACGCTCTTTTCAGGCTAGATATTAGGAACTTCCATCTGCTGATCGTCGACGACAATTCCCCGGACGGCACGGGCAAAATCGCCGATCAAATCGCCCAAAGCCAAGCATACCGGGGCAAGGTCAACGTCCTGCATCGACCGCAAAAGCAAGGCTTGGGACCGGCGTACATAGCGGGCTACAAACGCGCGTTGGTCCTCGACGCTCAACTGATCATTCAGATGGATGCCGATTTCTCACATCAGCCCAAATACATCCCGCAATTGCTGGAAGAAGCGCGAACACACGATGTCGTACTAGGGTCGCGTTATGTCGCCGGCGGCAGCGTAGACGAGCGCTGGGGTCCCATCCGCAAGCTGCTCAGCTGGTGGGCGAATCGGCTTTATACGCCGAGCATCCTGGGGATTCCTGTCCGTGATACCACGGGCGGGTTCCGGCTGTTCCATCGCAATTGCCTCATCGGCCTGGACCTGGACCGGATCAAGGCAAACGGGTACGTCTTTCAAGTAGAAGTCATCTATGTGATGTACAGACTCGGTTACAGGATCAAGGAGATCCCGATACATTTTCCGGACCGCGAGCGCGGCGTGTCCAAGATGTCGCCCTCTATCGCCGGGGAGGCGGCGCTGCGCGTCCTACAGATCATGTTCCGCCACCGCGATCTCTCCCCAATTCGGCGGCGCATGGCGCCCTGCGACACAGAATAAAGCAAGCCCCGCTTCTACAGGCAATCAATCGTCCATAGTAGACCGCGGCGCACAATTTCGCGGGCTTCCGGGACATCGAAATCGCCTATGACATGCCCCAGCGAGCAATAGAATACCTTGCCCTTTCCATACCGCCGCGTCCAAACCACAGGCATCACTGTGCCATCGACCCAGTCGGCGTGATCACCGCTGAACGTCGTTGTTGCGAGGACCTGGTTTGATGGGTCGGTATGCATATAGTACTGCTCCGAATGCATATCAAAATCGGCGATGCCCGCCGTGATCGGATGCGTCTGATCGCGAATGTTGACGCGATAATCGATGATATTGCCCGGATGCGCCACCCACTGCCCGCCAACCATGAACTGATACTCGGTATTCTGGCGGAAAGCATCCGCCATGCCGCCATGCCATCCCGCGACATGAACGCCACCTTCGCGGACCGCATTCAGCAAACCCGCTTCTTGCTCGGCTGTAATTGTGCTCATGGTGTACACCGGCACGACCATATCGACAGATCCCATCAGATCGGCGTCAAGGAAGCTATCCAATGATTTCGAGAGCGTCACGTCCACCCCCGCGTCTTTCATCAGTCCCGCGAATAAATGTGAGGTCTCATTGGGATCGTGACCGTCCCAGCCGCCATAAACGATCAGTACTCTCTTGCTCATGTTCGCTCCACCTTCAATCGCTAGCTAATTTGCCACAGTATAGACGCCCGTGGCTGGATTTTACATGTTCTTCGCTGGGCGCGCCGCTGGGATCGGGAACGTGAGCCGCGCCTGACGAGCGTCGCTAGGTATTGGGACTCTTGTGCAAGCGGAATATGCTGTTTCCAGAAGCCACATAGATGATATCGTGGATCGGATAGGCTACTATGGCAGAGAGCAATTCAAATTTGTCTTGCTCCACCGCTTGATAGCTGTCCATAAAAGTACCCGCAAGCGTTGTCTCGTATACCGCGCGGGCGCCGCGACTAATCACAAAAAATGCTGGCGCAAAGGGACTGTCATTGAGATAAAAGCCCTCGGTCATGGTCGTGTAAAGTTCACTGCCCTCGTTGAATCCGCTAAAAGCGAAGGCCCTCTCTTCACCGGCATTGTATTTCTTCATGACCCCGTCATCGTACAAGACGTAAACATCGCCAGCCTGGCTGATGGTGAAATCGACGACGTTGCGCAGATTTGGACGCGCGTCCTTGGTGAAATATTCCCGAGGCGCGCTGGGATAACTGGCGCCGGAGGGATCGTACTTCCAGATTTGCCCACCTTCGCTATCCAGTATGTACAGTCGGCGTCCCCAAACCGTCAGCGCCGACGGGTTTTCCCACTGCTCGACGCCCAGAATGCGCTGCGCGTTGCAGATCATGATAAACTGTGGCCGGCAACGAACCAGCGTGCCATTTTCGTCGATCATCGCCAGTTCGTTGGAAACATCGTCAAAGGCGATATCGACGATTTGCCCGATGCTGAATCCGTCTACCGTGGCTCCGCGCCGCATGTTGGGCACCGGCTCCTGTCGCTCCGCCTCCGTGCCATCGTCCGAGATCTTTATACGATATACCAGGTGATTCTTGGTATCCAGCGCATACATGTCGGTGCCCTTGAGCCGGAGACGCGCGATGCTGGCATTCTGGAAATTCGTCAACGGATTAGCGACGCGACGCTGCACATTGTTGAGCGTATCAACAACATCCTGCGCTTCTTGACGCATCGCTTCGATCACGGGATCGTCAGGTCGCATATTGTCGCAAACATCGACGACTTGCAGCGCCGCATTCCAGGCAGAGGTGATACTCCTGCGATTACTGTTGTCCATAGAGCGCGCCAGGCTCGCTGTCTCCTGCAATCGTTGCAGGCACTGTTCAAATTCGGATTCCCCGGTATTGGAGACCCAGGAGAATACGACAACAGCAACAATGAACAAGGGTATCAGCAGGACAGCCAAAGCCATCGAACCCGCAGCGGGATTGCGGTCACTGCCAGGTTGCGGCAAGGGTAGAAAGCGCTGAAACAAGCGGCTTAGGCCACCAACGACGGCTGCCGCGCGCCCTGCCAACCGCGCCAATCCCCAACGCAAAACGGCGCTCAATCCGCGCTTGCGCTGAACCGGTCCGCTCGACCCGTCGCTTTCCAATTGCAGCCGAGCTTCGTTCAACTTCGCGCTTACCTCAAGCGAAGATTCGCCTGGCGCTGCCGGTACCGGGCTTTCGATGTTCGGCGGAACCAATTCCACCAGCATCAATTGTCCCTGTACCCTGATCGTATTGCGCAGACTGTCCAAGACTTGTTTAATGTCGTTTTCCAACAATATGCTGGTTAGCTGATCGACAGGGATCTCACACAGGTTGGCATCAGCGAGCACCAGACGGCTGCCCGCATCGACGCCATAACGCACCATAGCAACTTCCGGTTCCGGCGAGATGCCCAAAGGCGCGCTGTAGAGCGATTCTTCCTGGGTAAAATCATCGGGGAAAGTTAGGGTCAAGCCAACTGTCTGCAATACCGAGACGACCGGACCAACGCGCGCGACGTACATATCGTCCCCATGCAGGACGGCAACGATGGCGCTGGCCTCAAATTGCTGCTGCTCATACTCGCTATGCGCTTGATTGTGTTCGTAAAGGTTGCGGTTAAGCACTTGAAACATCGTTCGCATGGCAATCGTGACGCTGCCGCCGGTATTGAAATAGCGTTCCGCCGCCAATACCGCCAATTGCTCATAAAACGTGGTTGGCGCAATCGTTCCCGAGGGGACAATCAACGTGAAAAAAGTATCGCCCTCACGGCCTCGGGCGGCGTCCTGCGGCGCTACCACGACCAGCGCGCCGGGCGGGTTAACATTGATCGGTCGGCCCCCGATAATATAAAGGTGGCCGACCAAAGCTTCCAATTCAAATGCCATACGAGAATCATCGCGCGAGCGAACAACTAAACTGATTTTACATCAAGATGTGAATCGCGCTACGCGACTGCCGTTGGACTGACAAACTGCGCCTTCCAGTGCTATAATAGCTGCATAGTAGTAAAATCAGGTAAGTCATGCAATTTCCGACGTCGAGCCATAGGGGCGGCTATTATTTTGGTGTTGCATGACTTTGATGGTCCTACTCGGTTTCGCATAGAGACTTCATAGCGCCCTTCTTCGATTAGGGTTGTGAAGGGATCAAGAGCCATGTCATCAATCCCGGCAGTTAAGACGCGCGCAATGGAAAGTGGATTGCCGACCGCGCGAAGTGGACAGCCCGCGGATAACCCGAGGTTGGACTGCTGGATGGCGATTGTAGCCTGTGTCATGATCTTCGGCCTCTTCATTGATGGCTGGGCGCACAATCATGATCGCGTCGATGACAGCTTTTTCACGCCCTGGCACGCGATTTTGTATAGCGCTTACGGCGTTTCCGCGATCACCTTGATCGCCGTTCACTTCCGCAATGTCGGCAAGGGCTTTCACTGGAGGCGGGCCTTGCCCGCCGGCTATATGCCCGCGCTAGGGGGCGCCCTGCTTTTCGCCATGGGCGGCCTGGGCGATATGGTCTGGCACGGCTTATTCGGCATTGAAGAAAGCATTGAGGCGCTGCTGAGCCCGACGCATCTCCTGCTGGCCGCATCCGGCCTGCTGATTATCACCGGTCCCATCCGCGCGATGTGGCAGCGCCAAAGCGAGGACAACTGGCGCAGCCTGCTGCCGGCCATCCTCGCGCTGATCATGACCGCCTCGGTCTTCACCTTTTTTATGTCCTTCGCCGCTGTCACCGGCAGGATGCACGAACTAACCGGTCCCAGACCCGATGCTCACAGCTTGTACGACGTCTATGGCGTGCTGGCGCTGGTGGTGCATAGCAACATCCTGCTCGGCGTCGTTCTTTTCAGCAGCCGGCGCTGGCGCTTGCCCTTTGGCGTCTTCACGCTGATGTACGCGGTCAATGCCCTGTTGATGACCTGGATGCACCTGGGCGCGAACGCCGAGTTTATACTGGTCATTAACGCCGCTATCGTCGGTCTGCTCTGCGATTGGCTGCTCAGCCGCAAGATCATCGAAACGACTAAGGGCTTGCGTCTGTTTTCTTGTCTGGTCCCTTTCGTATTCAGTATGGGCGCACTGCTTGTGATTCACATCCTGGGCGTCGGCGCCTGGGGAAAAGGCGGCCTCTGGTGGGAAGTACACATGTGGCTGGGCGCGCCGGTGCTGGCTGGCGCATTTGGCTACGGACTGAGTTTGCTCGTCCACCCACCCGCCTCGCCAGTTGAAATGCCAGCGTAGGCCATCGCGTTGATTGCAACCCTGCGACAAATTAGCTGCATCCTCACCTTCGTTCTGCTCTTGACAGCCTGCCGACAGCAACACTTGTCTTCCAGCGACATTAGTCTTGATATCTCCGTCAACGGACTGCTGGTGGGCCAGTCCCAAATCAGCGTCAGCATTCGCGACAAAAATGGCAATGCGATTGAAAACCCGGGCACTATTGCCCTGCGTGGCGATATGGATCACGCCGGCATGGCGCCGGTCTTCGCCGAATCGAGCCAAGCGATCAAAGGCGTTTTCACCTTGCCATTTGAATGGACCATGGCCGGCACCTGGATCCTGGAAGCCAACCTGACCATGGATTCGGGCGAACAGGTTACGGAGAGTTTCCGCTACGAGATCCTCTCGCAAGCCGGGGATCACGAGATGCCGACGATGGATCACAACGGTCGGGAAAGCCAGCGGATGGACGACGCAGAGCGCAACGGTACGCCAGGCGAATCCAGCGCTGTCTACATGCAAATCGAAAACAGCGGCGCCTCAGCCGTCGTCATTGCCGCGGCCAACAGCGCCGCTGCCCATCAGGTCGAGTTTCACCGCAGCGTCGTCGACGATGACATTGCGCGCATGGAAGCTGTCGAGAGCCTGGTCATTCCGGCTGGCGAGAGGCTCGAGCTCCGCCCGGGGGGCTTGCACATCATGTTGCGGCAACTGAAGACCGACTTGAAACCCGGCTCCAGCATCGGTCTACACCTGGAGTTGGCATCAGGCGAGATGATCCAACTGTCTATTCCAATCTTGAACATGCTCATGGACGAAGACTCGGCGCCAACTGCGGTTGGCGACCTGGTCTTTAGCAAACTCTGGGCCCGCCCGGCGAGCGCCGGCGTTACGGATCACAATGATAGCAGTTCTGACGAGTCCGCCAGTTCAAGATGAGGCGCCACCAGCGAATGAATTTCGATAGCCCGAGTCTTCTGACCGGGCTTATGCCCCGCCAAGCCATCGCGCCAACCGGAACCTGCGCATGCCCTCGGGCATCAGCGCAAGCAGCGCCGCGCCTTCTGCGGCATCCAAAGGGCGCAAGACGATGAGTATCAAGGCGTACAAAAGCGTTGCAATCGCCAGGGCAAGTAGGCTTTGACCGAATACCATCATCACCAAGAACATGGCCGCGAATGCGGCTAGGGGACGCCACAGCAAACTGACCACCCCCACCCCCCGCAGCGATCGGCGCAGCAGATAAATAAATGGCAGGAACAGAACCACTTCGGAAGCGATGGTAGCGATCGCCGCTGCCTGAAAGCCGTATTGCGGGATGAATATCAGATTGGCGGCGATGTTGAATATGACCGCGACCCCAAAGGCGCGCGTGATCAGCCGCTGCCGCCCCAGCGCGACCAGCACGTACTGCATCAAACTGTTCATCCAGCCGAAAGGAATGCTCCAGATCATCAATTGCAATGCGATCGCGCCGTCCGGCACATACCTGGCGCCGCCCAAGATCAGCGTCAATGGTTCAGCCAATGCAGTGAATATCATAGCCAGGGGCAAGGTAATGGCGAATAGCAATTTGATGCCAAATGTGCAACTGCGCGTTAATGCCGAGAGGTTTTCTTTTGCCTGACGCGACATCACCGGGAAGAGCGCCTGTGTGAAAAAAGCCGGAACGATGTTGATAGCCAAGAGCCACTTATAGGCTGTGCTGTATTGGGCGACGGTTTCCGCGCCTTTGATCGCTTGCAATATGACGATATCGATCTGGAAAAAAATAGTGGCCAGGAAGTGATTGAGCATCAAGGGGAAGCTCTCGCCCACCATTTCGCCGATCAATTTGCGATCGGGCAGCCGCTGAGCGATCTTGCCGATCAAGCGCCGTCCCGCCCACACAAGAACCAGTAGCGTCAAGATATTGTTGAAGATGCTGACTGTCGCCAAGCCAACGATGCCATGCCCCAGCAAGAGCGCGATAACCCCAAAGATCGCCTTGTTGACGGTTGTAATGGTGGCGATGGCCGCCGGTTTTTCCGCCTGTTCGTTCGCATAAAAGAGCGATGTCATGCCCTTGGACAAGCTGGCAGGGAACAATCCCAGGTAGAGCAAGCCAATCGCGTTCAGACCCTCCGCGCTAATGGCTTCCACTCCGGAGCTTTGCCACAGCAGCAGCGCCCCGGCTAGCATCGGCGCGCCGACAAGACTCAAAAACAGACGAAAGAAGGATGTATTGTAGAAATAATGTCCGGCGCGACTCTTGCGCTGAGATGCTTCGCGGATCAGAAACAGATCCAGGCCAAAATTCGTAAAAATGTCGAACCAGACGAACAAGACCACCGCAAAACTGTAAATGCCAATTTCAAACGGTTGCAGCAGTCTGTACATCACTATGGCAAAAGCCATATCAATACCGCGGTTGAACAAGTTGAGAATAATTGGCGCCAGGCTATTCCGCGCGACTTTGGCCACGCTCGACGAACCCTCGGTATTCATGCCAATATAAGCCCGCCAAAACCAGGCGCCAAATAATAGCACGGTCAAAACGACGCAGATCGTCGAGGCAAACATACCCAGATGCACGCTTGCCGGGCTGTATACCAGCCTCACCGTCCAATGCCCCGGCGACAATTCCACTCCCTGGAGGTTCGCCAGCACCAGACGCACCGCCAATCCATACTCCGCCGATTCTCCGCTTCCCCAGGGACGGGCGAAGGCGCGCCAGCCCGGGGCATAGCTCTCGCTGATCACCAGCCAGCTCGCTTCGTCCAGGCTTACGTCAACGAATTTTTCACGCGCGGTATCGCGGGAGATTGACGCCGGCTGATATCTGGGGATATGCAAGGTAGAAGCGGTATTGGCGAATTCGCCAAATCTGAAGCCCCCGCCCGGTTCGGCAAGCCAGCGCGGATCCCAATCGTCTTTGGCAACTGCGAAAGCCCGTGGCATAAAAGACTGGTTCTCCCAAATAGTTACTGCTTCGTCGTCGTAAACGGTCTTCCAACCAGCCGGGGGGCTTTGCCAGTCGCGCGGGGTCAAAATATAGCGGATATTAAGCAAATTGAAGAGATCGGCAGCGAGCACAGCTTCATATCCGCCGGCGTGATTCCAGTCCGGCAAGGTGTAGACCGGTGATATCTGATTGTGGTCCAGAAAACGCTGCGGCTGCAGGGCGCGCATGGTCGCCACATACCTGGCGGGTATGATGCTTTCGTAACCGCGGATATCATCCAGTCCATAGCCCATGCTCACATTGGGACTAAGGATGGGCGGCTGCTCCGGATCGGCTTCCAGGCTCGTTATTCGAAAATGCCCATCTTGGCCCTGTAAGTACTCTATCGCCGGCGGCGTGAACTCCAGGAGCAGCGGATCGCTGGCAGGATTGAAACCGTAACTCGCGATGAACAAATCGATGGCGCTTATCAGCAAGGCGAGAGCCATCCATACGCGTGATCGCCATCGTGCCGCCCAGAGAAAAATCACCCCACTGGCGAGCAAGACTGCCGCCAGCACGACGAACTGCGGAAACTGATAGCTGAAAAACATGCGTCCATCAGCAAAAGCCCTGTCAGCGCCAGCCAATTCCGCGACGATCCTGTCAAAGAGCGGCTGCAATTGTTCGAAGTTGTTGTAACTGTAGACCGCTCCACCCAAAAGAGCGCCGCCAAGCGCCAAGATCAGCAGCCCCAAGACACCAATCGGGAAGAAGCTGCGGCGCCGCTCAACCAAAAGATGAAGCCCAAGTCCCGACATGGCCGCAACCGCCATGGTTAACACATACACCCAACGAAAAGGCGAATTCAACTGATTCATGCCCGGCAGGCTAAATACAAAAGCATAAGTTGGCGCGCCGAACATGAAAGAGAGCGCCGACAGGGCGATCAGCGTCAACGCGATCACGACCCCGGCGAATTGCCAGCGTCTAATGCCGGCAAAAAACGCGTAAGCCGCAAAGATCAAGGGCAATACGCCCAGGTAAAGCGCGCTTTCCACATAGTTCTTGATGCTCCAATTGATGTAATCAATGGATTGCCCGGCGGCGTTCCTTAAATCGCTGACGCGTTCCATCGTGAATACGTCGACATAACTATGGTGGGTGGGGTTGCCGTAGAAGTTCGGCAGCAGAAACTGCAATATGTCGCGCGGCTTAAGCGCATAATCCAACACCGCCTCAATGTTGTCGCGCTCGGCCCGCCAATTAGTCCCCGCGAATTCGACCAAGGGCGCTAACTGCAGCCCGGCCAAACCGGTCCCCAACAGCAGGATCAATAACAACCAGATCGCATTCTTCACCGCCCAGCGAAAGGGAACGGCCCCATCGGTTTTCCAACGTCTAGCAAGCTCATAGAGCAGACGCAAGCCCGCATAGACCAAGGTGGTCATCATCGTATATATGGAAACTTCAATGTGCCCGGCGAAGATATTACAGGCAATCGCAGCCGCCCCAATCACAACCCAGGGAATGGCGGTGCCGCGGAAGATCCACAACGTGCGGCCATGCAGGATGTTCTCGACCATCCAAAGAGCCAGTGGCAACCAGACGGCGGCGGCGGCCACCATGGGGAAGAGCGCGCTCGCGATCAAGAATCCCGACAACTGATAGACCAAGCCCGCCAGCGCCGCGCCGAAGCGATTGCTGCCCAAACTCCGCAAATAACCGGCCATGAATACCCCAGCCATCCAGAGGCTGAGCACGATGAACCAGCCGTAAGCGCTGCTCAAGGGCAGCACATAATAAATAATGCTGAGTGGATACAAAGCGGAATGCTGCCCCGCCGCCCAGAAAGGTACACCGGCAAAGAGATGCGGGTTCCAAAGGGGGATTTCCCCTTGAGAGATCTGCTCCCGGATGAATGACTTCCACTGGTAATTCTGCAGCACCATGTCCGAGATCAAGTGGTTCTGCGGTACGGCGGGCGCGCCGACGACTTCGCGGTAGGCGGCATGCGGCAGAAACTGATAGAGATTCTCGGTTGGCAGCAGCGTACGGTCGCCCAAAGTTTGCTGATGGAACATCAACAGTGGAAATATCAACAATAATACGATCAGGCTCAGATCCGGAAGGATGCGGCGCCACAGGTCCCTTGTCATCGGATAGATTCGGAACTCCGTCTTCAACTGCTACGCTGCTCCAATTGAAGCAACGACTGTTTGTTATACACAGGCGCGTTAATATGCGCCAGCCAGAGGAATTGCCACATGGATATCCCAAGTTTCTGTCATTATATCCCAAAAAACAGGGCCTATATCCCTTGCGCGCCTTCAGAATCAGCATACAATGAAAGACGTTCGACCTGCTGCGACAAGCGATTTTGCAGCGAAACGCGTCCCAGGAATCCGTTTTTTCTCGACATGCCAATCTCACCATCCAGCAACGAGAGCCAAGTCATGGAGCGAATTTCTGGCTGAATTAGTCCGACTGTTTGGAACAGACCCATGGCGGACAGCCTATTCGATAACCGCTACCGGTACAATTTCATTTATCCGCGCGGGCGCTCCGGTGAAACATTACGCGCGGTGGACACAGCGGCTGACGACCGTCCCGTAGTGATTAAGCGCCCCGCGCCCAACGACGCGCCACCCATCCGCGCCGGCCAAGAAGTCAGCATCGTCAACGAACGCGAAGCGCTATCCCGCCTCGCCGGTCATCCAACTTTAACTGAACTGGTCGGCAGCGGGCAATTCTTCGTTGGCGGCATCCCGCACCAATACATCGTGATGGAACGCGCGGAAGGCATTATCGTCGCCGATGAAGTCGTCCGGCTTGCCGCGCAAAACGAACGCCTGCCAGAACTGGAAATGATGGAAATTGTCGACCGACTCATCCATCTGTTGCAAGCCGCGCATGATAAAGACATCGTCTATAACGATGTAGATGCCAAGCATCTCTTTTGGAATCGAGAAAACTATACGCTCAAGGTAATTGATTGGGGTAATGCGGTTTTCCTTGAGGGCGACGAAGCAACTTCGCAAGGTATCAGCCGCCAGACCGACATTTACCAAGTCGGAGAGTTACTGTATTTCATCTTGTCTGGTGGACACCGGGTAGATGTCCCGCGCGATGCCGGGCACGATTTCAGGCTGGACTTTCATCAAGATGCCCAGAATGTCAACCACCGCCTGCAAGAAATCGTCAGCAAAGCCGTACATCCCAACGCGCGCTTTCGCTATACGTCTTTGAAAGCGCTAAACGCCGACCTGTCACGTTATCGCACTCCCTTGGAACACGTTCGCAACGCGATCGTATCCCGTACCATTACCAGGCTCAAGAACCCCAATCTCAGCCGCAACGAATTGCTTACGCTGCAAAACCAACTTGAATCGGCGATTCGTCAAAACCCCGCCTATCCGGTCGCCCGCTCCACCCACTCGGACATTGTTGACCGCCTGCGCGATCTGGAGGTCTCTGCCGATCTGGATGCCGTAAAAATATACATGGGCAATGGCAACTGGTCCCGGGCGGCGGAGTTGCTCAACGACATGCGCGAGCGCACTGGAACCAAGACCTCCGGCATTGTGCACCTTCTGCTGGACTGGTGCATGCTTTTGATCGATACACAACTGGACGAGATTCCAGCCGCCATCCCGGAAAGCACGATGTTGCTCTTCGAGTACAAACCCGATAAAGCAGCTAATGTACTGATGGTCGACCGCCCGGACGCTATCAGCACGCGCGAGTTGCAGTGGCAATTGGCAGAGCGCATTTCCGCGCGCTTTTCCGAAATCTTACTGTTACGGCCCAATATCAGACGGCTGGACAATGCTGTTCGTCAACTGGGCGCCGAGGGTATCCCCGTAGAGGAGTTAAGGGCCATACTACAAGGCATCGTTCGCATCCTGGATCAGACCGAGGAAATGGACAAACCCGGCGCTGCTGAATTGCGCGATATCTATGGTGAGGTGGTCGAGAGCATAAGTTCGCTTAGCTCGAAGCTGCAAACGCTCAGCCTGCAGCACGAATTCTCCGAACGCCGTCTGCCGCTTAATGCGCTGACGCGCGCGCTCAACGCCGCTATGGCGCTGGCGGACAATATGCACGTCATCGGCAAGCAAGCCGCGAACAACCCGCGCGATGCGCTCACTGCTCTCGATGCCAGCCGCGCCATTGACCCGCCTAATCCGGTCTGGGACCAGATCGAGGATTCACTCAGCCACCTTTATGAGATCCTTCAAAGCAGTCAAACCTTCGTACCGGCAGTTGATGGTTCCGATTTGTCCAGATGGTTGGGGGAAAAGCACGACGAACTCGCGCCATTCTCCGAACATCTCTTTGACAAAATGCTGAGCGAAATGCTGGAAAATATCCAAGCTGCCCAAGTAGCTTGGCAACGCTATCAAGACGTCATTGTCGCTGGCAATAAGAACGAAGCGCTCAATGTCTTGGCCACAGCCGCGAAATCGGTCTCTACCATCAGCCCGACGCTCTCCAGTTGGTTTGACCAGCTTTATAGCGTGATAGAAGGCGCCAGTTATGTGGAACGCCATTCCGTTCCAGGCCATCTGGGACGGACGCTGGCCGATGGGTGGACAGCCTTTGACAATGGACAGTTGGCGGATGCGGAGCGCCTCGGCCAGCAAGCGATAGAAATCGCGCGCAGCGACAACGAGCAAGCGATCGCCGATCGTCTCTTTAGACTCTCCCATATCCTGCGTGAATGGGTCGAACGCAACGGCGTCGAAAGCGAAAGCCGTACGCAAAAGACGCTGCTGGATATCGAACACCTCTACACAGAAGAAGAAGACCAAGCCATTGGCGACTTCGCCAGCCAAATGCCCAGTACAGACACCTATCTCAAAGCGATGGGCCAGGGTCTCGTACAAGCCTTCGGCAATAGCAATACCGCGTCGCTGCGCATACTCTTCGCCCAATATGTGCTTTGTGGCGTCTTGGACGCCCATGATGGCATCATTGAAGACGCGCGATTCTGGCGGGCGGCGGCAGACCGCGCCTTGCCCGAGTCAGAAGATCGTCAACCTGCCATACGCAAATTGGATGAATTCATAGAGCGGCGCCAAGCATTGTCGGCGGCGCAGAGCCTGCTTGATTCCGTAAACAACAAGCAAGCGCTGGAGCAAATCGACGAGATCGTTAAACAACTTGAAGAAAATCCGCAGGAGCGTTTGCTGGCGCCCGGTGTTCACAGTCTGCGAACGCTGGAAGCGGCGGTACAGGATTGGGCAAGCGCCGAGTTCCGCGCGGCTGGCAGCAAGATTGAACAAGTGCTGCGCGCGATCACCGAAACCGAGGCCAACGCGAACATTGCACTAACTGGCTATCGCGACTGGATGATGGAATTGCAGAAGGCGCTAGCGGAGTTGAGCGTCAAACGACGCGGCTTGCTGCAAGATATAGACCGCCAATCCGACGAACCACAAGCGTCGATACGAGAGGCCATCCACACCCAGGCAAAATTGACAGACGAGTTGCTGGGGCAGCCACATGCGCAAGCCATGCTGTCCTGGCGCGATACCTACGAGCAATTTCTGGACATCTACACCAGCAACATGCGCCGCAGCCAAAAGCTCGACGACATGAACGAACTGTTCAAAGCGCTGTTTATCGAACGCAATCCGGCTTATGCTCTCTTCCGCCATTGGTATCGCCTGGTCGAAAGCTCGCCCGAAGAGCCCGAAACCGAGACCGAGTCCTTGCTGGACGCGGATGATGGAGCTACGACGGAGGCCGTCGCCGAGGTAGAACCGGCTGTCGCGGATCTGCCCGCCACCATAACCAATGGCAAGCGCGCCGGCATGAGCCGACTGCTCTTCAACATGGCCGCTGTTGTCGGCGTCGTCCTCGTTGTTGGCGGCTTGATTTCGCTGTCCGCCGATGGCAATCTCGAAAGTCTCCTGGCAGACATAGCCCCGAACCCCAGCGAGACCGCTTTGCCAACCAAAACCGTGCCGGCGGTTACCATCGTCGCTCAAGAGGCGATGGATACAACTGGCTCAGAGAAAGACAAAAGCGAATCAGACGAAGCGAACGCTGATTCCGGGGCAGCGCAGGCGGTTTCGGACGCGTCGGGTAGCGACGACGACGTTGAGAAGCAGAAGGATGTCGCGCCTGCCAATACTGAGGCGCCGGAGCCCACCGACATACCGGAGCCCACGGCGACGGATCTGCCGACCGCCACAGCTGTGCCCACGCAGACGCCCTTGCCTACCTCGACTCCCACGCCCCCCTTGCCGCCTGAAGGACTTCGTGGCGCTCAAAACCTGCTCGATCTATACCACAGCTCGCTCGCCTCGCCCTTCTGGAACGAAGAACGCTTCTCATCGCAAGACGGGTCCTGGCGGCTCGGCATTGCCAGCCAGACTGACGGCGAAACCGCCTTCCATTTCCCGCCGCCGGATCTGCTCGACAGCCAGTACGGCAACCGAGCGCCGCGACGGATCAGCCGCATAGAAGCCGATCTAACGCTGCGCAGTTTCAACCCGGCCGTAGTCAGCGGCGAAGACGTCTACTTTGGCATCCTATTCCAAAGCACGAGCGGGGGAGAAAACGCCGGGATTCAAGTGCAGGCCATCGGCCCCAATGTGATCAACCTCGCGCTCTATGCCAATAACCAAGCGGATTTCGTCAGCCAACGCTCGGTCAACGCCGTCATCGCGCGCTTGCGCCTGGACCGCGATCCCCTCACGGGTATCATCTTCGCTTATTTCAATGATTCGCAGATTGGAGCGGGCATTCCCTTTGTCGCGCCCGACGCGGAAGTGGTGCCGGTCATCTTCGTCAAAGACGGCGGCGTCGTCGTTGGCGTATCTTCCTGGAGCATCACCCTGGCCTAGGAATCCCCCGAGAAACAAAAAACGCGCTACCAAGTGTTGTTTGTATTCCAGAGTACAAAGAACCGATTCTAAACTCGAAAGCAAAAAGGCTTGTCCGATACCGGGGTCAAGCCATTCAACGGCAACTGTATGGAATACCCTGTTACGCGCTCGCCAACGAAAGAGGTGATGTGGGCGGCTCATGGTCAGCAAACATAGTGGATACGTCGATCCCGCCTAGCGCTTGACAGCCTTCGTGGTACGCATTCCGAGGCAGTGCGTCGGCAGTTACGCAGGACTGGCTTAAATCATTCATAAACGGTGTGAAAATAGAAAGAACTCGGTTCGATTTATAAAAAGCGACTAAACAGTCGCGCTTATTAGCACAAACGTGCTATTATTGGTGCATATCATCAAACTAGAAGTGATAAAGGAGAAGATCATCAAAGGATCGCTGAGGACTGATTTCAATTGCGGAAGGACGCGTTTGTGTCCTGTGGGCTGGCTTGCGACAGGGCAAATCCACAGGACAGTTTCACAAAGTGCTTGATGTTTAGCAGGGCAAGTCCATTATATGCAAGAAAGTAACAAAGATTGAAGAAAGGAGAAAAGTATGGCTAGGACAACACCTAAGACCGATTGGGCCGACGGCGAACTAATTACCGCCGCTCATTTGAATGCGATTGGCGAGAATCTAGCGATGTTGAGAAATCAGGCGCCAGCAGCAGCAGCTGGTAGATCGACAGAAGATATTCTTAGGAATTCAAGCACATTTACCGATGTTGATAGCGAGAATTTCAACCTGACAATTGAGACCTCTGGTAGGGATGTACTGGCACACTTTTCTAGCTCAGCATATCGCGATGATACTAATAAAGGTATGCACCTCCACTTTGATATTGATGTCGATGGCGTTCTGCAAGGTGGCGATGTTGGTGAAATCATACGATTCACAATTGACCGTAACTATTCGCATAATGTGAGTTTTACCTACCTGATTCAGAATCTAAGCGCTGGCTCCCATATTTTTAAGCTTCAGATGAAAGGGGGCGGGAGAGTAAGGTTTCGTGCCGGCGCCCAATTCGGTGTACAGGAGGTTTAAGGGATCAGCGGAGGAAGCGCGCAAGAGACAATGAGAACTGGGAGATTACAGAGTACGCAGCACACACTTGTGTCTTGTGGACCGGCTTGTGACAGGGCGAGGCCCGCGCGACAATTTCACAAAGTGCTTGATGTTGAGCAGGACAAATCCAGTACACACGAGAAATGACAAAAGTCGGAAAAAGGAGGTCATACAATGGCTTGGACAACACCCAAAACGGATTGGGAGGTCGGGGAGCTGGTGAGCCCCGGCGATCTGAACGCGGTCGGGGAAAATCTGGTGGCGCTTAAGGAGGGTCTTGCGGCAGCGGCCTACACCACGACAGAGGCGATAAGTCTTCCAAATGATGGCACGTTTGAAGATGTGGATAGCAACAATCTGAACTTGACAATAACCACTACAGGTAGGGATGTTCTGGTTCATTTTCATGGTTCGCAGACAGATGGGCATTGTACTTTTGATATCGAAGTTGATGGTGTCCGACATGGTGGTACCGACGATGGCATTTTGCGCACCGGCTGGAACCGTAATCCCATTGTGAGCTTTACTCGCCTGATTCAAAACCTTAGCGCCGGATCACATACTTTCAAACTCCAAGCAAGGTATGGAACTACATTGCGAATTGGCGCCCAATTCTGGGTGCGGGAGATCTAAGGGATCAGCGAATACGAAAGGAGGCAGCGCGCAAGAGACAATAAGAACTGGGAGATTACAGAGTACGCAGCACACACTTGTGTCTTGTGGACCGGCTTGTGACAGGGCGAGGCCCACGCGACAATTTCACAAACCTGCTTGATGTTTAGCAGGGCAAATCCAGTATACGCGAGAAAGTAACAAAATCGTAAAAAAGGAGAACATACAATGGCTTGGACGACACCCAAAACGGATTGGGAGACCGGAGAACTGATTGCCGCCAGCGATATGAACGAGGTCGGCGAGAACCTGGCGACGCTTAAGAATCCGGCGACCGCCATCTACACGACGACCGAGGAGATCAGAGTAATCGGTAATGAATTTTCCGATCTTGACAGCACCAACTTGAATCTGACGATTACGACAACAGGCGGAGACGTGCTGGTTCATTTTGACGGTGCAATGACACGTAATGTTAGCGTCAGCCGCTGTCATTTCGACATTGATGTCGACGGAACTCGCCAAGGCGGTGACGATGGACTTACACATATCGATCTTCACCACGGCGATCGCCGTCATTCCCTGTCTTTTGACCGATTGATTCAGGGCTTAAGCGCTGGATCCCATACCTTCAAAATACAGTGGAAAGGGAATCACGCTGGTCGTGGACTCATACTATATCCTGACGCCCAATTCTGGGTACGGGAGATCTAAAGGTTCAGCAAGTACGAAGAGAGGAGGTGCAGATGAGACAATAAGAACTAGGAAGATTACAGAGTACGCAGCACACACTTGTGTCCTGTGGCTGGTTTGTGACAGGGCCAAGTCCACAGGACAATTTCACGAAGTGCTTGATGTTTCGCAGGACAAATCCGGTATACATGAGAAATGACAAAAGTCGATAAAAGGAGAACATACAATGGCTTGGACAACACCCAAAACGGATTGGGAGGTCGGAGAGCTGGTGAGCCCCGGCGATCTGAACGCAGTCAGCGAGAACCTGGCAGAACTCGACAGAGTACGAAAGACGGTAGCAGCGCACACGACGACGGCAGATATTGTAACGCCAAACACCAATAACACATTTGACGACATCGATAGCGACAACCTGAATCTGACGATTACCACCACCGGTGGAGATGTACTGATTCATTTCCACGGTCCGTTCACTCGTGGGGTCGTTATCATTGATGTTGAAGTAGATGGAACCCGACGAGGTGATACCAACAATGGCATGATGACTACAGACAATAGCCAGTGGCATTTTGTGAGCTTTACCCGTCTGATACAGGGTTTGAACGCTGGCTCACACACCTTCAAACTTCAGACAAAGAGAGGAACGACTCTGCGCGCCGGCGCCCAATTCTGGGTGAGGGAGATCTAAAGGATCAGCAAGTACGAAGAGAGGAGGCGTAGATGAGACAATAAGAACTAGGAGATTACAGAGTACGCAGCACACGCTTGTGTCTTGTAGGCCGGCTTGCGACAGGGCGAAGTCCACAGGACAATTTCACGAACCTGCTTGATGTTTCGCAGGACAAATCCGGTATACATGAGAAATGACAAAAGTCGATAAAAGGAGAACATACAATGGCTTGGACAACACCCAAAACGGATTGGGAGGTCGGAGAGCTGATGAGGTCCGGCGCTATGAACGCGGTCGGCGAAAATTTGGTAGAACTCGGCAGAGTACGAAATGCGGTTGCAGCCCACACGACGACGGCGGATATAGCTATTGCGAACAGCAGAACGTTCGTCGATATCCATAGCAACCTCAATCTGACGATTACCACCGCAGGTGGAGATGTCATGGTTCATTTTCATGGCGTGGTGGTAAACAAGCAATTCAGGATTGATGTTGAAGTTGATGGGACCCGACTGGGTCAAGACGAGTATGGTTTGAGACGTGGGGACGTAAATCATGAGCTTGTGAGTTTTACTCACCTGGTTCAGAATTTGAGCGCCGGATCTCATACTTTCAAGCTCCAAGGCAGAAACCATGCAACGACTCTGCGCTCCCACGCCCAATTCTGGGTGCGGGAGATCTAAGAGATCAGCAAATATAAAAAGGAGGAGGTGCAGGTGAGACAATAAGAAATGGGAGATTACAGAGTACCTAGCAGAGAGAGGGTGTCCTGTGGACTGGTTTGTGGCAGGGCGAAGTTCACACGACAATTTCACAAACCTGCTTGATGTTTGGCAGGGCAAATCCACTATACACGAGAAATGACAAAAGTTGAAAACAGGAGGACATACAATGGCTTGGACAACACCCAAAACGGATTGGGAGACCGGAGCGCTGATTGCCGCCAGCGATATGAACGAGGTCGGCGAGAACCTGGCGACGCTTAAGAATCCGGCGACCGCCGTCTACACGACGACGGAGGAGATTACTGTTCTACACGCTCCTGAGTTTACCGATGTAGACGGCGATAACCTGAACCTGTCGATTACGACAGCTGGTGGAGATGTTTTGGTTCATCTTCACGGCACAGGGAGACGTAGAAGTGGAGACACAGATTGCGATTTTGATATTGATGTCGATGGAAATCGCCAAGGCGGCGATAAAGGCATTTTATCAACCCGGCTATACAGCTACTATCATGATTTGAGTTTTACCCACTTGATTCAGAACCTGAGCGCTGGCAACCATACCTTCAAACTTCAATACAAGACTCAGCGTGATGGAATACGTCTGCTTGGCGGCGCCCAATTCTGGGTGCGGGAGATTTAGGCATCCTTCCATTAGCATGCTCAAGGAGCAAGAAAGGAGAAACAATATGCCACATGACATGCGCGACTATCGCGATTACCAGAAACGCAAGCTGAGCGGCAGCACTGACGGACGCGGCATCAAAGTAGCGGCGGGCAGCAGCCCCGGCACCCTGGTCCACACGGCGCTGAGCAGTATCGCGGCCAATGAATGGGATGAGATCTTTATTCAGGCGGTGAACACGTCGGCTGCCCCGGTCAAATTGACGGTGGAATGGGGCGGGACGAGCGCCCCGGATGATCTCATCGAAGTCACGATTCCGGCGGAGAACGGCTTCACGGAAGTCATCCCGGGCCATGTGCTGCAGAATGGCGCGCTTGTCCGCGCCTTCGCCACCGCGGCCAACGCCATCGTCCTGCACGGTTATGTCAACCGTTATCAACATATCTAGGAGGCGATGATGTCGAAACTTTCAAGCGATCATGTACAAGTCCTGGTTGATGGCTATGACATCACCGGCGACAGCAATCACGTCAGCATCAATGAGGACCGCGATGTCTTTGATATCACCGCCTTTAAAGACGAGGTGCGCAAATTCATCCCCGGGCAGCGCATGATGGCGGTGCAGCACGCCGGCTTCATGAACAGCGGTGAAGCGGGCTCGCATCCAGTGCTTAAAGGGGCGGATCTTGCTGGGCTCTTCTCGATCTATGTGCGGGAGAACGCGGAACCGGCGGTGGGCGATCCGGTCTTCAGTATGCTGACGCGACAGGGGCGTTATGGCGCCTTGCCCCAAGTCAATCAGGTGATTCCATTCCGGGCAGTCTTCGCCAATCGAGGCGACGACGGCGGCTGGGGCATTGCGCTGGCGAATCCGCGTCATGTGATCGGGTCATCCAGCGGGAGCGCATTGGACAACGGCGCTTCTACGGATGGGGGCGGCTTGGCTTGTCTGCATGTGCTTGACGCCGCCGCCAGCGATGCCTATACATTCAGCATTGAAGGTTCGGACAGCGGCGCCTTCGCCGGCGAAGAAAGCGTTTTGGCGACCTTCGCGCTGGATGGGCGGGCCCTCGGCTCCGAGCAGGTCAAGATCAACAAGATAATCCCTCGCTATGTGCGCTGGGTGACCACAGCCGACCCAGCCGCGCGGGATCGCATCAAAATCGCAATTTCGCTGATTCGGATTCATAAGCCAGTTCCCTTCCCCCAGGGATTGCTGGCTGACTTTAAGTTCGCCTCGCGCGATCCGAATGAAGGAGAGCCGCCCTACCTGTTGAATGGTAGTAGCAACCATACCGGCACTCGTTGGTTAAATTTGACAAAAACGGGTGGTCTGAGGACAGACATTTCCTTAGAGGCGCTGGTTTGGGGTACAGATGCCTCGCCTCTTCCCCACCGCCAACCTGAATTCGAGGGTTGGGAAGAGCATGAATGGGAGCTACTGCCCTCGCTTCTACCAAACTCTTCATTCTACATCCATCTGCCCAATAGCAATGAAATCTTTGAGTTTGCTATGAACGCCAATTCAGCGCTTGGTGGTCGGTCCATGGGTTTTAGTTCAACTCCGCGTCCGGCAAGCATCGTGACTGGCTCGCAGATTCGCCTATTGGTTGCGAATAGCAGTCAGGCGAGTCGAATCAAGAACTGGATCGCGGCGGGCAACCAGCCCGAGACTGTAGCGCCGCCTGACAAGCCACAGCCACCGAGCCTGGTCGCCGGCGCCGAGCGGGCCACCGTGACGATCACCCCGCCTGCGCGAGGAGGATCGCCTATCACAACCTATGAACTGAGCTATCGCGAGACCGGGTCAACCGGATCACATATGCATGTGCCAAACCTCAACGCGCTGTCTCACACAGTGATGGGTTTGACCAACGGCACGTCCTACGAGTTCCGGGTGGTGGCCATCAATCGGGCTGGCAGGGGAACTTGGTCCGACTACGGCAACATCATGTTGCCACCCCCGCCACAAGGGCTGCTGACTGACTTTGAGTTCACATCGCGTGATCCAAGCTGTAACACGTTGTTGGGCAATTTCGACCAAGTCACCGGTAGTCGCTGGTTGAATTTGACAAAGACGAACAGCAAGAACACGGACATCGAAGTACAAATAGTGGATTGGAAAACGGAGTCGTTGCTTGAGTTCAGCGGGATGTCCGTGCAGGAGTGGCAGCTCATTCCTTCATTGTTGTCCAGCGCCTCGTTCTATATCTACTTGTACGGCGACAACCAGATCTATGAGTTTCCCGTTTCAGCCAACACCCTTAGCAATGACGAGAGCTTGAGATTTGCTTCGACAGCGCGCCCGACAAGCATCGCGTATGCTTCGTCGATCCGTGTTCTGGTGGCCGACAGCGGGCAGGCGAATCGAGCCAAGGATTGGATTGTCGCGGGCAACCGGCCGGAGGTCATAGAGCCGCCCGGCAAACCGCAGCCGCCGGCCCTGACTGTTCGCAGCGGGGAAATTACTGCCGCCATCACCCCGCCCGCGCAAGGCGGGGCGCCGATCACAACCTATGAACTTGACGTTCGCCACGGTGTAAACGAGCAACTTCATCTGCCGAACATCAACTCGCTATCTCACACTGTGACGGGCGCGACTTCCGGCGACTACAGATTCAGAGTAGCGGCTATCAATCGGGGCGGCAGGGGACCTTGGTCCGATTACGCTACCGCCACAGCGCAGAGTTCGCAATTTAACATCTAGCAATCAGTACAAAAACCAACGCACAAAAAGGAGAAACATATCATGGCATTGTCAGGAGATCACGTCATCGTAAAGATGGACGACAGCAGCGGTACCTTGCGTACCTTCGCGGATGGGGACATCCGCAGCATCGACCTGGGACTGACCTACGACCAGTTCGATGTCACCGGCTTCGGCGACGAAGTGCACCAGTATATCAACGGGCAGTTGCGGGCGCCGGTGACGATTCAGGGTTATCTGACGACCACCGCAGACACCGGCACGCACACGGTCATCCAGGGCGCCTTCGCGGCCGGGAGCCAGGTCTCGCTGGAGGTGCAGGTGGGCAACAACGCGGCGCCGACCACGAACGATCCCAAGTACAGCGGGGAGTTCCTGGTGTCGAGCTACCGTCCGCAGATCACGACCGGCGGGGCGGTGATGTTCACGGCGACCTTGCAGCCGGCGACGGGCACAGCGCCGACCTGGGGCGCGGTCTAGTCAGCGCTTCACCGTAATTCGGTTGGGGGCATGCGCAGCGGCTTGTGACAGGGCAGGCTGCGCATCCCCCCATTCACAGATCCATTTGATGTTTTAGAAAGGAACAGACGATGCCAATGCAAGGTGGTGGCGGTTACAGGCCACCAAAACCAAAGCCAGAACCAACTCCAACTCCGCCGCCGGGGATAGATATACCCGGTTATACACCAACGCCGGGTTATAGTCCGCCAGCGCCGCCAGCAGAGCATCTTCCGGCGCCGCCGCCAGGGATAGATATATCCGGTTACACGCCAACGCCGGGTTATAGTCCGCCACCAGCGCCGAAACCGCCAGCGTCGACGACGCCAAACAGCCAACCGGCGCCTGCAACGACTCACCAGCAGAACAACATGCTGAACCAGGATTTCAATTATGTGGTGGCGGGAGTTGGTGAGCCCAAGGACAAAAAGAAGAAGAAGAAGAGAGACGCCCTCGCCGCCGGTACAGGCGAGCAAGCTATTGCCGGCTTCTCGGAGCACGAAGGAACACGCGATATCAGCGAAGCGGGACTGATAGATTTCGAGCCGGAGGAAGCGACTTCTTTGACCGGCTACACAGCTGTAAGCGAAGGGCAAAGACAGCATATCGATTATCTCTTGAACATAGTGGATGATGACTTGGCATGGGTTGCCTTGGCGGTTATCAAAGAGTATGGCCTGCCGTCCAAAGAACAGTACGCTGAGTATATGTCCCAGTTCGCGGGATCGGGCTTGGACGATGAATCTGATCGACGTGCGTTGGAATTGCTTGACGAAGTCAGACACTCGGATTGGGATAAGAGGTTGGCGCAAGCGGATTCGGCGCCGGTCGAGACGACGGCGCAAGACCTGGCGGACAACACGAGGGAACAGCCTAGTATTGGGATAGAAGTTTTAGGGATTCTGAGGGCCTACAAGCAAGAAACATTTGTGCCAGGTGTGGATTCACCTCACATGACTTATGAAATCTCCGGCACGCCAGCGCAATTTAGGTATCTGCGAACATCGGATTCGGGTAACGCAGCGTATCTGATTGAAATAGACAACGAAGAATACTGGATAGACACTTTTGATCCAGACGCCGAATTTGTCCTCGTTCCATTTGTAGAGAATGAGAACTATCCTACACAAACATCTGCGGAAATCATCGCCACTGATGCTCCATCGGGCTATGAGATACTGCCCATTATTCCTGATGAGAAAGCTCATGGCGGACCGTTGGATATTGAAATATCGGATAGACCTTGGGCGGATAGAACCACCAGTAAATTGGGGGTGCGTACGCGTGATTACAACCGCAGAAGAGATATTTATAACTCGTTCAGACTTCAGTCGCCGGTAATTGGTCCAGATGTAAGAGTAGAGTTTGTTGTCACTGGTCACAAGGACTTGGGCAATTATGTCGTAATTAGTTTCCCGTCGTTTGTTTACCAATCAAACGACGAGATTATGCGGCAATTGGAATGGCAGGGACTAGCGGCGCAGCGTTTAAGGGCTGAGCGGCCGGACCAAGAGCGCCTTGTAAATTCAGTTGATCACAATCCTGATCGCTGGCACGAAGACGGGCGGATATTCTATGCGTTTGCTCACCTATCCGAAATCTATGTGAATGCCGGAGAAATCATTGATAGTGAGAGCAAGGCTATAATCGGCAAGACAGGTAACACAGGCAAGGAAGGAATAACGCATCATTTAGATTTGGCAATCCTTTACATTGGCTCAAGCCAACCCGGTAGCGGCGCAATGGAAGAAATTCTGAATGACAAACGGAAGAGATTTGAAGATACGGGTTCCCGGTCTGTAGAATACTTTTTCGATTTAGCTCAAATGAGCCAGCTTTACCCGAATGGTGTTTCTGTCCTATACGCTGAAAACCTTGAATCCGCAAGGATCCACCCAGAACTTGACGAATTCAGAATTGCTGAGTTTCCTACCAGCGGAGGAGATCCGAATGCCAGCATCTACTTTGAAGATGAATAATCGAGCATACATTTTTGCGCTTTTAGTCTGTTTCCTTGCATGTTTGCCCTATCGGATACAGACGCAAGAACAGGATCCTTGGGAAGCTGTCTCAATCTCAATATCCAACGATGGACGGCGTTTAGCCGTAAAATATGGTGCTCATGTGGAGAAAGAAGATAGGAATGAGTCGGGTTACGATAGCGGCGTATGGATATACAATCTTAACGATCTTTTATCCCCACCGCGTCATCTTCGGGGGGCAGAATTTTACGGAACCTTAATAGCTTTCAGTCCTGACAGCCGGCATATCTCACTCGCCGAACATCACCGATTGCAGATTTTCAACATAGCAGAAAACACCCCAATACTTGACCTGCCGAGTACTGCTACCGAAATAGCTTCGGACTTCAGTACGGTCTCTTATAGCGCGGATGGTAAGTTCATCATGTCCTTAAGCGACTGGTGGGCAACGGACGATCATGAAATGTCGATATGGGATATTGGCGCGGGGGCGCGAATACTGACTATTCCCTCAGCACGAGCTGCGCAGTCGAGGTTACCTCTCCCCCGGTTAAGTCCTGATTGGCGACAGTTTTTGGATTGGTGGCATCCTGACGGGATCCAGATACATGAATTTGATATTCAACAGGGGCTTGGCTCAACTCTCGGTTCTGTTTCAGTCGATATTCGTGATGAAAGAGGCGTCGCTTTCAGCCCGGATAGTTCGCTGTTTGCGCTCGTGACACCGGATGACGAGATAAGGATCTTTCGGACAGACACTTGGGAATTGACGTACGTACAGATGCTCGGCGCACATTCCTGCGGCAATGCGGATGTGACCCTGGCTTTCGGACATATTAATCCCTGGCTGATTTTCAAGTGCGATTGGTACGGACGATTACTCGTTTGGGATATCGAAACCGGCGCATTGCTGCTTCAATCCGAAGAAGCAGGGCGAATCAGATTCATCACCCTAGACGATAGAGTTTTGGTAACTCAAAGTGGCAATTTACCTGGAGGTTCTACGATTGAAGTCTGGGATGCAAAAAACGATTTTGAGATGTCGGTCTATCCGGGAATAAATCCGCAAATCCACCCCAACAGCGAGTTAATGGTTGCTATCGGTCCTGATGGCAAGGTATGGATATGGAATATCAAATCGAAACAGTTGCTAGTAACTCTGCCGGTGCCTCGCCATTAGTTTACAAAACATATACATAAGATAAGAAGCAAAAGCACTGACAAGAAGCGGGACCATCGCTTCACTGTATTCCGGCTGGGGGAGATGCGCCGCGGCTTGCGACAGGGCGAGCTGCGCGGCTCCCATTCACAGATCGACTTGATGCTTTAGCGAGGATAGATGATGGCGTTCTAGGCGCTGACGGTCTGCAGTATGTAGGCTTGCAGGATTACGAGGTCGAAGCCTTTAAGGGACTCGACCTGATCTTCATACATAATCATCCCAATGGCAGCGATGCCTCGGAGGCGGACTTGCGCGCGGCTTTCGCGGCGGGCGCGGAGATGCTGATGGTCGTGACGCCACAAGGCTACGAATATGTCTACGTTCGTGGCGCGCGCGGAATGATTCGTATACGCGCCGAGGAAGCCAGTTATGAAGTGGCTCCGGGGACGGCGGAGGAACATGCGCTGTTGGAAGCCAGGTCGTGGGCGCAGACGCAGGCGGATCGGCTTAATCCGCCGGAGTGGATGATGCTGCAAGAGGAACGAGAACCATACGTTCCGACTATTGGGCTAAAGGTTTCTGGGACCCTGAGACTCTACCCTGATGAGCTGTTTGACCGAGTTGACACACCCTTCCTGCCAGTTATAGCTGCTGACAATTCACCGCCGTTGAGGGTATTTGGGTATTCTCAGTTGAATCCTCATGCCGTATGGATTGAATTAGGGGACTGGAAATTCTGGGTAGACATCTCAGACCCGGACGCTGAAATGACCTTTGTTCCACTTATGGAGCATGGCGACAGTTCTACGAAAACGATGGAGGAAGTCGTCGCCACTGGCGCTCCATCGGGCTATGAGATACTGCCTATCGTTCCTGATGAGAGAGCACATGGCGGATCGTCGAATATCGAAACATCCGATGAAGAGTGGGCAGATAGAACGGGACGCGACAATGATCCTAAGACCAAGCGAGGATTGCTGTCACGTGACTATAATCATGTTCCCGATGAAGATGACCCAGAGAAAATCCATGAATCATTTCAATTACAGTCGCCGGTAATTGGGCCAGATGTGAGAGTTGAGTTTGTAGTTCGCGGTCATGAAACGCTGGGGAATTACGTCGTGATCAGTTTCCCGGCGTCTGTTTATCAATCGGACGAAGAGATCATGCAGCAATTGGCGATGCAAGGGCAGGCAGCCGCGCATTTGAATAATCAAAGTCTGGCGCCGCATCTGACGGAGGAAGAGCGTTCGAAAATGGAGCGCATGGCGAGCATAGCTGATCACAATCCTGATCGTTGGCACGAAGACGGGAGGATATTCTATGCATTTGCTCACCTATCCAAAATCTATGTAAATGCTGAAGAAACGATTAATAGTCGAGATCGGGCGATAATAGGCTTGACAGGCAAATCTGGAACAAACCAACATCATTTGGATTTAGCTATACTGTATGTTGGTTCTAGCAATCCAGGTAGCGGCGCGATGGAGACAGAACTGAATATCCTGCGATCGGAATACAAAAGGAAGGGATCTAATTCAGTCTCCTACTTCTTCGGCTTGGTGGAACGGAGCCAACTTTACCCGACAAATAATCGTTTCATTCTATACGCTGAGAACATGGACTCAGCAAGACTTCATCCTGAACTTGACGAATCAGGCATCGCTGAGTATATGAAGGGCTATAGCATTTATGCGCAATAACCGGATCCTAATGGCTGTTCTTCTGGTCTGTTGTCTCGCGCGTTTCGACATTACGGCCCAAGCGCAAGAGAATGCGCCTTGGTTGGCCGAATCCATTGCCATGTCGACCAACGGACGGCACTTGGCCGTCATATACGCCACTGATGAATGGGATGGCTACAATTTCGTAAGAGAAGTATGGACATACAATCTCGCTGATCGTTCGTCCCCGCCTCAGTTTCTTGCGCAGTTAGACGACGATAGAGCCAACTTGTCATTTAGTCCTGACAGTACGAAGATCGCAGTCGCCGACAGGAAACGATTGAGGATTTTCAGAACAGAAGGCAACTCACATATTATCAAAATCTCGAATCCTTTAACCGAAGGATCTGCAGTCTTTAGACTACAGTCATTTAGCCCTGACGGCGAAAACATTATGGCCTTCAGCTACGTTTGGCGCACTCACTATAGTGAGATGTCGATATGGGATATCGAAACGGGCGCTCGTATTTTCGCGGTTCCTGTTCACCAATCCCAGGAGATTGTGGAACGCCCTTGGCTAAGTCCTGATTGGCGTCAGTTTTTGCATTGGTCGCATTCCGACGGCGTAAGAATATATGATTTCGATATCGAAAAAGGGCTTGGTTCACGTCTAGCAACTTTTTCGGATGCGGCGAGCGGCGCGGCTTTCAGCCCAGATAGCTCGCTCTTTGCGCTCGCTACGACCGAAGGCGACATAAAGGTGTTTCGGACTGACACTTGGGACCTGACATTTATACAAGCAAAAGATGTACACAAGTGCGGCGACAGTTTAGTGACTCTCGCTTTCGGACATGTCAAGCCGTGGTTCGTATGTTACGGGGAAGGATGGTTACATGTTTGGGATATCGAGACCGGCGAATTGCTGCTCAGAGATAAACCAGACGGGACCTTCAGCCATATCTCGTTAGACGATGGAGTGCTGTTTGCAGACCATATCATTCATATACCTGTCGAGTACAAGATATCAGTCTGGGATGCGAACAACGGGTTTGAAAAGTCCACCTATCCAGGATTAATTCCGCAGTTGCATCCGAATGGCGAGCTAATGGCAGCAATAAATCCTGATCAGAGGGTATCGATATGGAATATCAAATCGCAGCAGTTGCTAGTAACTCTGCCGGTGCCTCGCCATTAGTTTACAAAACATATACATAAGATAAGAAGCAAAAGCACTGACAACAAGCGGGACCATCCGCTTTACCGTATTCCGGCAGGGAGATGCGCGGCGGCTTGCGACAGGGCGAGCTGCGCGGCTCCCATTCACAGATCCTTTTGATGCTTTAGAAAGGAAAGAGCTATACCCCTGCCTCAGATCTATCAACAGATCGGAGCGCCGTCGCCAGATCATTTCATCTTTGACAAGGCGCCGCATATCGCGACGCAGATTCAATCACTGCAACAAAGTCTGGAAGTATATGACCCGGACGACGTTCCGTATGATAGACTGGTTGGCAGAAATGAAATCACAGCCGATGCCGTGCTAAACTGGTTTTACCATCAAAGCACCGGGGGACTATATGGCTTCACGCCGGACCAGGCAGGTCTGAACTGGCAGCAGTTTATGGACGATACTATGGACGAGGCGATCCGAAATGCGGTTGTCTACAATGCGCTGCGAGATAATAGCCATATACCTTTCTTCGTGGAAGAGAAGACATTGCCGCATTTTGCTGGATTTACATCTGGCAAAGATAATTGGATTAACGTTCGGACCGGGCCTTCGACGGACAACCCCGCGATTCATTCCTTGAAGCTGGACGAACAGGTCGCTGTAATTGGGCAAACCGTGGGCGAATTCAATGGAAAAGACAACAATTGGACAGCGATCATCTGGAATGGCAGAAAACGTTGGGTGGCTTCATATCTTTTGATCCCAATGGAAAATGAACCCGCGCAAGTGGGTCAAGACGATCCGTTTTTCGACTTTGATCCCGGCAGCTCCGCTGAAGAAGAATGGGATCTCTTCTTCGATTTGGCGCGATATCTTGGCGAAGGAGTGGCAAATGCTCAATAAGATGGCAGCCATGCTCGTGTTTCTGTTTCTCCACTGCATCAGCTCCGCGCACGATGAATTGATGTGCTTTCGCTGGGATTATGAGACTTGTGTGCCGGGTCCGGCCTTTTCCGCCGATAACGTCCATCATACCCATAACACGGTAGGCATAGATGGCGAAGGCTATCTCGAGGCGAGCTGGCATAAAACCGAACCATTGCTCGCGCTGATTTCAGGCCGTAGGGCGATACCAGACTACGTGGATATCTGGCGACTGGAATACGTTAATGGGTATGCTACATTCACCGGAAAGAAGGAACCGCTCAGGTTCAACCACACCTATACAAAACTGGCTGTCACATCGGATAAAGCCGTCATTGGGACAACAATTGGCAAGCTTGAGTTTTGGGACTTGGAGCAAGATAAGTTCCTGCTTGATCTTCAGATCAGCGACGATTGGGTCAACGGCGGATGGGTCACTGAGGTCTTGCTTCATCCAAGCCACGAGTGGCTGCTTGTCGTCACGGATCATCGGAAGCTGATTCGAGTTGATCTAGAATCGCAGACTGTTGCAGAAATACAGTTGCAGGCGAACGAACTTCAGGATTTCAACGCCCTGGCTTTTTCCAGCGACGGTCAGCTCCTGGCCGCGGCCGGGAGCGGGATGCTCGGCATTTGGCATACAGACACGTGGGAAGCCTGGGAGCCGCGTCCCTTATCTGCGGACTCGGCCCAAGTGCTGCGCTTTACAGACGACGACTCGCATTTGCTTGTCATTTCCTATGCCTCTGTCAACCGCTGGTCGCTTGTTGACAAGCGCCTGGATTTCCTTCGCAAGCTGGAACCCAATGCTGGCAGGCGTTATTGTTTCATCAACGATGGCGATATCAGCCCGGATGGGAGCCTGCTGATGACAACAGATGATTGCGGTCAAATTCGCGCTTGGGACTTGGCTGCGGACGCGGAAATATACATCCCGCAATTGGATTTTACAGAGCCCCCTGTTCGGGGAGAAATCATTCGGTTCAATCCAGATGGGCGTCTCCTGTTTACCGGCGGCAGCTTTGGCTGGGGTTTGTGGATCATTCACCAACCCCAGTAAGTTGGATAGCCGATCAACATAGGAGAAACAGAATTGGTAACAGTATCAGCAGTTACGATTGACCAAGATCCGCAGCAAATTCAATAATCCGAAATGCTTCAACGAGATGAGGCGGCTTGCGACAGGGCGAGCCTCATCTCGCTGATTCACAAATCAACTGGATGTTTAGACAAAAGGTGATCACGATTCCTAGGCTTGAGTAAGTGCTACGCCCTCGCCGCAAATTCAGGCGGGCAAGCTATTGCCGGCTTCTCGGAACACGAAGGAATACGCGATATCAGCGAAGCGGGACTGATAGACTTCGAGCCGGAGGAAGCGACTTCTTTGACCGGCTACACAGCTGTAAGCGAAGGACAAAGGCAGCATATCGATTATCTCTTGAGCACAGTGGATGATGACTTGGCATGGGTTGCCCTGGTGGTTATCAAAGAGTATGGCCTGCCGTCCAAGGAACAGTACGCTGAGTATATGTCCCAGTTCGCGGGATCGGGCTTGGACGATGAATCTGATCGACGTGCGTTGGAATTGCTTGACGAAGTCAGACACTCGGATTGGGATAAGAGGTTGGCGCAAGCGGATTCGGCGCCGGTCGAGACGACGGCGCAAGACCTGGCGGACAACACGAGGGAACAGCCTAGTATTGGGATAGAAGTTTTAGGGATTCTGAGGGCCTACAAGCAAGAAACATTTGTGCCAGGTGTGGATTCACCTCACATGACTTATGAAATCTCCGGCACGCCAGCGCAATTTAGGTATCTGCGAACATCGGATTCGGGTAACGCAGCGTATCTGATTGAAATAGACAACGAAGAATACTGGATAGACACTTTTGATCCAGACGCTGAAATTGTCCTCGTTCCATTTGTAGAGAATGAGGATCAGTATCCACATACCACCAAGCAAGTCGTCGCCAGCGGTTATTCTACAGACTACGAAAGACAGTCTATTGTTCCTGGTGAAGATACCGAAACGGAAGATGTCGAAATATCGTATAGAGTCTATGCAGATAGGACCCTAAGCCAATTAGGTACGCTAACACGTGATTACAATACCAGGACGAATACTGAATTTGAGGTGCAGTCACCCGTAATTGGACCTGATGTGAGAGTCGAACTGGTTATTCGAGCTGAATCGAATCCTGAATCAAGTTTAGGCAATTATGTTGTGATAAGTTTTCCGGCGTCGGTATACCTATCAGACCCGGAGATCATGCACCAATTAGAGATGCAGAATTTGGCGTCGCAGCGTTTGTGGAACCGAAGTCTGGCGAATCATCTGACGGAAGATGAGCGTGCGAGAATGCGGCGTATGTCGCGCTTAACAGAACATAATCCTGAACGTTGGCAGGAAGGCGGCAGGATAATGATAGCGTACGCGCACTTATCCCGTATCGAACCCCATATTGTTCCCGGGCAAGTCATTAATGATGCAGACAAATCACTCATCGGTAAAACTGGCAATACAGGAAAGTACATAAAATACCATCACTTGGATTTGCTTGAGCTGTACGTTGGTTCAAGTGAACCAGGTAGCGGTGCGTTAGACAGCAAACTGGATTGGCTAAGGGGAAAGTATGTAGATGAAAACTCCCAATCTGTCGAGCACTTTTTCAGTTTAGCTGCAGCGAGCCAGCTTTTCCCAAACGGCAATTCTATCTTGTACATTGAAAATCTCGACACCGCGAGGACTCACCCCGAACTTGACACTTTTAGACTCGCTCAATACTTTAACAAAGACGGAGATCCGAATGACAGTATTTACTTTGAAGATGAATAATCGAGCATACACCATAGCGATTCTAGTCTGTTTCCTCGCATGCCTGCCCTATCTGGTACAGGCGCAAGAACGGGTCCCTTGGGAAGCCGTCAAGATCTTAATGTCCAACGCTGGTCAGCATATGGCCGTCAAGTATGGCGCTTATGTGAAGAAAGAAGACAGAGACGAATCGGGCTACGATAGCGGAGTATGGATATACGATCTTGACGACCTTTTGTCCCCGCCGCGCTACCTTCGGGGAACAAGCTTTTCCGACACCTATATAGCTATTAGCCCTGACAGTCGATATATCTCGCTTGCTGAATACGAACGATTAGAGATTTTCAATTTAGGAGATAACTCTCTAATACTCGACATGCAGCGAACTGCAACCGAAAAACCATTAGACCTAAGTACGATCTCTTTTAGCGCTGATGGTTTGTCCATCATGTTCTTGAGCGACTGGTGGGCAACAAGGGATCATGAATTGTCGATATGGGATATTGACACGGGGTCGCGAATCCTGTCTATTCCCGCTGAACGAGTCGGGCAGTCCTGGCAACTCCCCAAGCTAAGTCCTGATTGGCGACAGTTTCTGGATTGGTGGCATCCTGAGGGCGTACAATTGCGCGCGTTTGATGTCCAACAGGGGCTTGGCTCACCTCTTGGCGTCGTTCCGATCGACACAATCGATGTACGAGGCATCGCTTTCAGCCCGGATAGTTCCCTGTTTGGGCTGGTGATTCCGGATGGCGAGATAAAGGTGTATCGGACAGACACTTGGGAATTGTCGTTCATACAAGTCCTCGGCGAACATTCCTGTGGCGGAGCGGATGTAACCCTGGCTTTTGGACATATTAATCCATGGTTGATTTACGAATGTAATCGGTTGCTCGTTTGGGATATCGAAACTGGCGCACTGCTGCTTCAAACCGAAAGATCAGGACAATTCAGATATATCACTCAAGATGATGGTGTTTTGGTAGCTGGATTGCTTGGCCGAGTATCTGCATATTCTGAGATCATTGTCTGGGATGCGAAAGACAATTTTGAAACGTCGGTCTATCCGGGAACCAATCCGCAAGTTCATCCTAATGGAGAACTAATGGCGACTATCGGTCCAGATGGCAAGGTATGGATATGGAATATCAAATCGAAACAGTTGCTAGTAACTCTGCCGGTGCCTCGCCATTAGTTTACAAAACATATACATAAGATAAGAAGCAAAAGCACTGACAAGAAGCGGGACCATCGCTTCACTGTATTCCGGCTGGGGGAGATGCGCCGCGGCTTGCGACAGGGCGAGCTGCGCGGCTCCCATTCACAGATCGACTTGATGCTTTAGCGAGGATAGATGATGGCGTTCTAGGCGCTGACGGTCTGCAGTATGTAGGCTTGCAGGATTACGAGGTCGAAGCCTTTAAGGGACTCGACCTGATCTTCATACATAATCATCCCAATGGCAGCGATGCCTCGGAGGCGGACTTGCGCGCGGCTTTCGCGGCGGGCGCGGAGATGCTGATGGTCGTGACGCCACAAGGCTACGAATATGTCTACGTTCGTGGCGCGCGCGGAATGATTCGTATACGCGCCGAGGAAGCCAGTTATGAAGTGGCTCCGGGGACGGCGGAGGAACATGCGCTGTTGGAAGCCAGGTCGTGGGCGCAGACGCGGATGGACCGGCTCAATCCGCCGGAGTGGATGATGCTGCAGGAAGAGCAATATGTAGCGGTGCACGTAAAAGGAAATTTAAACTTGTACGGAAATGAAGAAGCTGTTCTTCGCAGTGAGGCGATTCCTGACTGGTCTTTTTCATTTGACGAAACCAGATTAAGGGTATTGGACCAATCCCACTCAGATCCCTACGCCGTCAAGATCGAATTCGGTGGAAGTGAGTTCTGGATTGATCTAAGAGACTCCGACGCTGAACTAGAGTTTCGTCGAGTTGACTTAGCGTCTAGTCCATTCACTTCACGACGTGTACAAGTATCTGGACAAAGCTATGATAACACTTCATTCGACTTTCAAAACGCACTGATAGCGGCAACAATTCCACCTCTGCTACAATCATTTGTAGTTAACGACGAAGCTGAGGGCGGAACCTTGGATATCGAGTTATCTCATTCACTGTGGGTCGATAGCGGTGGAAAAGGAATACTCACGCGCGACCTAAATCCTCACAACGATACTTTTGAATTTCAACTTCAGTCACCTACAGTGGGACCGGATGTAAGAGTTGAAATTCGCGCCGAAGGACACAAGGATCTAGGCAATTATGTTGTCATTAGCTTTCCCGCCAGCGTCCTCCGAGCACACAAGGGCGTTATGCAAAGGTTGGCAGAAGACCCCGACCATAAGATTGGGAATTGGCAAGAGGACGGCAGGATATTCATGGGATTTGCTCACTTGTCAAAAATTGAGGACCATATTCAACCAGGCGCGTCAATTGAGAGTAACGCTCTAATAGGAGTGACTGGAAACACTGGAACACAGATTAATCATTTGGATCTGGCCATTGTGTACGTTGGGTCACAAGATAGTGGTACAGACCAAATGGAAACTGCAATGGCAATACTGTCTCCTTCTAGAGATGCCAACTCTCTCTTCGGATTCGCGCAACGCAGCAACTTTGTCTATCCAGATCCTCATCCGAACCGTACGCTATATGCCGAAAACATTGATCCGGTAAGAGTTTGGACCCATCTTGACGAATCAGAATTCGCTAAAGACGCAAGAGGGAGGAGTCTCTATGCTCAGGAATAAACCTGTACAAATCATCACAGCCCTGCTTTTCTATCTAACTTGCTTTCACTATGTCTTGCAGGCGCAAGAAGATGCTGCATGGCGGGCTATATCCATTTCGATGTCAAACAATGGGCGATATCTCGCCGTGAAATATGGCGAGAACATCCCAGGGCACCGAGAGTTCCATCATGGAATATGGATTTATGATCTTGAGGATTTGCTGCTGCCGCCTCAATATCTGGGAGAAATGCTGGATCCTGAGGCTAGAATGGTCTTTAGCCCAGACAGTCGGTACGTTGCCCTCGGTGGGTATTACAGATTATTGGTCTTTAACGCGGATAGCAAAGTCACGGTCCTCGGCCTTCCGAACTCAGTCACTGCGCTACGTACTGACTTCAAATGGATTACATTTAGTCCAGATAGTAACTATATCATGTCCTATAGCGACTGGTGGACATATGATCATGAGATGTCGATATGGAATGTCCATACCGGTCAGCGAGTCCATGCTGTTGCGGCTCTCCGCTCCCAGCAGTGGGTGCAGCGTCCGTGGCTAAGTCCCGACTGGACTCAATTTGTAGATTGGTCAAGGCATGAACTAGCCGTAATATACGAATTTGATATTGAACAGGGACTGGGTCAGCTTTTAGTTGGCATCTCCGCGGTAGATGCAGGAGCGGCCTTCAGCCCGGATGGTTCATTATTTGCTTTTGCAACATGGGAAGGTGAAGTCCAAGTATATGAGACCTATACATGGACCTTGAAAAACAAGATACAGCACCATAAAACTCCCTGCGGCGATCTCGGTGTGCGTTTTGGATTCAGTCACAGCAAACCATTACTTGCTGCCAGTTGTCGTCCCGATAAAGCAGTGTCGGTTTGGAATTTTGAGACCAATGAAGTGATTTTCCTGGCTGAAACTTTCAGTGCTGACCCTGTATTTACGTTGGACGATGAGCATTTAATTGCCAGTACCATTGGTCTGTCGCCAGAGAATTCATCGATTCATGTCTGGAACGTGCCACGAGATTTTGAGTTGACTATCTACCCGGGTAAAGATCCTAAACTCCACCCCAACAGCGAGTTGATGGCGACTATCGCTCCAGATGGCAGGGTATCGATATGGAATATCAAATCGAAGCAGTTGTTAGTAACTCTGCCGGTGCCTCGCCATTAGTTTACAAAACATATACATAAGATAAGAAGCAAAAGCACTGACAACAAGCGGGACCATCCGCTTTACCGTATTCCGGCAGGGAGATGCGCGGCGGCTTGCGACAGGGCGAGCTGCGCGGCTCCCATTCACAGATCCTTTTGATGCTTTAGAAAGGAAAGAGCTATACCCCTGCCTCAGATCTATCAACAGATCGGAGCGCCGTCGCCAGATCATTTCATCTTTGACAAGGCGCCGCATATCGCGACGCAGATTCAATCACTGCAACAAAGTCTGGAAGTATATGACCCGGACGACGTTCCGTATGATAGGCTGGTTGGCAGAAATGAAATCACAGCCGATGCTGTGCTAAACTGGTTTTACCATCAAAGCACCGGGGGACTGTATGGCTTCACGCCGGACCAGGCAGGTCTGAACTGGCAGCAGTTTATGGACCAGAATATGGATGTGGCGATCCGAAATGCGATTGTCCATAATGCGCTTGATGATCCCAATGTGATGAGATTCTTCGCCGAAGAAGATATGCTGCCGCCGGTCATCGGGATTGGAACGATTGAACCCAAGAGGGGTGCTGTCGTCCGATCAATTCCTTCGGACAAAGGGAAGAAAATCGCTTACCTGCAGAAAGGCACAGAGGTCATCCTGTATGGACGCACTAAAGATGACAATGATGATGCCGTTCATCTCTGGAACGCTGTTGGCATAAACGGCGTAAACTGGGTGCGCTACGATCTGGTTGACGAAACCTGGTTTGCCGACGATCGTTCCATCACAAAGCAGGAGGCGAGCTTCGATTTTGATCCCAATAGCCCATTTGAAGAGACTGAGCGTTGGTTCTTGCAGTTGGCGGCAATGCTCAGGTAGGAAGCAATTGATGTTGTGGAAAACAATCGTCGCTTTAATATTCGCATTTGCTGTCAGTGACGCGCACGGTCAAAATATACTGTGCCAGGATGCCTGTACTCTCCACGGAGAGTTCTCCGCCGACAATGTTCACCGAATTCGCACCTTCGGCGGAGATGTTCCGTCATTAAAGGAAGCGAGGTGGCACAAGACCGAACCCATCATCATTCTGTTGGGTTACTATTGTCTTGAACACCTATACCCGCCATGTCCCATAGATGGGGATGGTGATCTGTCCGTCTCGAGGGTCTTTCATGCTGATGTAGTCGACGTGCGCTATTTTCAGCCAATTGAAATTAGGGGCAAGTATATCGCGGTCAACATGCCCGTCGATCAACTGGAACTTGTAAACCACAAAATTATCCTCGGGACGAATGCCGGCAGCCTTTACTTTCTGGACATCGGCAATTGGGGCATCGGCAATTGGGACACCGACGAATGGGAACGCTACGCTCGGGACGACGATATATGGAACTCCGGCAAATGGGAACAGGTAAAAGAAAAGTTCTCTTATGACATTCACATTGCTGAAGGGAATGTCAGCGAACTATTGCTGCACCCCTCGGAAGAATGGCTGCTGGTCGCGATTGATCATGAGAGGCTGTTCCGATTTGACCTCGCATCGCACTCGGTCTCCGAAATCGACCTGCAAACGGACGACGATCTAATGCTGGATGCTTTGGCCTTTTCGGATGGCGGCCGGCTCTTGGCCACTGCTGGAAACGGGGTCATCCAGATCTGGGACACGGTTTCCTGGACGCCCGAAGCCTCAGCCGATTTAGGCGCCGAATCGCTTGCGGAATTGTTGTTTACAGATGATGATTCCCAACTGATTGTCCTAGAAGATGCAACTGTCAGCCGTTGGTCGCGCTCCGGCAATACTTTGAATCTGCTACGAGAATTGCAATCACATCCGGACAAGCGCCCCTGCCGTATCACTGATGGTGATATAAGCCCTGACCGGAGTCTGCTGATGACGGTCGATGAATGTGGCCAAATCCGGGCTTGGGATCTGACCGCCGATACAGAAATATTCATCCCGCAATTGGACTATAGGGATGAAGATAATCAAGGGACAGTAATGCAATTCAGTCCCGATGGACGTTTTCTTGTAGAGGGCAGTAAAACATTGGGTTGGGGCTTGTATTTCGTCTACCACTCAGCCTAGTACAAACGCTGGTTCATTCATTTGAGGCGGGACCATCCGCTTTACCGTAATCCGGCAGGGAGACGCGCGGCGGCTTGCGACAGGGCGAGCCTCATCTCGCTGATTCACAAATCAACTGGATGTTTAGACAAAAGGTGATCACGATTCCTAGGCTTGAGTAAGTGCTACGCCCTCGCCGCAAATTCAGGCGGGCAAGCTATTGCCGGCTTCTCGGAGCACGAAGGAATACGCGATATCAGCGAAGCGGGACTACTGGACTTCGAGCCGGAAGAATCGACGTCTTTGACTGGCTACACAGCTGTAAGCGAAGGGCAAAGACAGCATATCGATTATCTCTTGAGCATAGTGGATGATGACCTGGCATGGGTTGCCCTGGTGGTTGTCAAAGAGTATGGCTTGCCGTCCAAGGAACAATATGCTGAGTATATGTCCCAGTTCGCGGGATCGGGCTTGGACGATGAATCTGATCGACGTGCGTTGGAATTGCTTGACGAAGTCAGACACTCGGATTGGGATAAGAGGTTGGCGCAAGCGGATTCGGCGCCGGTCGAGACGACGGCGCAAGACCTGGCGGACAACACGAGGGAACAGCCTAGTATTGGGATAGAAGTTTTAGGGATTCTGAGGGCCTACAAGCAAGAAACATTTGTGCCAGGTGTGGATTCACCTCACATGACTTATGAAATCTCCGGCACGCCAGCGCAATTTAGGTATCTGCGAACATCGGATTCGGGTAACGCAGCGTATCTGATTGAAATAGACAACGAAGAATACTGGATTTACACTTTAGATCCAGACGCTGAATTTGACCTCGTTCCATTTGTAGAGCGTGAGAACTATCCTACACAAACATCTGCGCAAATCATCGCCACTGATGCTCCAGATCTTACTGCCACTCCAACGGAGTATATACTGCAATCGATCGTAGCCGATGATGAAGAAGTGCCGGTCAAAATGTCTTTCGCGCCGTACGACGCAAGCGGAGCGGGTGTGATTTCACAGGATTATAACAAGATAACCGATATATATAGACCATTTCAAGTGCAGTCACCTGTAGTTGGTCCGGATGTCAGAGTGGAATTTGTTGTCCCAGCGGCATCCAACGATACAGCATTAGGAAACTATGTTGTCATCAGTTTTCCAGCGTCAGTATACTTGGAAGACGAAACAATTATGCGAAGTTTGTCAAGTGACACCAACCATAGTCCGGGACAATGGCGGGAAGATGGAAGGATATTCATTGCCTATGGTCACCTATCCGAAATCAATACCGAGCACATCTATCCCGGCAAGATTATCGATACTCAGGACGAAGCCATCATAGGAAAAACCGGGAACACAGGACTGACAGACCCCAATAACATACACCCTGAAACAGGGGAGAAGCTCCCGTACGTGAACACCAAGGACTACCACAATAATCAGCACCTGGATTTAGCAATTGTGTACTATGGCTCGAAAAAGCCAGGGGAGATGGCAGATGCGCTGCAAACTTATCGAAGCGATCCCGATTTCGTCCATTTCTTTTTTGGGTATGCCGAACGCAGCACTCTGTCTCAGAATAATGATGAGCGCCTATACGGCGAAAACATAGATCCGGAGAGAATCCCTGGTCTCTTTTACGTAAGTACGGAATCGAGTACGTAGAGAGGATGTATCTATGCACATACAAAAATGGATTCTAGCGATCGGTGTTTTTTTCTGTCGCTTGCCTGTTGTCTTCACATAAGTCAAGCGCAAGAACAAGCTCCATCATGGCAAGTCATAGCCATTGCCATGTCCGAAAACGGACGGTACTTGGCTATACAGTCTGGTGTCAAGGGGACCGAATATCCGAATGCGGCTCATGAAATCTGGGTTTACGATCTGGAAAATCTCCTGCTGCCACCTCGGTTTCTGGGAGGAGGCATCGCGAGTAGCGCAAGGATGATCTTTAGCCCGAATAATCGCTATCTTGCCGTGGCAAGTTTGCCCGAGTTGGCTATCTTCGACATAGAGGAGGGCCTTAGCATCCTCGATCTCCAAAGAACATCGACAGAGCCGCCGACTGACTTTGGGCGGACTTCTTTCAGCCCTGACAGTAACTATGTCATGACCTTTAGTGACTGGTGGTTTAGGGACAGCAAGATGTCGATATGGAATATACATACGGGCCAACAAATCCACGCAATTGATGCCCAACGTGGGAGAGAGCGGGTTTACTATACTTGGCTAAGCCCCGATTGGAGCCAGTTGGCGAGATGGTCGGGACCAAGCGACAACGCACACATTTACGAGTTTGATATTGAAAACGGTCTCGGGCAGTCGCTGGCAAACTTGACAGAGCATGGCAGAACAGGTGCCTTCAGCCCAGATGGCACCTTGTTTGCCGTCGTAACAGCGGATTTGTTCATGACAGGTAAAGTAAAGGTACTGGTTTACGAGACCGATACATGGGCATTGAAAACCAGCAAGCTGACTAGCGAGCCCGACTGCGGAGCCCGGAATAGATTGCGATTTAGCTACAATAATTCCCTTCTCTTGTTAGTCTACAAGTGTCTGTTCGAGGAATGGACATGGGTTTGGAATATGGCGACCGACGAGCCCGTAATTGAGGCCTTGAATTATGCCTATACTCCAGCGTCATTTACTTTGAATGGTGGGTTCATGATTGGGAGCGGAGAATCTGGAATCGCCGTATGGAATATCAAAAGCAACTTTGAAATCACCGAATATCCCGGCCGGGCGGCAGCAATCTACCCAAATGGCGAGTTAATGGTGTCAATCGGTCCAGATGGCAGACTGTGGATATGGAACCTTGAATCGAAACAGTTGCTAGTAACTCTGCCGGTGCCTCAGCATTAGTTTACAAAACATATACATGAGACAAGGAGCAAAAGCTCTGACAAGAAGCGGGACCATCGCTTCACTGTATTCCGGCTGGGGGAATGCGCGGCGGCTTGCGACATGGCGAGCCCAATAAGGAGCGATTCACTGGAATCGCCCCTCTTTAGCCATGTCGCGCATCAGGCTTCTACAGTTTCCACCTTGCTTTCCGTCAATGCCCCGTCGGACCCGTTCGCGCCGTCGGCGGCGATCGCCATCCCGCTCATCGTCGCCATCATATTCTGGACCATGCCGGTTAGTTCCATCGGCAGCACGAACTTGGTAGACGGGCTGCTGCCGACATTTTGCAACATCTCCATATATTGCAGCGCCATCGTCTTGTTATCGATATCGCGCGCCTGCTCGTAAATGGCATGCAAGGCCGCGGCATAACCCTCCGCCCGCAAAAGCTGCGCCTGCCGCTCGCCCTCCGCGCGCAGAATCTGCGACTTCTGCTGGCCCTCCGCTTCCAAAATCGCCGACTGCTTGCTGCCCTCGGCGCGCTCAATGGCCGCCTGCCGCTCGCCCTCCGCCAGGATTACCTCGGCGCGGCGGTCGCGCTCGGCGCTCATCTGGCGGTTCATCGATTCCTGAATCGCCCTGGGCGGGTCAATCTCGCGGATTTCCACCGTGGTGATCTTGATGCCCCAGCGCTCAGTGGTCTCGTCCAGTTTGACGCGCAGCACATCGTTGATCTGTTCGCGGCGCGACAAGACATCGTCGAGAACGATGTCGCCGATGACCGCGCGCAAGGTGGTAATGGCGATATTGGTCGTCGCCTCAACGACATCCTTGACCTTGGTGGTCGACAACTCCGGATCAGTAATCCGGAAGTAAACCAGGAAGTCGATGCCGATCGACGCATTGTCCTTGGTAATGGCGGTCTGTTTCTCGATATCGAAAAACCGCTCGCGCATATCCACTTTCAGCGCCTGCTCGACGAAAGGTATGACAAAGGTCAAGCCGGGACCGCGGACCGTGCGGAAGCGACCAATAAAAAAGATCACCAGCCGTTCGTATTCCTTGACCGCGCGGATGGCGCTGCGCAATATCCCAAATATGACCAGCAGCAGGACAACCAGAATGACCGCTTGCCCGCCCGACTGCAACGCTTGTGTTAAACCGTCGATATTCATCACTTATCTCCTTAGACTATCTTCTTGTCTAAACTTGCTAACATTGATTCACGCGCCTTCATCAGAAGCGCTCCGTTTGGCTTTTTCTACTTGCAGTTCCAGCCCATCTCGTTGTGTCACCACTACCTCCGTTCCGCTCTCCAACCGCGACCGGCTGCGCGCCGTCCACAATTCGCCGTTGACATGCACCGTAAGCCGATCCTCCATCGTACCCATCACGCGCCCCCGAGCGCCAACAAGGAATTCATCCTTCTGCGTCGACGAGAGCTCGCGCTGCTGCCGCAGTATCGCCCGCAATATACCCCGGTGATACAGCCAAGCCAAGACCACGCCCAAGACGATGAGCACTGGCGAAACCGACACGTCGGCAAAAAGAAAAAAGCTCGCGACAACCTGGACTGCCAGCCCGCCGATGGCAAAAGACTCCCACTCCGACTTTAACAGCGGCAGCAAGAAAAATAGCGCCGCGCCAACAATAATCGCGATGACGGCAATCCAATTCACGGCAAGGGCGCTCAACAAATACAGCGTGCCCAGGATCAAAGCGGCGCCCACAAATTCTGCAAGTCCCGTGCCGGGAATATAGGTGCCGGTAGCGCTAACCCATAGCCCGGCCATCAACAACAAATAAATCAGGTTGGGATCTTGAAGCATTTCCATAATGCGTCCTTTAGTCCGCCATGGCGGCGCTAATCAAGATTATCGCGAAGAAAATAAAACCGAATACACCTAGTTTAAGGGTCAGCGAAAGCAACGCGGATAGCACCGCAAAGATCAGCCCGCGGAAAAGAAACGCCAGAATCAAGAGCGCCAAACAACCCACCACTGGCTCCGCAACATACATCTGTATTCAGTATAAAACGGAAAATGGCGCTTGCTGCCCCCAATTAATGAGGGGCTCAACCGATTACCAACTATCCAGCGCGCGAGATACGATATACTATGTAGCGATTTTGCTCATAATCAACGGTCAATATGAAGCCAGCGGCTTCCAAAGCCGCAATCCAATCCTCATGCCCGCGATCGACGAGCGCAACCAGATAACGATCGCCGAACTCATTCAGCGCCAAAGCGCCTTCGGCCAGCGCTTCCGCGGTCGGAAAATGTACCCGGCGTTTGTTGTTCCACTGCCCCAAGTAATATCCCAATTCCCATCCCAGCCAGGGATCATAAATCACCGTTGCCACCGGTTTGCTGTTGAGATAGCGCGCCAGGTCGTCAATGCCATCATGCCGACCGCGATCTCCTCCTATCGGCAGTCCATTGCCTAAGGACCAAAAGGCGGCTAATACGAGTACAATTGCCAAAGAAAGCGACAGTCCTTTCCACAAGCGGCCGCGCAGCAGCAGCGCTGGCAAATGACTGCTCGCGACCAGGATCAAGGGCGGCAAGAGGGGCAACAAGTAGCGATCATACTGATTGAACTCGAGCGCGCTGTGTAGTGCAATGTAGGCGACGGAATAAATCACATAGATTGACGCGTGGCTCCCCTTCGGGCGCGCAGCCCTGACGACGAAAGGACTCAATGCCGCCAGCCCCAGCAACGACGCTGTCACGACCGGCGGACCGAGCAGCCAGACGCCCAAGCGCACCCATTCCATCAGTCGTCCCGGCCACTCCGCGGGATCGACAATCCATTGCATCGGCATATTATTGACTGATCCCAGCAGGAACAGGCTGGTTTCCGGGCGCGCCGCATCCCATACAAAGAGCAGCAGCGCTAGCAGCGCCAGTGGTTGCGCCAGGCGAATAATCGAAGCGCGTCTCGCACCCTTGGCCCAGAGCAGCAATACGACCAAAGGCAGAAGCAACAGCGCCTGCTGTTTGCACCAGAACGCCAGACCCAGCGCCAATCCAGCCTTTCTATAGCCTTGACATTCCAAGCAGTACAAAGCCAGCACCGAGAAAAACAGCAAGCCCACATCCGTGAAAGCGGTGGCGCCAAACGCCAGGACATAGGGTGACAACGCTGTTAACAGCCCCGCTACCAGCGCGGCAGCTTCATCGTTAAACGCGGCCCACGACAGCCGCATCATCAGTCCTGCGAGCAAGATCGCCATCATGACATTGGGCAGGCGCGCGGCAAACTCGCCCACCAGCGGGTCCAGGTGCAATACACCCTTGTCATCGGCAACCACGCCTGTCGCGACCATGCTGACCGCGCCCAGATAAATGGCAAGCGGCGGTTTGTCCAGCGCGCCCGGCAGCAGCCAGTCGCCGTTGACCGCGGCGCCGCGCGCGTAGGTCATGAAGCTGGCTTCATCGGGATGGAAGCGGATATCGCGTCCCAGTTGATGAAATTGCAGTACGCTCGCCAGGAGAACAATCAATAGTCGAGCAAAAACGCTATTCATAGCTCCGATGGTCAATCATTTCCGCGGGATAGCGCTCAGCCGTAGCGCTTTCGCAGGTATTCCAGCACGACGCGATCAATGGAGCGTCGATTCTCCTCCAGCGTCCAACGCATCTCCAGGTTCTCGTTACCGATCAGCATCCAGAAGACCTGCTGACAAACCTCATCCCACAGGCCATTGATCTCGCCCGTCATATATCCCTCCGCGATCATAATCGTTTGTAATTCGCGGGCGATCGCGTCATCAATCGGCAAGAGATCCTCCGCCTTCGCCGATTGATAATAGAGATGATGCAATTGCACGAGATCCATCAGCGCCAAAACCGGTTCCGGCGCGTCATCAACGCGCAAGTCCAAATAGCGATCGTTATCGGCACCATAGCCGCCATTCGCGCGTACCACGTGCATTGCCGCCGACTGTTTGCCTCGGCGGTCGCCACCGGCGACTTCGCCAGCGCGCAGCGCTCTCACCAGGCGATCCGCCAATTCACCTTCCGACGTGAGAAAGCCACTTGCCATCGCTTCGATAACAGCTTCGCCCGCCAGCAGATTGCCCTGTACACTAAAGCCATTGCCGGTCTTGTGCCCGGCCCAGTCGTGACAGTCGCTGCCGGTATGCGCCGCGACCTGCCCCTGTGCGTCAACCATTGCTACCTGTCGAACCTTCCCTTGCTCATCACTCGCCAGAAGCGACTCCAATGCCTCCGACGCAGAAGCCCCTTTTTCCAGCAAATCCAAGCCATCAGGACCATAGCCGATTTTGGCGTAGGACTGAGTCGCCACCGCTCCGGCCCCTGCCCGCGCCCAAGGGACCACCGCTCCCACAGCCGGGAACTTGCTAGCCACCGCAACGCCCCAGGCTTCTTCGTCTTCCGCATATGCGACTATGGAGAAGGTACTGATATTCATCGCAACCTCAGATCTCCGCTGAGATTCGCATTATAGCGCACTTTGTCCCGCTATTGGCAACTGACGAAAATCGAGCAAATCACTTTTTTAACAAACCGCGTCGCTCATGCGACGAGAAGGCTAGTTCTTCTGTGTGAGCATGGTAGTCTAAATTCGCCGGTTTCGCGCCGAGCGGCCGTGATAAGGAAATGTGAATTTCGAGGATATGAAATACCTGCCAGCCCTCATCAATTCGCAGATAGTGACGGGTCAGCTAATAGCTGCCCCCTATCAGGTTCACTTATGGTGAAAATGTAGGGGCGACCGGCGGTCAGTGTCTACGCGACCTATCAGGTCGCCCGAGAATCACTGAACTGAATCCAGGTTGCCCCGATACCCACTCCGGATCTTTCGCAACATCGAAAAAACTTGTCTTTTGCGGCACAATACCTTTATTCAACTTTTGTAGCAATCACGATACGAGGGATACTCATGGAAACTCGCATCTTGGGACGCACCGGATTGAAAGTATCCGTCATGGGGCTCGGCGCCGGCGGACCCAGTCGCCTCGGTCAAAGGGACGAGGTCAAAAGTGAAGCCGAATCAGTCTCCCTCGTACTGCAAGCCCTGGATGCCGGTATCAACTTCATCGACACGGCGGAAGCGTACCGTACCGAAGACATCATCGGCAAGGCGGTCGCCCAGCGCGATCGCGCTTCGATCATCATTTCCACCAAGAAGCGCCTTGGCGGGACCACCATCACCAGAGCCGAAGTCCGCGCCGGACTTGAAAATAGCCTGCGCAGATTGCGGACTGATTATGTCGATATCTATCACTTGCACGGCTTGCGACCCGAGCACTATGACTATTACGCCAACGAAATCGCTCCGCTTATGCAAGACCTGCAAGGGCGGGGAATGATTCGCTTTCTAGGGGTGACCGAGTCCTGGGGCCGCGATCTCGGACACAACATGCTGCAGCGCGCGCTGCAAGACGACATCTGGGACGTGCTTATGGTCGGCTTCAATCTGCTCAATCAAACCGCGCGGGAAACTGTGCTGAAACAAGCGATCGAAAAACAAATCGGCGTGCTCATCATGTTCGCTGTTCGGCTGGCGCTTAGCCGTCCGGAGCAACTGCGCCGCACACTTGAATCGCTAATTGAAAGTGGCGAACTCGACGCGCGCGAAATCGACCTGGATGCTCCCTTGGGGTTTTTACGGACCGACGGCGCAGCTCCCGATACAACCGATGCCGCCTATCGCTTCTGTCGTGATGAGCCCGGCGTACATGTTGTCCTGTCCGGCACCAGCAATCCAAGTCACCTCGCGGCTAACATCGCCTCATTCGCGCGACCGCCCCTACCACCGCAGCACATCGCAAGACTGCAGCACATCTTCCGCAACGTCGTTTCCGCGACTGGAGGATAAAAAAGGGCAGGTCGCCTGACCTGCCCTTTTCGGATGCTAATGTTTCTTCGGGGTTAGTAGCCGCCGCCTGAGCATCCGGAACCAAATTCGTAAGCGCTCATCGGTACCGGATCGTTCAATTCGATGTCAATGTTGATGTTGCCGTTGGCTCCGCCTTCGGCGTGGCTGACGATCAAAACATATTGACCATCCGCCGGCAGCCTGAAACCGTCAATGCTCGCGTCATATTCGTTGCGAGAAATATCGTCATCGCCGATCAGGGCGCGGTTGCCCGGTCCGACTAGCACGATCAAAGGATCGACAAAGCCCGGCTCAACCGTGTCGACATCTATGTCGACGGTCTGTCCCTTTTCCGCGGTGAACGGGATGCTGTAAACCCAACCTTCACGCATGGGCAACTGGAACTGATTGTCGCCCTGCAACTCGCTGTGATAGAAGCTGCGGCTGCGGTTGAGCATCGCATAGTGGTAATAGTCCGCGGCGCTAGCCGAAGATTCGCCCATCATTTCGTAGGTGATACCACGCGACAGATACGGCAGTGCGTAGTCGTCATCTAGGCGCATGGCCATGCTGATGTAATTCAGCGACGTCTCGTACTCGGCCATGTAGCGGTAAGTTACGCCCATCCAGTTCATGGCTTCCGCATCCTGGCTATTGAGGTTCAAGGCGCTGCGGAAGTTGGACAGAGCTGCCACATAGTCGTCGGACATCAACGCGCGGTAGGCCAAACTCTTGTAGGCAGCGATTTCGTTGCCCAAGGTGATCTCGCCGGATACGTCCAGCGATACCTCGATCATACCCTCGGTGCTGCCGCCGGCATGGGTCAAGACAACTGCGTATTCGCCGCTTGCCGGCGCGGTGAAGTTCACGTAACTGTCCCACCACTCGCCAGTGTCGTCATTCGCGGTAAAGGCCTGGCCTTGCGGATCCAGGATCAATACCAAGGGATCGGCGTCCAGGTCGCGTTGACTGCTGACGGCGGTCACGACTACATCCTGGCCCGCGCTCGCGGTGAAGGGGAAGAAGTAGACGGCGCCCTCCGACATCGGCACTTCCAGACTATCTTGCCAGACCAGGTTGTCATTACGGACGACCTGCTGCTTGATGCGCTTGATCCACTCTACATAGTCCGGCAGCGCATTGTCCATATCTCCCATCTTTTCGTAGACAATGCCACGATTGAGGAAGGGATAGTCCGCCTCCGGTACTTGCGACATCAACTGGTTGCAGTCCGCAAGCGCCTGTTCGTAATGATCAATTTCACTGAATGCCCAGCAGCGATTGTTCAGAGCCATCAGGTTGCCTGGTTCCATCTCCAGCACAACGCTGTAGTCCTGCGCTGCCAAGGCATGTTCATCGACCATGCTGTAGGCATAACCGCGCGCCGCAAAGGTGTTGGAGTCGTACTCGCCCTTGGCGATCAGAATACTGTACAAGGCGATAGCCGCGCGATATTCTTCGTTCGACAAATTCGACCAAGCCAGATTCTTCAACGCGGACGCGCTCAACATGCCAGACGGCTGGGCAGCGGCTTCCGCAGCTTGCACTGCTTCGGCGGCACTCGACAACGCAGCTTCTTGAGCGGCAACAATCGCTTGAAGCTCCGCAATCAATTCATCACGGTTGTCATCGACCGGGGCTACGGGCATCAAGAACCCGATGGTTACAACAACGGCCACCAGCACCAACAAACCCTCTATGATTAGAGCGCTCGGGCGCTGGCTGAAGATGCGGTCTTTTATGGAACGTTTGGGAATGTCGTATTCCGGATACTGTTTCGTCATAATAAGTACCTCGCACTTTCAGCTTCCGACAAAGGCGGTTCAATCGCTTGAACCTTAGTATAACACATCTGACTATGTAGTGGTCAAGCTACTTCGTCAGTTCAAAGCCGTACTAATCTGCGCCTCCTAATGGCACCTCATCCTGATTGTGCCACAAGTTCCGCGTTTTTGCCAACAATCTCAAAATATCGCTGATAGTTTAACGACGCTTTTCTACTTTCGCCAAGTGTATCGTAAAACTGCGCAATCTCCAAATATCGCATGGGATCGGCGCCTTCCGGCTTGGCAAGCGACAGCAGGTCAACCATTGCAACGGCCTCGACGTGCTGCCCGTTCTCAATATACTCCCGGGCTTTTCGCTCCACTGCCCCAAGCGCAATCCCGTCACCTGGACGCATGAGTTCAGGCGGAAGTGCTTCCTCTACTTGGAAAGAGGTCGCAGAATCTTCCGGCCTGTCAAAGGGACCGAAGATATCAAAGGCGCGACCCGCCGCCACGGTGATCACAATCGTCATGAGGATCTCAATGACAATCGCGCTCCAACGTTGAGTGAAAAAACGCTGAATCACATTGTTCTGCGGTACATCGTGCTGTGGATAACTATCGTACACAAGAATCCTCGCCTGCGACTTACAAGTATTGTATCGCAACTTATAGTGGAATTGCCAAGAAACTTCTCTAGCTCAGCCGACGATTAACCTGCGCTGAGGCTACATCCTCATATAGCGCTGATCGGCGCGGTTTCCTCAGAAAAACGGGTTTCTTCTCCCAGCAGCCGCAGTTTTACCTGACGCCAGACACGCACGCTTGACTCACGGACGCGCAAAGAAGCTCGCGGCAATTTGCGGTTATACTCTTTGAACTGTCCTGCTCTAATGAAGGAAGTACCGCCATGAACGATCATCATCTGCGCGAGCAACTCGTCAATGCCTTGGTCAAAAGGCAGGCGCATCAGCGCTTCGACCAAGTCGTGGGTGACTTTCCCAAAGCGCACTTCAATACCCGCCCGGTAAACATACCCTATTCGTTTTGGCACTTGCTCGAGCACATACGAATCTGCCAATGGGATATCCTCGACTACATCGAAAATCCCGACTACCAATACCTCTCCTTCCCCGACGACTATTGGCCCGACCTTAATATGGAAGCGGACGCCACAACCTGGAATGAAACGATCTCCGCGTTTCGCGCTGACCTGCAATCCCTTATCAACATCGTAAACGACCCGGCGCGCGATCTCTGCGCCCAGATCCCGCATAGACAGCCGGGTCATTCCATCCTGCGCGAGATCCTGGTGGTCGCCGCCCACAATTCCTATCACATCGGCGAGTTCGGCATTCTGCGCGGTACGCTAGGCCTGTGGTAGACATCGGAACCGTCTCCAGTACAGCCGTCACCCGAATGAGTGATTTTTCAGTTAGCGCCCGCTATACTGTCAGAGACAACATTGATGACGAGGAGCACCATGGTTACCAATGTAAAACCACGCTTGACTGTCCAAGAGTATTTGGCTTGGGAGGCGGAAAACGAGATCAAACACGAGTACATTGACGGCGAAGTCTACGCCATGTCCGGCGGCACGAGCAAGCATAGTCGCGTTGCGGCGAACGCGATGATTGCAATAGGTCGCCAGCTTGACAATTCGATCTGCGCAGTCCATACAAGCGACATGCGGGTCAAAGTGGCTGAAGACCGCTATGTCTACCCCGATTTGAGCGCCGTCTGCGGGGTAGAACAATTTGAAGACGAAGGCGAGACTTCGCTTCTCAATCCAATTCTGGTAGTCGAGGTTACTTCGCCGTCCTCAGTCGAGCGCGACCGCGTTGCAAATCGCGATTTTTACCGCGAAGTTCCATCCATGCAGGCATATCTCGTTATCGACCAGCATCGCGTCTGCGCAGAACTGTATATCCGCGCCGACATTGGATGGCTGCTGCAAGTCTATACTGATCCCGAAGACGTGATTCCCCTGTATATGCTCAACTGTGAATTGCCGCTGGCCGAGGTCTATCGCGGCATCAGTTTTGAAGAAGCGGGTCCGGGCTAGGCGGTCAATCGCTTTAAAAGCAGTCGCAGCGCTGCATCGACGCTCAGCGTCTTGTTGGCAATCCGATCGCCATCCCAAATGTGCCGCTCGACGGTTATTAGTCCTTCGCGTCCGGCCAGCCCGATATAGGTCAATCCAAGGGGCTTTTCCTCCGTCCCGCCTCCTGGACCAGCTATACCCGTCACGCTCAAGGCATAATCCGTATCAAACACTTCGCGGACGCCGCAGGCCATTTCTCCCGCCGTCGCCGCGCTGACCGCGCCGACTTCGACCAGCGTCGTTTCGCGCACGCCCAGCATTTTTATCTTTGCTTCGTTGGAGTAGGTGACCAGGCCGCCTTCAACGTAGGCGGAACTGCCGGCAACATCCGTCAAGCTGCTGAGGATTAACCCGCCCGTGCAAGATTCGGCTGTAGAAACGGTGAGGCCCGCCTGGTTTAAGGCCGCGCCGACCTGCCGCGACAAGCCCAGCAAATCCATCAAGGGGCGACCTGAACCAAGATCAGCGTATTCCCTTCGCAATCTACCATCATCACGAAGCGACCCCAGAACTGCGTTTCTGGCTCACCCAAGAATTGAACACCGCGTTCCTTGTAGACGCGATAGGTCTCGTCGATATCCTCGCATTGCAAGGTCAGCGACTGCGACTTGCCAAAGGTCTCGCGATAGTGCTCCCAATTCTCGTCAAACTTGTAAAGCACGATCTGCGTCTCGGCGCCGGGAGGCGCGACACTGAGCCAGCGCGCATCCGCGCCCGGCCACATCTCGTTATCCGCCGTGCATTCCATACCCAGCTTTTCCGTGTAGAAGGCTTTGGCGCGGTCTTGGTCTTCCACGAAGATCGAAACGGTTCCAACTCTGTTGATCATTGTTTGTCTCCTATGCGCTTTGCTGCAAAAAGTATAAGGAAGCGGGGGCGATAGGCAATAGCCGACGTCGTACCGGGGGACAAGGGGCCGTCGCCTTGTCTTGTCTTGAAGGCGTTCAGTCAAGCCAGGTGGGATTTGATCAACCCCGCTGCCCGAGAACGATCTGGTTGCCCTCGGAATCCACCAGGATTGCAAAACTGCCCCATTGCTGCTTCTGCGGCTCTCCCAGGAACTGCACGCCCCGTTCTGTGAGCTCGCGATAGGTTTGGTCGATATCATCGCAATGCAAGGTGAAACACTGCGGCTTGCCCATGGCCGCGCGGTAATGCTCCCATTGCTCGCCCATGGGGAAAAGCGTCAGCTCGGTCGGGCAGCCCTCCGGCGCGACCGTGATCCAGCGCATGCCCGATCCCGGGAACATCTCCGAATCGTTTGTCAGCTTCATGCCCAGCTTTTCGGTGTAAAAGGCTTTGGCCCGGTCCTGGTCTTCGACAAATACGGAAACGGTTGCGATTGTGGTTATCATTAACTCACTCCAACGTCCTGCGTTATATTGAGCTTTCAAAGGATGCGGCGTACAGCAAAATCTGATTTACTACCCTCGTCGGCAGGACCGCCTCGGGCACAATTGATACGCTACTTATTCTCCACGCTCTCGCTCAAGAAAGCGCTGTAGCCGTTTTCCGGATCATTGCGCACCACCAGCATGCGCTTGCCGCCCACATGCGAAATGCCAGGCACCTCGTAGGCTTTGGCCGGATTGCCCTGGCTATCCAGCCGGTTGCACCAGTAGATGTGATCATCACGCTGCCACATGTATATCACCGCCACATCGTCCACCACGATCTCCATGCGCTTGCGGCTAAAGGGGGAAAAACGCGGCGGATGAAACCAGGGCACCCAGGCGCCCGCTGTCTTGTCGGTTTTCAGCGACACTGCGCTCTGCGGCAAGATCTCCTTGCTATCCCGCGGGGACTCCTGGTTGATAAACCTGATCGTCTCATCAGTCGTATTAAACACCGAGGTCAATTCTGTCACTGGCATGGCTGTCCTCACTGCAACTGAACCGTCACTGATCGCTCTGCCCGTCAAACCGATACCCTTGCCGACGAGTTCCACCGTCTTGACAATGCCCTTGCCAATTTGACCGAGCAATTTCAGACCATCCATCGCGTCTGATCCCGCGTCTGATTAAATGAATCGCGTTTCCAATTTGCCCTCATTATACAGGATTCGCCCCCTAGCGGATGCCCTGTGTTCATAATTACGAAGGGGCGCTCATTCGGTTGCGCCATGCGTCCCCCGCATATGCGCCACCGACTCCGCAACCAGGTCTCGCAAAACATCCATATCGACGTCCGCCAACTTGTTGATGTACAGGCAGGACCGCCCGATCTTGTGCTTGCCCAGCCGCGCCAGCAAATCGTCGTAATGCTCGAAGCCGGGCATAATGTAGAGCGTCATCGAAGCCTTGCGCGGCGCGAAACCGGTCAAGAACCAGTCGCCCTCGCGCCCGCTGTCGTATACGTAATGATAGCTGCCGAAGCCGACGATGCTGCCGCCCCACATCTCCGCCGGCTCGCCCGTTATCTCGCCCATCAAATCAAGCAAGGCCAGCGCGTCCTCGCGGCGGCGCTTGTTCTCCACAGAATCGAGGTAGGCGCGCACATCGCCATCATTGCGCTGCGTCTTCAATTCGGTCATTTGGCTGTCTCCCGCGTGGCGCTATTCCCGCCACAGCGCTCTTCCGGCAGGTGAATTTCCCGGTAAGGGCGACCCGCTGGGTCGCCCAAGATCCTTTATTCCTTCTCCGGCGCTGATTCGTCGTCTTCCTGCTCGACCGGCTCGAAGTCCACATCCTCGATGTCATCCAGCTTGATCAAGTCCTCGTGATCATCTGCGGCCGGCTCGCTGATCACCGTCCGGACGTCGGCGAAGTCCAACTCCCCGCTCGCGGAACCGGTCGCGGCTTGCATCAGCAAGGTCAGCCGCTCCGCCATGCTCGACGGATCGGGATGAATGCCGTCTTGCAGCAGCGCCGTCTCGAAGACTTGCTCCACTACCGCGTCGATCAGCCCGTCCTCGCCGCCATCCGCGATCATCGCGCTCAAGTTGTGCATGAGCGGATGCCGCGGATTGAGCTCCAAGGCCTTGACCGGCAATTCGTAGTCCTTGTCCAGCAGGCGATTGATGCGGAACATATAGCGGCTGCCGCTCTCGTCTTCGCTCACCAGGCGCGCCGGACTATCGACCAGCGTCTTGCTCTCGCGCACATCGCTGACGCGACCGCCCAAAGTCGCCTTGACGCGCTCGGTCAGCGACACAAATGAATCCGCTTTGAGCGCTTCACGAGTCGCTTCTTCTGCCTCGCTGGCATCGCCGACATCGCCCAAATCCAGATCGCCGGAGTCGACGCTGACCAGTTTGTGTCCCCGGAAGTCGTTCATAGCCATCGGCAACATGGCGTCGACCGGATGCGTGAAGTACAGCACTTCGATCCCGCGCTGCCGAAAGGCATCCAGGTGCGGGCTGCGCGAACCGCTGTTGTAATCGTCCGCCACCACATAATAGATCTCGTCCTGATTCTCCGACATGCGCTCGGCGTAGTCCTCCAGCGAGTGATAGGTATTCGGATCCTCATCATGCGTGGTCTGGAAGAACATCAGCGGCTCCAGATCGCCGCGGTCCTCGCTCTCCATCACCAAGCCCTGCTTCAGATAAGCGCCGAATTCCCCAAATATCTGGAGATAGCTGTCCCGGTCGTTCTTCGCCATCCGTTTGAGCTCGGAAAGCACCCGGCGCGTGATCGACTTCTTCAAGCTCGCCATCACCCGCGTGGCCTGGATGCTCTCCCGACTGACGCTCAGCGGCAGATCCTCACTATCAACCACGCCCTGCACGAAGCCCAGATATTCCGGCAGCAGATCGCGATTGTACTCTTCGATCAGCACCTTGCGCGCATAGAGCTTCAAACCGACTTCGGCGCGCGGATTGAACATGTTGGGCTGCGCGCCGCTCGGCACAAAGAGCAAGGCGTAGAACTGCATCGGCACATCGGCGCGCATGTGAATGTGATGATTGGCCCCGGCGAAATCCATCGTCAGCATCTTGTAAAAGCTGTCGTATTCCTCGTCTTCCACCTCGGAGGGATTACGCCGCCAGATCGCCTGCTGCTTGTTCGTCGGCTCTTCGTCTTCGCCGACAAAAATGGGAAAGGCCACATAATCGGAATGCCGCCGGATGATGTCCTTGATGCGGAAGGCGCGCGTGAATTCTTCTTCATCATCCTTGAGATGAATCGTGATCTCGGTGCCGCGCACATCCTTTTCCGCCGCTTCCAGCGTGTAATTGGTGCCGCCGGTCGCCGACCATTTGACCGCCTCGTCCTCCGGGCGATAAGAGCGCGACGCCACATCCACTTGCTTCGCCACCATAAAGGCCGAATAAAAGCCCACGCCGAATTGCCCGATGATGTCCGCCGCCGAACCGCCGTCGGGTTTCTCCTTCATCGCCTGCAAGAAGGCTTTGGCGCCCGACTTGGCGATCGTGCCCAAGCCGTCGATGATCTCGTCGCGATTCATGCCGATGCCGGTATCGCTGATCTTCAGCGTCTTCTTCTCTTCATCGACTTCAATATGAATCTCCAGGTCCGCCCCGGCGTCCTGAACGTTGTCGTCCGTCAACATCTGGAATTGCAGCCGATTCAAAGCATCCGACGCGTTCGAAATCAACTCGCGCAGGAAGATCTCCTTTTCCGTGTACAAGGAGTGGATCAGGATATTCAGCAGTTCCTGCGTCTCCGCTTGAAATATGTATTGCTCGCTCATTTTCCTTCCTTAAAATGACATGGCATACCGCCATCCGAATGCGGTTGCCGAAAAGTAACCTCCTTGTTATAGCAAAGCTGCGTAAGATGTAAATAAAAACTTCCCCTGAATCGCTCCCTAACCCACTTTGCCGGTAGTGTGTCCTTTTCGATATGAAATACTTTTTACAGTTCTTGATATGAGATCCTAAACCCAAAATACCAACGATCTGGTAGGGGCGACTCGGTGAGTCGCCCGATACTCATTCAGTTTCTACGCGTCGGGCGATCCAGCGGATCGCCCCTACCGACTGTTAGGCGGTTGTTGTTCTTTTTCAACCGAAATCGATACAGTACCACTTTGCCCCAGCATAATCAGCCTGACCAATCCCATCGATACTGCTATACTCTGCCATTGTGCCCGACACGCCCGGAGAACCCAGCCCATGAAAGCCGTCCAGATTATCGAGCGCGGAAAACCCGCCTTCGTCGATACGCCCAAGCCCCAACTTATCGCCGACCACGCCATTATCAAGACCCTGCGCCTGTCCCTCTGCGGCAGCGATGTCCGCCATATCCATTACCTGCCGGACGACCGCTACCCCTCCCCCATCGGCGAAACCGGCCACGAGATGGTCGGCCGCATCGAAGCCATCGATCCCGCCCATAACGGCTTCCAGGTCGGCCAGCGCGTGCTCTGCCTGGCCCCCGATCACCGCGCCATGTGCGAATACTACCTGGCGCCTGTCAACCACCTGCTGCCGCTCGACCCCGCCACGCCCCTGGAGCACTCAGTCCAAGCCCAGCAATTCGGCACCGTGCTCTACGCTTCGCAAGTCCTGCCCGACCTGCACGGCAAGACCGTCGCCGTCATCGGCCAAGGTTCGGCCGGCTTGTGGTTCAACTTCGCCCTGCAGCAGCGCGGCGCCGCCAAGATCATCGCCCTCGATCTCAAGGATTACCGCCTCAACTACAGCCGGCGCTACGGCGCTACCCACACGATACACAACGCTGGCCTGTCGCCAGCGTCTCTGCGGGACGCTCTGCGCGACCTCAATGACGGCCACCCCCCCGATGTCCTGGTCGAAGCCGCCGGCGAAGAAGAAGCTATCCGCCTGGCCGTCGCCATCGCCCCGCATGACGGCTTCCTGCTCATCTTCGGCGTGCCCCGCTTCGACACCATGGACTTCCCCATCTTCGAGTGCTTCTGGAAATCGCTCACGGTGAAATCCCGCGTCGGCGCCATCAAGGACCCCGGCCACGCCTGCACCCGCCAGGCTCTGGATTACATCAACAGCGGCGCCGTCGATACCGCCCGCATGATCACCCATACTTTCAAGTTCCAGGACGTGCTGGAGGCTTACGAGTTGCATCACCTGCAAGACGAAGGCGCGGTCAAAATCGTGATTGACATGGAGGGATAGATTCTACGCATTTTCAGAAGAAGCATAAACGGACTATCGCTCAAAAAACGAGACATTCAGCATTTAACTTGACAATAGAACAAAATATCTCTATGCTCATTCTCACTTACATTGCAGCGCTGGGTCCTTCATGAATGTCTTTGTAATCATGCCATTTGACAGCGAGTTCGATGCAGTCTACCGTGATCTCATAAAAGATCCGTTGGAAAATTCCGGATACAGGGTCAGCCGTGCGGACGATCCCAGCGAAAACACCGTCTTTTACGAAAATATTTATGACCAGATCGTGCTAAACCTGTGGGACGCCGACTACATCATCGCCGATCTCACGGGGAGTAATCCCAATGTGACATACGAATTGGGAATAGCGCACACCCTGAACAAGAGGACAATACAGATCTCACAGACTCTCGACCTCATGTTTGACATCAAGTCGCAAAACGTGATTCCCTATATCGTAGACGGCGATCACAGATCTGGCCTATCTATGAAGCTGTTGAGCGTCATCGAACGTGCTGAAAAAGGCAATTACGTCTTCTCAAACATGGTAAGTAGCTTCGCGCTAGCCACTACAAGACGCATAATCACCCAACCTTCCGCGAGAAAATGAAAGGACGCTGACATGGTCGCTAGAGAAGCCAAGGTCCCGGAATGGGTAATCCTATGGGGAATGCCCGATAAGGTATTGGGCAACATCGGCGAGCAGGTCGAATACTTCCAAAACGCGACAGACGAGTTGCGTGTCCAAGTCCGAGACATCTCGCAGGAAACAATCGATCTGCTGCTATCTTCGCCCCATCCAGACGACATACACGAACAGAAGCGCGACATTGTCCAGCGCTATTCCAATATCTTGCTTCAATTTGCTGCAAGCACCCACGATCCGGATTCAACCCTGAACCAAATGTGGACAGAATTGGAACAGAGCGTCAGCTTCTATCTCCTCGACGCCGGACACAATGACAACGCCGATCCGACTGAGATTCGCGATATGGTTGACGAACTCACGCGGCTCCGCGACAGGATTCCCGGCCTTGTCGCTCAAATATCCAATCTGGCTGCGGCCATCAAGGGAAGCGCCAGCGCGCTGCCGGGTCTCGACGTTGCGACAACCAACTCCTCTGATGTCCTCAAACGTACGGAAGGCGAACTCAACATGGGCGCCGCCATCATGACGCGTCTTGTCGGTATGGCAGAACATCAACATAATCTGCTCATGGCGGAATGACCGCAACCCCTCACCGTCAATTCTGCCCGCATAATCACCCATACTTTCAAGTTTGAGAACTGCTGGAAGCCTACGAACTGCATCACTTGCAAGACGAAGGCGCTGTCAAGATCGTCACCGATACGGATGGCTAACGTATGAGTGCCGAGTACACCAGGTTCTGCAAGAAGAGATTTTTACCGCGTCGGACAGTATCTACCAATGAAATCCTTGACAAACAGAGAAAGCATCGCACAAGCAAAAAGGTAGATTCAGATCGTCTCCCAATCCGCACAATCGACTTCGACAACCCAGCAGATGTCGCCATGCACGACAAGATGGTCGAGCTTGTCGATGAAATACTGAAATTGCATGAGCAGTTACCGGACTTGGGCGCGGAAGGACGACGGGTAGCAGAGATGCGGATTGAGCGGACGGATTGGAAGATCGACGAGTTGGTGTACCGGCTGTATGGTCTGAGCGAGGATGAGATCGCGATAGTGGAGAGAAGGTGACATCTGCGTCTCTTATAGTTCTCTTACATTCGTCATGTATGATCATGGAGTTGTGACAAAAAAGTATGCTACGGGCGCACTTCATGGCTCTGTTTGATCCTTGGTACACTGCCATTATCGTTCTTGATGCAAATGAATTGCTCAATTTGCATGAGCGTTCTGCTGGATCGAGTGAAGAACGGTTAGATATTTTGGAGAATCTTAGCGAGAGAATATTTATACCTCGCCAGTTCTATGATGAGTATAAGAAACACTTACCTAATATTGCGAATCGCGTCAGCAGACAATACAGAGTGGCTGGAGGGAATTTACAAAGCTATCGTGATAAGACAATGAAAAGCCTTTTTCAATTGAACAGCGGAAACGGCCTAATAATTGCACCGTACATTCCAAAAATTGAGGAACTGTACCAAGAACTCATTGAGGCGGTGTCAAGCGGTCGAAAACAACATATTGCTAGGCTTTTCGAATATGATACTGACAATCGAATAGCGCGACTCATAGACGGCAAGATTGGAGACCCGTTTCCACAGTCACGGTTAGACAGCATCTATAATGAGGGAAGATTTCGCTACAACAACAGGATTCCTCCAGGATTCAAGGATATAAAAAAAGGTGAACCAGATTGCTATGGTGACCTGGTTGCTTGGAAACAAATTATCGAATACGCAGACGAAACAAAACGCCCCGTCATAATGGTTACTGATGATAGTAGCGGTGAAGACTGGTTCTATAAATCTAACGGCGAACCCAGAGGTCCTCGTCACGAGCTTGTGCAGGAGTTGCGTGATCAGGCTGGCGTAGATTTTTACTTATATACATCCGAGAAATTCATGTGGCTCGCCGATAAGTATTTGAGGTGGCAGCGCCACGTAGCAGCCGCGGGCGACTATGTTCGCCGCCATACACGGGTGCTTCCACCGGACTTTGGCAGGATCGCGGCAACCGGATATTTTTCGGACTTAGTAGCAGCGGTGAGTATGTTAGATGGCTACACTAATTCGTTTAGCTCACTGGCCGGGCTTACAGTTGGTGAAAGCTTCAAAGGTATATTTGACTCAATTTCAGCAGCCACGGCTTTCACCGAAGACTACAAGCCCTTGCCCAGCACAATGGCAGCGTTTTCAGCCGACGTGACCAACAAAGGCTTGCTTGACTCAATTTCAGCAACCACAGCGTTTGCCGACATTACTCAACCCGTTTTTGAGCAACAGCGGCGTAGAACTGAAGCAATGATGAAGTCCACTTTGTCTGACGCGATGAAGAATTCACTGCCATCAATATCTAACGTAATAAAGGATTTAACACCGTCAGTGAATGACTCGATTATGAAGCAGTTTCGAGAAGAACAATGGCGTTCATATAACAATGTTATGAAGAACTTATCTCTGTGATCTTCGTGCCTCTACGGTGAAAAAATCTCTGTGCCTTCGCGCCCTTGCGATGAAATTTCCCCATACGAGAACATTTGATCTAGCAATCACATCCGACCTATGCTAAACTAAACTCATCGCGCCTTAACAACCGCATAACCAGCCCCGCCAAATCGCCCAAAAATTTGCCATCGCGAAAAACCCGACCGCAAAACTCGCAAACCCAGTGATAGCAAGGGATTCGGCCATGACAGCAGGGCAAAAAATAGCGGTTTTTTGGGGAGAAATGGGGCCGCGTCGGGTATACAAAGAGGCTCGCAAGGAGAACTTGTGGGGGCGAAAATCGCCGTTTTGTCCGAAAAAATGTTTTTTTTGTCCGCAAAACGGACAAAGACGGACAATCCTGCCGTCTCAGCTTACCCGTCTCTATGGTAAACTACCCGCATGAACCTGATCGACTACGGAAGCATCCTCATCCGCCGCGGCTGGATCATGCTGCTGCTCGGCATCATCGCCGCCGGCGCCGCCTTCCTCTTCAGCCGCGGCATGACGCCGGTCTACCGCGCCACCCAAAAGGTGCTGATCGTGCCCAGCCGCAGCGACTTCGGCTTGACCCAGGCCGCCAAGCAGACCCTCAACAACCATGTTGCCTATCTCGATAGCTCGCAGCGCGCCGCCGAGGTCATCGACCGCCTGCAGATGGACATGGTCCCGCAGCAACTGCGGTCCAACGTGCGCATCGCCCCCGATATCAACAGCTTGCTCATCCAGATCGACGCCGACCACACCGACCCCGGCCAAGCCAGCCGCATCGCCGCCGAATGGGGCGTCCTGCTGGTGGAATACCGCGACCGGCTCAATCAACAAGCGCGCCGCGAAGATCGCATCGTCGCCACCCTGCAAGACAACCCTGTGCCCTTCCGCGCCCGTCCCAACGTCTTGATTAACACCCTGGTCGGTCTCATCGCCGGGGTATTCGTCGGCGGCATCGTCGTCTTCGTGCTGGAATACCTGGAAAGCGCCATCGTGCGCCGCCGCGAAGACGTCGAAATCGCCGCTGGCCTGCCCGTCCTCGCCTCCGTCCCGCCCACCGATTAAACAAAACCGCGAGACCGCGAATACGTAGGGGCGACCCATTGGGTCGTCTATCTCAATTCATCATCAATTCAAGTCTCATGTGAGAAACACGCCTGGCGCTCCCCTTCCCTCCCCTGTGGGAATTCCGCCCCCCGTTTAGCGGGGGGACCGAGGGGGGCCGGGGCC
>WTGF01000038.1 GCA_011525385.1 Chloroflexota bacterium | reverse complement strand
GATGTCGGCGTCGTTTCGGCCGGCGCTGACGATGTCTTGCTGCACCTCCAGCGGAATGGCGGCGGGGACTGAACCCAGAACCCCCCCCCCGACCGTGGTCCGATAAGGAGGGAGGGGGTTCCTCCCGCGGATTGTGTCGAAGGATCCGCCCCTGCCCGGAAGGGGAGGATTCTTCGACAGAATCTGCGGTTAATCCCCCCTCCCTCTTTATGGGACCCCGGGGGTGGGGGGTGATCTCGGTCCACTCCCCGCCGCCATTCCGCGTGATGTGCAGCAAGCCATCGTCCGAGCCGGCCCAAATGACGCCGGCTTCGTGGGGAGATTCCGCCAAGGTATAAACCGTGGCGAAATGCTCGGCGCCGACGGCGTCGCGATTGATGGGACCGCCCGAAGGCTTGAGCGTCTCGGGATCGGCTTTGGTCAGGTCGGGACTGATCTCCTGCCAGCTTTGGCCCTCGTCGGTCGTCTTCAATATCTGATTGCCGCCGATGTAGATAATGCCGCTGTCGTGCGGCGAGAAGACGATGGGGTAGGTCCAGGCGAAGCGGTATTTGTCCGCCCCCGCGCCCAAACCGGTGGACGAGCGCGGCCAGGTTGAAATCAAGCGGATCTGCTGTGTTCGGTGATCGTAGCGCTGCAAGCAATTGCCGCCCCCGGGCGAACTGCCGACAGCGCCGACATAGACGATGTTCGGGTCATCGGGATGAACGGCGATATAGCCGCTCTCGCCCGAGCCGGCGATATCGCAATCGTCCCACATGATCGACGAATAGCGGCTGCGGCTGGGCACGCGCAAGCTGGAATTGTCCTGCTGCGTCCCATAGACATAGTAGGGGTCGTTGCTATCGATATCGAGGTGATAGATCTGCGCCGTGGGCTGATTGTAGATGCTGGAAAAGGTCAAGCCGCCGTTGAGCGAGACGCAAGCGCCGCCGTCATTGCCGTGGATCATCACCTGGTTATTGCTGGGATGAATCCACAGGTCATGATCGTCGCCGTGCGGCGTGGTGATCTCGCTGAAGTTGTGCCCGCCATCGGTCGATTTCCAGAAGTTGAGATTGTTGATGTAAATGGTATTGGCGTCCAGGGGATCGGCGGTCAGGTGCATGTAATACCAGGCGCGGGAGATGAAGCGGTTGTCCTTGCTGCCCAGGACCCAGGTCTCGCCGTAGTCGTCGCTGCGATAGATGCCGCCATCAGGCTGGTTCTCAATGATGGCCCAGACGCGCCCGCTCTGCGCCGGCGACGCCGCCACGCCGATCTTGCCCAGTAGACCTTCGGGCAAGCCTTTCTTGCGGCTGATGTTCTCCCAGCTGTCGCCGCCGTCCAGCGAGCGCCAGAGGCCGCTGTCCTCGCCGCCGGAGGAGATCTGCCAGAAATTGCGATAGGCTTCCCAAAACGCGGCGTAGATGATGCGTGGATTGTTCTTGTCGATGCTCAGGTCGATGGCCCCGGCCTTGTCGCTGACATGCAGGACCTGCTCCCAGCTTTCGCCGCCGTCCTTGGAACGATAGACGCCGCGCTCGGCGTTCCTGCCAAAAGCGTGGCCAAATGCCGCCATGTAGACCAGATCGGCGTTTTCCGGGTGCGTCCTGATCTTGGCGATCTGGCGCGTGTCTTTCATGCCCAGATGCTTCCAACTGCGGCCGGCGTCGGTGGATTTATAGACGCCGTCGCCGATGGACACATCAATGCGGATGGTGGTCTCGCCGGTGCCGGCGTAGATGACATTGGGATCGGCCGGCGCCACTTCCAGCGCGCCTACGGACGATGCCGTGAAATAGCCGTCGCTGATGTTCTCCCAATATTGCCCGGCATCCCTGGTCTTCCAGACGCCGCCGCAGACGCCGCCGAAGTAGAAGACATTGGGGTCGCGCGGGTCGCCGGCCACGGCCACCACCCGCCCGCCGCGGAAGGGTCCAATGCAGCGAAATTCTGCCAGTCCGTCGTATTTGGATGGGGTCATGGGGATGTCCTTTAAGAGAGTCTATTGATAATGAGGCGGTATTTTAACACAGATGGCGATTTTTTCTTTAACAGTCGAGAACACCGAGGTCACCGAGGATTTTCACCACAAAGTCACGAAGATCACGAAGGGAGCATTCACCTACCAACCGTAGGGGCGAGCCTTGGCTCGCCCGCCTAACTCGAAATCCACACCACGAACGAATCGTAGGGGCGACTCTGTGAGTCGCCCGATTTTCACTTAACCACCGAGAACACCGAGGTCACCGAGGATTTTCACCACAAAGTCACGAAGATCACGAAGGGCGTACTCGCCTAGAAACCGTAGGGGCGAGCCTTGGCTCGCCCGCCTAACTCGAAATCCACACTGCAAACGAACAGGTAGGGGCGACCCGCTGGGTCGCCCAAAATTTATATAACCACCGAGAACACGGAGGCCAGCGAGAGGGGAGTTTCAACCACAAAGACACGAAGGTCACAAAGCGCCGTTTGGCAACGCCCCGCCGATCCCGCTCTACTGTAACGTCCAGTAGGGGCGAGCCTTGGCTCGCCCGCCTAACTCGAAATCCACACCACGAACGAATCGTAGGGGCGACTCTGTGAGTCGCCCGTTTTTCGTCAAACCACCGAGTACACTAAATTTTGGAAATTCAGGTACTTTTTCGGCCACGAAGATACAAAGCGACAATCATCGCGGGGCAATAAATTACCAATATGTCGAGGAATCGTCAAAATCCCTTATGAAGTATTGCCATAGACATTCGGCGGCCTTATCAATTGTGCAAATTCGGCAATCTTCATTCTGACTAAACATTGTCAAACCTAGTGTAAACTTTAGTGCGGGTCTACCGTCGAGTTCAGCTACTTGAGCGAGTTCATTGAATGAGTTTCTGCTGAATGATGTCATGCGCCCGTGTGCCTCACTGTAGGCAATTCCGTTGATTCCAAGGTTGTCACTTTTCCAGATCGCACAACTCTTCTTGATATCACCGTTCAGATATACTTGGCATTTGAAGAGGGTGTTAGATTCGTCCGAAATTGTCGTTTGAATTTGTGTTACGGTAGCCTCAAAATCACTGAGAGCCTGACCGAAGTAGTTGCGAAATCCCGCCACCGCTTCGTTTAGGAAGTTATCCTTTTCCAAATCCGTCAGGCGACGCCGCATTCTTGGCAATGGAATCTCACGCCTTCTAGTTTTGGCTGAGCTAAGTTCAGCCTTTGTCTTTCCATACCAAGTAGTCCAGTCGTCAGGGATTTTATCCCAATGCAAAGGTTTAGCGTTGCGCAGCGCTTTCAATAACTGTACTGTCGATTCCTGTGAATTATCAAAGTCCACCCATTGATGGTCATCCAATGACGGAGACACAAACGTCCTGTGATTCAGCCGAATAGTGACTAGAGGCTTCTGCAGTAAAGCAGCATGCTGGAGTTCCTTTTGGCAGGTTTCCGAATTTTGCGAATGGTCAGATATACCAAATAGGAAGATGTCGCTCGCTTCAATATTTGTAGGGAGTTGCGGGTCTGCGGGATTTGCTCCCATCATGTCGCGCTGGAATCGCCACGACTGATAGCTGTCGTGAGCGATCAGTTCCTCGATCCTCTTCGCAGTTGTCGCGTCGGCGCTGGCATGGCTAATGAATACTGTCTTCATTAAACACGCTGCTTTCATATGAGTCGAAGTAAGCAATATTATATATCGTTTCGCATCTTATAACTTATGCAATGAACATCGGGCGACCCGGCGGGTCGCCCCTACCATTTCTCACTTTGCGAAGCCTTCGTGCCCTCCGTGTCTTTGTGGTGAATAAAACCCTCTCTTGACATCCCAAGACAAATGTTCTAACCTAGCCCACACGCCAAGCCAAGGAAAAGCCACATGCCACGGGTCAAATTCACACCCAACCTGCAGCGCTTCTTCCCCGACCTGACCGAGCTCGAGGTCGAAGCCGACACCATCGCCGAAGCCGTCGCCGCCGTCGACCAGCGCTGGCGCGGCCTGGGCGACTACATCATCGACGAACAAGGCGCGCTGCGCAAGCACGTCAACATCTTCATCGGCGACGAACTCATCCGCGACAAACGGACGCTCTCCGATCGCGTTGCCGCCGACACCCGCATCTACATCATGCAAGCGCTTTCCGGAGGCTGAAACCATGCACAACAAACTACTCATCGGTACCCGCAAAGGGCTGCTCCTGCTCAACCGAAACGGCGCGGACTGGACCATCGAATCGGCGCACTTCGAGGGCATCCCGGTGCCCTATGCCGTGCACGACCCGCGCAACGACACGCTCTGGGTCTCGCTCGATCACGGACATTGGGGCGGCAAGCTGCACCGCTCGCGCGATCTGGGCGCCACCTGGGAAGAGGTCGAAGCGCCCAAATATCCCGAAGGCGACACCGTCCCGCCCGATTTCACCGCTCCCGCCGCCACCAGCTATATCTGGCTGATCGAGCCCGGCGGCGTCGACGAACCCAACCGACTCTACGTCGGCACCGAACCCGGCGGGCTCTTCGTCAGTGATGACGGCGGCGACAGCTTTCAATTGATGGAGACGCTCTGGAATCACCCGACCAACAAGCACTGGTTCGGCGCCGGGCGCGATCATCCCGGCTGCTGTTCCATCGTGGTCGATCCCCGCGACAGCCGCCACTTGATCGCTGGCATCAGCGTCGGCGGCGTCTACGTCAGCCATGACGCCGGCGAAACCTGGGAGGCGCGCAATCGCGGTCTCTACGCCGACTACCTGCCCGATCCGCACCACGACTACGGCCACGATCCCCATATCATTCTCGCCAGCCCGTCCAACCCCGACGTGCTCTGGCAACAGAACCATTGCGGCATCTACCGCAGCGAGAACGGCGGGCTGCAATGGCAGGATATCTCGGAGAATGACGGACCCGCCGGCTTCGGCTTCGCGCTGGCCCTGGACGCGGCCGACGAGCGCGTGGCCTGGGTGGCGCCCGCCGTCAGCGCCGAGTACCGCGTGCCGGTCGATCGCGCCATCCGCATCTGCCGCACCGAAGACGGCGGCCAAACCTGGCAAGACCTGCGCCAGGGCTTGCCGCAGAAAAACGCCTACGATCTCATCTTCCGTCACGCCCTGGACGCGCGCGGCGATACCCTGGTCTTCGGCACCACGGCCGGCAATTTCTACGTCTCCGATGACCGCGGCGATCACTGGCGCTGCCTGGCGCATAACCTGGCCGTGATCTACTCGGCCCGCTTTATGTAAACGAGCTGCCATTGCGCAACCAGTAGGGGCGATCGGCGGGCGACCAAATTGGTCGCCCCTACTTTTATCCTGGTGATTAGCGCATTATCTTTGAATTGACTTTTGACAACGCGGGAAATGAGGAAAAAAGAATGACGGATTCACCCGATCTTCTGCTGAAGAAAATCCAGGGCTGCCTTTATGGTGGCGCAATTGGCGATGCCATGGGCGGCGTCGCCGAATGGCGCATGCCCCACGAGATTCGCCAGCGCTACGGCTATATTACCGACCTGGTCGAAGCCTGGGATGCGCCGGACGACCAGAGCGGCCGCGGCGACGGCCGCTACACCGATGACAGCCATATGGTGCAGTTGCTCAGCCGCTGCTACATCGAGCATGGCGATCATCTGGATGCCCACGAGTACTTTCGCCGCATCGGTCCCATGATCGGCTATGAGAGCCGCTGGATCCCTGACCGCGGGCGCGAGATGCCGCTGGCCGAGCGCCTCTTCTATCCCGAGAAATGGCTCTTCATTCGCTGGCTGGCCAATGCCGATCCGCGCTACGCCGGCGTCGGCAACATGGTCAACTGCGGCGCTGCCATGTACGCCGCGCCCATCGGCATCGTCAACGCCTGCGATCCGCTCGCCGCCTACCAAGAAGCGGTCGATGTGCTCAGCCCCCATCAAGTCAGCTTTGGGCTGGAAGCGGCCGCCGTGCAAGCCGCTTGCGTGGCCGAAGCCTTCAAGCCGGGCGCCTCCGTCGCTTCCATCATCGATGCCGCGCTCTCACTCGCCAAAGACGGCACCGCCGATTGCATCGCCGCCATCGTCAAGGCAGCCGGTACCCTAAGCGACTGGCGCGAATCCATCGCTCCCCTGCGCGAAGTCATGCGCGAATTCGACACCTCGCCCGATGACGCCAAAAGCGAACGCGGCAACGGCACAGACGACTGGACGCCCAGCCGCTCGCACAGCATTGAGGAAGTGCCGGTCGCGCTGGGCTTCCTCGTAGTCACCGGCGGCGACTTCGAGGGCACCATCATGGGCGCCACCAACTATGGCCGCGACAACGATTCCATTGCCGGCATGGGCGGCGCCATCGCCGGCGCCCTGCACGGCATCGACGCTCTCCGCCCGGATTGGGTCGCGAAGATTAATACGGCAAATCGCATCGACCTGATGCCCATCGCGGGCGACCTGGCCGATCTGACGCGGGTGCTGCAAGCGCGGCAACTGGCGGCGGCTCAGGCGCGGCGGGATGCTTTTGAGCAGTTGGGCGGGTGAGGCGATTGTCCCGATCCCAACCCCTTCCCCCGGCTTAGTTCTGATGGTATATATCCGCGTGACCCCGGGACGAGATAAGAGGAGCTTGGTCGCCTTATGAGCGGATCTTGGCTTAGGCGAGAATGGGTTCCTCACTTCGGATGCTTTGGGGGACTGAGGGAGGTTAGACGGACGCGCTGGTTTATGAGCTGTTCAGGCTGACAGAGCATGGCCTGCGGATTGGAGCGGGCGCACAAGCCTCTTCGTGACCTTCGTGTCTTCGTGGTGAAAAAAATCTCTGTGCCCTCAGCGCCTCTATGGCAAATCTCCAAAAACGCGACCATATAGTCGCCACCTGCGCCCCGATCCCTGCTACCCTCAGCGTATAACCACCTGCGCCCACACTTCATTCCCGCGCGATTTTATGTCCGAAACAGGTTTTACGTCCGAAAAATCTTTTGCGTCGGACATAAAACGGACACAAAGTAGCGCGCTTGCAGTACAATTGCCGAAAGTAGCGTAAAGCGAAACCCATGACCCAATCCCGCTCCCAAACCTTCTTCAACGAGGACGGCGTCGCCGGCCTGACCCACCGCGCCTTCACCGCCGCCATGGGCTACGACAGCGCCGATATGTCCCGGCCCCTGATCGGCATCGGCAATACCTGGAGCGAACTCAACAACTGCAACGCCCACTTGCGCCAGCTCGCCGAAGCGGTCAAGCGCGGTGTCCTGCAAGCCGGCGGGCTGCCGCTGGAATTCCCCACCATCTCCCTGGGCGAAATCTATCTCAGCCCGACCTCCATGCTCTATCGCAACCTGGCGGCCATGGACACCGAAGAGATGATCCGCGGCAATCCGCTTGATGGCGTCGTCCTGTTGACCAATTGCGACAAGACCACGCCCGCCGCGCTCATGGGCGCCGCCAGCGCCGACATCCCGACTATCATGCTCAGCGGCGGTCCCATGCTCAACGGGCATTACAATGGCGAGATCCTGGGCGCCTGCACCGACTGCCGCCGTTACACCGCCGAGTTCCAAGCTGGCGCCATCACGGCCGAGACATACCGGGCTGTCGAGGAAAACCTGGTGCGCAGCGCCGGGCATTGCATGGTCATGGGCACCGCCTCGACCATGAATTCGCTCATGGAAGCGCTGGGTATCGCCCTGCCGGGCAATGGCGCTATCCCCGCCGCCGATTCGCGCCGCACCCGACTGGCGCAAGCCGCTGGCCGCCAAATCGTCCAACTGGTCAAGTCGGACATCCGACCCTCGCGGATCCTGACGCCCCAGGCATTTGACAACGCTTTGAGGCTGCTGCACGCGCTGGGCGGCAGCACCAACGCCGTCGTGCACTTGCCCGCCATCGCCGGACGCGCCGGCGTCGACCTCCCGCTGTCGCGCTTTGATGAACTCAGCCGCACGACACCCTTGATCGCCAATATGCGCCCCACGGGCCAGTATCAGATGGAAGATCTTTTCTACGCCGGCGGGATTCCCGCCGTCCTCAAGGGTTTGCTGCCGCTGCTCAACGGCGACGCGCTGACCGTGACCGGACTAACACTGGCGGAAAATGTTGAGTCGGCCGCGGTCAGCAATCCCGATATCATCCGCTCGCTCGATCATCCGCTGGCTGCCGAAGGCGGTTTGAGCATCTTGCGCGGCAATCTGGCGCCCGATGGCGCCGTGATAAAACATGCCGCCGCCACCCCGGAATTGCTGACCCACAGCGGTCCCGCGCTGGTATTCAAGGATGTGGCGGATCTCAAGGCGCGGATTCACGATCCTGCTCTGGATGTGACAAAAGACCATGTGCTGGTGCTGCAAAACGCCGGTCCCGTCGGCGGGCCAGGCATGCCCGAGGTCGGCAATCTGCCCATCCCGCAGAAGCTGCTGCGGCAAGGCATTCGCGATATGGTTCGCATCTCCGACGCCCGCATGAGCGGCACATCTTACGGCACTATCGTGCTGCATGTCGCGCCGGAAGCCGCGCTGGGCGGTCCGCTGGCGCTGGTCCAAGACGGGGACATCATCGAACTGGACCTGCCGGAGCGCCGCTTGCATCTGCACGTGGGCGATGAGGAGTTGGCGCGACGCCGGGCAAAGTGGTCAGCGCCGCCGCCGGCCTTCGCGCGCGGCTACGGGCAGATGTACCTGCGACACGTCAATCAAGCGCCGCTGGGTTGTGATTTTGATTTTTTGCGGGGGAAGGATCCGGTCGAGTCAGCCGAGCAGCCGAAGTTTTAGCGCGGGAAAAGCTGCCCCAATTCCAGGGCGAAGCCGGGCAAGATCTGCTCGCCGGACAAGCTGCCATCTCGCGCGATAAATTCGCTCTGCGGCTCGCCATCGGATCCCAAAGTCCAGACCTCGACGCCGGCCTGCTCGGGCAGCACAAGCCATACCAATTCTGTATCAGTCGCCATATACACCGCCGCTTTCCGCCGCAGTTCGGCGACCGTATTGCTCGGGGACGAGATCTCAACCGCCAAGTCGGGCATGCGCGGGACGAACTTCTCATAATCCGCTGGCGGCGCTTTTTCCTTGCGGATGAAGGCGACATCGGGCCTCAGCAAGGTATGACGGTCATCGCTGGGATAAAAGCTGGTTTCGGCGACGACTTCGCCCAAGTCATGCTCCTCTGCGTAAATCGACAAGTAACGTCCGATTAAGACAGTGAGGCGTCCATGAAAATAACCAGGCGACATTTCCCAAAACAGCTCCCCATCTATGAGATAATAATGTTTGTCTTCGTTTTCTGGCTGATGCTCAAGCTGCCAGACGTCCTCAACTGTGTAGAGCTTCTCTTGGAGAGCCATGGCTGCCTCGCGTGAGTCCCTTATCTAGAACAAGTATAGCGCATTCGCAATCAGTTCGACAGATTCGGCGCTGGATCGGGTTGCTCTGGGGCGCTGGGCTGTGGTTTTCTGCGAGGGAGTGATCCGGTGGCTGTGTCCGAGCAGCCGAAGTTTTAGCGTGGGAATTCGTCGAGTGTCTAAATCAATCAGTTCGTTTGGGATTGAACACACCAAGCATTTGCGTAATTATCTTGCTAAGCGACGTATCTTTTGGAGGTTGACTCGAAATGCATTCCGGCCCGGGATGGGAGTGATAAGCCCAATCCGCACGAATAGCTTTAAATCGGACTTATGTATGTCCTGAATCTCATCGACAGCGGGAATTCCACTATTGATGCACACAGCTAGATCGAAACCGTTGTCATCGGATGGCATAGTATTATAAGACCAGTCAGTCTTGTCAGGCTTGACGCCTAATCCTTTTGAGAAGGCACGAATTATGCGCTTGTGTCGTTCGCTCATTTGATTGTTTGGCACTTTAACTCCCATACGTTGCTGTATAACGATCCACATTGTGCAATACGTATTCCCAATCCGTGAGTTGCAAGCACCAAGCTTTGATGTCCTTGTGTATTTGCTAATTCAGTCATAGAATCGCTAAATCAACGCACAAAGGTGACCATTGTGGACAAATCATTTATCTCGCTCATCGTAGTTGTTTTTGCAATTTTCATGCCTGCACTCCCAACAGTTCAAGCTGCCGACATTGATCTAAGCGACTCTTGCTCCCTCGCGGACGCTATCACCGCCGCCAACACTGACGCCGCAGTCGGCGGCTGCCCGGTTGGTGACGGCGCGGACACGATCAGTCTGTCAGGCGACATCACACTGGACGCTGCGCTCCCTCACATTACATCGGAGATAACGATTGAAGGCGGAGGGTACACGATTAGTGGCAACAACCGATTTCGGATTTTCGCGGTTAATGGCGGAATGCTTATGGTTAACAGCCTCACGATGACCAACGGCAAGGCGGACTGGGGCGGCGCGGTAGTTAATGTAAACAAAGGAACGGTATCCATTAACAATTGCGAATTGAACCACAGTGAAGCCGTCGAAGGCGGGGCGATTGGCAATGATGGGACGTTCAACATCGTGGATAGCGTACTGAGCGTCAACTCTGCAGTTGTTGGCGGCGCGATACACAACATTGGCGGAACGCTGAATATCACAGGCGGTTCGATCGATAACAACACGAGTGAGGATTACGGTGGCGCGATTTATAGCGAGGGCGGAACGCTGAAGAATACGGACGTGATGTTCAACTCTAACCAGGTGGTAGGCAGAACTGCTAAGGGTGGTGCGATTGGAAGTCGAAACGGAAGGACGACGATTTCTGGTGTTACTTTTACCAACAATGCGTCTGAACTGCTTGGTGGTGCAATTTACGCCGACGGGCAACTTCTGATTGTAGGTAGCACATTTGAAGCAAATAGATCGAGCGGTTACGGCGGTGCAGTATATTGTGATCGATGCTTACTTGAAGTCGCTGACAGCCGAATACGCGATAATGTGGCTGAAGCTGAAGGCGGTGGGATTAGTCACTTGTGGGGTACAGTGACAATCAGCCTGAGTACGATCACAAAGAATAGGACGCACCTAGGTGGGGGCATTGGCGGTGGGTACGACGGCCGCGGGACGTTGGGAAAGATGATTATCACCAACAGTACAATTAGTAACAATACCGCTCACGTTGGTGGGGGTATCCATACCGGCAAAGAAGATAAACTGAAATCCTTGGAGGTTATCGATAGCGTCATAAGCGGCAATATAGCCGTGGATGATGGTGGCGGTATGTACCTTGCAGCCGGAACAGCGACTCTCACTCACGTTACAGTAGTGGATAACAACGCCATGCGAGGCGGTGGGATATTTAGAAACGTAGATTCCGAGGTCAAGATCAAAAACAGCATCATCGCTGGTAGCGGCAGAGGCGATTGCTTTGGCAGACTTTCCGAGAACACTGGCAACTTGATAGAGGACGGCTCGTGTTTCCCAGCACTGATGGGCGATCCCATGCTCGGCGAACTGGTAGAACCCGAAGACGGCTCACCACCTTACTATCCGCTGCTTGAAGGCAGTCCGGCCATCGACGCCGCAGATGACGAATATTGCTCCGAAACCGACATCATCGGTACGCCACGACCGCAAGGCGCGGGCTGCGACATCGGCGCTTACGAATTGCCGCAATGATCAGAAGCAATTGAAGTTCCTCCCTCTTCATGGGGAAGGTATTTAGGGTGGGGACTAGGCGTCCAACTCCCCGTCAGCCAAGCCAGCCGGCAGCGCCGTCAACTGCGCGAGCGTGCTCTTGATTTCGACATGCCGACCCCGCGCTGCCGATTCTTCCAGCGCGCAAATGATATCGAGCACGTGGAAGGCGAGATCGCCGCTGGCGCGATGCGGACGTCCCGACTGGATGGCATAAGCCATATCCGCCACGCCGGCGCCACGTCCGATATTCGCCGTATGCGACAGCGGGACATCGACCCATTCGCGCCTTCCAGCGGGCATGATCCGCACATCGCCATCGAATCGGTTCGGGTCGGGCGCGCTCAGCGAGCCCTTTTCGCCGTGGATCTCGATCGGGGGCAGGTGATGCCCCCAGATATCGAAGCTGGTGATGGCAGTGGCGATAGCGCCGCTTTCAAACTCCAGCGTAGCGGCGATATGTGTATTGACCTCGACCGGAAGCGCCTGTCCCATCAGCGCTTCGCTGGTGGCGATGCGCTCCGGGAAGCTGATGCGCGCCGAGCCGGCCACGCGCGCCACCGGTCCCATCAGGTGCGCCAAGGCGGTCAGATAATAGGGACCCATATCGAAGAGGGGACCGCCGCCCTCGAGATAGAAGATACCCGGGTTCGGATGCCAAGCCTCGGGTCCGTGAGCCATGAAGACGGCGGTCGCGGCAATCGGCCGACCGATAAGATCGTCGTCAATCGCTTTGCGCGCGGTTTGCAGGCCGCCGCCCAGAAAAGTATCCGGCGCGCAGCCCACACGAAGACCTGCCGCTTTTGCCGCCCGGATGACTTCCGCGCCATCGGCGCGGTTGATCGCCAAGGGCTTTTCGCTATAGACGTGTTTGCCAGCCTGGATAATCTGGAGCGAGATAGCGGCATGTGCCGCCGGAATAGTCAAATTGATGACGATGTCGATGTCATCGCGCGACAGCAGATCGTCGACGCTGTATGCAGCCAGACCATTTTCAGCGGCGAAGACCCCCGCGCGGTCGACCAGGACATCGGCGCAAGCGGTTATCCTGATGATGTCAAAAAGCTCGCAGCCACGGATATACGCCGGCGCTATATTACCGGTTCCGATGATTCCAACGTTTAAACTTTGCAAATGCGTCTCCTCGGTCAATTCTATTTGACGTTCCCCGCCTCAGTTCTTAATAGGGTCGCGTAGGTCGCGTAGACACTGACCGCCGAGACTGACCTGCGAGAAGGGCTTACGGGATGGGGCGTCACGCGTCCAGCATACCGTCGGGCAAGCCTGAGGGCAGCGCTTGCGGCTGATCCAGCGTGCTTTTGATCTCGACGTGCCGACCCTGCTCTGAGGATTCTTCCAACGCGCACATGATGTCCAGCACGTGGAAAGCGAGATCGCCACTGACGCGATGCGGACGTCCCGACTGGATGGCATAGGCCATATCGGCAACGCCGGCGCCCCGTCCGATATTGGTGGTATGCGTTAGCGGGATATCGACCCATTCGCGCGTCCCGCCCTTGATCGCCGCTACCTCGCCATCAAATTGATTGGGGTCGGGGACGCTCAGCGAACCCTCGGCGCCGTGGACCTCTATGTGGGGCAGGTGATGTCCCCAGACGTCGAAACTCATGATTATGGAGGCGATAGCGCCGCTCTCAAATTCGAGCGTGCCGGCGACATGCGTGTTGACCTCAACCGGCAGAATCTGACCCTTTAGCGCTTCACTGGTAGCGATGCGCTCGGGGAAGGTCATCTGCGCCAGCCCGGCGACTCGCGCGACCGGACCCATCAAATTGACGAGCGCCGTCAGGTGATACGGTCCAAAATCGAAGAGCGGTCCACCGCCCTTGAGATAATAGAAACCGGGGTTGGGATGCCAGGACTCGTGCCCGTGCGACATCCAGGTCGCGGTCGCGGCGACGGGCGCGCCGATCCTGCCGTCGTCGATCGCTTTGCGCGCTGTCTGTCCCCCGCCGCCGAGGAAGGTATCGGGCGCGCAGCCCATGCGCAGGCCCTTTTCGGCTGCGGCTCTGATGATGGCCGCGCCGTCAGCGCGGTTGAGCGCCAGCGGCTTTTCGCTGTAGGCATGTTTGCCCGCCTCGATGATTTGCAACGAGACCTCGGCATGCGCCGCTGGGATGGTTAGGTTTAGGACGATATCGATATCATCATTCGCCAGCAGATCGTCCACGCTGTGCGCGGTCAAACCGTGCTCGGCGGCAAAGGCTTGCGCGCGGTCGACAAGAATGTCGGCGCAGGCCATGACATTGATGACCTCAAAGGGCTTGCAGCCGCGTATATACGCCGGGGCGATATTGCCAGTTCCGATGATGCCGATGTTGAGAGTTTCCATAGGACTTCCTTTTTCGTGCGCGGGCGACCTGATAGGTCGCGTGGACACTGACCGCCGGTCGCCCCTGCAATCTCCGGTTATCTTTGGGCGATCTGAATGGAGGCTTAGGACATGAATTCAGGGATGTTGCCGCGGACCATGGGCGGGTTGGAAACCGGCTTGGCCCAATTGATGGCGTTAGCGATGACCTTGCGTATATCGTCGCGATAGTACATGGGATAGGTCTCGTGGCCCGGTCGGAAGTAGAAGATTTTGCCTTGCCCGCGCTGATAACAACAACCGCTGCGAAAGACCTCGCCGCCTTCGAACCAACTGATGAAGACCAGATTGTCCGGCGCCGGGATGTCGAAGTGCTCGCCGTACATTTCCGCTTCGGGGATTTCGATGTACTCGGGCAGGCCGTCGCAGATCGGGTGCGAGGGATCAACCACCCAAATGCGCTCTTTTTCGTCGGCTTCGCGCCACTTGAGCATGCAGCCGGTTCCCATCAAGCGGCGGAAGATTTTGGACAGATGCCCGGAATGCAGCACGATCAATCCCATGCCATTCAGCACCCGCTCTTGAACGCGATCGACGATCTCGTCGCAGACCTCTTCATGCGCCGTATGGCCCCACCAGGTCAAGACATCGGTATTGTCCAGCAGATCTTGGGTCAAGCCATGTTCCGGTTCGTCGAGCGTCGCGGTCCTGAGGTCGAAGCCATAGGGTGCCAACCCGTCTTTCAGCGCATTGTGCATGCCATCGGGGTAGACCTTGGCGATCGCTTCACTGTGCCTTTCGTGACGGTATTCGCTCCAGACTGTCACTCGTATCGGGTTCATGTTCGTGCCTTTCCTGGTAGGGATAATCTTTATGTTCCGCATTATGCACGGATAGGGGCTGGTTTACAATTCAGATTTGCAGAAGCTGGGCGAAAATCCCGCATTTGGGGGCCTACGGCTTGAGCGCTGGAAGTAGTGTTTTGGCGGCGTTTTAGATTTGCCGAGTCTCCTCAAAGCGGACGCGGCGATAGACGTCGCTGAGTGGAATTTCACAATCCGGCGCCGGGATGTCCAGGCTGGATTCCAGCCCGGCGATTTTAACTGTCTGCCAGTCGCCGCCGGTTTTCAAATGCGCTTCGATCAGCGGTCTATCTTGTGAAATCAGAATGTAGGTTTGTAGCGATTCCAGTTGCAGGTAAAGCGCTTTCTTTCTCCCGCGATCCATATCTTCGGTGCTTGGCGATAGAATTTCGAAGACGACCGTTGGATCTTTGAAGAAGCACTGATTGAAGCGGAAATGCTCCTGCGGCATTCCAGCAAAGAGCATGAAGTCCGGATAGACGAAGGTCGACTCGGGGTCGATTTCGAGGCATGCCCGGCTCCCGAGCGCGGTAAAGTCACGCTCTTCGCAGATGTGATGGAAGATTTGTATCAAGTTGACGCTGATGCTGGCGTGCCGCAGGCCGGCGCCCAGCATCAGCCAGACTCGCTTGTCAATTAGCTCGTTCTTGAACTCTTGCACGCTTTCCCAAGCGAGATACTCGTCTGCGCTCCACAGCTTGTCGGGCGAATACTGCTTCACAAACACTTTGCTGACTCCCAGGCAGTTGCGCTGCCCGAGCTAAAGCCGCGCTTGAATGCCCGCCATGGCTTCAAGCGCCTTGACGATACCGTGATTGCCCTCGCTGCCCAGCCCCTGCGCTTGCAGCGTCCGATACAGGTTGAAGCACAAGGCAGTGGCGATCACCGGCACGCCCATCTCGTCGGCAGCGCCCAGCACCAGCCGCAGATCCTTCTGCTGCAAATCAATCGAGAAACCCGGCTCCCAATAGTCGCTGATGACTTGCGGCCCGCGGTTGGCCAGCATCCAACTGCCGGCCGCGCCGCCCGTCACAGCGCTCAGCATTTTTTCCAGATTGACGCCGCCGGCCTGGGCGAAGAGCAGGGCCTCGCTGGCCGCCAGCATATTAACCACGCAGAGGATCTGGTTCGAGAGCTTGACCGTCTGCCCGGCGCCCTGTTCGCCGACATGGGTGATGGTGCTGCCCATGGCTTCGAAACAAGGATTGGCGCGAGCGACATCCGCTTCGCTCCCGCCGATCATGATGCTGAGCGTGCCATTGGCCGCGCCTTCGCTGCCGCCGCTGATGGGCGCGTCGAGCATGGAGACGCCCTTGGCCTTGAGCTGCTCCGCGATTGCCACGGTGTTGACCGGATTGATGGTGCTCATGTCGATGACCAGATCGCCTGCCGAGGCGCCGTGGATGACGCCGTCGGCGCCCAGGATGACCGCTTCAACATCGGGCGTGTCGCTGACGCAGATGATGATGATATCGCAGGCTTCGGCCACCGCTTTGGGCGAGCTGCCGGCGGAGGCGCCGCGCTCGACGAAGGGCGCCATGCGGCTGGCCGTGCGGTTCCAGACCGTGACATCGAATCCGGCTTTCATCAGGTTGTCGACCATGCCGCGCCCCATGATGCCCAAGCCGATGAATCCAATTTTTTCGCTCATTTTGCGTTGTCCTCGTAGGTTGATGTGTATCAAGATTCTCACAATGGTAACGTGAAAGGGAAGGCAGGTACACATTTGATTTGCCTGGCGCCGCTTAACGGCGAAGTCTGTGCGGATGATATGGCCTTTCGCTAGTCGACCACGATTCCAGTGAAATCCGTTCAGGCAGCCTCACCCGGACGCTGGCGCTAAGTTTGGCTGTTCGCATGAATTGATCGACCAGGAAGAGTCAGAGCGGGGTCAGGAATGAGAGCGCTTGGTTTTGCAGCGCTTGTGAACCCAGAAGCGCGCCTCTTGCCTTGCTGTGTGACAAGCCCCGATCATCTTCGCTTGTACAAGATTCTCGCTCTTATCAAGTTACTATCGTGGCTTAATGTAACTGGCGCGACGGGCAGGTACCATCGGTCATACGATGTCTTTTGTCCGGTTAGAAACGGCAGCCTGTTGACTGCTCGAGAAAGGAGATCCCGGCCCAACTGCGGCTCGCCCAAAAAACGTCTCTTTCTGCGCTGAAAAATTCTTATCGCTATTGCGAGTTCTCTAACATTGTTGAAAGGAAAGACGACACCGATGTTCAGTTATCCTGCGCGCTATCTGCGTGCTTTCTTCTCCGTAGCGGTCTTGCTGATATTTGCTGCCCCGCTCGCATTTGCCGAGACGATTAGTCTTGAATTCGGTTGTACGCTTAACAACGCGATCCGCTCTGCCTTGACAGATGCGTCGGTCGGCGGCTGCCGCGCCGGCGATCCGGGCCGTGACATTATCTACGTGGTTGACACGGTCCGGATTGTCGACTCCCCAGTGGAGATTACCCAGGATATGAGCTTTGTTGGAGACCGCTACACGTCCACACTCGACGGCCAGGGCAGATACAGTTTCTTTCGGGTAGCGCCGGGCGTGACGGTCAATCTGCAGGATTTTTTCATGTCCAACGGATACGGCACGCGCGAGACCGGGCAGATCCGCGTCGGGGCGGGCGGCAGGCTCCATCTAAACGTCGCGAAGATCATCAATTGTCATGGCGTGGAGGAGATCGTGGCGCCCTCCGACGCGCTTGTCAGCATCGGCGTTCATAGCAGTGTCTGTGGCAAGAGCGAGCCCTTCAATCCCCACTTGCCGGTTATCCCGCCGCCGGACCCGAACGATTCCGATCCAGAGTCCACGGGGGATTCGTCGAACAGTATGCCCGAACGGTCGAAGCCCTGGGGCAGCTCACAGAAGCAGAAGAAAATCGCGGCGGCGACGCCTACGCCACGCGCGCGGGTTTACACTTGCGAGCATCTGCCCGCCGATATCGTCGTGCGCGCCTTCGCAGGCACGCGCAGCGGCATTCAATGCCAGCAAATCGATGCCAGAGGCGTCGGCATTCAGAGCGTCATCAACGCCGGATTGATCCTCGCGGTTGATATCTGGGGATATGTCGATCCCGGTGTGGAGGTCTGCCTGCGCGGCAGCGGCTCGCTGATATTCTTGGATGCGACGACTGCGCCGCGTAGACCCGAATGGATGGCAGCCTATGGCGAGCCCGGCTGGACCTGTAGTGTTTTCTATCGGCCGGGATCGTTGGTACTGGTGCGATCAGGGCCAGGATCCGCGACCATATGAGCGCTGACCTTGACCTTCCAACGGGAAGAATCGAGGGCGATCCGACGGCGAACCGACGGATCGCCTTTTCCGGCTGTCAAGTGGTTGTTGTTCTCAATTTCAACCGACTTGGATACACTACCCGATTTGATTGAAGGTGGCGGCTTTTGATAAAATAGCCACAACGTCAACATTATTCTAAGGTCACACTATGCCGAGCGAAGACATCCCCGTCGGGCGCATTGAGCTTGAGAAGCAGCCCCTGCAAAGCAGCCTGAACTTTATTAGCGACCGGCAAGCCGTCGCGGAAAACCGCGAGGCAATTGCGGAACTCCGCCAGATGCTGCAAGCCATCATCGATCATCTCGGTGTGCCTTATCCGCCGAAGGATGCAGAAGCAGAAGAAGCGATTCAGCCCTAGTCGTCGGATTGGGAATACCCCAAGTCCCGCACCTCGCCCCAAAAGCGCTCGACGTTGCGCAGCTTAACCTCGTCGTAGCCGCGAATCACATCCCGTAATTGCGCCAGCTTGAACATCTGTGTTAAGCTATACAAGAGTTGCAGAGAAGTTCGACTGAAAAGAGACGACATGCTCACGGACGATATTCGGCTCGAACGCATCGAAAGCGAATACCAAACTGTTCGCGGCACGCAAGACAAGCTGATGGACCGCATGAATGGGTTTGGCGATGTCTTGCAGCGCCTGGTCGATCAGGTGGCTGCCAACGCCGTTGCGATAGAAGCGAACCGGGCGGCGATTGAGGAGGTTCGAGAGGAAGTTGTGCTGCTTCGCCAGTCAGTCGCGGAGAACAGCCAGATGCTTTCCGATATCATGGACCATCTGAAGGTGCCGCGCAAGACAGCTGGTTTCCTCAAGGCTAAGGCGCTCCAGCCCTAATCGCCAGCCTGCGAATACCCCAAGTCCCGCAGCTCGCCCCAGAAACGCTCCACATTGCGCAGCTTGATCTCGTCGTAGCCGCGGATCATATCCGGCAGTTGCGCCAGTTGAACCGCATTTGCGTAGTTGTCTGCGCTTAGCTCGTCGACGGCGGCGAATATCAAGCGGCGGTACTGAAGGATCAGGTCGCGCTCGACGCGCCGCACCTTGTCGTAGCCGAAGACATCGAAGGGCGTTCCGCGCAATCCCCGCATCCCGCGCAGCCCGCGATACACCAACTTGAACCAGGGACCGAACTGCAGCTTGCGCTTGAGACCGAAGGCCTTCAAGATGGGCGGGTGCAGGTGATAGCGCAAGCGGCCGTACTCGCCAAATTGCTCGCGCATGGCATCTTGTACGTCGCGTTTTAGGCTCAGCCTGGCCACCTCGTATTCGTCTTTGTATGCCATCAACTTGAAGAGATAGCGCGCTACGGCTTCGCTGAGTTCGTAACTGTCCGGGCAAACCGCTCGTTCCTTGTCATGGATGCGCTTGACATCCTCGACATAGCGTCGGGCGTAGGACGCGTTCTGATAGGCGATCAGTTCCGGCACGCGGACTTCCAGCAGGCGCTTTAGTTCGCCGCTCGCGCCAACCGAATCCACCAGCGCCGTCGCTGTCGGGGATAGCTCGAGCGCTTCTACGACTGCGCCTTTGCGTCCCAAATCCAGTTCGGCCAGCCAGGCCGGATCAGCTACTGCCAACCTACCGGCGCGGAAAGCCTGCTGGTTCTCCGTTGCCTTGACGCCGTTGAGCTCGATCGCGCTTTCGATCGCCAGGGAGGACATCGGCAGCAAGCCCGCTTGGTAAGCGGCGCCGATGACGATCATATTCGCCATCATGTGATTGTCGAATAAGGCTTCCGCCATGCCGATGGCATCAAAGAAGACGTTGTCGCCCGCCCGCGTCCGCCGATTGATGAGCTCCAATACGTGATCGGCTTCCGGGAACTCGACAGTCGTATCACGGACCATGGCGCCTGTCGGCACCTGGCTGGTGCTGACGATGGCGACACTGCGCTGCGGGTGGGCGCGCGCCAGGTTTTTGCTTTCCGTCGCCGTCAGCACGTCAAAGACCAGGAAGGCGTCCGCCGCGCCATTGCCGACCTTGCATGCGATATCAATCGGCTCGGCGGTGATCTTTAGATTGGAGACGACGGGTCCGCCTTTTTGGCTGAGGCCGGTCTGATCGAGTGACCTCACGTGAAGGCCGTCCAGCGCAGCGGCTGTGCCGAGGACCTGGTTGGCGGTGACAACGCCTGTCCCGCCGATGCCCGTCAGCAGGATGTTGGCGGCGCCATTGAGCTGACGTTCCGGTTCGGCGATTGCTCGCTCTACTTTGAAGGCTGGCTTTGACTGCGCGCGCGGTTTGTCAGCCGGGATCGCGCTCATGAAGGCGGGACAATTGCCTTCCAGGCAGGTGTAGTCCTTATTGCAAGAGGATTGATGGATCTGTGTCTTGCGGCCGAACTCGGTCTCGACCGGCTGTACGCTTAGGCAATTGGAAACGCTGCCGCAGTCGCCGCAGCCTTCGCATACAGCCTCGTTGATGAATATGCGTAAGCTGGGGTCGGCTGCGTAGCCGCGCCTGCGTTTGCGGCGCAGGTTCGCCGCGCATTCCTGGTCATAGATCAGGACGGTAACGCCCGGCGTATCGCGCAGGTGAAGCTGCGCCTCTTCCATGCGATCGCGATCCCAAACCTCCGCGCCCGGCGCCCAATAGGTATCAGGCGCGAACTTGCCCGGGTCCGAGGAGACGACGATGGTCTTTGCCACGCCTTCGGCATAGAGAAAATGACTGAGTTCGGGCACCGGCATTAATCCATCGGCTTGCTGCCCGCCGGTCATCGCCACTGCCGAGTTGTAAAGGATTTTGAAGGTCATGTGCGTGCCAGCGGCGCAGGCTTGCCGTATCGACAGCGAACCGCTATGGGCGAAGGTGCCATCGCCGATGTTTTGAAAGATATGATCGATATTGGAAAATAGTGAAGCGCCGACCCAATTGGCGCCTTCGCCGCCCATCTGCGTGACGCCAGCGGTATTGCGGTCCATCAGGATCGCCAAGGTGTGGCAGCCGATGCCGGCCGCCGCCATCGAGCCTTCCGGCACTTTAGTGGAGCGGTTGTGCGGACAGCCCGAACAGAAATAGGGCTGCCGCGCCAGGATCGGAATCGTGCCCATATCGGGCAAGGCATTAATCTGATCGAGGCGTCGTTCCAGCGACGGAACATCGACGCGCCCGATCAAGCGGCGCGCCAGCACGCGAACGATTTCGTCCGCGTCCAGTTCATTGTCCGCCTTGACCAGGCGCTCGCCCCGCTCGTCCTTTTTGCCGACGATGCGCGGGGCGCCTGGCATAGCGTACAGTCGCTCCTTGCAGAACATTTCGATGAAAGAGCGCTTCTCTTCAATGACCAGGATCTCTTCCAAACCATCGGTGAATTGATGCAAGATATCGGGTTCGAGCGGGAAGATCATGCCGAGTTTCAACAGACGAATGCCGGTTCTCTCCAGTTCCGCGTCGTCCAGCCCGATGTCCAGCAGCGCTTGACGGAGGTCATAATAGGTCTTGCCCGCGGCGACGATCCCCAGCCAGGCGTCCGGAGTCGCTACGGTGATCTTGTTGAGCTTGTTGGCTTTGGCGAATGCCAAGGCGGCATCCAGCCGCACGTCGTGGATCTGCTGTTCCAATTGCAGACTATAGGGCGAAATCAAGGCGGTGTTCTGCGTATGACGCCAGGGCTTGCCGTCAACCATGAATTGCGGCTCGACGATCCGGACACGCTCGCTCGATACTTGCGCGCTACTGTATTCATCGGCGACATCGGTGACGATCTTGAAGCCGACCCACAACCCGCAAAAGCGCGACAACTCGAAACCGAGCCGGCCCAAATCGAGGATTTCTTGCACATTGCCGGGGAAGAGTATCGGCATCAACGCGTCATAAAGCGCGACTTCGGAATGGGAAGGGATGGTTGAAGACTTGCAAGAAGGGTCGTCGCCCGCCAGCGCCAGCACGCCGCCATAGCGGCCGACGCCGGTCAAGTTGGCGTGTTTGAAGGCATCGCCGCTGCGGTCGACGCCGGGACCCTTGCCGTACCACATGCCCAAAACACCGTCGTATTTGGGATCGGGCAGGAGGTTGGCGGTCTGGCTGCCCAGGATTGCGGTCGCGGCGAGTTCTTCATTGACTGCCGGGATGAAGCGGATGTGATGTTCTTCCAGTAACCCAGGGATTTGCTCCAGCACCATATCGATGATGCCCATAGGCGAGCCGCGATAACCGGTGATTAAGCTGCCGGTATGCAATCCGCGGCCTTTGTCCGCCCGATGCTGGTCCATCGGCAAGCGCGCCAGAGCTTGGGTCCCGTTCAGGATAATGCGGCCGTTTTCAACTGTGTAACGATCTCGCAAAGTAAAATCTTGCAAGTCCCGTTTCGTTCTGATTGATGCAGGCAGGGCTTTTTCTTCTATCATGCGAGACCTTTTGCGAGTCGATGAGGTGGCTCCTCATCTCCATTTTATAACAGAAAAGGATAAGCAAAACACTTTAGATCGAAACCAGCCAAGCGCTCGTCGCCAGAATCAATATGGCGAGCAGAACAATGATTAGGGTCAGACGCCGTTCGTTCCGGCGCAAGCGTCGCCACTCGCTATCCCCATCCTTTCCATGTTGAAGGAGCAAGCTGACGCGCTCCAGGGCCGGCGAGACGCTCAATTGCAGCGCCAGGCCGAGTACCGCCATGATCACAATCAACAAGTGCTTCAGCAGCAAGACGCGGCTCCATTGATTATCGAGCCGCAGCAAGCCGTCGTAATTGGGATCGGCTGTCATCTGCAGCAAGCCGGTGACGATCAGCACGGCGAGCGCCAGATTGCTGACCCCGGCAAAGCGCCCCCGGATGCGGAGCAAGATTTGATGCAGAGCGGTCTGATCCTCTAGCACATTGGTAACTTGCGGGATGACCAGGAATGTGATCAACAGAATGCCGCCGATCCAGACGACTGTCGCCAGGATGTGGAAGAAGAGGCTGATCGCCAGGGCAGCTTGCGACATAATCTTAGGACGACCGCTTCAGCCAAGCCTCATATTCCGCTCTGGCTTCGTCGTTGAGCGGGTAGTATTTCTCCAGCGCGCCGCCTTCTTCCAGTTTCATGCGCGAGAAGACCTCCCATTCGGCTTTGGCCGAGGCCTTATCAGCGATATCCGCCGCCATCGCTGCCGGCACCACCACGGCGCCGTCGTCGTCCGCGACTATGACATCGCCGGGCACGACAAATACACCGGCGCAGGCGATCGGCACATTGACCGCATGGGGGAAAATATCGGTCTGGGTATGAAAATTGGGCGTGACACCGCGCAGCCACAAACCCAGATCGAGCTCTTGCACTTCGGGAAAGTCGCGAATGCAGCCGTCGATGACCACGCCTTCGCCGCCCTGCGCTTTGTAGGATGTCAGCATCATCTCGCCGAAGACGCCGCTGGCCATGCTGCCGCGGGCGTCGACCACCACGACATCGCCGGGCGCGGCAGCCACGATGGCTTTGCGGTGCAGTTCGCGCTCGGGCGCGTAGGCATACTCGTCGCCCCAGTGCAGGTCTTCGCGCTTGGGCATGAATTGCAAGGTTACAGCTTGACCGGCCAGCGACTTGCCCGGATTGAAGGGAAGCAAGCCAACCATGTGCGGGTTGCGAATGCCCTCACGCGCCAGCGCGCCGGCAATGGTGGCTGTGCCGATGTCTCTGAGTTGGTCTAATGTCTCTTGCGGGAGGCGTGCCAAGCTCGGAATCTTTAGCATAATTGTCCTTGGTCCTGCGCAGTTTGACGAATGTCGGCATGATTATAACACCTTTGCCGGCTCCCGTTGTGGCGATCAACTTGTGCGGCGTCGGCGCGACCGAGTCGAACTGGGCGAGCGGACCTCGCCTGTGGTTGCGCTTTGCGCTGGTTAGGCATGGCACACTCATGTACGATAGGCAAGATCCGCACATGCGAAGGATGAAGGCATGAGCCTGAGTATCGGTATCGTCGGCTTGCCCAATGTCGGCAAAAGCACCCTCTTCAACGCCTTGACGCGGGCGCAGAACGCCGCTGCGGAAAACTACCCTTTCTGCACCATTGAAGCCAACCAGGCTGTTGTGCCCCTGCCCGATGCCCGCTTGACCCAACTGCAAGGCTGGGTCGGCGTCCCGCAGGCGATTCCCGCCCGGGTCGATTTTGTCGATGTGGCGGGCTTGGTGAAAGGCGCCAGCCAGGGCGAAGGATTGGGCAATCGCTTTCTCGGACATATCCGCGATGTCGACGCCATCGTGCATGTTGTGCGCTGCTTCGATGACGATAATGTCGTGCACGTCAACGCCTCGCCCGACCCGGCCGATGATATCGCCGTCATCAATACCGAATTGGCGCTGGCGGACCTGCAGCAACTGGAACGACGGCTGGAAAAACTGGAGCGCGAAGTCAAGGGCGATCGCGAGCTTTTGCCGGCGCTGGAGATGGCGCGCAAGGTCGAAGCGCATATCGGCGCAGGACAGCCGCTGCGCGCATTCCCGGAAAGTGACGACTCCGCGTTTGTCGCGCTCAATCGAGAGATGCGTTTTTTGACGGCGAAGCCCGTGATCTACCTGGCCAATGTCGACGAAGACGGCTTGCAAGGCGACAACGCCTATCTCGCGGGGGCGCGCCAGATCGCCGCTGCGGAAGGCGCGCAAGCGATTGCGGTTTGCGCCAGCCTGGAGGATGAAATCGGCGGCTTGAGCGACGAGGAGCGGGCGGAGTATTTGAGCCTGTATGATATTAGCGCAAGCAGTCTGGAGCGCTTGATCCGCGAATGCTATCGCAGGCTCGGCTTAATCAGCTATTTCACCTTCAATGAGAACGAGACCCGCGCTTGGACCATTCGCGGCGGCTGGACGGCGCCGCAAGCGGCCGGCGTGATCCACAGCGATTTCGAGCGCGGTTTCATCCGCGCCGAGGTCATCCCGTTTTCGATCTTTGAGGAATATCAAGACCGCAACCTCATCAAGTCGGCGGGCTTGGTACAAGTGGAGGGACGGGACTATGTTGTGCGCGACGGCGATGTCATATTATTCCGCTTCAATGTCTGAGCGCTCCTGTTTATGTTAACCGCGTCGCTCAAGCGATGAGACGGCTGACAATTTTGCGTGAGCGGCGCAGAGCTTTTCGCTGCCGCCGAGCGGCTCAGCGGCAGAAATCCGCGATCAGCGCTGTATAAATCTCCTGGCAGCGCGCGACCGATTCCAAATCAACCCATTCGACGCGAGCGTGGGCCCCGGCGCCGGCCGGACCCAATACGACGGTAGGAACCTCGCGGTCACCGAATAAAGCGGCGTCCATCCACCAACTGCTGCCGATGATGGACACATCGCCACCCAAGCAAGCTTCCGCATGCCGCTTGAGCGTCCGCACCAGCGCATGATCGGCGGCGATGCCATAAGGGCTTCGAGAAAAAGTCGCTTTTACCCCCGCTTTGAAATCGGGGTCGCTCGCGGCGATTTCGTCGAGCAGCGCCCCCGCTTCCGCCTCTACGCTTTTGGCGCTTTCACCGGGGATGGTGCGCCGTTCAGCCAGCAGTTTGCAGCGCGCTGGAATCATCGAGATTTCTTCGCCGCCTTCAATGAAAGAGGCGTGCAGGGAACCGCTTCCCAGTAGGTCGTGCGTCGGGTTGGCGCGCAGTTTTTGATCCAGAGCGTCAAGCGCGGCCAGCGCCTTTCCCATTTTGACGATGGCGTCTATCCCGAGCTGGGGGCGGGATCCGTGCGCCGCTGCCCCAGTCACCTCGAATTCCAGCCAGACGAAGCCGCGATGCGCGATGCTGATCGCCAGTTCGGTTGGTTCGGCGATCAGCACAGCGTCCGCCGGCCAGCGTTCCCATTCCGCCAGCAAGGCTTCGGTACCGATGCTGCCGTATTCTTCATCGGCCACCGCGCTGACGATGACATCGCCGGTGAGCGCCATGCGCTGCGCCGCTTTTGCAGCCAGCAGACAGGCGGCCAGTCCGCTCTTCATATCATATGCGCCGCGCCCGTACATGCGCCCATCTGCGATCTTCGGCGCGAAGGGCGCGTCCATGCCCGATATGCCGACCACGTCGGTATGCGCGTTGAGCATCAGCGACTTGCCGCCGCCGCTGCCGCGGGCGATCAGCACTGTGTTTGGGCGCCCGGCTGCGGCTTCCTGGACCTGCGCTTCCAGGCCGTTTCGCCGTCCCCATTCGGCGACGAATTCGGCCATAGCCGCCTCGCCGGCGCCGCCTGGCACGAGGTCGGGGTTGACCGAGTCGATTGAGACGAGATCGGTTAGAAGGTCAATCAGTTCGCTCATGGATAATCTCCGAGCAGAGAGGGTGAGATGCTGGCAAAAATAGTAGCGTAAAACAGGGGAATTTGAAGAGAGGCGTTCAACAGGCCGGGACTAGCTTGCTCGAATCTGCCCCTTCACATCGAGCAGACCCAGCAGAAACTGACGAGGATCATCAACATCGGGCAACGGTTGTTGCCGCAGCGGTTCAATAAACGGGACATCGAAATAGCCCTCGCTGATGATGCGGTTGATCAACTTGGCGACATCGTTGTATTGCATGATGATGGCGTTGAGATAATGGTCGTTGCCGGTGACTTTCCACAGTTCCACCGCCGATAGCAAGGCTTCCAGGTTGTGTATCAGCATGCCGATCTTGTAGCGGTATTCCGGCTCGTGGGTAGCGCCACGAGTCTGGATGGCATTGATAATCTGTCGGCTGGACTTGATCGGCGCCGAGGCGTCGAGGGCGATGGGCAACTCGCAGCGTTTCACATAATCGGCGTAGTCGAAGAAAGGCGGATGACGCGTCTCTCGACTGTTGTTGAGGATTTGCTTGCCCTCCAGTGGGATATAGGCATTGTCGCGCAACGCAGCCATGCGTTCGGCGATGTCGCCCTGGTTCGTCGCATCCAGGTAACGCCGCGCATGTTTATAGGTGAGCAGGGTATTAAGCGTATAATGCCCGTCGAATACCGGGTAGACGAAGGAGTCGATCGCGTTGCCGCCGATGTTGGATTCCTTCAGGAAGCCCTTGGACCCTGTGACCAGCAGATTCTGCGAGAGGATCTCGTTGCATTTGAGCAGCAGCCAGGACTTCAGCATAATGCCGTGAAACTGCAGAAACGGACTGTCGCTGAAAGCCAGCGCGCGGAAAAACGTGAAATTGATATGCGCCGCTTGTTGAACGAGATTGTAAAGCTGGCGAAAGACATTGCTGAACCGAATGGGATTGTCGCCGAAAATATGCTTGCTCGAGAGATGATCGATAGCGGCGGGTAAGGAATCCGCGACCATGGATACGCCCATGTAGGCGCAGTGGTATTTCGAGGGCAGCGCCATGCGCTGCAAGATTTCCAGGCCGCGCCCGACCTGGCCGATCAAGATGCCCGGACCGTCAATCTCGAACTTGGTCAGCACCATGCTGCGCAGGACGTGGGTTTCCAGCCGTTCCCAATTGCGGGTGCTGCTGTGCGGCACGGCGAAGATGGACAGCGAGCGCGGACCGTCAGCGGCGGGATCTACTTTAGCGATGACCGAATGATAGTCGGCGTGGTAGGAATTGTTGATCAGCCACTTCTGACCCCTGAGGTGAAAAACTTTCTCGTTCGGCTCGTCGCTTGTCGGCGTCGCTTTGGTTCTGACGCTTAGCAAGTCGGTTCCCGTGTGCTCTTCGGTCCAGCTCAGCGTGAAGATCTTGCCCTTGAGTTTGGCTGCCAATTCGTATTCTTCGGCGGCTACCAGCATCATATAAGCCAGACCGCTGGCGGCGCAAGCGGTCATGTAACTGGGGTTGTTGCGAAAGAGACGGGTGGCTTCCAGCATGGAACCCATTAAGTTGAAGGTAGGATAGACGTTATCCAGCACAGCCTTCATGCCTCTGCGCAAGCGTTGGTAATCGATGATGTCGCCGAATTGCGGGTCTTTGATGGTGTTCATGGTCACTGAGTGCGATCTTTTTTGGGAATTATGAAGAACTGTATCTTCTGATTTTTGAGAACGGAGTGCCATCTACTGCTTGGCTTGGTGGGATTCGCATTCATTGATCTACTAAAGTGTAGTGCTGAATAGTTTCGTGGTTGTTTTCAGGCGTGTCGAGAATGCGTTCAGGCGCGCTGTACAATCTAAGCTTTTCGTCTGAATCGCTGCGTTCGATAAATCCCTGTATATGTTTGTCATCGTTAGTCTAGGTGTGGTTTCCTCTAAGTTTCAGCATATCACTTTGTTTTCATGTAATCGTGATATACATCATAACAATACGCGCCTGTTGACTGACCAGTGAGTCTGCCAGAAAATCCGGACTATCTACCAGGAACTCCAAGACAGATAGCTCTGAATTTCCCTCATCCAGGTAGTGGAGCTTGGAGAGACCTCTTCGACAAAGTCGATTTGAATGCGTACACACTCTGTTTCCCTACCTAATCTACTAAGAGAGTCTAATCTCCCCTCGATAGCTTGATAAAAGTGACAGGCTTCGTGAACCAGCACACTAGCTAGTTTCATTGTCTCAGTGAAGGCGTCCGAGTTTATGGCCATGCGACGTGAGTCCGTGTACGCTCGCGCTCCAAGGACCGACTCCGATGATTCTATGGATCGTGTGACGGAGCGAACATAGTTGTACCACCTGGCTGATTTCCTTGCCATGTAGTCAAACGCACGTCTTATCCGGCTTACAAATTGCTCTTCTCCGTATATGGGAGGATATGTAACTGCATTAGAGGGCACAACAGGTTTCGTTGCTTGTACCCTGGCTGTCTTCGCTATCCAGCCTTTGGTTGTATTGAGCCAACAGTAATCATCCTTTTGCTCCGAAGTTGACACAGTAAGCACGTCGCCAGACTTTGCGCTTCCGACTTTGCTGTTCCTGGTCGACGGACCGGACCGAATATTCATCGTGCCTGTGATGTATGCCATGCCACCTCGATAGCAACGCTGCGTGGTGGTCGTGCTGGTCGAAGATGTAACGTTTGTATTGCGCCTGGTATTGGTTCCATACGCACCTGGCTTAATTGCGCTGCTACTGGCCTTACGCAGCAGCCAGCCTTCTGGAATCCTAACCCAGCACGAGCCAAACAATAGCGCATTCTTTGACTCGATCACTTTGTAGGTGACAGCTCGCTGTGTCTTCCCTACATAGCTTGTCCAATATGAAGCGTGTTTTCTTATTTCTATTGGCACTGTTGTGTGCAAGGTTGTTTGAGGAAAACAAGACGTGCCTTGTGCTGACGATTCGCTTGTTACCATAGAAGCTGCAAATCCGCATACAGTAAGCAATAGAATCAAGGTAAGGCGCGCTCTTATGTTGTGCCAGCAGTCGCCTTGTTTGGTGAATGTGTGCGCCACTCTCATATCACTTGTCAACTCTTTTTCGACGTTTTGCCCGCGAATTCGATATTGCCCACTCATTGCTAAGCATCTCCAATTCTAAAGAAATGGCAATGATTCCAATGCTTTAAGCTGGCAATGAGGATCTTGCCAGCGCGAGTCTACGCTCTTTCATTTGTCCGTTGCTAATCGCAACTCTGCAACAATCGTCTTTACAATCGTGTCTCCTACCTTGTCTCTGTGCCCTCTGTGCCTCTGTGGTGAAAAAGCTTGTCCCTACTTCGCCACAGCAGCGTCACGCGGGGAGGCGAATTGCTGCGCCAGCTGGAACAAGCGCAGCAGGAAGGCCCGCGGCTGCTCGACGCAGCGCAGCGGCTGCTGCCGCATCAGCTCGAGGAAGGGCGTATTCAAGGCGCTCTCGCTGATTACGGAATTGAATTGATTGACAAAAGCGTTGTATTGCATGATCACGGCATTGAGATACTCGTCTTCTTCTGTTGCTCGCCACATCTCGCAGGCAGCCAGCAAGGCTTCCATCCAATGGAGCATGGCGCCCATTTTGTAACGGTGTTCCGGATCCGTGGTCAACTCGCGCGCGCTAAGTTCGTCAAAGAGCGATTGCATCGCCGCGACTACAGCTTGGGCATCAAGATCAATTGGCAGGTCCAGGTCTTCAATGTATCCGGCGTAATTGAAGAAATCGGGATTGCGCAGCTTGCGCGAGTGCGCGCGAATCTGATCGCCGGCCCCCGACATGGCGCTGCCCCGGCGCAAGATGGACAGGCGTTCCTCGACGTTGGCGCGGCGGTCAGCCCCCAGGTAGCGCTTCATATGTTTGGCGGTCATCAAAGTGTTGATGGTGTAATGGCCGTCAAAGACGGGCAGAACAAAAGATTCAATGGTGTTGCGCCCGATGACGGATTCCGCCAGAAATCCCTTGGAACCGACCACCAGCAGGTTCTGCCCCAGCAATTCGTTGGCGCGCAGCAATAACCAAGACTTGAGCATGACGCCGTGGAATTGCAAGAAGCTGCCCGCGCTGAATGCCAAGGCGCGATAATAGATGAAATTGAGCACCGCGCCTTGCAGCACCAGGTTATACATCTGCCGCAGGACGTTGCTGAAGTTGATCGGGTTTTCGTTGAAAATGCGTTTTTTGGACAAGTGCTCAATGCCGGCGGGTATGGCTTCGTTGATCAGCTTGATACCGACGTAGGCGCACTGGTACTTGCTGGGCATCGCCATCCGCTGCAGGATTTGCAAGCCGTGGCCGGCCTTGCCCAAGAGCCGTCCGGGTCCGTCAATATCGAAGGTGGTCAGCACCATTTTGCGCAAAACGTGGGTCTCCAGGCGTTCCCAATTCTTGCAACTGCTTTGCGGCACCAGGAAGATCGAGAGCGAACGCGGTCCACTCGAATCCGGATCGATCTTGGCGACGATTGTGTGATAGTCGGCATGGTAGGAGTTGTTGATCAGCCACTTGCGGCCTTTAATGTGAAAATCGGCGCAGTCGGGATCATCGTTGAGCGGCGTCGCGATGGTGCTCGCGCTTAAGAGGTCGGATCCGATCTCTTCTTCGGTCCAGCCCAGGGTGAACAGGCTGTCCTTCAGATCTTCGGCGATCTCGTCTTCGCCAGCCGCGATAACTGTCATCCAGGCCAGCATGCTGGCGCCGGCGGCGATCATCAAGTCCGGTTCGTCGCCGTAAAGCTCGGCGCCGACTTGAAGCGACTTGTGCATATCGAAGTCTGGCAAAAGCGCGTCGTACAAGTGGCGGATCGACTTGCGCAACTTGTCAAAATCCACGATATCGCCGAATCTTGAATCGTTTGCGAACATATAGAACAGTTCCAACTGATCGTTACCAGCGGGCTAGTATACGGTCATTTCCATTTCATAACAATGGGGCGCCTGTCCGGCGCCATAAAGGAAAATTTTCACAAGCGTCTATGGCTTACAACACTTTGAAGCTTGGCAAGCTACGAATTAAGCCAATCAACCCCACCCCCGTCCCCTCCCCAATGCTTTAGGGAGGGGTGACTCGTATACCGACATTACTCGTTCAATTGCAACGATCGAATGTCAGGTAATCACTATAGCAGGTCGTTGAGACAATCAAGGTCTGCCGGATTATGCCTCGCGCACCGTTTTGACGATTTCCCGCAGTTGTCGATCGAAGTTGGGATCGGCTGCCTTGAATTCCTGCCCGCTGATCACCAGGGGAGCGCCAAAGACGACAATTTCCGCGCCCATCCGCAGTGTCTGAATGGCCTGTGGCACACTCAAGCCGCCGACAGCTTGCACCGGGATATCAACCGCGTCCAGGATGGCCGGGAGATCGTCGAGCGGGCTGAGCCCGGGGATCATATTACGTTCGTCGAAGCCGGTGTGTACGATGATGTAGTCGGCGCCCATATCTTGCGCCTGGCGCGCGCGGCCCGCTTTGTCCGGGCAAAGCATGACATCGCACATCACTTGTTTACCGTAGCGCTTTGCCATTTTGACCTGCTCAATGATGCTGGCGTCGTGGGCCTGTCCCATGACGACCACCATGTCGCCGCCGGCTTTGAACATCATTTCCGCTTCCAGCCCGGCGCCATCCATGGTCTTGAGATCCACAACAATCGGCGTATCGGGGAAGGCTGCGCGGAAGGCGCGCACGGCGTGCAAACCTTCGGCCAGCAGCAGCGGCGTCCCCACTTCGAGCCAATCAACGCCCGCGTTGACCGAGGCGCGGGCCAATGCCAGCGCTTCTTCGAGGTCGATGACATCAATCGAAATCTGGATCTTGGCGTCCATATAGCTTCCTTCATTCCTTCTGTCTAGGCGGGCAAAAGAACCGATTTGACGTTGTTGCCGGCTTCCATCTCTTCAAATGCTTCGACCCAGTCTCCCAGGGGATAAACGCCGCCGATGATCAATTCCAGATCGATCTGACCCGAGGACAGCAAAGCAAGCGCGCGTTCCCAGGTCGAATACAGGTGGCTGAAAGTGCCTTGCAGCGTCACGGCTTTTTGTACCAGTGGATCCAGATTGAAGTTCAACGGCTCCGGACCCCAGCCGATTTTGGTAATGATGCCGTTGGGGCGGACCATTTCCAGCGCCGATTGCAAGGCGATGCTGACGCCGGTGCAGTCGACGATCAAGTCGGCGCCGTAACCATCGCCCAGCGAGCGCAGCAATTCGGTGGGGTCGTCTTCGTCGATGTTCAGCGTTTTGGTCGCGCCGATCTGTTCTGCGACGCCCAGGCGCTGTTTGTCAACATCGGTGCCGAGCATGATGATCTCGCTGGCGCCGCGCAGTTTGGCTACGAAGAGCGCCATCATGCCGATCGGTCCCGGACCCTGGATCACGACCGTGTCGCCGGGACGCAGGGCCGGCGTCTTTTCCACCAGCGCATTGTAGGCGACGCATATCGGTTCGGTGAGCGCGGCATATTCAAAGGGCACATTTGCCGGAATGTGATGCAGTATCCCTTGCCGGGCGGTGACAAAGCGGGTGAAGGCGCCGTCGTAAAGCGCGCCGTAGCCGAGGCGATGCGGGCATTGATTATAATCCCCGGCGTGGCAGAAGACGCAGCTCCCGCAGATCTCGGCCGCTGTCTCGACGGCGACGCGATCGCCGACCTGGAAACCAGCCACGTCCGCGCCGATGGCGGCGATGGTCCCGCAGAATTCGTGCCCCAGCACCAGCGGCAGCTTGATCGTCCAACTCTGATGATCGCGCCACATGTGCAGGTCGCTGCCACAGACGCCCGCTGCCCGCACTTCCACCACGACCTCGCCAGGACCGGGATCCGGCGGCTGCGCGATAGCGCGGATCTCGACTTGTTTGTCCTCGCGTCCGAACTTGACTAGCGCTTCCATGTCCCCGTCCTCCGCTAAACTTGGGCTGCTCGCCACTCCGCCATAGTCTCGCTGCCGCTGCTTCTATTGCAGTGTGTGCATATCAACTGCAGGTTTTCGATGTGGTCGTTGCTTTCTTCTATTCGCCCGAGGGTGGCAGCAGCTTTTCTCCCGCGTCTTGCAAGCGCCGCGCGAACTCTTCTTCGGATAACTTTTCTTCAATCATCAAACGGTCTCTATAGGCTTCATATTCTTGCCTGACGCGCGACTTCATCGCATCCCGCGAGACTTTGCCAGCATTTTGGAGCAATGGCATCTCGTTTAACTGGCTGATGAACTGGTCAAGCTTCTTTACCCAATCCCTCATATACATCGGCCGCTGATCGACAACTTGCAATTCCGCAAATGACAGGAATTGCTCCACCAGCAAGTTCAGGCGCTTCAATTCAATCGCTTCCAGGTAATTCTTGGCGACGAAGGCGTCTCGGATGGTCATCGTATCGCGCTTCCAGGTAGTTAAGCCCATGTTTAGCTTCTCGCTGCCGACGCGCTCCAAGATAAGTTCAGCGGCGGTGTGACCATGGATCGCGTAGTGGAATTTGTTTTGCACTGTCGCAAAGAACTGTTTCGCCATTGGGTTGCGTGATTGATAATCAATGCTTGTTGCGAAGACATCGCGAACCTTGCTATAAAAGTTGTATTCCGAACTGCGGATATTGCGAATCCGCTGTTCCAGTTCTTCAAAGTAGTTGGAGCCGCCATGCGCCAGCCGGTCATCGTCCATGACGAAGCCTTTGACGATCAACTCGCGCAATTGCCTGGTCGCCCAGATGCGGAACTGCGTGCCGCGATAAGAGTTCACGCGATAACCGACGGAGATAATCATGTCGAGATTATAATGGGCTATTTCACGGGAAACCCTGCGGCCGCCTTCATTTTGAACTATTCGGAATTTCCGAATAGTTGAATCTTGATCAAGTTCTTTTTCTGTATAGACGTTTTGAATGTGTTCGTTGATTGTATGCGCTGCTCTTTGAAACAGTTCCGCCATCTCACGCTGGCTGAGCCAAAGGCTTTCGTCTTGATACAGCACTTCCAAGCGAGTTTCGCCATCTGCGGTCTGATAGAGCAGAATGTGATTGTCACCGGCCATGTTCACGGTCTCCATTACCCGAACCGCCGCATCATTGTAGCATATTTGTTCGAAATCAGCAGATGAATCCGACCATCCAGACCTTGCCGACGGTGATTTGGCTTAGCTCATGTTGTTTCTCTACGTGAAATACTTATCGCGCATGGTTTTGAGAAAGTCGATTGACGCCCGCATTTCATCCATGCCGTTCATGCCATCCTCAATGCTGACCCAGCCCGTGTAGCCAGCATCGCTGAGAATCTGAAAGATCCTGTCGTAGTCGTTGAGGCCTTGACCCGTGACGCCGTGCTGCAGGGCGGGCGAATATCCAATGGTACCGTCGCTATCCAGCAGATCTTCCAGCGTGTAACCTTCGGAGAGAAAGCGGTCGCTGGCGTGCATGCTGACCACGCGGTCGGCGACGGCGCGCAGCAATGCGATGGGATCATCGCCGGCGACGATAGCGTTGGACGGGTCGTACTGGACGCCGAAATGCTCGCGCTCGGGGATGGCGTTTAGCAGATCCAGGAAGACATCCATCTTCTGCGCGAACTCCGGATATTCCCAGAATCCGTCCTTATAGTGGTTCTCCAAGCCCAGGACGATATTGTGCTCCCGTGCCACCGGGAGCACTTCTTCAATACATTCGACCACCCACTCCAAGCCTTGTTCGCGGCTGACATCGGGGTAACGTTGCCCGCTGAGCACGCGACATACCGCGCCGTCGCCGCCCAGCAGTTTGGTAATGCGGATCATCCGCGCTTCTTTGTCCACGGCTTTCGCGCGTTCCCCGGCGTCGGGATGGGTGAAGTTGGGCGAGCAACAGAGCATGGGCATGGCGAAGCCAGCTCCGGCGATGACGTCGCCCAATTCCCGGATATAACCGTCATCGAGACTGGTGAAAAAGCCCTCGTACATTTCGAGTCCATCGGCCCCTAAGGGCTTTGCCATCTCGATCCAGTCGAAGACGGTCATGCCGCCTTCATTCGAGATTTCCTCCAGGTAGCATTTGGGAAACGCGGAGATTTTCATAAGGGCCTTCGCTCGTTATCAAATATGCCATCAAATGCCGCAAACACTGACCAGGATGATGCGGCTGCCTTGGCCATCTTCCAACGGCAGCACGTGGGAATCCCCCGTGGCTAGCCCACGGGTTTTATTCTTTAGCGTCGCCAGGCGCGTCTCGCGATAGAATTGTTTGACCGTCTCGACATCATCGCTGCTGGTCATCGTCCAGGTGGTTATGCCCCAGGCGCGCGGACGCAGAAAATCGTACTGCACGTCCACTGTTTCACCGTTTGGGTAGAGCGGCATCCACCAATCCTCGACATCGTAAGCGCATTTGATATCGGCGATCAGTACTATCGCAGCGAGAAACGCGACGGCTGTTGCGACCAGGATGAACGTTGTTTTGAGGCAACCTGCTTGGCTGCGAGAGGCTTCCACTGAATGTCTCTTTTCACTCCTCGACGGACTGATTTGGGTCAGCTTTTTCTCGGGCGCTCCGCTGGATGCCATGACATTCGGATCCAGCGGCGAACTAAATCATATCACAGCCGCTCGGCGCGTAATCGGCGAAAAGGTCCCAGGCATGTCGCGCTCACACAAGATAACAAAGCGCTCCTTGCATGAGCAAGGGGGTTTATTAAAAAGAGTACGGCGGTTGAGGCGCACTGCCCAAAAGGTCTCTTGCGTCTGTCGACGAAACACGGAACTTTTTTATGTATTGCATGTTGACGAAGCTCATGATATATTCGCGCATTGTACATACATTTATGTACATTTCAAAAGTAGACTTTGCTTAGTTTATCATTTTCTATGCCAGACAAACTCAGCGAAATTCGGCTTGACCACAGCAGTTTCATCTCCTTGCATGTGCAATTGCACAATCAATTGCGCCGTTTGATCGTATCCGAGCGCTGGGGCTACGGTGAGCGAATTCCCACAGAGACGCAGTTGTCCAAGCATTTGGATATCAGCCGAACGACCGTGCGCATTGCCCTGCAACGGATTGAAGTCGAAGGCTTGATCAAACGAACAGCGGGACGCGGCACCTTTGTCGTCTACCAGCCCCAGGACCATGTCGCCAGTCGCTCCATCGGTTACCTCACCTGTAGTTTCCACAACGAAATTCATACCAATATCCTCAACAGCGCCCAGACCGAATTGCGTTCTGCCGGCTATCAGGTGATATTCAGCAATTCGCAAGACCGTGATGACGAAGCGCGTATTTTGCAGCAATTGCTGGATGACAATGTCGCCGGCTTGATGCTTTGGGCGAATGCCAAACCCACGGATGTTACCAGATCCATTCTGTTGGAATACGAGCGCCGAAAGATTCCCGTCGTCTTTATGGATCGTCCCGTGGAAGGCATCCGGGCGGATTATGTATCGAGCGATAATTTCGGCGGCTCTTATGATCTGGTTCAATATCTGATCGAGCTTGGACATCAGCAAATTGTGCCATTAATGCCAAATATCGACGATCTCCATCCAGTCAATGAACGGCATCGCGGCTATCTGACTGCCATTGAAGAGCGTGGCATGGTTGCCTATGCCCCCTGGAAAATCAACCCGCCAGCCCGCCACGAATTCCACGAGACTGATATCTATAGCTTGGTCGGGGAGCAGAGCCAGCAAATCATTGAGCAAGTTGAATGGCTTACCGATTCGGTAATGCCCAAACCTACAGCGATCGTTTGCATTAACGATATTCTCGCGATTATCGCGATGAGCGCGCTGCGCAATCTTGGTTATGTCGTTCCCGACGATGTTTCGATTGTTGGTTTTGACGATATCAGCATGGCATCGCACATCGGGGTACCGCTGACGACCGTATCACAGAACGCCTATGAATTGGGCAAGGTCGCCTCACAGATGCTAGTCGATCGCTTGCAAGGTCGCGACGGGCCGCCGCGCAGTTTTCAAGTGCCGACGATTATGCGAATCCGAGAATCTTCAGCCGAACCGGCGCTGGAGCAGTTGCGATAGTTGAAACTATCCTCAACGATTTGGGGCTAGTCGACTCTACAGTTGAAAGGGGAATTGCTATCGAAAACTTGAGGCCACAGAAGCGTTAAAACCATTGGGCGCCGTCAACGCGCCCGTCATTCGTAGGCGAGTGTCTACGCCGCCCCCCGAATGACAAACCAATACCGGAGTTGGCAAACGCATATCTTTTATTGATTAGTTGTAGGAGTACAACGCATGAAAGCAAGAACCTTACTTTTCGTACTTCTCGCCGTCCTCGTTGCGTCCTTTAGCTTCACAGCTATGGCGCAAGATGTCGCGCGCGAAGATACCGTCATTCTCGATCGTGACGGTCGTGTCGGCCCCCAGCCCGCCTTCGATAACTACAATCCCTACGTGCCGAACAATCTCGGTAACGGTGGTTTGGGCCAAGCTGTTTTTGAGCCGCTCTTCATCCTGAACTATGAAACTGGCGAAATCATGCCTTGGTTGGGGGAGAGCGCTTCCAGTAACGATTCGCTTGATGTCTGGACCTTGAACCTGCGCGAAGGCGCGGCATGGTCCGATGGCGAAGCGATGGACGCCGATGATGTCGTCTTCACATTTGAGATGCTGGGCAACCCGGATAACTCGGGGCTCTGGCGCGCCGGCAAAGCCCAGACCTGGGTCGACAGCGTAGAAGCTATCGACGCCCAAACGGTCCAGTTCAATCTGACGCAGCCTAACCCGCGCTTCCAGCTTGACCTGCTGACAGTCAAGATCGGTGGTGAAATTCTGATCATGCCCGAGCACATCTGGGCGGACGAAGATCCCTTCACCTTCAAGAACTTCCCGCCGGTTGGTTCCGGTCCCTACACGCTGACCCACGCCGACGAGACCACTTGGATCTATGACCGCAACGACGATTGGTGGGGCGCTGCAACCGGCGCCTTGAGCATGCCAGAGCCGCTGCGTCTGATCTGGATCATCACCGGTAACGATCAGATTCGCACCACCCTGGCCGTCAATAACGAAGTTGACAGCATCATGGACGTCACCCTGGGCGCCTTCGAGGCGATGCAGGCGCAGAACGACAAGATCTTCGCCTGGGTCGATGGCATGCCATTTGTATGGCTGGATCCCTGCCCGCGGCAGTTGACCTTCCAGACGGATGTTGAGCCCTGGGACAACCCGGAAATGCGCTGGGCGATCAACCACATCGTCGACCGTGACAACATCATCGAAGTTGCTTACGAGGGCGTCACCATCCCCTCGCGCACGATGTTCGTCGAGTACGGCGCGATGTTCCCCTTCATCGACGCTATTGAAGACGCCGGCATGGGGCTCAGCTCCACCTCGAACCACGCGGCGGCTGAGGAATTGCTGACCAAGAACGGCTACGTACGCGGCGGCGACGGCCTCTGGCAAGATGCTGATGGCCACGTCTTGAATCTGGCGATTCAGGTTCACGAAGGCTTCATCGAGAAGCGTCGTATCACCTCGGTACTGGTTGAGCAACTGCGCGCCTTTGGCATCAACGCCAGCGCTGCCGTTATCGCTGGACCGACCTGGGACGACAACAAGCGCTTCGGCAACTACGAAGCCACTACGGACTGGGACGCCTGCGGTTCGGTTAACGAGCCCTGGGCTTCGCTGGATCGCTACACCGCCCGTCACTACGTGCCGATTGGCGAGCGTTCTTCCGGCAGTAACCACGCCCGCTGGTCTGGGCCGAACAACGAGGCTTACAGCGCTCTTGTCGAGCAGATTGGCACGCTCCCGCTGGGTGATCCAGGTGTTATCCCCTTGGTCTTGGAAGCCTATCAGTACTTCTATGAAGACCTTCCGATCCTCCCGCTGAACCAGGCGACCAAGCTGATCCCGTTCAACAGCACCTACTGGGAAGGCTGGCCGACTTCGTCGAATAACTTCAACCACCCGGCTACCTGGTGGCAATCGACACATCAGATCATCTCCGAATTGACCAAAGCTGGCATGTAAGGGGCGGTTTGATTCCGTTAGGGGCGCGTAGACACCGCCCCGCCGAGGTTTGGGGTTCTCCACAGGCGTCTGCTTGTGGGGAGCCCCGCCTCACCGAAGAATGCGGTTTGGCAGAGACCTTATTCGCTAATTGAAACGGTAGAAAAAGATTTTCTGTAATTTAAATGTTATGACTTTGCTTTATCCCAATGATATAGCGAAGAACGCATAGTATAGAAGGGCGCTGATATGGGAAGTTTTTCACTCAACTATTTATTGCGCCGGCTGATGGTGTTCTTCTTGACTGTTTGGGTGGCGGCGACCCTCATTTTCATCATCCCGCGTTTGGCGCCGGGCGATCCTATCGGGGCGATGATCGCGCGGATGTCTCGTCAAGAGGGCTTTGTTGAAAACGCCGATCTGATCATTGAAGCCTGGCGCAAACGCTTCGGCCTTGATGACCCGCTTCATGTCCAGTATTTGCGTTTTCTGGGTAATACTCTGCGCCTGGACCTCGGTTATTCGCTGGCGAATTTCCCGGCCAAGGTATCTGAATTGGTGGGGCGGGCCCTGCCTTGGACAATCGGATTGGTGGGCATCGCGACGGCTATTTTCTTCACCGTGGGCAATCTCTGCGGCGCCTTGCTGGCTTGGAGGCGAACGCCGAAGTTGATGAAGTTGATGATACCTATATCGATGTCTTTCACATCGGTTCCGCCGGCGCTGTTGAGTTTGCTCCTCGTCTACATATTCGGCTTCAAGATTCCTCTTTTCCCGCTAGTCGGCTCCCATGCCCGCGCGATGTCGCCCGAGCTGACGCTCGAATTCATTGGCAGCGTACTCTATCACGGCTTCCTGCCGGCCATGTCCATCGTCTTGGCGACATTCGGCTTTTGGGCGCTGGGTATGCGCGGCATGATGATCACCATCGAGGGCGAGGATTATATGATCCTGGCGCAAGCAAAGGGCTTGAAACCTTTTTATGTCTTGTACCGTTACATGATTCGCAATGCGATTTTGCCACAGATGACGGCCTTGGCGGTTTCGATTGGGACGCTGGTTAGCGGCTCGGTGCTGGTGGAGATCATGTTCACCTACAAAGGGATGGGCAACTTGATCTATTCCGGCATCAACACGCAGGATTTCGGGCTGATCCAAGGCACATCCTTCATTCTTATTGTGACCAGCGCGCTGGCGGTGCTCATCATCGACCTAACTTACCCGCTGATCGACCCGCGGATTAGCTTGGAAGGGAGGTAGACATGGCAGACTCCAATGCTTCCGGCGGCCCGCCGGTCAAAGATTTCGACACACGATTCAGCGCGCTGGCTCCATCGTCGGCTGCTCGCAAAAAATCGGGCAAGCTCAATCGCTTTGACAACCCTTGGCTGAACTGGAAGTTCCTCAGCGGCGCGTCCATCATCGGCCTCATATTTTTCCTGATCTTCCTGGGCAATCAGTTCTGGGATACCGAACTGGCGCTGGCTGGCAGTTCGCCTTTGAATATGCCTCCCCTCGGCTTTACCAACTGGCGCGACCAGGAAGGCATCCCCGAACATCCGCTGGGCACGGAAAACAGCGGGCGCGACATGCTGGCGCTACTAATTGTGGGTACGCCGCGCACGATCGGCGTCGGTGTCATCGCCGCTTCCGTCGGCATGGGCGTCGGCATCGTCCTGGGCTTTCTGGCGGGTTTCGTCGGCGGCTGGGTCGATGATGTCATTCGTTTGGCGACTGATGTGACCATCACTATTCCCTCACTCCTTGTGCTCATCGTCATTCAATCGGTCTTGCCATATATCGATCTGGTGACGATGGCGCTCTTGATTTCGATGTTCGCCTGGGCGACGCCGACGCGCTATATTCGCGCGCAGGTCCTGAGTATGCGGGAGAGCGGCTATGTGCAGATGGCGCGGCTTTCTGGCGTGCCGACGCGCGATATCATGTACCGGGAGATCATGCCCAACTTGCTGCCCTACCTGGCGGCGAGCTACATCGGCAATATGACCGGCGCGATTCTGGCGGCGGTGGGCTTGGAGTTGCTCGGTTTCGGTCCCCAGCGCATTCCTTCGCTGGGCGTCTCTATCTTCTTCTCGATCGAAGCGGCCGCCTTGCTGCGCAATATGTGGTGGTGGTGGGGCATCCCGACCGTGATTCTGGCGATTGTCTTCATCGCGCTTTTGCTGATCAACCTGGGCCTGGACGAAATAGCCAATCCGCGCCTGCGCAAAGCGAACTAAGGCCGGAAGGAACAATACCGTATGTCTGAGCAGAAAAACTCCGGTAGCGACCGCGTTGTCCTCAATGTAGACAACCTCCGCATTCACTACGCGACTCCGCAGGGCGATGTCATCGCCGTCAGCGATATCAGCTTCAAGTTGTACGAGGGCGAAACATTGGGCCTGGTCGGCGAATCCGGCTGCGGCAAGTCGACCACAGCCTATGGCATTCTGCAGTTGGTGCAACCGCCCGGTTACATCGTGCATGGCAGCATCGAGGTCGAAGGTACCGAGGTGCTGGACTTGACTGAAGAAGAATTGCGCAAGTTCCGCTGGACCGGACTATCCCTGATACCGCAAGGCGCCATGAATTCGCTCAACCCGACCATGCGCGTCAAGAACCAGATCATTGATGTCATTGAATCGCACGAAGGCAAAGCGAATTATGAGCCGTTCAAAGAACGCCTCAAAGCATTCTTGCGGAAGATCAGGCGGCCAAGGCGAAAAGAGCCGCTCAGGCAATACCTCGGCGAATGGCAGCGGAATTTGAGCCTGTTGTTGCGCTATGAGCCGCTCAAAGAACGGATATTCGACCTATTTCAACAGGTCGGCTTGCCGAACCGCATCTACAATATGTATCCCCACGAACTCAGTGGCGGGATGAAGCAGCGCGTTTGCATCGCCATGGGCGTGGCGCTGCATCCCACGGTCGTCATTGCCGACGAGGCGACGAGCGCGCTGGATGTGGTGGTACAGCGGATCGTGGCGCAAACCCTGGTGGAGGTGAAAGACGAGATCGGCGTTTCCCTGATCGTCATCGGGCATGATATGGGCTTGCTAGCGCAGATCGTCGATCGCATCGCGGTGATGTACGCTGGCAAAATGGTCGAGATCGCGCCGGTGGAAAACGTCTATGCCAATCCCCTGCATCCCTATACGCAGTTGCTGATTGATTCCATCCCGTCGATCAAAGAGCGCAAACCCTTGAAGATCACGGAAGGCATCACGCATGATCCGCGCAATCCACCCTCGGGCTGCATCTTCCGGCTGCGCTGCCCCTTTGCCTGGGAACACTGCGCCCTGGAAGAACCGCCGCAGATCATTGTAGAAGAAAAGCACGAAGTTGCTTGTCATTTATTCGACGAGCAATTTGAAGAGAGGAGGTCCAATGCCTTCGCCACTATTGCAAATTCGTGACGCTACCAAGATCTATGCTTCAGGCGGTTTTTTGGGCGGCAGCAAGAAATCAGTCGTCGCGCTTGATAATTTCAATATGACCATTGCCGAATCCCCGGCGACCATCACGACAATCGCTGGGGAAAGCGGCAGCGGCAAAACGACCCTGGCAAACTTGGTCCTCGGTTTCATCAAACTCAGCTCGGGCAATATCATCTTCGACGGTGAAGACATCACCGACATGACCAACGAGCAACTGAAAGAATACCGCCGCAACGTGCAGGCGGTCTTTCAAGATCCTTTTGGGGTCTACAATCCCTTTTATCGCATCGACCACGTTTTTGATCTCGTCAACAAGCATTTCAGTCTCTCGGACAATCAGAGCGAATATCGCGATATGGTGGAAACCGGACTGAATGTTGTCGGCTTGTACGGAGAGGACGTGTTGCGCAAGTACCCGCACCAGTTGAGCGGCGGACAGCGGCAGCGCATCATGATGGCGCGCGCTTATATGATCAAGCCGCGTCTGATCGTGGCGGACGAACCCGTCTCCATGGTAGATGCCTCGTTGCGCGCCTCCATTCTGGATGCCATGCTGCGCCTGCGCGACGATCACAACATCTCTTTCCTCTATATCACGCACGACTTGAGTACGGCTTACCAAATTGGCGACCAGATCTATATGCTCTATCAGGGCACGACTGCCGAACGCGGCAGCGCTATGGATGTCATTGACGCGCCGCAGCACCCTTATGTGCAACTCCTGATTGATTCGGTACCCGTGCCCGACCCGACCGATAAATGGGATGTCAATATTTCGCTGCCCAGCGAAGAAGAGATGCGCACCGCTGCCTCGCAGGGCTGCCGCTATTATCCGCGTTGTCCTCATCGTATGGATAAATGCCTGGAAGAGCAGCCGCCGCTGTTCAAGATGGACAAGCCAAAGCACGAAGCGGCTTGCTACTTATACGAAGAGAATGATATCGCGCCGATTGAAGCGCCTATCTTGTACAGCAAGCCCAAAACAGACGAGGTATTGCGATCGGCGCGCCGGTCGCGGGCGCCGCTGGCTGCGGCGGTACTCGTGCTGATTTTGGCTGCGGCAGCCGCTGTTTACGCAATCAACCAGAATAATGCTGCCAGCGCCGCCGAAGCGACGGCTGTAGCGCGCGCTGCTGAAGCGACTGAAGCGGCTATCGCCGCCGCGACCGCCTCGGCTGCCGCCGAAGAAATCGCCGCCGCGACCGCTCAAGCCGAAGCTGAAGCGTCAGAACCGACGCCGATCCCCGAGCAGGATTTCAAGCTGTCACCCGACGGAGCGAGCGACAAGGGAGCTCTTGCGCTCAATGTGGTGACGATGGACGAAATCGCCGGCGAGGGTGACATGCACCGTTACACCTTTGAAGGCGCTGACGGTCAGCAAGTCACAGTCAAAATTCGGACGGGCGGCGGCGGTTTGAGCGGCGGCAACCTCAACTCGCCCTATGGCACGATTTATGGACCCGACGGCGAATTTGTAGCGCCGCTGGGCGACACAGCCGTCCGCCCCAGACGCAGCTACAACGCGCAACTCACTTTGAAGTCGGGGACCTACACCGTGATCGTGGGTCCCGCCGAAGTGGCGCGTTATGGTCTCGTGGGCGACGCGCCTTATCAGGTGGAAGTCGAAGGCGATGAACCGCTGGCGACTCCAGAGCCGACGCCGCTGCCGGAAATTGCTCCTACGCCTCTGCCGCAGCCGGACTTCACTCTGGCGCCCGACGGCGCGACTGACAAGGGAGTCTTGGCGCTCAACCAGGTGACGAAAGACGAAATCCAGGAAGGTGATGAGAAACATCGTTATACCTTTGTCGCGGTCGACGGACAGGCAGTCACGGTCAAGATCCGCACCGGAGGCAGTGGCTTAAGCGGCGGCAATCTCAACTCGCCTTATGGCACGGTCTATGGACCCGAGGGTGAATTTGTGGCCCAGTTGGGCGACATTGCTGTTCGACCCAGACGCAGCTACAACGCGCAACTCACTTTGAAGTCGGGGATCTATACAATTATCGTGGGTCCCGCCGAAGTGGCGCGTTACGGTCTCGTGGGCGACGCGCCTTATCAGGTGGAAGTCGAAGGCGATGTACCCGCGCCCCCGCCAGAGCCGACAGCGCTGCCGGAAATTGATCCCACGCCTCTCCCGCAGCCGGACTTCATCCTGTCGCCCGATGGCGCGGAGGACAAAGGCATGCTGACTATTGATGAGGTGATGAAGGATGAAATTGTCGATGCTGACGATAAACACAGTTACCGCTTTGCAGCAACTGCCGGGCAGAACGTATCAGTCAAAATCCGCACCGGTGGCAGTGGCTTAAGCGGCGGCAATCTCAACTCGCCCTATGGCACCATCTATGGACCCGACGGCGAATTCGTGGCCGCGCTGGGCGATACGGCCGTCCGCCCCAGACGCAGCTACAACGCGCCACTCATATTGAAATCGGGGATCTATACCGTCATCGTCGGACCGGCAGAAGTCGAGCGCTATGGATTGGTCGGCGATGCGCCTTATCAACTGACGGTAGAAAGCGCGGATGGTTAGCGCTTGTAGATGAATTAGTGTAGAGTATCGACATCCGCATTGGCTGCCTCTCCCCGTTGAATCGCGGAGGGGCGATTTTATGGAGAGGAAACGTAAATTACATCAACCAGATTTAGCTGAATGAAGGGGGTAATAGAATGCTAAGTCAAGAGCAGATCGTTTTCTTTCACGAGAACGGATTTCTGCGAATCCCGCAAGTCTACTCTGAAGATGAAATCGGCCAAATGTCGGTTAGCCTCGACCGCTTGATCGAGGACTGGGCTTTGACCAGCCCGGGCTGGTCTGGTCCCTGGCGCGATGTTTATTTGGACGAGGAGACCGAAAAGCAGGTCAAGCTAACCGCCATGCACGACCTGCACCTTTACTCCGACGCCTGGATGCGCGCAGTGACCAATACCAAGCTGGCGACGGCGCTTTCCCAACTGTTGGATTCGAGCGTCGAATTGCACCACACAACCATGCACATCAAGCCGCCGCAGACTGGCCATCCCTTCCCTATGCATCAGGATTCTCCCTTCTACGAACATACCGATGGACGTTTTATCGATACGCTGGTGCACCTGGACGACACCTTCCACGAAAACGGCGAGATCCGTTTCCTGGCCGGTTCTCATAAAAGGGGCAAACTCCCGCATATTCTGAAAAATCCGGATGGTACAGCCTGCTCGCCGCACCTTAATACGGACGAATACAAACTGGAAGACACGGTGCCCGTGCCGGCCAAGCGCGGTGATGTGGTCGTCTTCCATATCTACTGCATCCATGGCTCGTACATCAACCAGACCACAGAGCCGCGCCGTATGGTGCGCATGGGTTTTCGCGATCCGCATAACGACCAGGTGGCCGGGCAGAGCAATGGACGCCCCGGCTTGATCGTTAAAGGGTATCGTGAACGCCGCGGCGACGAAGAATTGTTGAAACTAACATAGCTGGCAAGGTCATAGGTGAGCGACTGGGTTTCCGCATGTGTCGTCGGCGTCGATATCGGCGGCAGCAAGATCAGCGCAGGTTTGGTCACGCCAAAAGGCGAGATCTTGCGGACGCGCTCAGTCGCTACTCCCTCTACACCGTCAGCGATCCTGGCTGAAGTTAAGCAACTGTGTCATGAGTTGTTCGCCGGTTTCCGGGGGGAGATCGTCGCCATCGGGATCGGTAGCGCTGGCATGGTTGACAGCAAGAGCGGACAAGTGATTCACGCCAATGACAACCTGCCCGGCTGGACCGGTACGCCTTTGGCCGCGCTCCAAATTGGCGACGGTCTGCCCGTCGTGGCCGAGAACGACGCGCGCGCCCTGTCATACGGCGAGGCGAAAATGGGCGCGGGCCGGGACTACACGTCCTTGCTCTGTGTCACGGTTGGAACCGGCGTCGGCGGCGGCATCATCCTCGATGGCGAGATTTGGCGCGGCCCGAACTACAGCGCCGGGGAAATCGGCTATCTTGTGGTCGGCTGGGAAGGGGATAAACCGATCATTCTCGACCAATTTGTTTCCGGCCCCGGCATAGAACGCGCGTACCAGGCGTCCACGGGAGCGGAAGATCGCATACCGCTTACCGAAATCACGCGCCGCGCCTATGGGGGCGAGCTTATCGCGGCGCAGACTATAAAAGACAAAGCGCGACAACTTGGCGTCGTACTGGGCGGATTCGTCGCGGCGATCAATCCGGCAGCGCTGGTGATCGGCGGCGGCGTTTCGCAAATCGGCGAACTTTGGTGGAACGCGTTGGAAGCGGCCTTTCGCGAGAGTGTGCCGCCCCTTTTGCGCTCGACGCCTGTACTGCCAGCGAAGTTGGGTGTCGAAGCCGTGCTGCTGGGCGCAGCCATGCTGGCATGGGACAAGGTGACGCCATGAAGCTCGGCTTGATCCCGCTGGACGAACGCCCGGCTTGCGCGCGCTATCCGCAAATGATTGGCGATATCGCTGGTGTGAAACTACTGTTGCCGCCGGCCACAGCGCTTAGTCGTATTCGTGAACCCGGCGATTGCTCGGCGATCGCAGGCTGGTTGCGCGAGAACGCGAGCGAACTTGATGCCCTGGTCGTATCGATTGAGATGCTGGTCTACGGCGGACTGACAGCGTCGCGCATCACCGACGACGCGACGGTCGCGCTACTGAACCGCCTGGAAATCCTGCGCGAGTTGAAGCGGGGGCATCCTCACCTGCGAATCTATGGCTTCAATCTCATCACGCGTATTTCCGGCAATCCCGACAGCGTCGCGGAACCGGATTATTGGAGTGAATCGGGCCCGCAGATCTATCGCTATTCTCAAGCCTACGACGCGCGCCGTTGGGGAGGTGGGCCCACGCCGCGGCAAGAGCGGCTAAACGAACGTCACTTGCTGGATGTTCTTCGCCGACGACTGCGCAATCATATCGTTAATCTGGCTGTTCTGGATTTATTGGCAGAGGACGTATTTGACCTTTTGGTGATCAGCTCTGACGATACCAGCGAGTATGGCTTTGGCACGCGCGAAAGAGTTTGGATTCAAGAGTGGGCAGATCGGCGCGGCGGTGACGAAAGCTTGCTAGTGTACCCGGGCGCGGATGAGGTCGCGTCAGCGCTGCTGGGGCGCGCCTTTGTCGATTTTCTCGACGAAGCGCCGCGCTTTTTTACGCATTATGCGATCGAGGCGGATAAAGAGCGGACCGCGCCTTTTGAGGACGGACCGGTATGCTTGACCTTGGAGCGGCAGATCCGCGCTGTTGGTGGAACACAAGTTGACGACATAGATGCTGCCAATATGATCGTAGCCGTCAATCCACCCGCGCCGAGCGCAGGCTCGTTCTTTCAGCCGGATCGAGCAGAGTGTGATCGAAACTATCGGCAAGGCGCTCTCGTAGACTTTGCCGAGCAGATCGACTGCTGGATTAACGACGGACGCCGCGTCATCGTCTGTGACCTGGCGTATCCCAATGGCAGCGACCCGGTGTTGATCGCGGCCCTGCAGCAAAAGATTCGGCTCAGGGATCTAGCAGCCTACGGCGGTTGGAATACCGCAGGCAATACTATTGGAGTGGCTCTTGCGCAGGGCATTGCGCAACTGCGTGAATTCAATGAAGAAGCGGCGCTGCGATTCTTGACGCATCGTTTTGCAGAGGACTTCTGCTTTATGCATCAGGTGCGCCCGACCATGAATGCCGACATGCCCCGCTACGATGATAAGACCGAGGCAGCGATGATCGAACTTGTGAGCCGCGGATTGAATGACCAAATCCGGCATTTGTCCGGTCTTGGCGCCTGGCAGGTAAGTAATGTTCGCTTGCCCATGAAGCGCCGCTTTGAAGTCGACTTTGATCTGGAGCGCTTGTGAATGCCGATGCCTTCCTCGCCGCCGTCAAAGGCAAGCTGATCGTATCCTGTCAGGCGCTGGAGGATGAACCGCTGCATGGCCCGTCAATCATGGCGAAGATGGCGACAGCGGCGAAAATCGGCGGCGCGGCGGCCATCCGCGCCAACAGCCCGGCTGATATCCGCGCCATCAAAGAAGCGGTCGATCTGCCGGTGATCGGCTTGTATAAACGCGGCGGCAGCGGCGTTTTCATCACGCCGACTTTTGACGATGCTGCCGCGATTGCCGAAGCGGGCGCTGATATCATCGCCCTCGACTGCACAGATCGCCAGCGTCCCGACGGTGTGTGCCTGCGCGATTTGCTGATGCGCATCCATGATGAGATCGGCAAGCCCACGTTCGCCGACGTATCGGCGCTGGAGGAGGCGCAGGCGGCAGCTGAATACGGCGTTGCCATGGCGGGACCGACCTTGTCAGGATATATCGACGGGCCTCCTGAAAGCGCCGAGCCCGACTATGCGTTGCTGGGAGCGATGATATCGGCGCTGCCGATCCCGGTGATCGCCGAAGGTCGGATTCATAGTCCGGGGCAGGCGCGGCAGGCGCTGGATATCGGCGCCTGGGCGGTCGTGGTTGGATCCGCCATCACGAGACCTCGTACGATTACGGCTCGGTTCGTATCGGCGCTGCGGGATGGCAATCCATGTTGACTCAGATTCTTTATTGATCAAATGCGGGAGCAAATGTATGAAGACGCTTGGTTTCCTCGGCGTGGCGCATATCCACACCCCGAGCTTTGTCAACAGAATCAACGAACGACCCGACGAGTTCCGCGTCAAAGCGGTTTGGGATGATCAGCCGGAGCGGGCGCGGATCGCCGCGGCTCATCTAAACAACTGTTCGGTCTCGGATGTCGCTGCGATCGTCGGCGACGACGAAATCGATGCTGTCGTCGTCTGTTCGGAGACGGCGCTGCACCGGGAACTGATAGAAGCTGCGGCAGCAGCCCGCAAAGATATGTTCGTGGAAAAACCGCTGGGCATCAAAGCCTGTGACGCCTATGCCATGCGGAAGGCGATCGACGAAGCCGGCGTGGTCTTCCAAATCGGGCATTTTATGCGCGGTTATCCCGCTTATCGTTTCATCAAACAACTAGTCGATGACGGGACGCTTGGCGCGATCACGCGTATCCGCCATAGCAATGTACACCCTGGCGCCATTACGGGATTGTTCGATGCCGGCAATGGCTGGTACGACGACGGCTGGCTTTGGATGACGGACTTGGAGAAATCAGGTGTGGGCGGTTTTGGCGATCTGGGCGCGCATTCGCTGGACGTGTTGATGTGGCTAATGGGCGATGTCCTGTCCGTCACGGCGCAGATGGATTCGCTGCTGGGCAAGTACCCCTGTGATGAGTATGGCGAAGGCATGTTGCGCTTCGCCAATGGCGCGATCGGGACGCTGGCGGCAGGCTGGGTCGATCTCTTGCGTCCACAGGAGATTCTGGTTAGCGGCACCGCAGGCGTCGCCTATGTCGACAATGACAAATTGTATGTAAAATCCGATAATCTGCCGGGAGCGGACGGCGGCGAATGGACAGACTTGCCAACCGCGCTACCGCACGCCTTCGAGCTCTTCCTTGATGCGCTCGTTGGCAAAGACGTGCCACTGATTTCGGCGAAGGAAGCGGCTGACCGCACAGCCGTGATGGAAGCGTTGTATCAAGCTGCGGAATCAAATACTTGGGTTCAGCCTCAAAGATCTTAAAAGGAGCGATAGAACATGAGTACATTGAAAGTGGGTGTCATTGGCGTCGGCGGGATCGCCCGCACGCATATGCCGGGTTGGGAAGCATCGCCTCATGCTGAAGTGGTGGCCGGCGCCGATCTGGCGCCCGAGGCGCTGGAGCGCTGGGGCCGCGATTGGAATGTTAGCAAGCTGGAGACCGATAGCGCCGCCGTCATCAACGACCCGGATATCGATATCATTGATGTCTGCACACCCAATATGTATCACGCCCCTTTGTCTATCGCCGCCCTGGAGGCGGGCAAGCACGTCATCTGCGAAAAGCCGCTGGCGCCCACCCCCGCCGATGTCCAGCGCATGATTGATGCTCGCGACAAATCCGGCAAGCTGCTGATGACCGCGCAGCATTTTCGCTTCGCCGGCACATCGAAGGCGCTGAAGGCGGAAATCGAAGGGGGCGCGCTCGGTGACATTTATCACGCCCGCAGTTGGATGTTGCGCCGCTCTGGCATCCCCACCAGTCTCGCCTTTCTCTCCAGCAAGCATAGCGGGGGCGGCGCTTGCATCGATATCGGCGTGCACATACTCGATTTGACGCTTTGGATGATGGGCAATCCCGAGCCGGTCTCGATAACCGGCGTCGCCCGCCGAGAACTCGCCAGTAACCCCATGGCTTTCGGTCGCTGGCCGCGGTATGGACGCATTCCCGAAGGGATGGATGTCGAAGAAATGGCGATGGCTTTTGTCCGCTTCGAAACCGGGGCGACGCTGGTATTCGAAATATCCTGGCTGCTGCACCACGACATAGAGGGCGAAGATATGCAGATGTGGCTCTATGGCAGCAATGGCGGCTCGCATTGGCCCAAGTGCGAGGTTTACGACACCAATTACGACAGCATGCAACTCTACAATCGTAAACTGAAATTGACGCAGAATGTTTCCGAGCCGCACGCGCAGGAATGCGTCGAATTCGCGCAGGCCATCGTCGAGGGCGCCCCATCGCCCGTGCCGGCCGAGCAATCGCTGCAAGTGATGAAGATCCTCAACGGCATCTATGAAAGCCAAAAGACCGGCCGCGAGGTCTTGCTTTAAGCGAAGTTGAAGTCGACAAGGGCGACCCGCCGGTCGCCCTTTGCCTGGAAGCGTCGAAGATGTTATTTCGATTCTGCTGTCTTGCGCTGGCGGCGATCTGGATTGCCAGTTGCGGCACGATGGCCATACCAGTCACAACAGCTCTGGAAAAATCTCCCCCCAGCGCGCTGGGGGGAGATTTAGAGGGGAGTGGACCAGGCGCCTGGACGCTGGCGTACACCGGGGGCTGCGCCGGGCGCGAATCGGAGACGATCCAGGTCACCCGCCTGGATGATGCCGAATTGATTTTCGACGACTTTCACTTGCGCCGTAACACTGAGGGCGTCTTCGAAGGCAGCGCCATTTTCATCGCGCCCATGCCAGTTGACGGGCGCGACATCCCCTATGAGATCAGCTATGCGTTACGCGCGTCGGATGATGGCAGCTTCAGCGGGACGGAGACGATCGTCGAAGGTGGTGGACACTCGCTTGATTGTCCAATCCAGTTGGTTTTTGCCGGAGCGTGATGCGCTCGATTTGTCTTGCGCTGTGGGAACGCTGGAACCCTTGCGCTCTCATCGCAGCACAAAAACTCTTTTGAGACGATCAAATCGAGACCTCATTCCAGCCCGGTGCCGGTGATGGCCTGGACATAATAGCGCTGGAAGGGGATCACCAGCAGGATGGGTACGATGGCGGCGATCATAGAGCCGGCCAAGAGTTCATTCCACACCGTTCCGTATTGTCCGATCGCCAGCGATATCTCGACCTGAACCACGCGCATCTCCTTGGTAGGCGCGATCAGCAGCGGCCAGAAAAAGGCATTCCACTGGCTGATGAACATCAGCAAAGCCGCGGCGACCAGAACCGGCTTGGAGATCGGCAAGATGATGCTGATCAGCACGCGCAGCCAGGTAGCCCCGTCTACCCGCGCGGCATCGATTAGCTCCTGGGGTATCTCGGCGAAGAACTGACGAAAAAGGAAGATCACCAAACTGTTCGCCAGACCGGGGACGAGCAAACCCTGCCAGGTGTTGATCCAGCCGAAATTGTTGACCAGGATGTAACGAGGTATGGCGGTTAGATCCACCGGCACCATAAACGTGAGCATGACAATAGTCAGGAAGAGCGCGTTCTTGCCGCGGAATTCAAAGCGCCCAAAGGCGAAACCGGCCAGGGCGTTGACCGCGCCGCCGATGATGACGGTCGCGATCGCGAGGAAGAAGGTATTGCCGACCGCCCGTCCGAATCCGCGGTCAAACAGGTTGTCATAGGCTTCCAGCGTGAAGTCGACCGGGAAGAGCGCGCGCCAGGAGAATGGGTAGGCGTATTCAAAGACCTTGTGATTCGGCGTGAAAGAAGCGGCCGCTGCCCACATCAAGGGCACAATGACGATGACAACGCCGAGGATCAGCAGCGCATAGAGGACAATCGGCTGCGCATGAGCACGCAAGGGCTTGCTGTTCTGCGTCGCTGCGGATGCTGTTTGCGTAGCGCGATTGGCCATTTGGTCCAGCCTTCGCCTCAGTCCTGGCCCCGAAGCGCGTAGAGTTCGATCCCCACGATGATAAATACGATCACCAGCATAACGGATAACATGGCGGCGGAAGCGCCCAGATCGCCGTAAAGGAAGCCGCGCCGGTAGGTCTCGTACATGATCAGGTTGGTTGATAGCTGCGGACCGCCGGAGGTGAGTAGCAAGATAGGCGCAAACATCAAGAAATTGGCGACGGTATCGGCGACCAGCACAAAGGCGAGTACGCGACGCAATAGCGGCAAGGTGATCTTGGTGAAAGACTGCCAGGCATTGGCGCCGTCGATCTTCGCTGCTTCCAGAACGGGCGGCGGAATGTTCTGTAAACCGGCCAAAATGAAGAGGCTCCACAAGGGGACGCCGATCCAGGAAGCAATCAATATGATGGACCACAGCGCTTGATCTACCGAATGCAGGAAGGGTTGCCGTTCGACGCCCAATTGCCACAGGATCCCGTTGATCATGCCCGAGTTTTGATCCAGCATCAGGCCCCAGACAATGGCGGTGACATTCAGCGAAACAGCAATCGGCAGCAAATAGATGCTTCTGAAAATGCCGATAGCGTGTACGCGCTGATTGATCAGCACAGCCAGTCCCAGAGCCAGGGCAATCTGAATCGGGTTGACCAATAAGCTGAACACGACGGTAACCTGGAAGGACTTCCAGAAGATGGGATCGTTGAAGATGCGATTGTAATTGGCGAACCCGGCAAATACGCGCTCTCCGCTGCGCAGCGATATCACAAACATGCTTTCAAAGAGCGTGGCGATCGTGGGCATCAAATTGAAGACCACGAGCAAGAGCAGCGCCGGCAAGAGGAACAAATAGGGAATGATTTGCTGTCGCGCTCGCATCATTTAGTTTAAAGGTGTTGTGGTCTTCGGATGGATCCAGCAATCAGGCGGGGCAAAGGACTTCTGCCGACCCAATGAAAAGCAAGAGCCGCGTCTGACGCAGCCCTTGCTCTGTTTACCGGATATCTAGCGATATTTGGCCATTTCACTTTCGATGCGTTGCACGGCCAGATTCAGCGATTCCTCGACATCGGCGCCATTACGGATGTCCTGGAAGGTATTTTGCAAGATCTGCTCGTATTCCAGGAAGCCGACGGTCACGGCGCGAGGTCTCGGGTTGACCGTCGCCTCATCAGCGGCGGTGCGCATGTAGGACATCGGCAGTTCGTCGAATTCTTCTTCGGTCGCGAACATTGCCAGTACCGATTGCTGCGCCGGGAAGTCCCCGCCGCCGGGGCGACGCCACCACAATTCTGCGCCCTCTCCGGTGGAGATGAAGTGGACGAAGCGCGTGGCCGCTTCGACATTTTCGGTGTTGGCGTTCACGCCGATATGCCAACTGCCGGTGGGCGTCGCCGCTACGCCGTCGGCGAAGTAGGGATGGCGGGAAACGCCCCATTCGATGTCGAGATCAGCATTATTCGCAAAGCGCCCGATATTCCAGGGACCGCCAACGAACATGCAGATATTGCCCGTTTCGAAGATATCGGCCGGCCAGAATTCCTCGCCTTGCGGCGCCGCGTTCCAGACGTTGAACATGTTGTAGTAGTAGGTATAGGCTTCGATCCACTCGGGCGAATTGATCACGCCGTCCACCGTCAAGCCGTCCTCGCCAATTGCGGATCCCCCGAGCGATTCCGGCAGGGCCTGCAACTGGTAAATGCGCACCATTTGCTCCCAGATAAAGCCCCAAACATCAGGCGTGCCGTCTCCGTCGTCATCAAAGGTCATCTGAGGCGCGATTTCCGCGATCTCTTCCCAAGTCAGACGGTCATCCGCGCCCGGCGCCATCAACCCGGCCCGGTCGAAACAGGCCTTGTTGTAAAACAGCAGTTGCGTCGAGGTGCTGACGGGCGCGGCATATAGCGTTCCCTCGTAGGAGCCGGCATTTACGGCCGCGGGCAGCCAGTCTTCTACCTCGTCGCCGGTGAACACCGGGTCCAGCGGCAGCAGCCAGTTGCGCAGTGCATAGCCGGATACCAGCGGCACATCGACCGAAATGACATCGGGCACTTCCGACCCGGCGCCCAAACGAACCTGTATCTGGGCGAACAAATCGTTGAAGCCGACTTGTTCCGCTTCTACGTTGATATCCGGATTGCGCGCTTCAAATTCCTCGATGATATAATCTGCCGGCCAGCCCAGCGTCAACCAGGTTATGGTCGTTGGTTCATCCTGGGCGCTCGCCGGAGCCAGCAGAATTGCGAATATGCCAAGCAGCATCGTTACAAGCATCAATTTACGTGATAACACGGTACATCCTCCTGGAATCTAGGTAAAAATTGTGGACTTACGTCAATACATCGGACGAATTGATACCTGCTTTTCGGTACTTGCTCGTCCCGATTCAACAGGAGGATTGTAACGTTTCAGATATCGATTCACAAGCTGCGCCGGTGTCATCAATACAAAATAGCTGGTAGAAGACAACTAGGCATAGCAGAACGTAAATGCGTCTTCAGGTTTGTGCCTGAAGTTGCCGCCGCTGACTTGAAACAAGCGCCAGACTGGTGGATCCGCCAAAAGCTTTTGCGGATTCGATCAAAGTTGCTAAACTTCTCGAACATGCGTAGGCGAGCAGTTCAGTGATGATCGCGCGGAGTACTGGAGCATGCGAATGAATAACGGGATTGTTAACGTTGGCCTCATCGGCACGGGTATGATCGGCAGTTTGCACGCCGGGATTCTATCTAGCCAGACCGATGGCGCCCGCGTCGTGGCGGTGATGGACGTCGACCGGGAGCGCGCGGCGGCAGTGGCGGCGGATTGTGATGACGCGCGTATCTATGCCGACGCAAAGGCGCTCGTTAACGACTCAGATGTTGATGCTGTCTTAATCGCCAGCCCGGACGCCTTTCACGCGGAGGGCGCGCTGGCCTGCATCGCCGCTGGCAAGCCGGTGCTTTGCGAGAAACCGATGGCGACGGCGCGCGCCGATGCCGAACGTATACTCCGTGCCGAGATGGCGGCGGGGCGCCGGCTGGTGCAGGTCGGCTTCATGCGCGAATATGATCGCGCCCACCGAGCGCTGGTTGATCTGTTACGAAGCGGCGATATCGGCGCTGCGCTGCGCTTCCGAGGCATTCATATGAATCCCACCCGTTCACGTCACATAACCGTCGATACCGCAATCGTCAATTCCCTTATCCATGACATTCATTCGGCGCGATTCATGATGAGCGCGGAAATCGCCGAAGTGTTCCTGCGCTGGGTGCCAGCGAACCCGAAAGAGGCGCGATCCGCCCGCTACGCGATCATTCACGTCAGCTTCGATAGCGGCGCTATCGGTACGCTCGAATGGAGCGGCGACTCCGGTTATGGTTATGAAGTAGAGGTTGAGATTACCGGTGAAACCGGTACAGCGGGGACCACCGGTGTTCACAGCCCGATATTGCGACAGGGCGGTACACGGTCTCAAGCGATCAGTCCCGACTGGCCCGATCGCTTCTTTGACGCTTATGTGGACGAACTGGCGGCCTGGATCGGCTCGGTTTTGACGGGACAAGCGACAGGTCCTTCGGCCTGGGACGGCTATATGTCCCTCGTCGTGGCTGAGGCCTGCATCAAGTCAACCGAGTCCGGCCAGCCGGAGCAGGTCATTGGCATGGAGCGCCCGGCGATGTATTGACTGCGTGCCGATGCGCATCGGCCGAATCAGGACAGTGCGCGATGATAATGGACAGAGATTGTTTCCAAGTAGTGTCGCCAGCGTCGCGCCGGGCAACGGCGAAGCCGCGGCGCGGCCAGCGCGCATTTGCGCCCTCGATTGCGCAAGGATCCGAGGAAAATTTGAAGTGTCCTTCCTGAGGTGCTATATTCTGACTATACGCGGATTGTTCGTTTGTTTTCAATCTTCACTAGCGTAAACGGTAGCGCGGCATCGATTTGATCGGCGCGGCGCCGCTTATTAATGTCAATTTATCCAATAAGGGAGTACTGGAGTAACCATGAACAAGAGACGACTTTCCAGAAGGCAGTTCTTACAGACGACCGGGGCCGGGCTTGCGTCCCTGGCTCTCGGCGGCGTATCCGCGAGCAGCGTACTGGGGCAGGGCGATACGCTTCAATTCTATGGCTGGGACTTCCAGCCGGATACCATTCGCCAGCATCTGGACAACTACACGGCGCAGTCCGGCACGCCGGTTGATCTCCACATCATTCCCAACGTCGGGTACTCCACCGGCCTGCAAACCAAGATCCTCGGTGGCGTTCACATGGACGTCTATTACAACTTCAAGTACAACTCAACGCGCTTTTTCAATGCCGGCTGGGCGCGGCGCATGGACGACCTGCCCGATGCCGACGCCGTCATGGGAGAGATGTTCGCCAGTTCAGTGCCCTCCTATACCACGCCGGACGGCCAGCTAATCAGCATGCCCTACTTCAGCGCCGTGCACGTGCTGCATTACAACGAACGCCTGCTCGGCGCCTCCGGCTTTGACGCGCCGCCGCAGACCAAGCAGGACCTCTATGACCAATGCGCAAAGCTGAAGGCAGATGGGGTAGAGGCGCCTTACCTGGCCTACTGGATCAAGGAATTCTGCGAGGAATACTTGCAGGTCTATCTCTTGTCGGAAGGCATCACGCCCTTCTCGCCCGAAGGCGAACCGGCATTTGCCGATGATTCCAGGACGGCGGATGTGTTTGAATGGTGGCAGGCCATGTTCCAGGACGGCATGACTTCGCCGACCCAGCTGACCGACCAGCCGGGCGAACAGATGACCGCCATGCAGAATGGCACGTCGGCCTTTTATGTCTTGCATCACTACTTCCTCAAGCTGATGAACAGCGGCGGCGGGCCGGAAGTTGAACACCTGCGTATCGCCGGGCGCATGCCCGGTTCGGACGGCAAGACCTTCCAGATGGGCGAGGTCGTTCAAATGTCCGATGGTCCCAATGTCGACAGATCCTGGGACCTGGTCAAGTTCTATACCTGGAAGGACGCCAACGGTGAACGTTCCGTGCACAAGTCATGGGCCGCCGCCGCCGCTCTGGGCGCGCCATATCCTGATTTCTACGACGATCCGGAAGTCCAAGCCAACTACGGCGACTACTACGACTTCGATCAGATCAAAGATATGTTCGCCAACAACTCCGATGTGGTTCAGGCGCGCAATCAGCCTTGGTACAGCGAGTTCCAAACCCATGTCGGCGACGAAATCCAGCGCATGCTCCAGGGCAATCTGGCGCCGGCGGACGCCGTCACCAGCTTGGCGGACAAAGTGGTGGAACTGCGGGAGCAGTATTCGTAGCTTGTCAGCCATTCCGCGTCAAGCTCATAGACACGATTGCCAGCGCGTACGGTTTGGGAAGCGTATTCCCAAGCTGTACGCGCCTATTCCGGGCTTAACGGCGCTTATCGTGTAGCAGGTCTATTCCCATGGCAGCAGTTCAGGCGAGAAAGTCCAGCCCTCAAGAGCGCAAGCACTGGGATCGTAAATGGATCCCCTATGTCTTGCTGGCGCCCGCCATCATCACAATCGTTGTGGTCATTCTCAGCCCTTTGGTCACCACCATTTACTACAGCTTTTCCAACATTGATCTGATCCGCGATCGCACGACCTTTATTGGCTTCGACAACTACGTTGAGTTGTTCACCAGCCGTCTGTTCTGGAAAGCGGTCGAGATCAATTTGAAATTCGCGGCGATCGTCGTCGTCGTCCCGACCCTCATGGGTCTGTTCTTCGCTGTGCTGCTGGTGGAAGACTTTGTGGGCCGCGGCCTTGGCCGCACTTTGCTGATCTTGCCCTGGGCGCTGCCCTGGATTGTTATTGGCTTGCTCTGGAACTGGGTCGTCCATTCGCAGTTTGGCGCGCTGAACGGATTGCTCTACAGCCTGGGTTTGATCGACAAGTATATACCTTTCATGGCGGACGAAAACTGGGCCTTGGTTTTCACCGCGATGGCTTCGGCTTGGCGACAGACTTCCTTCAGCGCCATCTTGTTGCTGGCGGCGCTGCAGACCATTCCCGAAGATCTCTACGATGCCGCCAAGGTGGACGGCGCGGGCATGCGCGCGCGCTTCCGTTTTATCACCATTGCCTGGATTCGCCCGACGCTCACCATCGTCCTGCTCTACAACATCGTCCTGGGTTTCCTGCAATTCGACGCCGTCTGGATCATGACCCAGGGCGGACCCGGCGATGCCACCATGCTGATCTCGGTGCTGCTCTATCGCTATACTTTCATCAATTTTGATCTGGGTATGGGCGCGGCGGTCTCGAACGTGCTCGGCCTGATCACCATGGGCGTCGGCTTGATCTTCGTTCGTTTGACTTATCGGTCGCAGTCCACCTACAGCTAGGCCAATGCGATGAGCGCTTCCTCTCGTACCATCTGGCAAGTTGCCGCGCGCCGGGTTGCGACCTACGGCGCCTTCTTATGCCTGCTCTTCTGGGTCGGGTTCCCGGTCTATTATATGCTCATCACCAGCTTTATGGATCCGCCCGAACTCGGCGCCAAGCCGCCGCACTGGATACCGCAAGAACCGACGATAGAGAATTACCGCGAGGTCATCATCGGCGAGACCGGCCAACGCGGGGACTATGGCACCACGACCGAGTTCTCTCGCATGATGCCAGCCCTGTTCAACAGCAGCTTCGTCTCGGTATCCGTCGTTTTGCTCAACCTCCTGATTGGCGGGATGGCCGCCTACGCCTTTTCCCGCTTTGATTTTCGTTTTTCCCGCGTCGCCTACCTTGGCGTTCTGATGACGCGGGTGCTGCCGGCTTTGAGCTTGATTGTGCCCTTGTTCATCATCTTGAGAAAGCTGAAACTGATAAACACGCTCTGGGCGCTCATCTTCACTTATACGATTTTCATCCTGCCCTTGACCATTTGGATCCTGCGCGAATATTTCGATACGCTGGCGCGCGATATCGAAGAGATGGCGTTGATCGACGGCGCGACGCGTTGGCAAGCCTTCCGCATGGTGGTCGCTCCCCTGGCCGTCCCGGGGCTGATTGCGGTAGGCGTCATGTCCTTTATGGAAGCCTGGAGCGAATTCTTCTTCGCGCTTACGCTGACCAATTCGCTAACGTATCCGCCACTGCTGATGTCCTTTCGCAATTTGCATCAGGTCAACTGGAACGCCCTGGCCGCGGCGACTACGATCGGGGTGCTGCCGCCGGTCATCGTGGCTTTTGTCTTCCAACGATATCTGGTGCGCGGCTTGAGCGAAGGCGCGGTGAAAGGATAGGCGACAATGCCGGCCAACCTCGGCGTCCTGGGCGCCGCAATCGCGCGCAAGGCAGCCACCTACATCGCCTTCTGCTGCCTGCTATTCTGGGTCGGCTTCCCGGTTTACTACATGCTGATCACCAGCTTTATGGATTCGCCCGAGCTGGGCGTCAAACCGCCGCACTGGATACCGCAAGAACCGACGATCGAGAATTATCGCGAGGTCGTGATTGGGGAGACCGGGCAGCGCGGATCTTATGGCTCGACGACCGAGTTCTCTCGCATGATGCCGGCCTTGCTCAACAGCACCTTTGTCTCGGTGGCTGTGGTCTTGTCGAATCTGCTCATCGGCGGGATGGCCGCCTACGGTTTTTCCCGTTTCGACTTTCGGCTTTCGCGCTTTGCCTACCTCGGGATTCTGATGACGCGGGTACTGCCGGCGCTGAGCCTGATTGTGCCGCTCTTCATCATTCTGCGTAAGCTGAAACTGATCAATACGCTCTGGGCGCTGATTTTCACGTATACGATTTTCATTCTGCCGCTGACGATCTGGATCCTGCGAGAATACTTCGATACCTTGGCCCGCGATATCGAGGAGATGGCTTTGATCGACGGCGCGACGCGTTGGCAGGCTTTCCGCATGGTGGTGGCGCCGCTGGCTGTGCCGGGATTGATCGCTGTCGGCGTCATGTCCTTCATGGAAGCCTGGAGCGAATTCTTCTTCGCCTTGACCCTGACCAATTCGCTGACCTACCCGCCGCTGCTGATGTCGTTTCGGAATCTGGCGCAGGTCAATTGGAATGCCCTGGCAGCGGCTACCACCGTCGGCGTCCTGCCGCCGGTCATTGTGGCATTCGTCTTCCAGCGGTATCTGGTGCGCGGTTTGAGCGAAGGCGCGGTGAAAGGATAAGCGGGATGTCGGTCAAACTGGGCGTGCTGGGCGCCGGGATCATCGCCAAATCTTTCATGGAAGCCGCGCCGGACGTGCCGGACCTGGAGGTCGCGGTCATCTGCGATCTGGTCGAAGCCTCCGCCCGCGCGCTTGCAAAACCTTATGGGATCGCCTGGGAGCGGGATTACCGGGCTGTCCTGGAAGACGAATCCTTAGACGCGGTTTACATCGCCTTGCCGCATCACCTGCACGAAGAGGTTGCGGTCGCGTCCGCCGGCGCCGGCAAACATATCTTGCTGGAAAAGCCGATGGCCAATTCGCTGGAGGAGGCCGATCGAATTCTGGACGCGCAGAAGCAAGCCGGTGTTAAGCTCATGCTCGGTTTCACCCATCGCTTTCATGCCGAGTTGGAAACAGCGAAGCGCTTAATCGACGCCGGCGAACTGGGGCAGGTGACCTTGGCTGTCGACATCATGACCACTGGCGGACAGATCCCGGAGTGGTTCTGGCAAAAAGAGCAGGCCGGCGGCGGTGTCTTGCACGTCAATGGCGCCCACAGCTTTGATCGGCTGCGCTGGCTGCTGGGCTCGGAAATCGTCGAGGTCTTCGCTTATGCCGAGACCTATGACGCGCGCAAAACGGTAGAAGACAGCACTGTTGTGGCGATTCGTTTCGAGAATGGCGCCATGGGCACGACGGTGCACAATTGGGTGGTGGATTTTGCCCTGCCCTTCAAATGCGATCTGGATCTCTACGGAACCGGCGGGACGATCCGCATTGATACCTGGAACGCCCTCGAGTTCTCCAATGCCCGTCATAGCTGGGTGCAACGTCGCGAACGGGACGATACCTTTCAGAAAGAAATCGGCGAATTCGTCGGCGCCATCCTGCAAGACCGAGAACCCTGCGTGACCGGCGAAGACGGCCGACGCAGCTTGGCTTGTGTGCATGCCGCTTATGAATCGGCTCGCACTGGCAAACCCGTGAGAATAAACGATTGATTCGGAGGAGAAGGCTATGAGCAAAAAAGTACGCACGATTACGGGCGATGTCGCGCCGGAAGAACTCGGTCGCACGCTGATCCACGAGCATCTGTGCGTGGATTGGGGAGACCTGTTGGGACGTCCCAAGGTTATCGACTTCGATCGCGAGGAAATGGCGGACCGCATGGTCGCCAAGATGGATGAGCTTTATGCCTCCGGCATCGGCGCCATGACTGAATGCACGCCCATCGGCACCGGGCGCTATCTCGATCTCTTTCATGATGTCGCCCGCCGCAGCCAGGTCAAGATCATCTGCTCTACCGGTTTCTTTCACGAATCCTGGGCGCCGATGCACCTCTACGCGCAGTTGATGGATATCGACCAGATGGCGGCGCTGTTTGTCCGTGAAATCACCGAGGGCATGGGCGAGACGCTATTGAAAGCCGGTTTGATCAAATGCGCGACCGGCGAAGGTCAGATCTCCGCCAAAGAAGAAGAGGTCTTGCGCGCCGCCTCCCGCGCCCACCGGGCCACCGGCTGTCCTATCATCACGCATACTACGGATGGCCTGGGTCCCGAACAGCTTGACATATTTGAGTCGGAAGGCGTCATGCCCGAGGAAGTCATCCTCAGTCATATCGGCTGCCAGCCGGACCCAATCACCGGCTCCGAGCTTGTCCTGAAGCGGGGCGCCAACGTCAGCATGGACCGCATCGGCATGGTCGGGGCCTTCTTTGAAGATGAACATTGGCTCGAGGTGGTGGGCAACGCCATCAAGAAAGGCTATGTCGACCAGATTATGCTCAGCCACGATGCCGCCGTCTTCGCCCACGGTTACGAGGCGGCCTCCGGCGATGACGTCTGGGACGATTATACCTATGTTTATTCGCAGTTCGTGCCCAAGCTGCAGAAGGCGCACGGCGTCACCGACAGCCAGGTTGAAACCATGTTCGTGACCAATCCGCAGCGGGTATTGGCTTTCTGATGGCGATGCGCAAGGACGATCTCGATACGCCAGCCCTGATCGTCGATATCGACAAACTTCGCTTCAACATCGACGATATGGCTGCCTTCGCGGAAGCGAACGGCATAGTCCTGCGTCCGCATGCCAAGACGCATAAGACGCCGCAAATCGGCAAACTGCAAATGGAAGCGGGGGCGGTCGGCTTGACGGTCGCCAAGCTCAGCGAGGCGGAAGTCTTCATCGATGCCGGCTGCAGCGAAATCCTGGTGGCTTATCCGCTAGTTGGTCCGACCAAGCATCGACGTTTGGTGGAGCTTTGCCAACGCGCCCATATCACCACCGTCGTCGATCACATCGACATTGCCCAGGCGCTTGCGAAATCAATGAGCGCTGACGGAATCGAACTGCCGGTGATGGTCGAAGTCGATACCGGCTTGAGCCGCTGCGGCGTCGCCCCCGGCGATCCAGCGCGCGATTTGGCACAGTTTATTGATCGGCTGCCGGGTCTACGCTTTGCGGGCTTGTTAACCCATGAGGGGCACGCGCAACTGGCGGGCGCGCCCGATCAAGTACGCGCGACCGGACTCAGCGCCGGCGAAATGATGGCGGAAAGTGCCGAGTTGATCCGCAAGTCCGGGCTCGAAGTGCCGATCATCTCCGTCGGCTTGACAGCCACCGCCAAAATCACGGCGACCGTCGCTGGCGTCACCGAGACACGACCGGGCATCTATGTCTTTTATGACCGCAGCGAAGTGCTGCATGAAGTCGTCAAGCCCGATCGCTGCGCGGCCCGCGTTTTGACGACGGTGGCGACGCGCCCGGCAGCCGACCGCATCATTCTCGATGCCGGTACCAAAGCGCTGACGAGTGATCGGGCCGGGGTGTCTCCGCCGGTGGCCGGGCATGGCATCGTCGTCGGGCATCCGGATTGGGAAATCCGAAGTTTGAGCGAGGAACACGGCGCTACGGCCGTGCCGCCCGAAGATCCTGCCCGAATCGGCGAACGGGTCGAGGTCATTCCCAATCATATCTGCCCGGTGATCAATCTCTTCGACAGTATGATCATCACGCAGGGCGATCGCGTTATTGATCAGTGGGCGGTCGCGGCGCGTGGGAAGTCGCAGTGAGGGCCAAAGTCATGAGCAAACATCGCGTGGGGATCATTGGCTGCGGCTGGATCGCGCCTTTTCATGTGGCGGCGCTCAACCGGCTGGCGCAGCGCGCCGAGGTTGTCTGGACCGCCGACCCCGACCGGGAACGCGCGGCGCATATCGCAGCGACCTTGCAGGACGCGGGGGATATCGACGTGCTCAGCGATTATCGCGAGGGCTTGGACCGCGTCGACGCCGCAATCATTCTGGTGCCGCATCACTTGCATCATCCCATCACCATGGATGTCCTGCGCGCCGGCTGTCACGTGCTCCTGGAAAAGCCCTTCGCCATCACGCTGGACGAAGCGGATGATATGATCGTCGAAGCCGACAAGCAGGGCAAAACACTGATGATCGCGCTCCCTCACCGCTATCGGGTGAGTACGCAGGTTTTCAAGAGAGCGATCGACAGCGGCGACTATGGTCGACTCTTCATGTTGGATGCCTTCATGGACGAAGACAATCGCGAATATGTCACCGGCGGTTGGTTCGTAAAAAAGGCGACACTGGGCGGCGGCGTATTCTTCTCCGCTTCGGCGCATATGCTGGATGTTATGCTCTGGATCGCGGGAGAGGTGCAATCAGTATCGATGGTTGGCGCCCATGCCGGCATCCCTATGGAGGGGGAAGATACCGCCATTTCCGTCATCAAGTTCAAGAACGGCGTGGTTGGCACGACGCGACATACCTGGTTTTCACCCGCGCCGGATCGCTGGTACGTCATGCGCGCTTATTGTGAGCGGGCGGTCATTACCTTGACGGTCAATCCGCTAGGCAAATTAGCCGTAGAAGGCTATCGTTGCCCCTGGCAATCGCAGATCACGGTCTCTCAACCCGGTTGTGAAGACAAGGTTTTGCTCGATAGCGACGAAGGGCTGGACCTGACGGAAGAAGTGCGGCATTTCTTCGACTGCGTCGATAGCGGCGCGCGTCCGCAGACCGATGGACAGGTGGCGCGCGAGTTGATGAAAGTCGTCCTCGATGCCTATCAAGAGGCGGAGATCAAGGGAGCGAATTGATGCACGATCTGCTGATTGAAGGCGGACGCCTGATTGACGGGGCGGGATCGCCCTGGTTCTGGGCCGATGTCGCCGTCGCCGGCGATCAAATCGTGGCTGTAGGGAATCTGGCGGGCGAAGCGGCCAAAGTCACGATCAAAGCCGACGGCCGCTTTGTCAGCCCCGGTTTCATTGATATGCATACGCATTCCGACTTGCAGCCCCTGGTCAACCCCCTCCACGAATGCAAGATTCATCAAGGCGTGACAACCGATGTTATCGGTCACGATGGCTTGGGCTTGGCGCCGGCCACGCCCGAGACAGCAGCAATCTTGCGCGATCAACTGTCCGCCTGGAATGGCCTGCCCGATATTGATCGCGATTGGACCACGCTGACCAGCTATCTCGACCGTTTTGACGGGGGTTCCGCCGTCAATGTAGCCAGCTTCGCCTCGCAAGGCACCATTCGCATGGCCGTCGTCGGCATGGAAAACCGCGAGCCGAGCGCCGCCGAGATGGCGCGCATGAAGGCCATCCTTGATCAATGCATGCGCGAAGGCGCGATCGGTTTGTCGACCGGCTTGACCTACGCGCCCTGCATGTTCGCCAGCGACGACGAACTGGTGGAACTCTGCGAAGTCATCCGTCCCTATCAGGGATTCTACTGTCCGCATCATCGCAACTACGGCGTCCAGGCGCTAAAGGGTTATTGGGATTCGATTGAAATCGGCCGCCGCGCCGCCGTGCCGGTTCATCTGACGCACTGTCACCTGAGCTTTCCCATCAACCAAGGACGCGTCGGCGAATTGATCGACATGATTGACGGCGCGCGCGCCGAAGGCGCCGAAGTGACCCTGGACGCCTATCCCTATTTGGCGGGTCAGACCTATTTGCATGCTATGCTGCCTAGCTGGGCGCAGGAAGGCGGCGTGGACGTTATCTTGGGGCATCTGTCTGCGCCGGAGAGCCGGGCGAAACTGCGGCACGAACTGGAAGTGACCGGTTCCGATGGCATGCAAGGCGTGCCTCTCGGTTGGGAAATGCTGCGTATCGGGGGCATCCTGGGCGATCATGACCCGGCCATCATCGGCATGTCCCTGCCGGATGCGGCTGAAAGGGCCGGCAAGCTGCCCTTTGACTTCTTCGCTGATCTGCTGGTGGAAACGCGACTGGGTGTATCTTGCCTGGCTTTCTTCGGCATTGAAGAGCACGTGCAAGCCCTCATGCAGCACCCGGCGCATGTCGTCGGCAGCGATGGCATCCTGGTCGGCGGCCAGCCTCACCCGCGTGGATGGGGCGCTCATGCGCGGTTTTTGTCGCACTATGTGCGCGACCTGGGGCTTTTGAGTTGGGAAGAAGGCATTCGCAAGTTGACTTCCGCTCCCGCCCGGCGCATTGGCAGCCTCGACCGCGGCATTATCCGCCCCGGCTTCAAAGCGGACTTGACCGTATTCGATCCCGAGAGCCTGCGAGCGACAGCGACCTACGAGCAGCCGCGCAAACTTGCCGAGGGCGTCAGCGAAGTCATTGTCAACGGTGTACAGGCGCTGGCGGATGGACAGGCGACGGGCGCGACGCCCGGTCGCGCCCTGCGCGATCCCTTCGGCCGCGCGCACGAACGCCACGATGCTTTTTAGGCGCTTGAGGAGGACCGTGCGATGAAACGCGCCAAGATCGTCGACGTTCGCGCTTACGTCAACGACGCCAGCAGCGGGGCCGACTATCACTTTCAGCCGCGGGGCCACTGGATTATCGACACGCCCATCGCCAACCCCATGTCCATATACGACGCGTACAAGGATTCCCGCGTCAGCTGGGGCATCAACGCCCTGGGCGGCGTGATCGTCGAGGTGGAACTGGAGGACGGCAGTACCGGCGTCGGCATCAGCACCGGCGGCGAACCGGCCTGTTTCATCATCGAGCGGCACCTCAGGCGCTTTCTCCTGGGTCAGTCTCCTCGCGATGTCGAACTCATTTGGGATCAGATGTGGCGCGCGACCCTGCCTTACGGGCGCAAGGGACTGGCGATTCACGCCATCAGCGCCGTCGATCTGGCGCTATGGGATCTGCTGGGCAAGCTGCGCGACGAGCCCGTCTATGCCCTCTTGGGCGGGGCGACCAAAGACAAACTGCCGATGTACGCGACCACGATTCGTCCGGATCTGGCGCAGGAAATGGGTTTTCACGCCGCCAAGCTGCCCTTGATGTACGGTCCCGCGGATGGAATCGAGGGCTTGAAGAAAAACGTCGCGCTGATGGAAAAATCGCGCGCGAGCGTCGGTCCCGATTTTCGCCTCATGTTTGATTGTTATATGTCGCTGACCGTTCCCTATGCGATCCAATTGGCAAAAGCGCTTGAGCCATACGATGTCTATTGGCTGGAAGAATGCCTGCCGCCGGACGACTACGACGGCTGCGCCGAATTGAAAGCGAGCGTATCGTCTTGCTTGTTCACAGGCGGCGAACACGAATACACCCGCTACGGCTATCGCGAGTTGATCGCGCGCAAGTGTTTCGATATTTTGCAGCCGGATCTGACCTGGGTCGGCGGCATGACCGAAGCGCGGCGCATCGTCGCTATGGCCTCGGCTTATGATATCCCGGTCATTCCGCATGGCTCGGGCATCTTTGCTTATCATCTGCAATACGCTTTCAGCAATTGCCCGATGGCGGAATTCTTGATGATGAGCCCGGCCGCCGACGAGATTGTGCCGATTTTCGGCGATATTTTCCTCGACGAGCCCCTGCCGCAGGACGGTTACCTGCACTTGCCGGACAAACCGGGCTGGGGCCTTGAATTGAATCGCGATGGTTTGAATCTTCGCAGGCCCTGCGCCGAAGATTAGTCGGACTCTCGCTTACCGCAATCCGTAATTGCGGGCCATTTCCTTCAGCACCTCTTCCGCGACGCCGAGCGTATGGTCGATATCGGCTTCGCTATGGGCGGCGGAAATATGATTGCGCTTCATCGCCGTCGGCAACATGAAGATGCCGCGTTTGCCCATCTCCTCACGGAACATGACATCGGCTTCGCTCTTGTTGCGCAGCAAGTCCTGGTAGCGCCTGATCGGTCCGCTCATGAAATAGGGCACAAAGACCGATCCATAACCCGCCACCGTCATGTCGATATCGAGCCGATCGGCGATCTCCTGCAGGCCGCGCCGGGCTTTGTCGCCCAGGCGGAACAGCCTTTCATAGACAGCGTCGTCTTCCAGTTGACCGATCGTGGCCAGCGCTGCTGAGGTGGCGACGGGGTGTCCGTTGTACGTGCCGCCCACAAAGACATCGCCGCCGGCGCTGGAAAAGCGCATCATCAGGTCTGCCCGCCCGGCCAGGGCGGCGCAGGGATAGCCATTGGCGATGGCTTTTGCCAGGGTCGTCAAATCCGGCAGGATGCCCATTTTTTCCTGATAGCCGCCGAGTCCATGTCGGAATCCGGTGATCACTTCGTCAAAGATCAGGATGATGCCGCGTTCGTCGCAGAGGCGTCGCAAGGTCTCTACGAACTCGACTTGCGGCAGGACGCAGCCGATATTGTGCGGGATCGGTTCCAGGATGATGGCGGCGATCTCATCGCCCTCCGCATTCACGGCGCTTTCTAGCGCTTCGCTGTCGTTGAAGGGCAAGACAATCGTATTGTCGATCGCTTCCGGCAGTATGCCGGCGGAGGCGGGATCTTTCAGGCCGATCTTGTCCGGCGGGCTGATGATGTTCATCAGCAGATAGTCATGCCAACCATGGAAGCAGCCCTGGAATTTGATCAGTTTCTTGCGCCCGGTGACAGCCCGGGCCAGGCGCTGCGCCAGATAGGTGGCTTCGGTGCCGGAGCCGAAGATCAGCGCCATTTCCGCCGAGGGCACGTGCTCGACGATTTTTTCCGCTGTACGGATTTCCAGCTCGGTGGTGCCGACGCCGGTGAGATCGACCCGCGTCATGGCTTGGGCGACGGCCTCGTTCACCGCCGGGTGATTGTGCCCGAGAATGATGGGACCGAAGGCGGCGTGATAATCCAGATAGCGTTTGCCCTCGGCGTCGACCAGATAGGCCCCCTCGCCGGCTTCCCAGACGATGGGTTCTTTCAGTCCGCGCGTGCCCGAGTTGACGCCGCCCGGTGTCACTGCGACGGCTCTTTCAAAGAGAGATGCGTTTGTCATCTTAGCTCAACCCCAAAAGCGCTAGTGAATCGCGATAAATGATCGCTTCCAGTTTGTCTTCCGGAACTCTGGGAAAGTTCGTTCCTTCAACGATTGTGTTGACCTTGCGCAAAGATTCAAAAGTTTCTGCCGCGGTGGTTACAGGATAGTCGCTGGCGAAGAGCAGCTTATCAAGCACGTTCCACTCTGTCGCCTTGATCATGGCTTCGTAGAAGCCAAAAGCGCGGTAAAACAAGCCGGAAATATCGGCATAGACATTCGGGTGCTTGCGGACGACTACGGCGGTATCCACCGTCCAGGGATGGCCCAGGTGCGCCATGATGATCTTGAGATCGGGATAGCGCATGGCGACTTCGTCCATCAGCAGGGGATGGGCATAACGTATCGGCGCCATGCGCACGGGCGATGTGCCTTGATGAAACAAGATCGGCAAGCCGTATTTCTGCGCCCGCTCATAGATCGCCAGGGCGCGCGATTCCAGGGGATGAAAGATCTGATAATTCGCGCCCAGTTTGATGCCGCGCAAACCGAGATCGCCACGACAGCGTTCCAGTTCGTCCAGCGCGCGCGGGTCGTGCGGGTGCAGCGACATGAAGCCGATCAATCGCTCTGGGTAGGCCTTTGCGAAGGCGGCGGTTTTGTCATTGACATTGCCGGGCATATCGGATGACTCGTCGACGCCATTTACGCCGCCGGTGCTGTCGCCCGGGTGCCAGGCGACGCCGAAGACGATGGTGATGTCGGCCGGCGCCTGTTCAGCCAGGTACTCCTCCCAGTTGTAAACCGAACTGACCGCTCGGTCGGGCCGCCAAGCCGGATTGATTTTGCGGCGCTCCGGCGGCACCGCGCCGCGGTATTGCGGACTATGAGAATGCACATCGACGATCATGAACGTCTTCCAATTCTCTATTCAGCGCGCTTGCATTGTACCGCAAGTTCGCCCTGAAATCGCGCATATTCGTCCTCCAGTACCCGAAAGCTTGCCCTGCTCTAGTCCCTTTTTTGAGCAACAGTATAGATACAGTATGTATACGGGGGGGGGTACCCCCTCCACTGATCGGAAGGAGGACAGACCAGGTGGCTGCGTGTGCTGTAAGGTCAAAGGATAGCACAAGGCGGAAAGGAGGAGGCGACTATATGGTCGCGCGAGCGAATTGGATTTGGACAGCGGGAGACGCCGCCGAACGGCTGTTGCCACTACAAAATGCCCGCGAGATTTTCTCCCATGACTTTGTCCATAGCTTCCGATGTGATGAAACGACAATGATGACGGACGATTTCGATGGCATGGCGATGGCTGTAAAACCAGCGGCAGACGGGATAATCCGAACCCCAAAGCAGGCGATCCGACCCGTAACGCTGGTGTATGCCCTGCAGGATCGGCTGCACGTCCGCCAGGGGATAATCCCACTTGGGACCGGTTGTGCCATTATAAAAGCCGGATACCTTGATGTAGACGTTGTCGCATGTCGCCGTTGCCAGCACTTCCGCCTGCGTCTCCGGCTCAATAACCTTGGGATGCCCCATATGATGAATCAGGATTTTCAGTTGCGGGAACAGTGCCGCCAGCTTGCGTATATGCGTTTGATGCCCCGGCAGGCAATGGATACTAGCGATCAAGCCATGACTTGACGCGACCTCAAAAAAAGCAGTTCCAGCGTCGGAATGCAGCCAGGCGCCTTCATCGGCGTCGTCCAGCAGATAATGCGTGAAACCGACCGGATGCCAGCGCTGGACGGCGCGCTCCAGTCGTTCCGCGGCGCCGGCGCTGTGATAACTGTCCTTCCAGCGGCTGTCGACGTCTACTACGTACGCGAAGCGGCCTTCGTAAGCGCCCGATTTCTCGTAGACGTATTGATTGTTGTCGGGGTTGCCCTCGATCTCGGCGCAGACGATCAGGGCTTTGTCCACGCCGTTGCTATCCATCTCGAAAGCCAATTGCTCGATGCTGCCGCGGGTTTCGCGGTCGGGCACGGCCGGGTCGTAGGGCCAGGTTTGCCAGGCATGACAATGGGAGTCAAAGATCATGATTGCTCGTCCTCATATAATTCGTCGCGTGTAACAGCGCTGCCGGCTCGTTTAGCCGAGCGATAGGCGGCGTCCAGCAATTCCACCGCGCGCCAGCCGATAGTGCCGGAACAGTGGTTTTCGGCTACCCCCGTGATGACATCGGCGAAATTGTGAATAGGACCGTAAAAGTAGCGTTGTTCCGCTTCATCGGCGTCCGAAGCGGAATCTAGGAACTCTTTTGCGCCATCTTCGTGTTCCACATGCAGCGTGCCGGCGGTATCGTCAATATCCAGCCAGCCCTTCTCGCAGAAGATAGTCAGGCGCGTGCTTTGGCCGCCTCCGCTGACATGTCCGGTGCCGCCGACAGTGCCCAGGGCGCCGTTCTCGAACTCGACGGCGCAGGCGACAACGAGATCAACCGCCAGCCCGTGATGCGCCATGCGCGCCTGCACCCGACGGATACGCGTCTCGGTCGTGTAAAAGAGCATGCCGGCCATGTGCGTCAACTGCAATTGCCCGTGCCCGCCGCCCGAACGCGCAGGATCCCCATAGACATCGCCCGGGCGATGCAAGTTGCCAATCGTTACGTTGTCGATACCCGCCAGCAATGAAGATACCGGCCGCGAAAATTGCGCGTCCAGATATTGGATCGCGCCGAGTTCGCCACTCTGGATGAGTTCGCGGGCGCGCACGGTGCAGGGTCTGTAGGTGTGGTTGTAACCCATGACGATTTGTTTGCCTCTGTCTTCGGCAAGCCGCAGCAGATGCCGCGCTTCGCTGGCAAGCAGGGTCATGGGTTTCTCGATGAAGACATGCAGTCCCGCTTCCAGGCATTGGCGCGCGGCGGCGTAATGGGCGGCGTGATTGGTCGCCACCACAGCCGCGTCAAGCTGGCGTTCGCGCAACATGCTGCCGAGATCCGTATAAGTTGCGTTCACCTTGAAAAAATCTGCCGCGGCCTGGGCTTTGGCTTCATTGATGTCGCAAATGGCTTCGACCTGGATATCGGCGCGTTTGACGAGGGCGGGCAGGTGATTGGCGGTCGCCCACCAGCCGCTTCCGACGATCGCAACGCTGGCTCTATCGTCCATTATCTTCTCCTGTAAGGCCTGTCCGCTACTCTCGGAGTTGCGCCACCTCTAGTCTACCCCCCTCAATCCCCCCATAGCAATGGGGGGAAGCTCGTTTCGACGTTGATGCGAGTTTTCTGACAAGTGTCAATAACTGCGATTTTCAAGCGCGGGCACGTTACCTTAGCTCCCCTTCTCCGTTGCTACGGGATACTTCCCCCGTGAGGCGGGGGACCCGAGGGGGCGCTGGGCCGGGGGATGGGGTAGAAAAAAACGCGCTAGGGCTATGGAGTACCGGACAAGCCTTGTAGCGGCGTCTCTAGCCGTAGGTCCGCAAGGTGACGTCGACTTCCGCTGGACCCGAATAGGGTCTGATCCAGTCGGCTTTGATGTCCATGCCAAAGCCGGGCGCGTCGTTGGGCGTCAGTTGGCCATCGGCTGGCATCGCCATGCCCGGGATGGGCCGCAGTTCCTCCAAGGGAATCCCCGGGTCGGTGCCCAGCCAATACTCGGCAAAGGGCGATTCCGGCATGGCTAGCGAGAAGTGCTGCCCGAAGGGCGAGTTGCATCCGCCGTGCAAGATGGTGGGGATGCCAGCCGCTTCCGCGATGGTGTAAATTTTGAGCGCTTCGGTCAATCCGCCGCACCAACTGATGTCCGGCTGCACGACATCGACGGCGCGGTTTTCGATCAGTTGACGGAAGGCGTGGCGCCCGTGATGATCTTCGCCGGTGGCGATGGGCATCCAGGGCACAGCCCGTTTGAGCGCAATGTGGCCTTCCAGGTCGGGCGGAATTAGAGGCTCTTCCATCCAGCGTAAATGATAGGGGCGCAGCCGCTCGGCCATTTGCACGGCGAAGCTCAAGTTGTAAGCCATCACCGGGTTGATCATCAGTTCGGCTTCGGCGCCGATTTGTTCGCGGGTGCTGGCGACTTTGTCTTCCATCAGGTTGAGCGCGGCGATGCCCATCTCATAGTGCGCCTGATTGGTGAGCTTGAAGCGCTCGAAGCCTAGCTCATCCGCCCAGTCGATGTCGTCGCCGGTGGCATAAAGCGGGATGGCGTCGCGGCTGGGCCCGCCGATGAGTCGATAGACGGGTTGACCCAGCAATTTGCCCTTCAGATCCCAAAGCGCCAGATCGACGGCGCTGCGCGCGACATCGGCATGGCCGGCGCTGCCGACGCGCTGGGTAGCGCGCCACATCAGGTCGTTCAGGTGCTCGATGGCGAAGGGGTCGCGGCCGATCAACAAGGGCGCGTAAATATCGTCGATGATGGCGGCCGTGGGTCGCCCAAAATAACTGCGCCCCAGGCCCCAGGCGCCATCTTCCGCCGTCACCTGCGCCCAGACCGCGCCGCCCTGGTTGCCGGGATAGGAGCCCGGCTGGCCGAAAAACTCATCGCGATATTTGCTGACGGGCATGGCGACGGGGGTCGTCTTGCTCCAGGAGGGGCGGCGTGCTGCAGTCTTGGGCGTCGGCCTTGGCAAATCGACATTGACTGCTCTTATTTCCTTAATCTTCATTCTGCTACCTCAGGTTTCTGTGTCGATAAAGAGATGACTCACAGCCGCCAGGGTCGCGTCAAGTTCGCGCTGATCGGCCTCGTCCAGCGGCTGAAGACCCGGCTGACGCAGGGCGCCGCTGGTCAAGATGCCGCGCCGCAGCAGAATCTCTTTGACCAGCGGCAGGCGTAATTGCTGAGTCAACAAGATCAGCGGCGCGATCTGATTGAAGATTTCGCGTGCCCGGTCTTTGTCGCCGGCTTGATAGGCGCGCCAGATCTGCACATGGATGTCGACGATCTCTACCGCGGGCATGAAGCCGGTCGCGCCGCGATCAAGTTCCGACATCATCCAGCGGCAGAATCCGCCGCCGAATATGCCCCAACAACCGGGTATCCGCGCCGCGACAAGTTCGCTGATGTGGTGGGCGCTGGGGTCCATTTCTTCTTTGATGTAGTTGATATTCTCTACCTCGGCGAGCAGGCGCTTGAGAAAGGCGGTATTCATACCCGGTCCCAGGGGCGCGTGCTGGATGATGACGGGAATCCGCGCCGCCTCGGCTATCCGCTTGAAATAATCAAAGATTTGCTCCGGCGCCGCGACGGCGACATAGGGCGGCATGGCGATGACGGCGTCGGCGCCAATATGCGCGGCATGCGCGGCCTGCTCAACCGCAATCGCCGCAGAAGCGCCGGCGACGCCGGCGATTATCGGAATGCGACCGCAGGCATGTTTGACAACGAAGGCCACCAGATCGCGCCTTTCGTTGTCGGAAAGGAACATGAACTCGCTGCCCAAAACCGGGAAGACAAGTCCGTCCGCGCCGGCTCGGATGCAGAATTCGATCTGCCGTTCCATGCTCGGCAAATCGAAGTCGCCATCGTCGGTGAGCGCTGTTTGTAGCACCGGCAGGATGCCGGCCAATCGATCAGTCATTATGTTTTGGCTCCTCGCTTAAGCAGTGGACGATCCCCTTCTGCATTCTTGTCATTAATCACTAGCCGCCGAAGATACTCTATCGGAGTATTGCTCATCGTACAAAATACAGCGGGCGCGATGGCCGCTGTCGATTGTGATCTCCTTGGGCGAAACCAGATCGCAGACGCCGGGCTGAAAACTGTCGCAGCGCGGATGGAACAGGCAGCCGGAGGGACGATGCAAGGGATTGGGGATGGAGCCCGCGATCGATTGCAGCCGCTGCCCGCGCCCGGCGCCGGTCTGCGGTATCGAATTGAGCAAGGCCCGGGTATAGGGATGTTTTGGATCCTCGAATAGCGTGATGACGTCAGTCGATTCCACCACTTCCCCCAGGTACATGACTTCGACCCGATCGGCAAACTGCGACACCACGCTCAGGTCGTGGGTGATGAAGAGAATCGCCATATTGAATTCTTGTTGCAGGTCATAGAGCAGGCGCAAGATTTGCGCTTGCGTCGTCACATCCAAGGCGGTCGTCGGCTCATCGGCGATCAGCAACTGCGGTCGGCAGGAGAGCGCCATGGCGATCATGGCGCGCTGCAGCATGCCGCCGCTCAATTGATGAGGATAGCGGTGGATGATGCGCGACGGGCGCGGCATGCCAACCCGATTCAGAATGTCGAGGGTTTGCGCTGTCGCGCCGGCTTGGTCGATGCCTTGGTGCAAGATGATGGCTTCGTTGATTTGATTGCCGATGGTATGCACCGGGCTGAAAGTGGCCATCGGTTCCTGGAAGATCATGGCGATATCCGCGCCGCGGATAGCGCGGATCTCGGGGCCTTTCGCTTCCAGCGCCGTTAAATCGATGTTACGTTCATCACGATAGTAGTTGACCCGTCCCTCGACGATGCGACCCGGCGCGGGAACGATGCGCAGAATGGCCCGCGCCATCACCGACTTGCCGCAGCCGCTCTCGCCCACGATGGCGACTGTCTCGCCGCGCTTGATCTCGAAGGAGACATCGCGAACCGCCTCGATGACGCCCTCCTCGGTAGCAAAGTGCACCTTGAGATTCTTGACTTCGAGCAAGGGTTCCATGGTCATCCCGGTCAGGCAGTCGCCGCCGGCTCCGACAGGCCGGAAAGATTCAGTTCGCCGGCGAAATGGCAGCGGGCATGATGGCGCGGCGCGGTCGGCGTCATTGCCGGCGTCTCGTGGCGACAGCGATCTTCGGCGAAGCGACAGCGCGGGTGAAAGACGCAGCCCGAAGGCGTATTGGCCGGGTCGGCGACATCCCCTTCCAGCGGCACCGGAAGTTGCCGCAAGCGCGGGTTCAATTGCGGGATGGCCGAGCGCAGCGCCGCCGTGTAGGGATGTTGCGGGTCCTTGAAAATAGTGGCGGTATCGGCCGTTTCGACGATTTTGCCGACGTACATGACGGCGACGCGCTCGCAGATGTAATCAACCACGCTGAGATCGTGGGCGATGAAAAGATAACTGTAGCGGAACTCCGCTTGCAGGTCGCGCAGCAAGTTGAGGATCTGCGCCTGCACCGACACATCGAGCGCGGATACCGGTTCGTCGCAAATGATCAAACGCGGGTTGAGCGCCAGGGCGCGGGCAATGCCGATACGTTGCCGCTGACCGCCGCTGAAGGCGTGCGGATAGCGCGACATGTGCTCCGGCCGCAGCCCGACGGATTCCAGCAGATGAGCCACCCGATCTTCCAGTTCTTTACCGCGGCAGATCTGATAGTTGCGCATCGGTTCGCCGATAATCTGGCGCAAGGTCATGCGCGGGTTCAGAGACGAAAAGGGGTCTTGAAAGATCATCTGAATATCGCGGCGATAGGGCAGCATCTCCGGTTCGGGAATGCTGGCCAGGTCCACCGCGCCGCCCTCCGCATCGTAGAGCAGGATTTGGCCGGCGGTCGGCGTGTAGGCGCGGACGATGCAGCGTGAAACGGTCGATTTGCCGCAGCCGCTTTCGCCGACCAGCCCCACGACTTCGCCTTCGCCGATGGTCAGGCTGACATCGTCGACGGCTTTGACATGACCGACGGTCCGCCCCATGATGCCCCGCTTGATGGGAAAGTGCATCTTGAGGTTTTTGATTTCCAGCAGTGGTTTGGATGTGGACATGGTTCAGGTCGTTCCCTTTAAGCGTAGGGATCGGCGGCATCGCGCAAGCCATCGCCCACAAAGTTGAAAGCCAGCACTGTGATAATAATAGGCACCACCGGCAGCAGCAGCCAGGGCGTCAAAGCGATGGCGCTGAGGTTTTGCGTGCCGTCGAGCAGGGTGCCCCAACTGATGGTCGGCGGGCGCAGCCCCAAGCCCAAAAAGCTAAGCGCCGTTTCGCTGAGAATCATGATCGGCAGCGCCAGGGTCAGGGCGGCGATGAGATGACTCATGAACGAAGGCACCATGTGCCGATAAATGATGCGGAAGCGCGGGGTGCCGATGGTGCGCGCGGCCAGGATAAAATCTTCGTTGCGCAGCGACATGAACTTGCCGCGGACGACGCGCGCCACCTCGGTCCAGCCGATGAAGGACAGGATGATCGTGATACCGAAGTACATCTGCAACTGAGTCAGGTTGCGGGGCAGGGCGGCGCTGAGCGTGAGCCACAGCGGGATGGTCGGGATAGAACGCAATACCTCGATCAGGCGTTGAATCGCGACATCAAGCCAGCCGCCGTAATAACCCGAGACGCCGCCGAGCAAGATGCCCAGTATCAAACTCAGGAAGACGCCGACCAAGCCCACTGTCAGCGAGATTTGCGCGCCGTAAATGATCCGCGAGAGCATGTCGCGCCCGAGCAAATCCGTACCCAGGAGGAAGAGCGGCAGATCCGGGTCGTCGGCGCCGATAAAATGAATATCACTTTCGATGAATCCAAGAATCAAGTAAGGGTCCCCGCGGACGAAGAAGCGCAGTTGATACCGATCGTCGGCGCTTACGCGATAGAACTTGCGCAAGGTCTTGGGATCGCGTTCGCCGACGTATCCGTAAACAATGGGCGGAAAATGGAATCCTGTCTCATCAAAGAAGACCAGCGGCTGCGGCGGCGCCTGGGCGAATTGCGCGTCGACGCGGGCGGGATCGCGCGGGGAGAAGAAGCCGGCAAAGAACGCGACAAAGTAGAAGAGCAGCAGGACAGCCAGGCTGATCATGGCGGCGCGGTGCTTGCGAAAGCGCCACCAGATCAACTGCCACTGCGAAGCGGTCAGTTGGCGCTCGTCGGCCTTCTTCAGCGCTTCTTCGCTCACAGGTCGAGATCGAAACACGATCTATCTCCCCCTCAATCGAGGCGAATCCGCGGATCCACCAGCACCAGCAAAATATCGGAGACCAGGGTGCTCACGAGTGTGAACAGGCTCAGCATCAGCAAGAAACTCCCGGCCAGGAACATATCTTGTTGCAGCAGGGCGTCCAGCATGAGCGGTCCCGTCGTCGGCAAGTTGAGCACGACCGAAACGATAGTCGCGCCGGAGATCATCCCGGGCAGAATGGTCGCCAGCGAGCTGATGAAAGGGTTCAGCGCCACGCGCACCGGGTACTTCCAGATCAAGCGGCGCTCGCGCAGGCCTTTGGCGCGGGCCGCTTCGACATAGGGCTTGTTTAATTCATCCAGCAGGTTGGCGCGCATGGTGCGGATCAAACCCGCCGTGCCCGCCGTGCCCAGCACCACGATCGGCACCCACAAGTGCGACAGGAAGTCGATGAACTTCTCGATACTCCAGGGGGCGTCGCGGAACTCGCTGGAAAACAAGCCGCCCATGGAGACCCCGAATACCGAAAAGCCGATCCACATCAAGACCAGCGCCAGTAGAAAATTCGGGATCGCCAAGCCGATAAAGCCGAGAAAGCTGAAAAAATAATCGAAAAGCGAATACTGATTGGTGGCGGAATAAATCGCGATGGGGAAAGCCAGCGCCCAAGTGAAAAGCAGCGAACCGAGAGATATCGCCAAGGTCCAGCCCAGACGGCTCCAGATCAGTTCGGAGACCGGTCGGTTCCAGTTGAAGGACCGTCCGAAGTCGCCCTCGGTCACAATATTGCTTATCCAACGCGTGTATTGCGACAGAAAGGGTTGATCCAGCGCATAACGCTCGCGCAGGAGCGCCTCGGTTTCCGCATCGACTGACGAGCCGCTTTCCTGCATCCGGAGAATCAGCGTATCGAGATAATCGCCCGGCGGCAACTGGATCAAGAAAAACACCAGGATCGAGATGAAAAGCAGGGTCGGTATGAAGAGCAGGATACGGCGAAGGATAAAGCCCAGCATAAGGCAAATTACACTAGCCAGCTACAGATGCGCAAAAGTGGAGAGTCCGCGACGTGTCTAATGTCGTGGATATTTCTTTTCCAACCCCATCCCCGGCCCTTCCCCATTGCAATGGGGAAGGGTGACTCGACGATGAATCTGAGCGACATTTTTCAGAGTAGAACAATAATGAGCATAAAAGCCCATCTTCAGTGATCGCGCTCCCCCTCTCCGATGCTTCGGGGTTTCCGCCCCCCGTTGAGCGGGGGGAT
>WTGF01000057.1 GCA_011525385.1 Chloroflexota bacterium | reverse complement strand
GGCAATCAGAAGTTTAGGGCTTGACGGGGGAGCCAAGCCGTGATATGCTTAGGCTGCAAGTTGCAGCCGGCTGTTCAGGTAGGCCATACCGCGATCGCCCTTCTTGCGGTTGCATGATGTGCATAGCAGCTGCAGGTTGTCGAGATGGTCGGTGCCACCTTTCTTGCGCGATATGATGTGGTCAACTTCCAAATGCCGCTGCTCAAAATGATGCTCACAGCCCGCGCAGTAGCCGCCTTGTTCGCCGTAAAGATGCTTTCGATTGTGTGGCGAATTGTATCTGCGTATCCAGCCTATATCTGTGCGCTCCGGTATGTCGGAACGGTGCACTATGTCGCGGTACAAGCCCTGCCGGTCGGCTATGCGCTCAATGACCAGCTGCGCCGCCTTCTCGGATATGTCTATGCCTATCCAGTTGCGGTGCAAATCGTCGGCCGCTACGCAGGTTGTGGCGCAACCACAAAAGGGGTCAAGTACTATATCGTCTTCGTTGCTGCTGGCGAGGATGATGCGCCGCAGCAACGCAAGCGGTTTTTGGGTAGGGTAACCTGTCTTTTCTTTCGACCTGGGTTGCACGGGCGGAATGTCAGTCCACAAGTTGGAAGGGGCCTGCCCGTTGTGTTCATGCAAATACCGCTTATAGCGCGGCACTGCGCCTGCTCTGGAAATGTGGATACGGCCTGCCCGTTCGAGTTCCAGCATTCGATGTTGGGGGTATCGCCACGGCCCGGGATGTCCGTGGAAATCGTAGTCATACCCCCCCCCGTCAACCCTTTGGCGGTGAGGTCGCCGGACGAAAATCGGCCGCGATTGTCCTTGTGTTTGTACAACTTCTTGACCTGCTCATCGGTGAGGGGAACCCGAACCGCATCGGTGTAAATCCCCCCTGTACCATAGAAAAGGATGTAGTCGCAAACCTTGCCAAATGTCTTGCTGTCATTGTGCGCCGTGCTGCGCTGCCAAATGATTTCCGCCTTGAAATTCTTGCAGCCAAAGATGGCGTCCATAACCGCTTTCAGGTAGTGTCCCATCGTCGGGTCGCAGTGCAGGTAGATGCTACCCGTAGGCTTCAACAGCCGTTTCATCTCCAACAGACGGGCGGCCATATAGACCAGATACGATTTATCGCTCTTGGTCATGGCTGCCAGCAGGACGCGATACAGCTGGGGATGCTTCTGCTCTATCAGGTTGATCCACTCGACGTCAATGTCCGTGAGCGTCCAGGTGTCTTTGAAGGCCGCTCCTGCTGCTTGGGAGCCGATAGGCGCGGCGTAGTCTGTTTTGGAGTTGAAGGGAGGGTCGAGGTAGATGAGATCGACTGAGGCGGAATTCATGCCCCGCATGATGTACAGGTTATCGCCTGTCCAAATCGTCTTGTCTGCCCAATTGGGCTTCCTGGGAGAGGTTGCCATCGCGTCAGCTCCTTTTGTGCATGGTTTTGGGGATGGATCATTCTGCCATGCAGGAGCAGACGCTGCAATGCGTTCACATGTGCTAGGAGACCGTACCGGCGAGGAACTGGTCGAAGGCGTCGGGATTGTTGCGGTTGTTGTACTTGTAGCAGGCTTCGACGATGTAGGCTGCCGCGTGGGCCTTGCTGTAGTGGTGGTGCTGTCCAAAGATCGCTCGCTTTACCAGGCTCCAGAAGCCTTCAATCGTGTTGGTGTGAATCAGGCCCTCAGCGTAGGCTACCGCGTGATTGATGGTGAAGTGCGGTACCCACTCTCCCATGCGATTGTACCCGCTGAATTCGTCCGTTACCAGTACCGAGTCGCCGCCGTCCACGAACTGGCGCAGAAACGCTTTGAGCGTCTTTCCCGTCACCTTGTCGGACGGCTCGGCTATGACCTTGCCCCCGCGTGCGAGTGCGCCGATGACCGGCTGCTTCTTGGTGCCGCGACCGCGCTTGGGCGGTTCGTCGTCGTCCCTGCGGTGTCCGCGGGGCTTGCCGCCAACGTAGGTTTCGTCGGCTTCGACAATGCCCTTCAGGAACACCGCGTCGTCTACCATTTCCTTGCGAATCTGCATACCCATGCGATAGGCAGTGCGCTGGGTGATGCCGAGGTCGCGGGAGAGCTGGTAGGACGAAACGCTTTTCTTGGCGTTGATTATGATGCTGATGGCCAGGAACCATTTTTGCAGCGGGATCCGCGTACCCTTGAAAATCGTGCCGGTCAGGACGTTGTAGGAGTTGTGGCATTTGTGGCAGTTCCAGCGGCCTATGCGCTCGTTCTCATGCTTGCTGGCTACGTTGTCGGAGCCGCAGAAGGGGCAGGTGGGCTCCCCGTTCCAGCGGGCTTTCTCCAGGTGGTCGATGCAGTGCTGCTGTGTCGGGAACCGCTCGAAAACTGTGACCAAATCCATCGGGTTACTCCTGTAGTAGCTTGCCGTTCTTATGCTACTAGTATACCCGATTTGGCCTTACTTGTCAAGCCCTAAACTTCTGATTGCC
>WTGF01000083.1 GCA_011525385.1 Chloroflexota bacterium | reverse complement strand
CGAAAATCACCTGAGTTTTTTCAGATTTTGTGGCGATATCGCGTCTGATGAAAACCTGTCCTGTCCTCAGCGTTTAGTGGGGAGAGGCCAGCAGCCGAAGAGTGGAGTTGAACAAAAGCCTTTCCGCATTCTCATTACTTTCATTGAACCACATCTGTGGCAAAATAACTTGAATTCTCTCGACCGCAAGGAGCAGCGACAGTGGCAATCAAAACAGGAGGCGAAGCAGTCGTCGAAGCCTTGATCGCGCAGGGCATAGGTACCCTCTTCGGCTTGCCCGGCATCCAGAACGACTGGCTTTACAACGCGCTATTCGATAACCGCGACAAGATCAAAGTTATCCACACGCGCCACGAGCAGGGCACGTCCTACATGGCGCTGGGCTATGCCCAGGCGACGGGTAAACCCGCTGTTTTCAATGTGGTGCCGGGACCCGGCATACTGAACGCCTCGGCCGGACTGGCCACAGCCTACTCGCTCAACGCCAAAGTCCTCTGCCTGACCGGACAAATCCACAGCGTCAATATCGGCAAGGGCAAAGGCGACCTGCACGAGATCCCGCAGCAATCCGAAATCCTGCGCGGACTGAGCAAGTGGTCGGATCTCGTTTTGCATCCCGCCGATGCCGGGCGCAAAGTGGCGCAGGCATTCTACGAGATGCACTCGGGGCGTCCGCGGCCGGTCGCATTGGAAGTGCCCCCGGATATATTGAAGATGCGCGCCGAAGTGCCCGATGATGCGCCGGTTTGGCAGCCCTTCTACCCGCCGGTTGACAGCGGCGCCATCGAAACAGCAGGGAACTGGCTGGGACAAGCGAAACATCCCATGATCTTCGTCGGCGGCGGCGCGCAGGGCGTCAGCGCCGAGGTCACCCAACTGGCGGAACTATTGCAGGCGCCGGTGGTCGCCTATCGTACCGGCCACGGGGTGCTCGACAGTCGCCACTATCTCAGCTTGAAGAGCCCGGAATCTCACGAGTATTACAAGAAGACGGATGTTGTGCTGGCGGTCGGTACGCATATGCGCATTCCCTTGAGCCGCTGGGGAACTGACAGCGATATGAAGGTCATCCGCATTGATGTCGACAACGATGCCATGCGCCGCATTCAAAAACCGGATCTGCCGATCGTGGCCCGGGCCGAGGATGCGCTGCCGCCCCTGATCAACACGGTCGACCAGAACAACCGGAAACGGGAATCTCGCGAAAATGAAATGCTGGCGCTCAAAGCGAAATGGCGGGAGACCATCGCCTACCTCGAGCCGCAGATCTCCTATCTAAGCATCCTGCGCGAAGAACTGGACGAAGACGGCATCTTCGTCGATGAGTTGACCCAAGTCGGTTATGCTGCGCGCATCAGTTTTCCGGTCTATAAACCACGCAGCTTCATCAGCAGCGGCTATCAAGGGACCCTGGGCTACGGCTTTCCGACGGCGCTGGGCGTCAAGATGGCGAAGCCGGAGGTGCCGGTGCTCTCGATCGCCGGCGATGGCGGTTTCATGTTCACGGTGGGGGAACTGGCGACCGCCGTTCAGCACCGGATTCCGCTCGTGACGATCGTATTCAACAACGACGCCTACGGCAATGTGCGCACGATGCAGATCCGCGATTATGACGAGCGTGTCATCGCTACCGATCTGCTCAATCCCGACTTCGTCAAGCTGGCGGAGTCCTTCGGCGCTAACGCCTTCCGCGCCGAAACGGAGGAGGAACTCCGGCGAGCGCTGCGCTATGGTTTCGCCAGTGCCTTGCCGACGCTCATCGAGGTACCGATCGGCGAGACGCCCAGCATGGACCGCCTGCGCGATCAAGGCCGCATTCGCCGGCCAAGGCAAGGATAAGCCGCGCCTATGCCAAAGACCATCCTGCCCGAGGAATCGCAGATCTATCGCTGCTTTGTTGATCTGATTCGTAACGCGGATCGCGTCTTTTTCGCCGGATTGCCCGGCGTCGGCAAAAGTTTGCTGCTGCAGCAACTGACGCTGATGGCGCTGGACGCCGGTCGGGCCCCGCATCTCCTGCAATGGGATACGGCGCGGCAGCCCTTTGAGTCGCCGCGATACCCGCTGGATCAGGGCGCGACGCATCCGATGGTGATCAAAGCGGCGGGCCTCTGGCTGCGGGGGGCGCTCCCCGAATGGGACAGAGCGCATTCACAAAGTGATGCCATCTTGATCGGAGAACTGCCGCTGATCGGCGGCCGCTTCATGGAAATCGCCCGTTCCAAAGACGATGAAGCCGAGTCACTGCTCGCTGACAAACGAACTCAATTCGTCTTGCCCGTACCCTCGCGGGAAGTTCGCGCCCTGATCGAGAGTCGGCGCGAAGCGTCAATCGCCAATCCAGCGCACGTAAACGAAGCGCAGGACGCGCCGCCCGATCTCTTGCGCGCCCTCTGGCAAGATCTTTACCAGGTAGCCTTGCAACTGGGCATTGTCGAGACCTCCGCAAATGACGCGCCGTATTCGCCGGAGATCTACGAGGCGACGTATCGCCATCTATTGCGCCATCGGCAGGTAAAAGTGCTCCCAATTGACGAGCCGCTGCGTCCGGTCGTTTCGGTCTACGATTTCGACGCAGAACTACCCCAACTAATCGCGGGGGCTGAACAAGCGCGAACTGTACTGCGGGAATTAGAAGCAACAACATCAATTCCGCAAGTAATGCGTGACAGCGCAAACTGGTACAAGCTCTGAGCGCAGCGCTTAGGCCCGGTCGTCCGGAATCACGGCGAAGACATCAATCTCGAAATCGGCATAGGGCTTGCCCAGCGCTTTGACCACGACCCCGGTCGAACAGGGATAGACCTCCGGCATATGTTTTGCCAACACCGGATAGACCAGGTCGCGGTAACTGATATCGGTGACATAGGTGGTGATCTTGCAGATATCTTCCATGCGCGCGCCGGCCGCCTCGAGGATGATCTTGACGTTTTTCATGGCGTTGTCCGCCTGCGCCGCTGGATCGCCCTCGCCCACGAAAGACGCGTTGTCCATCGTCAAGCCGGTCTGACCTTCGACGAAGACCAGATTGCCGGCACGCACCGCTTTACAGGTGCGATAGTCGATATCGGGAAAGATATTGCCGCCCTTGCTGCTTTTGGGGAGAATCCGCTGATGCGCCATGTGACACCTCCAAAGGACATTCGTAACAGTTCAGTGAGAGTAACATAGCCGGGAATTATTCGGCAAAGAACACGCATTAGGGGAGTGCTGAAAGTCGTGGATACGCCAACATCGCAAGACGATGTAGGGCCGACTTATTAAGTCGCCCGAAAACTGTGCCTGGAAACGCGGGCGACCTGGTAGGGGGCCCCTACAAATGACGTAGTATCCAGCAAATTCGCCACTCCTGCATCGGGGCCTTGCGTATCGCTAACTCCTGGGCCGCGAATTGGTTATAATCGGCGCGAGTGCCGGTGAAGCGGGAGCAGATTCATGAAAGCGCGACAAACTTACGCGATTGTGGGCACTGGATCACGCGCGGGCATGTACGTGAGCGCGACCACAAAGACATTTGCCCATTGTGCCCAACTCGTTGGCATGTGCGATCTCAGCCAGACTCGCATGAGTTGGTACAACCGGCAACTGCGACAAAACGGCGCGGGTCCCGTGCCCGCTTATCACGCCGAGAACTTCGACGCCATGATCGCCGAAACCAGACCGGATACGGTGATCGTGAGCACGATGGATTCCTGGCATCATCATTACATTGTGCGGGCGATGGAAGGTGGCTGCGATGTCATATGCGAGAAGCCGCTGACCACAACGCTGGATAAGTTAAGATCTATATATGACGCGATTGATCGAACCGGCCGCTCCCTGCGCGTTACATTCAATTACCGTTACGCGCCAGCCTTCACGCGTTTCCGTCAACTGGTCATGGAAGGAGCCGTCGGGCAGCCGCTGGCGGTGGATTTTTCCTGGGTGCTGGATACCAGCCATGGCGCCGACTACTTCCGCCGTTGGCATCGCGAAAAGGAAAACAGCGGCGGATTGCTGGTTCACAAGGCGACGCACCACTTCGACCTGGTCAACTGGTGGATCAATTCCTATCCCCAGCGCGTCTTCGCTCTGGGCGAACTCAAGTTTTACGGCCAGGTCAACGCCTCGGCGCGGGGCGAGCAATACAGCTATGCGCGCTATACCGGCGCCGGCGCGGCGCGGGAGGATCCCTTCGCCCTGTTCCTCGATCAGAAAGCGGCCTTTAAGGGTTTGTACCTGGATGCCGAAGAGGAGACGGGATACATCCGCGACCGAAATGTCTTTGGCGAAGCGATCAGCGCCGAAGATACCATGGCGGTCACGGCGCGTTATCAGAATGGCGTATTGTTGTCTTATTGCCTGGTCGCTTACGCGCCCTGGGAGGGCTTGCGCGTCGCCATTACCGGCAGTCGCGGACGCATCGAATTGGATGTCACCGAGAATGTGACGCACTTGAAAACGGACAGCGAATCGGCCGCGGCCAGCAAGGGACCCTTCAAACGGACGCAGATCCGCGCCTTTCCCATGTTCGGGGAGCCTTACGAGGTGAAGGTTCCCGCGAACAAGGGCGGACATGGCGGCGCCGATCCCCTGATGCTCGAAGATATCTTCGCCGAAGACGCGCCGCCCGATCCCTACCGACGCGCGGCGTCGCACATCGACGGGGCGGCGTCTGTTCTGGTGGGCATCGCTGCGAACAAGTCGATCGCAAGCGGCGCGATGATCGAGATCAGTGACTTGTTTGATTTACCTGCAAACCGCGTATCAGACTGACGCGCTTCGGGCATAGCGAGTCAGATAATGTCTGACCCCTACGGTTTCATTTATATTTGAAATCTGTAGGGGCGACCTATCAGGTCGCCCGAAATGCACCGAAATAAATCAGATATTGCGACATAATCGCCCCGCATTAAGATTCAGGGATAAAGAAAGCTCAACGATAGCGCGAATCCGCGCCGACGCCCCACATATCCGGGTCGCGACCCAGCTTCGCTTTGAGTTCAGCCGTCGCCTCATCCAGGCGTCCCATGGTCCCCGCCGAGAGCGACAAGCCCCCCGCGATCAAGTTGCTATTGATCTGTTGCCGGTTGCGCGCGCCCGCCAGCACCGAGGTCACGGCCGGTTTGTGCAGCAGCCAGGCCAGCGCCACGTGCACCATCGCTTGATTGATGTCGGCGCAGATCTCCCGTATGGCGTCGACCGCCGCGAATGTCTCGGTTTCAAAACCGGGACTTCCATGGCGGGAATCGCGCCGGTCGCCGCGGAAATGCCGCGTCCGCGTGCGGGAGTAGGGCATCTCGTCGGCGTCTCGATATCTGCCCGTCAGCAGGGCCTGATTGAGCGGGCTATAGGGCAGGATGCTGATGTTCTCTTCGGCGCATTGGGGCTGTATCTCGAATTCGATGGCGCGCCATAAGAGACTGTATGGCAGCTGATTGGCGTCGTAACGTCCGCATTGCAGCATATCCGGCATGTCGCGGGTCCCGAAGTTGCTGACCCCGATGGCGCGGATCTTGCCCGCGCTCTGAAGCGCCAAGAGGGTATCCATCGTGTCTTCAAAAGGGACGTTGCGGCTGGGCCAATGCACCTGATACAGGTCGATGTAGTCGGTGCCCAGGCGCTCCAGGCTGCGCTCGCAGGCGGCGCGGATATCGTCCGGCGCCAGGTTTTTCTGGCTGACTTTGCTGGCGATGACGGCTTCCTCGCGGCGGCCTTTCAGGGCGCGTCCCAGCATCCGCTCGGAATAGCCGTCGCCATAGCCCTCGGCGGTATCAAAGAGATTGATGCCGACATCCAGGGCGCAGTGCACGGCGTCGATGGTATCAGCTTCGTCTTGCGCTCCCCAATAGTCGCCGCCGACGATTCCCCAAAAGCCGACACCGATCGGCGAAACCATCAGCGAGCTGTTTCCCAGTTGTCGCAATTGCATGAAGCGGGTCCTTTCCTGAGTGACTAGTGAGCGCCGAGTTCGTCTTCGGCGCGTTCGATCAAGGCGCGCATATATGCTATGGCATAAGCCGTGCCCGCGCCAAGATGAAAATCGCCGGCGAATTCCGGCGTGTGATCGAGGATCATCGTGCCGTTGTATCCCGACGCCACGAATGCTTTCATCGCGCCGTACATATCGAAATAGCCATTGTCCAGGAAGGTCTCTGTGAAGACGGGCTGCGGCCCGTTGACGTTGCGGAAGTGCGTGATGAAGATGCGCTTTTGGGCGGCGAAGTCATGGATTGAGGAGAGCATATCGCCGAAGCCCGCGCCGCCTTCGAGCCAGCAGCCGGTGCAAAATTCCATGCCGAGCATTGGGCTATCGGCGATGGCGAAGGCGCGCTCGTAGCGCGCGCGGCTGTTGATCAAACAAGGGATGCCGCCCAGCGCATCGGTTGGCGGGTCGTTGGGATGCATGGAAAGTCGCACGCCGCAGGCTTCGGCGACGGGTATGACAGCGCGCATGAAGTATTCGAAATTCGCCCACAATTCCTCAAGACTGTACGCGCGATCGTGCGTGAAGGATTGCGATTTTAGTGCGTCGAGATTGACATGACGCGCTTTGGCGAAGCGGCTCTGGCTTGGCGCTGAACTCCAGACCTGGTCAGGCTCCCAGGTAAAGGTCGTTGTTCCGATACCCGCTCGGCCGAGGTCGCGCAGCATTTGCGCGAAGCGGGCGATATCGTCGTCGCGGCCGGGCAAGCCCAGATGAATGCGCGCGGATTTCCCCAGGTTGAGATTGCCGACGTTGTAGAGCGTGAGGCCGGCGCGCGTCACGCGGTCGACCAGCGACGCCATGTATTCGTAGTTCGTGAGTTCGTCCGGCAGCCAGGTATAGCAATGGCTTAAGCCCAGCTGACGCAAGAAGGTCAATTCGTCGTCCTGTGGGCGAGGATCGATCCAGGCCGAAAGTTTGATCTGCGACTCGACTCGCCCTTCCGCGCGCCCTAAACGTGTCATGCTCGCCGCCTCCAGAACTGAATCATGAGTTCCGATTATACGTGTATATGTTTCCATGCCAAAGCCCGCGCCTGTCAGGGCAATGCGTCCGCAAATGCTCGCAAGATGCCCTGTTTTCGCCCCGTTTTTGCACCCCTCACCCCAAACCCCTCTCCCATTAAGGGAGAGGGGCATATGTTGCGGTGTATGTGCTTGGCAGATCACGCGCGGCGCGCAGAGTTTCGGGCGACATGGTAGGTCGCCCCTGCATTCTCGTAACTTAATGGGGGCGAAAGAAGCATAATGATTTGGAAGCGATTGCCCGGCACAGAAGCACAACCTATGCTGGCAGACTTGTGCCGATACGATACAATCAAGCGCTGTCGAAACTACACTTACGAACGGACCATCACATGCGCAATCGCTATTTCGCTTCAGATCCGGCGCAGAAGCGAGTCGCGGTCGAACTTTACGAAAGCGTCAAGGATCTGCCGCTGATTTGCCCGCACGGTCATGTCGATCCGAGGCTATTCGCCGACCCTGATTACCGGTTCGGCAGCCCGGTCGACCTGCTGATTATCCCGGATCACTATATCTTTCGCATGTTGTACTCGCAGGGCATTTCACTTGAAGCGCTCGGTATTCCTGCTTTGGATGGAAAGTCGACGCGAAGCGATCACCGGGAAATTTGGCAGTTGGTCTGTGACCATTGGCATTTGTTCCGCGCCACGCCCACCGGCATCTGGATCCGCGATGAACTCGCGGAGGTCTTCGGCATCAACCTCAAGATCAACAGCGCCAACGCGGGGGCGATTTATGAGGAAATCGCCGCCAGGCTCAAGAGCGAGGCCTTCCGGCCGCGCGCGCTCTACGAACGCTTCAATATCGAAGTGCTGGCGACCACAGACGCGGCAACCGACACGCTCGATCACCATCAAGCGATTCGGGATTCCGGTTGGCCGGGACGCATCATCCCAACCTTTCGTCCCGACGCCGTCATCGCTATCGATCAAGCGGGCTGGGCGTGTAACATCGAATTGCTGAGCGATGGTTCCGGCATCGCGATCGGCGACTACGGCAGCTATATCCGGGCGCTGGAGGGACGGCGCGGGCATTTCAAATCGATGGGCGCGACAGCGACCGACCACGCCGCTTTGACCGCTTACACCGAAGCGTTGAGCCTTGCTGAGGCCGACGCGATCTTCCAGCGCGCGCTAAAAGGCGAAGCTTCGGCGAAAGACGCGGCGCGCTTCACCGGTCATATGTTGATCGAAATGGCGCGCATGAGCAGCGAAGACGGCTTGGTGATGCAACTGCACGTCGGATCGTATCGCAATCATAATCCCGCCGTTCACAAGCGCTTCGGGCGGGACATGGGCGCGGATATCCCCGTCCGCAGCGAGTTCACCAAGAATCTCAAAGCGCTGCTCGATCGCTTTGGCAATCAGCCCGAAATGACCCTGATCTTGTTCAATCTCGACGAGACCGCTTACAGCCGCGAATTGGCGCCGCTGGCCGGCCACTATCCGATCTTGCGCTTGGGCCCGCCCTGGTGGTTCTTTGATAGCTGGCTGGGCATGACGCGTTTTCTCGACGATGTCGTGGAGACGGCCGGGATATACAACACTGCGGGCTTCAATGACGATACGCGCGCCTATCCGTCGATACCCGCGCGGCATGATGTCTGGCGTCGTGTCTGCGCGAACTGGCTGGCCGGGCAGCAAGTTCGCGGCTTCATCGACGAAGAAGACGCGCGCGAGATGATCCGCGCCCTGGCTTATGATTTGGCGAAACAGACCTACCGACTGGACGGATGAATATGGCGAAGAGATTGAGCTCGGAAGTGGCGAATGTAGCGCGAATGTACCCGGAAAGGATCGTGCAATTCGGCGGCGGCAACTTTTTGCGCGGTTTTGTCGATTGGGTCGTGGATATCCTCAACGAAGAAACAGACTTTTGTAGCGGCATCGCTTTGGTGAAGGCGACGCCGGGCTCTTATGAGGATCTGGATGCGCAAGATTGCTTGTTCACCACGTATCTTCATGGCGTTCGCGACGGGAACTTTATAGAAGAGACGCGGCTCATCAATTCAGTGAATCGCAGCGTATACCCCTATCAAGACTTCGCGGTTTACCTGGAGCTCGCGCGGCAGGACCCGATCCGTTTCATCTTTTCCAATACCACGGAATCGGGGATCGTCTTTTCGGAAGATGACAAGCTAGATGACGAGCCTCCCGCGAGTTTTCCCGCGAAGCTGGCGCGCCTGCTTTATGAACGGTACACCCATTTTGAGGCCGCTCCCGAAAAAGGCTGCATCATCATCCCCACCGAATTAATTGAGGATAACGCGACGCGCTTGCGGGAAATCATCCTGCAATACGCCCGGCTATGGGGCCTGGATGCGGGATTCGGCGACTGGATTATGCAGCGCAACATGTTTTGCAATACGCTGGTGGATCGCATCATTCCCGGTTATCCAGAGGCCGATGCCGAGCGCATCTTCGCCGGATTGGGTTACGAAGATCGCCTGCTGGTCGCGGGCGAGACCTACCACAGTTGGATCATCGAAGCGCCCCGGCGCCTCCTGGACGAGTTTCCGGTCAATCAAACGCGCACGCCGCTCAATGTCAGGATTGTGGACGATGCCGCGCCCTATCGTACGATCAAAGTGCGACTGTTGAATGGCGCGCATAGCTCGATGGTGCCGATCGGTCTCTTGCTGGGCATCGAATCGGTGCGCGAAGCGATGGAGCATGATGCGCTGGGCCCATTCATAAAGGGATTGCTCGATGAGGAAGTGATCCCCTCGGTGACGGAGGCGCCGCGCGCCGAGCTGGATGCCTTTGCCCGCGATGTCTTTGATCGCTTCCGTAATCCGCATATTCATCACCGTTTGCTAACCATCTCGCTCAACAGTTCCTCCAAGGTCAAGGAGCGCATAGTGCCTTCGATACTTGGTTATCTCGAAGGGCGCGGCGAATTGCCAGCGCGGCTGGTGCTGGCGCTGGCGGCATTCATACGTCTATACAAGGGCGAGTGGGGAGGGGAAATGATCCCGCTCAACGACGACCCGGGGGTGCTGGATTGGTTCCACGAGCAGTGGTCGAGGGCGGATTCCCACGACGATTTGGCAGAGACTGTCCTGGCGAGTAGGGCGCTGTGGGAGCGCGATCTGTCGCAAATACCCGGCTTGGTTGACCGCGTGAGCGAGAACCTGCGCGCCATTGAGGCCGGTCGACTGCTGGCGCTGCTATGAGCGATCGCACCCCTGATGTAATCACCGTCGGTCGCGTGTCTATGGATCTGTTCGCGCGTGACATCGGCGCGGAATTCCCGGACATCACTGCTTTCGAGACCGGCGTCGGCGGCAGCCCGGTCAACATCGCCATCGGCGCCAGTCGCTTGGGATTGACTTCGATCGCGTTCACAGCCGTCGGCGATGACGAAGTCGGGCGCTTTGTGCGACGCTACCTGCGGAACGAAGGCGTTATCACGGAGTATATTCCGGTCAAGCCCGGAACGAGGACGGGCATGGCGGTTGTGGGCGTACAGCCGCCGGACCGCTTTCCCTTACTATTCTATCGCGAGAACCCGGCAGATATCCATCTAAGCATCGACGAAGCCAAAGCGCTGCCGCTGTCAAGTGCTCGGGCAATAACCTTGTCGGGCACGGCGCTCAGCCGCGGCAGCACCCATGATGTCAACTTGTATCTGGCGGAACGCGCGTGCGCCTCGGGATTGACGACTTTCATTGACCTCGATTTGCGTCCCGACCAATGGCCGCAGCCCTTGTCATTTGGCTTGCGCATGCGCCGCATCTTGCCGCTCTGCGATGTCATCATCGGCACCGAAGAAGAATTCTTCGCTGCGCTGGCGCCGCGGCCCGAGCCGATTATGGCAGGCGGAAAGGTCAGCGGCGCTTTAGCGATGGAATTGCGCCAATTGCTAGGCGACTTCTGCGAAGAAAGCGGCGCCACACTGGTGCTCAAACAAGGCGACAAGGGCGTGATGCTCTATGAAGGCGAGAACAGGCGCGCCGTCGCCAGTTTCCCGGTCGAGATATTGAATACAGTTGGCGCTGGTGATGGATTTGCCAGCGGTTTAATCTACGGCTGGGCACAAGGCTGGGCTTGGGAACGGGCGGCGCGCTTCGCCAATGCCTGTGGCGCGATCGTCGTCAGCCGTCACGGTTGCGCGCGGGCTTTGCCAACCTTGCATGAAGTGGAAGCATTCCTGGAGACGCATCACTGAATTGAGGATGGATTATCGATGAATCATCACTTGAAGTCGAACTACGATGAAATGATCGTTTTGGATGTCAGTCCGGAATCGGCCGGATGGGAGTATCTGTCATTTCGCGTCGTCAAGATTCGAGGGGAGCAGGTATACCTGCACAGCACCGACGACACTGAACTGGCGCTTGTGCCGCTGGAAGGCAGCGGCACAGTCCACAGCCGCGGGCCGGAATTCAACTTGTCGCGGTCTGGCGTCTTTTCAGAAAAGCCCGCCGTTCTCTATTTGCCTCCCGATGTCGACTTCATGGTGACTACAGCGGACACATTTGAATTTGCCCTTGGCTGGGCGCCGGCTACGGGCAAATACCCGGCTCGGCTCTTTGCCGCGGACGAGATTCGTAGCGAAGTCCGCGGGGGCGGGGCGGCACGCAGGCAGGTTCACCACATATTGTCCCATCCCATGCCGGCGGAACGTCTCATTCTCTTCGAGGTCTATGTGCCCGGGGGCGCCTGGTCGGGCTATCCGCCGCACTGCCACGATGGTTATGGCGGCTCTGAACATTTGGACGAGACCTATTACTTCCGCACGGACCCGGCAAACGGCGTCGCATTACACCGCAATTATCGGCGCGATGTGGATTTCGATGAGATCTTCCCCGTCCGGGATACCGACCTGGTGCTGGTCACACAGGGTTTCCACTCGACCGCGGCGGCGCCGGGGTCCAACCTGTATTTTCTGAACTATCTGGCGGGCGAACTGATCGACGACGCCAGGAAGACGCCGCCGTATGACGATCCCGACTATGCCTGGCTGAAAGAGGATTACAACGCCAACCTGATGCGCCTGCCGCTGCCCTTCGCGTAGGAGATCGGATTGTGTATTGAAGTCGGTAGAAATTGCGAACAACAACCACCTGACAGCCGGTAAAACGATCCAATGAATCGCCCGACGAATAGAAGCTGAATGAACATCGGGCGACTCACCGCAGGTCAGTCGCCCCTGTCAGATCGTTGCTGTTTTGGGTTAAAGATCTCGTGTCGAGGACTGGCTAGGAAGTATTTCAACCGAAAAGGAAACGCTACCGGCGGGGGACCGAGGGGGCGCTGGGCCGGGGGATGGGGTAGAATTTCACTAGCGACCGGTGGATCGCCTTTGAGTGCCGCTCCGCTCACAGCGCGTGCGTCAGCACCAGCACCCGCGTCGCTTCCGGCAGATCCGCTGCACTCAGTTCCACCTCCCAATCGGATTGAAAGTCGATATCGGCGTCGTTAAAGTGATGGAGGAAGGCAGTAATCCATTGCATGTTGCGCGGCTTGTAGCGCAGCGTGCGGAAGTGCATCGGGATTACCAGCCTGGGCCCAACCCGGTCGATCACCCGCTTGAGATCCGGCAAGCGAATCGTCGGCACGTCGCCAGCCAGCGCCAGGAAGACGTCAATGCCCTCAAAGAAGGCGTATTCTTCCGGCGTGAAGGGATTGCCCACATCGCCCATGTGTCCTATATGAATGCCATCCATCTCCCAGCGGTACATGGCGCACTTGTCCGGCTCGTGGTAAGGGTGCTCGTACATCTCCGACGATTCGATACCCTGGAAAACCAGCCCGGCGGCTTCGATTTCGCCGCCCTCGCGCGCGACATCCAGCATGTTGATCCGCTGCGGATCCCCCAGGATCAAGTCGGAGCGGTCGTGAAAATCGTCGTTGAGCGACGAGGTGAGCACCACATCCGGCACATCGGGTATTGGTTGATAGCCGGAAGTTTCCGGCGTGTAGGGATCGGTGATCACCGATCGGCCGGCGCTGTCGCTGATGATGAAACTGGCGTGGCCATACCATTTGATTTTCATGCTGCTAGGCTCCCTTTAACTTGGGTATCAATTCTTCGGTCACCATACCGATGACCTCCGGGTCGGGCGCGCCGATGATATCGACCATGAAATAATCGCAGCCCAGCTCGATGAAGGCATTCATCTGCTCGGCGATTGACTCGGGACTGCCCACAAAGGCCTTTTCACTCGTCCATTTATCGTCGCGAGAAAGTCCGCGGGCCGTTGCTTCGGCTTCGGTCCTGCCGATGGCGACCCGCCCGAACCAACTGCAACGCATCGTTGCCAGGTCGCGTCCGAGGGCGTCGAGATGGCCTTTGAGAACGTTTTGCCGTTCGACATAAGCTTCCAGCGGCGCATCCGGCAGGTTCCAGATATCCGCGTATTTGGCGGCGTGCTTCATGGTCGTGTAACCGCCGCCGCCGACCAGGATGGGGATCCTGGGCTCCGGCTTGGGTTCGCACCAGGCCTCCTGGACGCGATAGTGCCGCCCTTCATAGCTGACTGTGCCCGGCTCTTCCCACATCTTCTTCATGATGATCAGCGTCTCTTCAAGCTGCTGCACACGTTCACTTGCCGAAGGATATGGATAGTTGTAGGCGCGGTATTCGTCTTCTTTCCAGCCGGCGCCGATGCCCATGATGAATCTGCCCTGGCAGAGCGTCTGCAAGGTCGCCGCCTTGAATGCCAGCAGCGCGGGATTGCGATAGCTTTGGCCCAGCACCATGGGACCGACTTCAAAGTCGGGATAGCGCGCGGCGATGTAGCTCATTACCGTCCAGGCTTCAAAGGTGGGCGCGCCCTCCCACATGAAATGGTCGGTCATCCACAGGCTGCGGAAATGCCCTTTAAGCTGCGGGATCGTCGCATCGAGATCCGCCAGCCAGCTATCGAGTTGCCCTTTTGGCGGTCCATGCAATAGTCCCAATCCAAAATCTACCATCGCGTCACTCCTTATTTTTTCACCATGGCGGCTATTGTAACGCCTTTTCGATCATTTCTCCGCCCCTACAAGCCTTGTCCGGTACTCGCAGATTCGTGCCCGCCTTCGGTCTACCCCCCTCAATCCCCCCATAGCAATGGGGGAAGCTTGTTCTGACGTTGTATAAACACGAGTTTTCTTATGATACAAGCGTCGATAACTCCTGTTTTCAAGCACGGGCATACTACGTTAGCTCCCCTTCTCCGTTGCTACGGGATACTTCCCCCGTGAGGCGGGGG
>WTGF01000121.1 GCA_011525385.1 Chloroflexota bacterium | reverse complement strand
CCCCCCCCCCCCCGTATACATACTGTATCTATACTGTCACTCAAAACACGCTAAGGCTATGGAGTGCCGGACAAGCCTTGTGGGGGCAACTGACGGTCAGTGTTGGCGGTCAGTGTCTACGCGACCTACGCGACTCTGTGAGTCGCCCAAAAAGGAATTGAATATAGACGTATGATCATTGACGCACATGCCCATATCATGCTCGCGGTAAATGGCCAGACCGCGACCGGCGCCACGACTTCGCTGTCCTGGGGCCGGGTGCGCTGGGGCGATGACACAATTCAATTGTTGCCGCCCCTTAACAAGACTACCTCGTTCAGCGCGGAGACGCTGCTGGCGCAGATGGATTGGGCGGGCGTTGAACGCGCGGTCCTGCTGCAAGGTCCCTTCTACGGCGAGGCGAATGCCTATCTCGCCTCCGCAGTCAAACGATGGTCCGACCGTTTTCTGGGCGCGTTCGCACCCGATCCGCGGGCCAGGGATGTACGAGAGCAATTTCAACAATGCGTTGATGAATTCGGCCTGCGCGTCCTTAAGTTTGAGTTGACCGAGACAACCGGCTTGACCGGTCGCTACCCGGATTTGGATATCGACTCGGCGGAATTCCACTGGATTTATGAAGAGGCGCAGCGGCGCAATCTGGTGGTCACCTTCGACTTGGGAAAAGCCGGAAGCGCATCGTACCAGACTGATAATGTCGCGGCGGTCGCCCGCCGCTACCCGGCGCTGAATATCGTTATCGCGCATCTGGGGCAGCCGCCGATCGCGAGCCCGGATGACGACGCGCTCAACGAGGCATGGGCAGATCAGATCCTGTTAGGCCGACTGCCGAACGTCTTTTTTGATACATCGGCGCTGCCGGCTTATGCGCCTGATTACGACGAATATCCCTATGTCCTGGCGCAGGACTATATCCGCAGAGCCGTCGAGTTGATCGGCGCGGACAAGATCATGTGGGGTACGGATGTGCCCGGTTTATTGACCAGCGGCAGTTATCGGCAGTTGCTGAACATGATCAAAGTCCATTGCGACTTTTTGTCGGCAGAGCAGAAGGCGCAAATCCTGGGTGGCAACGCCGCGCGGGTCTACTGGTCGGCCTGAGGGGCGTGTCAGCTCAAGCGATATCGATAGATCTCGCCCTCAACTTGGGTCACTTGTTCGCGCTCTTGCAGTAACTGCAAATGCGCCAGAGCCTCGGCCATGGCGAAGCGCCATTCATGCGGTGTGAAGCGCTCGAAGGGGAAGATGACCATGGCGATCTCGCGCACTGTGCTCGCGCCTCCGGCGATGGCATCCAGGGTATGGCCCAGGCGCTGGTCATGATGGTCCAGCAGTTCTTCGATACGGCCGCGCCAATCGCTGATCAGCCACTTATGCCCGGGCAGCGCCAGCCGCACATCGAGCTGGACGAGCGAAGTCAGCGAATCCAGGAAGCGCCGCAGGGGATTGGGCTCGCTATGCTGCCAGGCGCCGATATTGGGCGTGATCTTCATCAACACGTGATCGCCGCAGAGCATGAGCCGATCATCAGCGTCATAGAAGATCAACTGACCATCGCTGTGCCCCGGCGCGTGAATGGCGCGGAAATTGCGCCCCCCGATGCGAACGACGCTTTCCGCCGCGAGGGTGTCCTGCCGCAGCGGATGCGGCCGAGTCGCATCGCGCGTGCTGCCTAGCGCGCCCTCAACTTCGTCGATGGTAAGCTGATCAACGCCGCAAGCCAGCAGCCATTGGTGATAGCGCGCGGTGTTGCGCGGGTTGTAGAAGTATTGCGCTTGCGGCTTTTCCAGCTCGGGGATGTAGAGCGGCATGGGCTGCTCTACCAGTCGCTGCCACCAGCCGGCCAGGCCGAAGTGATCCGGGTGCATGTGGGTCAGGATGATCTTTTCGACGTCCGCCGGCGCGATGCCAAGCTGATTCAACGCCGTGGTCCATTGCGCTCGCGCGGGAGCGGTGTTCAAGCCGGTATCAACCAGGGTCCAGCCGTGGTCGCCGCGCAGCAGGTAGCAGTTGACGATGTTGAGCGCGTAGGGCAGGGGGATCTGGACTTGTACGATGTCGTCAGCGATGTGGGTGACGCCGTTGGCGGTCATGGCAGGCCTTGCAGGTCGGTTGGCAGCGAGCAGTATATCATTGATTGACTGCGGAGGCACAGAAGTAAGTCCATGAAAGTAATGAGAATACGGACATGTCGCCATTCTACCCCATCCCCGGCCCTTCCCCGAAGCATCGGGGAAGGGTGACGCGTCGTCGCAGTTGATATTTTTGCATGACCAAGTTGGTTTTATTGAGGGCGATGGTTCAGCAGTTGAGTTGGTCGCAGACCCAAATTGGATATGACGGAATCGCGACAACGCCGCGCAGTTTCGCGGCCACTCGCATACCTTCTTTAAGGTTTAGCTTTTTAACGATTGATTGGCCTATGAAGAACGTGAAGCTCAACTTCTGTCCGCGCCCTTTGCCGCGAGTTGGGCTATGTACTGTAAGCTGCACGAGCGGCTCCGTAGAATATCTGCCGAGCATGCTGGCGCCAAGTGAACCTGGCCGTAGATTGGCCTTCTTAAAGATATCGGCCGAATCTTTCTTGAAAGCGATTACGCCTTGACAGCTGACAGTTAAGTCATGTTTCGCTACTTGTTTGAGTATGCCGCCTGGCTTTTTGTCACGACTTGCAGATGGACTAGCGACATTCTTGCGACGGTTGCGGCGGCGATTCTGATAATCTTTGATTGGTTTGAACTGACGACCGCTCTTAACTTTTGACCTACTTGCCTTCAAAGAGGCCTTTCTTGAAGCAAACTGAGCTTGGCGTTCGGGACAGTTGTGCTTGGGCCACGGAGGACCAAGATCGTCGAAAAACACCTTGGAACCGAGTTCATTTTCATAGTAGAAAACAGGCTGATTGCAGAATTGGCATCTTGTCCAAAAGCTTCGCGGCGTGTGATACAACATCTACTTTCTCCTTATGTTTGTTGAATCCGTGAGTTTTCTGGAGCTCGTTGAGCAAATGGGAAACTCTTAACAAAGCATAGATTAGAAACGCATAAGACCGCGCCCCCAGTATTTGGGGTGTTCCACTCTAGTAATCATGGTGACCGGGATCTACTACCGCATTACAGTAGAATACTGCTTTCCGTATATGCGAGGACTGATGAATTGATTTGCGAAGAGCTATTGGATGAACTTCAGAGATTGAATAGCAGAGAGCAACTGAAAGTTATACAAATTCTCGCCGGAGAACTGGCGGTGGAAGGAGAAGCGTACTTTCAAGATGGAACAGTTTACGACTTCTGGTCGCCAATAGACGCGCCTGAAGCGGCAAACCTGCTGCGCAAGATGCTGGACGAGCAGCAGGAAATGAATAGCCAGCCTTAGGCGATCTTTTTTCGATTGAACTGCGCTTTTTCTTGCTAAGGCTTGGCCTCGGAAATATCCCCGGTGAAGAGATAAAACTTGATCCCGAAGGGCGTCATCAGCGTGGCGTGGGACAAGTCGTCCCCCTCGCCGCTGTCCATGAAGGGGCCGAGCTCGAAGCCTTCTTCGACCAGGGCTTCGTTGACCGCTTTCATATTCGGATCGAAGTGCGTGATAGAAAAGGGCTCGATCATGCCGTACTGGTGGATGCCGATCAGGTAGAGGTCGTCGCACCAGATGCCCCAGGGCATGGGCTGGGTATATTTGCCCAGCGTTTCATAGCCGGCCGCTTCCCAGAATGCGCCTTCCGTTTCCAGATCGTCCGTCATCACCGAGAGTTCGCCAAACTTGCCCAGCCGCGTGATATCGGGGGCCTTGGCGACACCGTCATGCGGCAGTTGGCGCGGCGCCGGGGCCGGATCCAGCAGGATCTTGACGCCGGTCGGGCTGGTCAGCATATTGTCGACGATGTCCAGCTCGCTCGCCGCGAGCGCGTCGATATCGCTGCCGTAGTAGCGCAGGCTGGGGTTTTCGCCCCCGCCGGTTAATAGATGCAGATGATAGCGACCATCGGTGTAGACATCATCGCCCAGGGCGGCCAAGCCCAGCTTGCTGTAGTAGGCGCCGGCGGCGGCTGTGTCGTCCACGTAGTTCAGTACTTCGACATAGGTTCCCAGTTTCATGCTGCGTTCTCCTTTGCTAAGCGTTGTGCTATTGCATGGCCTGTTTCAGCGCGTCCAAGGCGGACTGTTCCGCCGCAAAAATGGTATGGAGCTGCTGGCCCATGCGCTCAAAAAGGGCATTGGTCGCGCTCCCGTCGAGCGGCCAGCCCTCCAGATTATTGGGTGTCTCCAGCGCTTCCAAGTCCTTCATCGCTGCTTCGAGGCTCGCAGAATCTTGTCCCGCGAAGGCCGCATAGCGGGCGCGCATCAAGGCCTTGGTTTCGGCGAAGACCGGCAACTCGTCGGAAAGCGCCATCTCGGCCAGGGCGCGCCACTCGGCCGCGCAGGCGCGATAGAGTTCCGCCGCCCGGCCCAGATCGACATCGAGTATGGCCGTCGCTTCCATCAGGAAATCGGCATAGATCTCCCGCAGCCCAGCGCCTTCGGTATCGTCCAGCGTGATGCCTTCGTAGATGCTACGCAAGGTCAAATACAAGCCGGCGCGCCGCGCGAAGACGGCACGCCAGCTTTTCTTGTTCTTGGGGTGAGTCATCAGCTTGGCCCATTTCTGGTACACCGGCAAAGAAAATGACTCGGAACTGCGGCTAAGATGGGAGATATGGTCGTCGATGCCGGCTCTCACAGCGCTCGCCAGATCGAAATTCTCCGCTGGCTGCAGGCTGATGCTCCGCTGTTTGTTGGAAGGTATCGGTTCCCGCGCGACCGCCAGCGCGGCGCGGCTTAAAGACCAGGGGCTGGCGCTCAGATCATCGACGATGTAGTGGTCGTATCCGTCGTCCTCGACCCGAATGAGATGAATGCTGTGTCCCTTCTGCGATGACGGCAGACCGTGATAGGGCAGGCTGGCTTTGTCCGTCCAGAGCAAGGCCGTGCCGCTCGCCGCCAAGGCGTCGTCGAGATTTGCCCCCGCCTTCTTGACGCTGCTGGTCTCGCGCATGTCGACCGCAATATTGAGGCGCTCGCAGGCGTTTTTGAGGAAGTCGGCGTCGTAATTCCAGCGATTGCGGAAGCCCAGCACAATCAGGGCCGAATCGTACTTGTCGAATTCCCACAAGATATATCCCGCGCCCAATCCGCCGCCGATGCCCAGGATCATCGCCTCGCTCAACGGTTGTCCCGCTCGCGGATCGCGGAGGCCTTGGCGCGTCAAGGCGTTTCTCAGGATTGCCGTGACCGAATGCTCTCCGCCGTATGCCTCTGTCATAATGCATTGCTCCCGCGTCTTCGGCGGTCAGGCATCCAATTGAAGGTCGGATTGTACCAGCTTCTCTTGCATCTCGTGCATAGACTTGGGGTAAATTTGCGCCCAGGGATGACCCTCCAGCGAGATGGCGGGCGGCAGCCAGGTCTCGCCATATTCCGCTACCGACCGGATCCAATTCAGGTAGTTCAGCCAGCCGATCCAGATGCCGTTGTTAGGATAGTCCGGCGCAAAGCCGCTATGATCAAAGTGGATGCGCGTCGCCCCGCCAGAGCGCTCGAGCCGCCAGGTCGCCCGGGTAGGTGCCTCATCCGCCATCTGCCAACTGATGGTCAGCCATTGGTTGCGCGCGAAGTCGACGATACGGATGCCTTCGACCCCCCAGCCCAGGTCATAGGCGCCACCAGGTTCTAACTCAATTCGCGCCTGGTTTGCGATCCAGCGTTCCATCAGGTTTGGACGAGTGAGGACACTGAAGATGGTTTCCGGGGAGGCGGTGGATACCAGACTGTGCTTGATGTCCCCCGTCATCGGTCGGCTGAAATCGACCCGCGCCTCGCAGGGTTTGCCGTCGATATAACGGCGCAGGTTCTCCAGATGTACGAACCAGAAATCCTCGAGCGTGAAGGTCTCGGGCTCCTTCTGTTCTTCGCGTTGATGAATCAAGGTCAGCGCTGTCCCCTCGGCGTCCATGCTCCGAAGCAAAACCGTCACCTTGCTGGCAGCCTGTCCCAGATTCCAGGCGAATTTGAGCAGCCGATCGGCTTCATGCGCTAGCAGGGTCATGCCTTTGTCATGCTGGCTCGGGTTAAAGGGCGTGGCCGCGCCCCAAAACAGGAAGCGTCCGGCAGCCAGATCAATATCGGCGGATTCCGCCAGCCAAGCCTGCACGGCATCAGCCGTTGTCAAAGCCCGGTAAACGGCATCCAGGCTAGCCTTGATGTGCACTTGCATGGCGAGAGATTTCATTTCACTCACGGCAGTTCCTTCTTGACTGGAGAATCGCGGACAGATTGTCATGAGCCTAACGGAGATTTCTCGCGCTCGGAAGTCCCATTTAGGCCTGAAAAGGCCGATTATCGGTTGATTAATCAGGTTGTAATGCAAGGAACTTATTTCATGCGCCGACCATGCGGGACGGACCGCGGCGCATGAGCATGAGAAGCAGCAATAACGCCGCGACCCACAGAAGGATGCCGCCGGCCAAGGCGTCTCGCCACAGCTGCGGTTCAAAGGCGAAGACGACACGGCTTTGCCCAGCGGGCACTTGCAGCGCGCGAAAGATCACATTGGCGCGCAGAATCGGCGTTGATTCGCCGTTAACTCTGGCTGTCCAGCCCGGGTAAAAGGCATCGCGCAAGATCAAATAAGCCGGCGCGGAAGATTCGACCTGTAAGACCGCGCGGGTATCATCATATTCGACGATGGTCACTTGTCCGGGTTGATCGAGGGCGAGCGCGTCCAGATCGGCGTCTCCGTGAATTACGTCCCGGTCGCCTTCGCTGATCAAGCGCAAGGCTTCTTCACGACCCTGCAAATTATCTGGCAGGATGCTCACTTTTGGCGCCAGGTAGGCGCGGGCTCCCCGGGAGGGTACGCGGTAGACCTTGATGGCGCTGGAGAGGACGCGTTCGAAATCCGGTGGCTGCGCTTGAAGGAAAATCTCCTTTTTGCCGCTGTAGGTGAAGGTAAGCGCAAGAATACTGTGTTCGGAAGCCAGAACGGACCCCAAACCGGGGCGATCGGTGACGGTTAGCAGCAGACCATTCTCAAGCTCGCTGGCATCGTTCCTGCCCGCCAGCGGCTCGGCGTGCAGGATGCGCGCTTGATCGAAGGGATCGTCCGGCCAGGAAATCCGCTCGACCTCTTGCCAGAAGTCGGCCAATGCGGTGTCGTAAGCGATGTCGTCCTGCCATATATCGTAGACCTTGTCGACGATGAGATAGCGCGTATCGGACATCTGCAGCCACGCCAATTCAGGAATGCAGGCGCCGCTACATTCGGGCAAGGCCATTCGTTCCCCAACTCGGCCGTCGACGGCGCGGGCCGCGCCTTGCGGCAGCAGCCCGGATGTGAATTGCGAATAATAAACAGTGGGCGTGATGCCGCCCCCGAAGCCGTCAATGGTCGGGATACCCCAGGTAAGCGCGAGATTGGGCATCAGCATCTCTTGCTTTTTGACCGCGTCCAGGGCGTGGAACTGCGCGTTGTATTCCATGCCCAGGCGGTCGTAGCGGGCGCGCAAGGCGACGATATCGCCCGGATCGAAATAGATTTGGCTGATGGACAGCGTCCGCCCCGGCGCAGTCTCTTCCGCCTGATAGGCCAGCAATTGACTGATCGTGAAGCGCTGACCCAGATAGACTTCCGGCGGACTAAGATCGTTGTAGGGCAAATTCTGCCCCGCGAGGAGCAGTTCGGCGAAGACCAGCGCCAAAGCAGCGTAGGGCAGCCAACGATGCCGCAAGAGCAGCAGCAAGAGCAAGATCAAAAGCGCCAGCAGCCAAAGCGCCAGGGAAGAATGGCTGATGGCGCTACCGCCGAAGATAGCGCCAGGCTCCGGCTGTAGCAGGAAGCGCGTCAGCAAGATGAGCGCGGCGATTATCAGCCCGACCATCATGGCGCTGCGACGCCTGTCTTGCACCTGCTGGTTCGAAGATCTGCGATCAATGGCGGAAAGACCCATGCCTGCCAGGATCGACATGCCCAGGGTGAATAAAGCCAGGAAACGCGCCGGCACGCGAAACAGGTTGAATAACGGCAGTTCCGCCAGCAACAGAAAGAGCGGGCTGGCGCGTCCCAAGGCCAGAAGCAAGCCGAGAAGCGCCAAAGCGATCCAAAGCCGTCGCAGCCCGGCGGGAAGATGGCCGGCCGCGCCCCCCCAAAGCGCCAACCCCAGCCCGATCACGCCCAGGTAAGCGACATACTCGCCGAAGAGCTGCCCGTCGTAACTTGGCAGCAGGGCGCGCCCCAATAAGTTAGGCGACAAGGAAAACGCGGTGACTTCTCCGGCGCTAAAGCCGCTGCCGCGGTTGGACATGCCGATCAGTTCCAGGCTCGGTAGCAATTGCGGAATAGCCAGCAGCAGGGCCACCAGCGTGCAGGCCGCCAGCGTCATAAGCCGACGACCGATCTGCCAGGGCCTTTCCCGCGCTGCAATGTCAAGTCCGGCGCCAAGTCCGATGCCGTAAACGCCGAGACCGATGCCGCTGATGAAGACAGTCTGCGTATGCCCGCAGAATATTTGCAGCGCCCAAGCCAGGGCAAAGAGCAGCCCGTCTCGCCAGGGCCGTCCGCGCGTCAAGGTGCGGTGATAGAGCGCGAAAAGAAAGGGCAGCCATGCCAGTCCTTGATACTGGTTGATCTGCTCGACATGCGCGCCGAGATAGCCGCTGAAACTATAAACCAGCGCCGCCAACAGCGCTGGCATGATGCGCTTCTCGACGGCTTCACGATATAAACAAAAGACGCCTAATCCAGCCAGGACGCTATGCAAGAGGATACTAATCTTGATCGCTTGCGGCGCGCGGAAGGGCGCCGTCAACCAGTTGAGCGGATAGTATGCGCCGAGTTGCGGATTGGCCAGCAAGGGGGCGCCCATGAACAGGTCTGTCGTCCATAGGGGCAGTTCACCGGCGCGGAAGGCGGCGTTGCGCACGTCCCAATACGGGTAGAAATAGTTATACGTGTCGCCCCGAGCCAGGATAAGATCGCTGAACGTCATGTGCCGAAACAAGATCAGTGTCGAGCATATGATGAGCAATAGCGGCAGGAATTGTCGCAACCGGCGCGCGCTCATAGGCTGTCCTGCTGATTGCGCTGGTAAACCGACCATTCGGCGCTGCGCAGCAGGCCGCGCGCAGCCAGGGCGAGGCGTATACGGCGTTGCACGGGTCCCTGTCTGCGCTCGCGCTGGTATTGCCGCCAACGCTCGTGGGCGGCAGGTCCCCAAAGAAAATCTTCAATTTCATCGGGCAGTTGGACGCCCCCGGTATTGCCCCAACTATGCCAGGCATCCTGTTGCGCGCGAGGGTGGACCGGGCGCAGATGACGCCATTCGCCGCGGCGCAGGAAGATAATGTTGACCTCGATATCCTCACGATCGCCCCCGGTGTTGCTCAGGTTGTCGCCATGGATCAGAAAGTCGCCGCTGTTGCTCTGGCCGGCATGGAAGCGGGCATGAGCCAGAGCGCGTCCGGCCCATTCCATATCGCCCGCTACGCGAAAAGCTTCATCGAAAGGACCAACCCGCTGATAGAGCGCGCGACTCATCATGAAGAAAGGACCAAGGCCGTTACCCCTTGCGAAACTGGCGGGATCAAAAAGCCTGGGCACGTCGAGACGCTGCTGTTGAGGAAAGAGGCCAAGGCGTCGGACAGCGCTGACCCGCGTGAAAGGGAAATCGGCCAGGTTGGAGCCGCCACCCAGCGCGCGGACGCCCTCGATAAATCCCTCGGCCGAACGAATATCATCGGCGTTCCAAAAGGCGATATAGGGAGTTTGCGATGAGGCGATGCCACGATTCCAAGATGCATACAGCGACTCGCGGGCTACATAAACCGGTGTCATATGCCCATAATAGTTAGCATTGATTTCGCGCGTCAGCAAATCGATCTGAGCTCGCTCATAATCCGAGGCGTCGTTGGCGATCGGCAAATAGTGAACCGAGACGCCAGCTTCACTGACTTGTTTGGCGAAGCCGAACACAGCCGCCGTAAACGTGGGCAAATGCGGCTCACAATGATAGAGGGAAGAGATCACGGCGACGGACATCGATTGGGCATTTCCTGATGGTCTTGACAACTTTATCAGATTACAGGCAGTCAAGAAATTCAAGTGTTGCCATGCTTGCGGTAGATGAATCTGGTTAGCATTCGTCCTTGCAGGGTGGAATGTACCTCGCCGACTTTGCGCGCGCCAAGTTTGTAATAGAAGGCGTCGGCGTGGGGATCCGATGTGAAGGTGAATTCCGGCGCTTCGATAGCCGCGCGTCCCATCAGCCTGGCGCCGATGCCCCTGTCCATGTATTCCGGCAGTACCCAGAGGTGCTCAAGTACAGCGTCGTCCCCGTGATGTTCGAGGGCGGCAAACGCGACCGGCCTGTCTGATCCTGTGACAGCCACCCACACCTGGTGCGCGGCGATGTAATCCGCCGTCACTGTTAGAAAGCTGCCGCGCCAGCGTTCGATTTGCTCGGGCGCATATCCCCAGTGCGCCTTGGCGCGTCGCGCGATTGCGCTCAACTGCCCAGCTTCATGCGGAGAGGCGTCGCGTATGACAAAGCCTTGGCTCATCCATGGTTGAGCACCTGATCGGTTGTCAAAACGGTGGCGAATTCTTGATGCAGTTGCGCCAGGGCAAGATCGTGAACCATATCGGCGGGATAGCGGCTGCCGTCGAAGCTTCGTTTTTCATGCGCCGCCGTGGCGTCCGCCACCACGACCGTCTCGTATCCCAGATCGCCGGCCATGCGCGCTGTGGTCGACACGCAGTGATCGGTGGTCAAGCCGACAATGACCAGCGACTGGATCTTGGCCCGCTGCAGCCTTTCGCGCAGATCGGTGCCAAGGAAGGCGTTATTGACCGATTTGCGAATCACCGGTTCCCGGCCCCGCGGCGCGACGATGGCTTTGATGGCGTTGCCCGGCAGTTCCGGTCGCAGCGGCGAATCCCGTTCCGTGGACATGTGCTGGATGTGGAAGACCGGGCGTCCCAGACGACGCCACTCTTGCAGCAGTCTCGCCATGTTGGATTCGGCATCGGGATTGTTGCGCTGGCCCAAACGCGGATCGTCCAGCCCCTCTTGCACGTCGATGATGATCAGCGCTGGACCTTGGTTTGCTGACATGGGTCCCCTCCTTTTGCGACTATCGTAAATGGTCAACGGAACTAAGTTTAGGGTCTTTCTAGGGCCTTCGATTCCCCTCCCCATTGTCAAGCCCGCGAGACCGCTTGTTCCATCTCTCTTTTAATGAACCGCGATCTGCGGTAGCCGAGCAGGTTTATTATTTTGTGTGAGCGCAGGAGTCCTTTTCGCTGCCGCCGAGCGGCTGTGGTCGAGGCGACGAACCGACCACAAGATTCAATTTAGGCTAGGGATTCATGTCATGAGCATGATATAATGCTGCGATAATCGCGACGAAGCGGTGGAGATCATGCTTCAGGTTGTATCCTTCAATATCGGCGGCGCTCGCGGTATGCGGCCCGCGCCTCATGACCACGAACAGTTGGCGCAGGATGCCATCAGCACCCTCAAACAGGTGATCAATCCGGGACAACCGACGGTGATCGCGCTGCAGGAGAGTGGCGTGGCCATCGTCGATGGGATACAACGAAATGTGGGGCGCAGCATGGCTCGGCATTTAGGCGAAGATTATGTAGACGCATTCGCCGCCGAAGTCACCATGTGTGATCACCCGCATCCAAATTTATGGGACCGGCCGGCCTTTCGTCGCATGACACAGGCCGCCGAAGGCAACGCCATCGTGACCAATCTGCCGATCGCGGAATGGGCATGGGGGAGTTACCCGAGCCATAATCATTGCGGCATGGCAGGCTCCTGGGCGCGCCACACTTGCATAAGCCGCGCGTCGCTGTACAGCAGCGGCAACCGCGATACGCAGCCGCGCAACTTGATGGTTGCTTCGCTGAACTACCGTGGAATCCCGCTCTACTTTCTCAATACCCATCTCGGTGTGCTTATCGGCGAAGATCGCCGCGACCCGACCTTCGAGCGATCGCGCACGGCATCACATATGCGTCAGGCGCAGGCGCGGGAGATCCTGCATGTTGTGGAAGAACTGAAATGCGCGGACCGGACGAACGAACAGCCCGAGCGCGCGATCTTGCTGGCCGGCGATTTCAACGCCCAGCCCGCCACGCCGGAGATGGAAATGCTGCAGCGCCATTTTCGTTTATTGGCGCCGGAGAACGAGCGGAAAGAGTTGTGGACGCATCACAGTCACCGCATCCTGGTGGATCATATCTTGCTGCACGATCCCGCGGATCAGTTTGAAGTGATTTCCTGCCATATACAGAGTAAGATCCCCTTTGACGATTTGACCGACCATCGTCCCACGGTTGGCATCTTCGCCCAGGCATAAACTGCCTTAACAGTTGTATTGATCTTATTGCGACAGTCTCTTATTCGCCCGCTTCTGGCGCTGGACTTTGTTGCGTCTGTTGAGATGCCTGTGCATCTCGAGAAAATAATCGAGTGTCTTCTGCTGCGCGGCTTCATCCGCAGCATAGGCTTCGGCGCCATGTTGCAGGCGCTGCCGCGTTACCTCGTACAAGAACAGAGCTGCCGTGACCGACACATTCATGCTCTGCGCGATGCCCCGCATGGGAATCGTCACCAGGTGATCGGCGGATCGCAGCGCCTGGGCGGACAGGCCGTCTTTCTCGTTGCCGAGCAAAAGGGCGAGTTTCGGCTGGCTGAGATCGGCCCCGAAAATAGACTCGGCATTTGGATCAAGCGCGGCGGCGACGATATGCCATCCTTCCGCTTTCAAGGTGCGTAAGGCCTTTACGCTGCCGTGGTGCACGCGATAGTTGAGCCATTTATTGGTCGCGGTCGAACTGTTCTTGCCTACCTCTTTGGGGTCAAACTCGGGATGCGTATCGAAGATGATATTGATCTCTTGAATGCCGAAAGCATCGCAACTGCGGGTGATAGCGCCAACATTATGGGGATCGAAGACGTCTTCAATCACCACCGTCAAGCCAGCCTGCCTCTGCGCGGCGACGCGTTTGAGCTTGTTCAGGCGCGCGTCGGTGGGCATCGCTGATCCGCGGGGCGAACACTCATGTCAAGGAGCAAAGAGGCGCTGCAAGGCGAGGTCGAAACCGGGCAGGACATCTTCGCCGGACAAGCTCTCGTTTGCGAGGACCGTCTTGCGAGTCATTCCGCCGCCCTCAGCCAAACGGCAGATTTCGACGCTTTCCCGGCCTGGCAGGACGATCCAAACCAATTGGACGCCATTCTGCAAATAGATCCGCGCTTTTCTGCGCGCCTGACGGTAGGTGTTGCTGGGTGACAAGATCTCGATAGCCAGGTCCGGCATCAGAGGCACATATTTATCGGGAAAGGGCTCGGGCGCTCGCTCGCGACTGACAAAGGCCACATCGGGCGAGAGCACGGTATGGCGGTTGCCGCGAGGATGGTAGCCAGCGTCCGAGGTGACGACCCCAAGCGAGTGAAGGTCTACGAATATGTCCAGATACCGTGACAGCCTTACCTGAAGTTGTCCGTGTCGTCCGCCGGGAGGTGACATCACGATTAACTCTCCGTCAATCAGTTCATAATGTTTTGGGTCCATGACATCTCGATGGGAGAGTTCCCAAAGGTCGTCCATGTCGTATGTCCGCTGTCGCAGAATCATCGCTGCCTCGCGCTGCCGACTTTTGTGCCGATATCATACCACATTCGGGAAGCGAAAGCCTCATGGCGTCGGCGCAGTAAGGGTCCCTGCGGGAGTCCCGCGACCATATGTTATAATGCGGACAAAGAGAACTAGATACAGGTGTTATTATGATTGGCGAAACAATTGGTGTACTCACAGCCGGTGGAGACAGCCCGGGTTTGAACGCGGCGATCCGCGGTATCGGCAAAGTCGCCATTGAACGGCATGGCATGCGCGTGGTTGGTTTCCGCGACGGCTTCCGCGGCCTCATGCAGAACCGCGTCGAGTGGCTGGGTCCGGAGCAGCTGAGCGGGATACTCACCTTGGGCGGCACCATCCTGGGCACGAGCCGCGACAAGCCGCACAAGATGCCCATCGGCGGAAAAACCCTCAACATGATGGATGTCATGGTCGAGAATTACCGCAAGCACGATCTGGCGGCCTTGGTTTGCCTCGGCGGCGGGGGCACTGCCAAGAACGCCTGGCGCCTGGCGCAAGAGGGCATCAATGTGGTCTGCTTGCCCAAGACGATCGACAATGATGTCAGCGGCACCGATGTCACCTTCGGTTTTGATACGGCCTTGAACATCGCCTCGGAAGCGATCGATCGCTTGCATTCCACCGCGCACAGCCACCACCGCATCATCGTCTGCGAGATCATGGGACATAATACCGGCTGGCTGGCCTTGGGCGCTGGATTGGCGGGGGGCGCAGATGTGATCCTGATCCCGGAGATTCCCTTCAACATCGAGGTAATCGCCGAGTCGATCCGCGCGCGCAGCCGCGGCGGCAAGCGCTTTAGCATCGTCGCCGTCTCGGAAGGCGCGATGACGCAGCAGATCGGCAACAAGATGCACGACGCCCGCGCTCGCATCGAAAAAGCCGAAGCCGAAATCAAGAAATGCGCCGATGACAAGAACAAGCTCAAAGCGGCGAAGAAGCAGCGCCGCGAGGCAAGAGCGGAAGCCGCGGCACTGGAAAAAGAACGCAGCGGCGGTACCCTGTTGCTGACGAACGAACTGGAAAAGCGCACCGGACTGGAGTCGCGCGTGACCATTCTCGGTCATGTGCAGCGCGGGGGCGTGCCGTCTCCGGCCGATCGTCTGCTGGCGACGCGCCTGGGCACGGCCGCGTCCAATTTCATCGCCGCGGGCGAATCGAACATTTTGGTTGGTGTCTGCGGCGATCAAGTACGAGCCGTACCGCTGGGGGACGTCGTCGGCAGGCGCAAGAATGTGCCGCTGGATCACCCATGGCTGCAAACGGCGCGCGATCTGGAGATCTGCCTGGGCGACGCGGTTTGAGCTTGCTCGGGTTTATGTAATGCCCCCACGCACAGCCCTGACCATATCCGCCGAGGCGTTGGCGAGAATATTGGTATCGGTCATCACGCTGACAATTCTGTAGCCGCGCCGGATCAATTCAAGACCGTGTTCCGGACCGGCGGCGAAGACACCGGCGACCACGCCGTGTCGTTGCGCTGTCGCCAGAAGTTCATCCAGCGCGGCGTCGATAACCGAGTCAGACGAGTCCAAGCCAGCCTGACCAGTCATGGTCAAGCGCAGGTCCCCGATACCGATGAAGACGCCGTCCAATCCCTCGACGCTCATGATCTCGTCACGATTGTCATACCCCTTTTGCGTCTCGATCATCGCCAATGTGATGACGGTAGTGTCGGCGTGTTCGGCATAATCGGCGCCGGCATAGACGCGGGCGCGCGTTGGGCCCAGGCTGCGATAGCCACGCGGGGGATAGCGGCAAGCGCCCACAAAAGCTTCGCATTCCTCGCGCGTTTCGATCATCGGGCAGACGATGCCATAAGCGCCGGCGTCCAGCAGCTTCATGATGTCGCCCGGCGTATTCCAGTTGACCCGCGCCATAGGCACTGCATCGGTGGTCGAGATAGCTTGCAGCATCTGGATCGCCGTTTCCATACCCATCATGCCATGCTGCATATCAACTGTGAGACTGTCCCAACCTTGATTCGCCATCACCTCGGCGGACCAGGTGCTGGGTATATGCAGCCAGCCGTTCAAGGCGGCTCTGTCTTCACGCCAAAGCTTCCGCACACGGTTTGCGCGCATCTTCCAACCTTTCGTGATAATTGATAAACTAAGAAAGAGTATACGATTCTAGAGGTGGTTTTCCAAACGCGAGGATGTGATTTGATTAGTAGCCGGTAAAGGAGCATGACATGGAAAACATAGCTATTGAAGGAATCAAATTGCTATACGGCGTTGTTGCCGACAAAGAGGCGAACGAGCGTTTGGAAGACTGTCGACAGCAAGAGTTTGCAGGCGAGGAACTTGAGGGGCATCATCCACAAGCCAAACGAGTTGTCGGTAACCTGTTCGCGGTTATTGAAGAAGCTGGGCGCGCGAACAAGGAGGGCTGGCTCTGTGTCAAATCGCATCTGCCTCAGTCTGAAATGGGTCGGCGAGTATTGCTGGGTTATCTGCACCAGAACGGATGGCGCTGGACCCTGGAAGAAACCGCGGTTTTCAATGTTGGGCAGATCGAATGTACCCTTTACACCGACGGTGTGCTGCATTTCAAAAGGCTGGTTGTGTAAATCTAAACGCCAGCCCCATTCTCTATGCCGATAAAAGCACGATAGCAACCCACGGTTAATATTAGCATCATCCTTCCCCAATCTCCCTATTCTGAAGAGATAGACGGGCGGTGCGCGTTCGTCATAGTAAGATCTGCTTGTGTTGACAAATGATCGGTAGCGGCGACGTTATGTATGCCAGCAACATCAACAAGATAGTCCTCATCAACTTCTTTCAGCGCTTTCATCTTTACATTCACGCCTATGCCTTGCTCCTGCTAGGTCGCGGATTGACCTTGGTACAGATCAGCCTGATTGAGTCGATTGTGATCGGCACGATATTCCTGATGGAAGTGCCCACCGGCGTTCTGGCGGACCGCGTCGGCCGCAAATGGTCTATTTTCGCGTCCACTTTTCTCTTGATGAGCGCCGAATTCATCTTCATATTCGCGCGCGGATTCGAATGGTACGTGTTTATCGCCCTCTTGACGGGCACGGGATTCGCCTTTGCCTCTGGCGCGATGGAAGCGATGATCTATGACAGCTTGCCCGAAAAAGGGCGCGAGGACGCGATGAAGCGGGTCATGGGCCGGGTGAACAGTTTCGCGCAGATCGCCTTCGTCATAGCCCCTATCCTGGGCGGTCTGATAATCGGCGACGCCGCGGTCGAGAACTTCATTCCGGCCATCGTCTTGACGGTTCTTGCGCTCCTGCTTGGCCTGTTCGTCTGTCTAACGCTGCGCGAGCCTTCAATTGAGACGACGGATTCGGCGGGAAAAAAGGCGGGCAGCGTGACCTTGCTTCGCGATGGCCTCTCCTTGCTGCTCACGCAACCTCACTTGCGCTGGCTTGCGCTGCTGGTAGTTTTCACCTCGCCCTTTACCGGCGCCATGGTGACGATCCTCGGTCCGCCATATCTGGTGCAGAACGAGGTTTCACCCTTCGTCATCGGCATCACGTTGTCCCTTGGCAGTCTGCTGGCGGCATTGACGCAGCGCTACGCTTACAAGGTCGAAGAATGGCTGGGCCAAGCGCGGGCGATAGCGCTGCTGATCCTGGCGCCTGGAGCGCTGTATTGGGTCTTGGCGGGAGTGGCCGGCCCCGTCGCGCCGGTCTTGGTCATCATCTTGATGTATGGGGTCAACGATATGAAAGCGCCGCTGTTTTCCGCCTATCAGAACGCGCTGATCGAAAGCAAGAACCGCGCCACCGTCTTGTCAATGATCAGCATGTTCCTGAGCATGTTCCTGGCGCTCGGTTTGCCGGTCTATGCCGCTTTGGCGCAGCGCTCCCTGAGCCTGACATTTGTGGTGATGGGCGCGGTCATTGTCTTGGCGGGGCTTTTGCTGGGGGTGCATCGCTTGACCGAGGCGGAAAACAGGGGCTGATTCATTTGACAGCGCGTTCGAGATTATAGACCTGGCGCACCCTGTAGACCGCGCCGCTCGGTTTCAAGTCACTTTCGTAGAGCGCGAACTTCGTAACCGGGAATGGCTCGGTGAAAAAGTCCATGTGCTGGCGCAGCCAGGTTGAAGCCAGCCCGCGGCGCAAGGGTTTCTTGAAGCGCATTAGTGTGATATGTGGGTGAAAGCGCCGGCGCTCGCGTTGGAATCTCTCACGCTCCAGGGCCACCGCGACCGCTTCGTACACGTCGCGTAGCGGCGGGGTATTCTCCACGCCGGCCCAGATGACGCGCGGCCGTGCTTCGATGGGAAATTGTCCCACGCCGGCGATGCGCAACTCGAAAGCGGGCGCGTCGACCTCACGCAGAATACGCCCGTAGGCGCGCGCGACCGCCTCCGGCACGTCGCCGATGAAGTGCAGGGTCAAGTGCAGCGCGTCCCGGCGCGGCCAGCGCCCGGGCGGCAGATCATCCTGGCGCAGGCTCAGCACCTGGTCTTTGATGTCTTCGGGCAGGTCGATGGCGACGAAGAGGCGAGGCATGCTTGCACCTGATTTACATCTTTCCAGTTCGGGATTATACTCTATGCTCACCTAAACTCAAAAGCTGCGACGGACGAGGAGAGATAAGGAATATGCTCAAAAAGGACATGGCAACAAGTTTTCTTCAGATGGCTTGCTCAGGCGAAGTGCCAGAAGCCTACGAAAAATATATTCACCCTGACTTTATTCATCACAACGCCTACTTCAAGGGCGACCGCGAGACGCTCCTCAGAGGAATGGACGAAAGCGCGCGGCAGTTTCCCAACAAGCAATGCGAGATCCTGCGCGTTCTCGAAGACGGTGATTTGGTTGCGGTCCACATTAAGGTTGCGCTCGACCCCGAGAATATATTTTCTGTCATTCACATTTTTCGATTTGAGGATGAAAAAATCATCGAAGAGTGGGAATCGGCTCAAGAAGTCCCGAAAGATTCACCGAATGAAAACGGGATTTTTTGAGGAACAAAGAACGAAGTCGGACACATCTAGCAAAATAAGTACACATATTTCCAGATTCTCTTGATCTACAGCCTCTGACATCCGCAGGCATGAGCAATCGCTGTGACATAAAAGAGCATGTTACAAGGGTTTGAATTGGGGCAATAAAGGGGTCGTCACAATATTTATTGTGAATTTTTGACATCCTGTAAGCTTTGCAACGCCAACATTGATTCTGCTGTGATTGCTGTGCCTGCAAAGCACTTTCGGTGTAGCACTTGGAGAGCGCTCATTTGACGTGATCGAATTGGCGTTTGGATCGACCCTCGCCGGATTAGCTATCTTCTTGTGGGGTCTTCGGTCGCTGAGAAATAAAATGGTCCGCGTGGGCAGATTCAGGATCTGCGGCAGATGGTCGGCCTGGGTTTTCGGCTTCGTTTCCACAATTTGCGGTATCTTGATGATGCTCACTGGCGCGGCGGCGGTCCTGTTCCTGGATATGGAACTCGTTGAGGCGATGGCGAAGAGCGGATTGTTCATGTTCGCCGTCGCCTGGATTCTCGCCTTCATCTTTGAGTGTCTGTATCGGATCAGCTGGCGTCTGGATCCGACGTATGCGCCGCAGGAGTTGCGTGACACATTGAACACATCGCATCGCGCCCGGAGAAAACACAAGTTGCGGCATGAAGATGAGGGCGCCGCGAGCGCCGGCCTCATCGCGTCTTTAAGTAAACTGGCGAAAACTGCAACGAATAGGTTTTTGTTATTTGGTTCACAGTTGTTCAATCGCATCATGACCCCGCCCCGCTCTTGGGACAAGCAAAACCTTTGGCATGCTGACGGGGAGCCCGAGGAACAGTACCGCGGCAAGTCGAAGGCCATGATAGACGCTGATCACCAGGGCCTTCTGCAGGAATCAAACCGTACAGATGCGGATATCAAAGCGCTAAATGTCGGCGACCAAGAATAACTGTTGATTGTGCATCACCGCATCTAGCGCCTGCGAATCTATGCTGTAACACGTCGAAAGTCTGTGCTAAGTTTTACATTGTATGATAGTCAGATTAGCAGCTGATACTTGCGTTGGGATGGGATGGCATGAACTCGATCTTTCAGAACCTGGGGCTGATGATTTATCTACTTTTGCTAGTCTCGCTGCCAGCAAGCGTCGCGCAAGCAGACGGCCACTGCGAGTTCGCCACCGACGCAATTCTGCTGGGCGGCGTCGTGCCTTTGTCGGCCCCGGGCTCAGTCGCCGGCGGCATCGGCATGAAATGGGGCTTTGAGCAAGCGGTGGCCGATATCAATGCCGGCTGCGGGATTGCGATAGACGGCGCGAATCATCGCCTAGACCTGGTCACTGCCGACTCGGAAGGCGTCTCTGAATACGGTCAACTGGTGGTCGAGCGCCTGATACTGCAAGACGAGGTACGTGGCATCGTCGGTTTCTATCATAGTGCAGTTGGATTGGCGACGATGGGCATGGTGGAAGAATATCGTGTACCGACGATTTACGCCCACCCGCGCAACGACCTGATTAGCGCTGCTGGCTATGACGGCTTCGAGGGCGATCCGCCGCGCTTCGACGACGGCATCGACTATGTCTTCCGTACCTCGCCACCGAGTTCGATTGTCGGCAAGGTTGTCACCGACTGGCTGATCGAGCAGGGCGTCGAGGACGTGATCCTGATCCTGGAAAATACCGACTACGGTCATCCGGCCGCGGCGGCGGAACGCGCGCACCTGGAAAAAGCCGGCGCGCACGTCGAGCAGTTGGAGATCGAACTGGGCACCGAAGACTTCGTGCCTATTCTCAGCCGCATCTACGCGCGGCCGCGTCTGCCCGACGCCATACGCATCCTTGTCAGCGGAGAGACGTCGTACAACCTCACGCAACAGATGGCGGAGCTCGGTATCGCGCCCACCGCGGACACCATCTGCGTCACCAACCATCTCGCTTTTCAATCCGAGCAGTACTGGAACACCGTGCCCGATGGCAACTTCTGCGCCTTCGACCGCGTCGGTACCATCCCCAGTCTATACAATGACATGGCCAAATCCCTGGATCTTCGCTACCGGGAGGACTTTGGCGACGTGCTGGTCAGCTTCGCTATGGAAGCCTACGACAGCGTCTGGCTGATGGCGGACGCCATGGAACGCGCCGGTAGCTATACGGATCCTGATGCCATCGTCAGCGCGCTGGAAAGGGCGGATATCATATTGACGCAGGGTCGCTACTATTTCGACTACGGTAGCCACAATCCCGAATTGCCGGAAGGCACGCCAACATATTTATGGCACCAGTGGCCCGTGCCTGTCGTGACGGTCATGCAATATTTCGAGCAATATCAAAACGCCCTGGACGCGGCGGTTGTGTACCCGCCCGTGTATCAGACGCACGGCACATCATATTTTAATCCGGGCGGCTAAAGCCATACGAAGCGGGTGAAAGCGCCGCGGCCGCGGCGTTGCGCCCGACTACTCTGTCTTTCAAGCACAATGTGATATGTTGATATTACAGCGGCGCGCCTCTGCGCCAGCGTGCCGAAAATAAAAGGGGGTCTAATGTCAGGCAAATCACTGGCGGCGCTCGCGCTGCTATTCCTGCTGCTGACCAATTTCAGTTTGACAGGCGCAGAGGACAATTGTGAATTCGCGGAGGAGACGATCAAGTTTGGCGCCTTCGCGCCGCTGTCCGCGCCGGGGGCCGTGGTGGCCGGCGTCGTCATCGACTGGGCAGTGCAGCAGGCTGCGCAGGACATCAACGCCGACTGCGGCATCAATATCAATGGCGCAAATCATCGACTGGAGGTCATCACCGGGGATACCGAAGGCATCTCCGAGCGCGGGCAGGCGCTGGCGGAGCGCTTCATATACGAAGAAGGCATTCACGGCGCGGTCGCCGGCTTTCACAGCGCGGTTGCGCTGGCTGCGATGAGCATCTTGCAGGAAAACCGCATCCCGACGGTATGGGGCGGTCCCTGGAACGACAATATCACCGCCAACGGCATCGTCGAATTTGAAGGCAGGCCGCCGCGCATCAACGACGGCGTGGATTATATCTTCCGTATCTCGCCCGCCTGGACGATGGTGGGGGCGGTGATCGTCGACTGGCTTGTCTCGCTGGACGTTGAGGATGTGATTATCCTGGCGGAAAACACCGATTTTGGGCAGCCGGCCGCGGCGGATGAGAAAGCGCGGCTGGAAGCGGCGGGCGTGCGCGTCGAGCAATATAATATCGAGTTGGGGACGGAAGATTTCATCCCCATTCTCAGCCGAATTGAATTACGCCCGGAACGGGCTGACGCCATCCATATCATCATCACCGGCGATACGGGCCTCAACCTGAACCAGCAAATGGCGGAATTGGGCATCGCGCCCAGCGCGGAGACCATCTGCATCGCCGGTTACGATGCCGAGCAATCGACGCAGTTCTGGCGCAATGTTGAAGACGGCAACTACTGCGCCTTTAACCGCACCGGCGTCATCCCCTCCCTCTTCAGCGAACTGGCGGCCGAAGTCAACCGCAAGTACGAAGAAGCCTGGGATGATACCGCGCCCAGCTTTGCCATGGAGCCTTATGACAGTGTACTGTTGTTGGCGAACGCCATGGAACGCGCCGGCAGCTTCACCGACCCGGACGCCATTGTCGCCGCGCTGGAAACATCGGATGTGGAACTGGCGCAGGGGCGTTATTACTTTGATTATGGGGGACATAATCCCGATCTGCCGCCTGGCGCGTCAGCCTTCTTGTGGCATCAATGGCCCGCCCCCATCATTACCGTCATGCAATACTTCGAGAAAGGTCAAAGCTCCTTGGACGCGGCGGTTTTATACCCGCCTAGGTATCAGACGCACGGCACGTCGTACTTCCGACCTGGCGGCTAGCCACATGCGACGTTGGCCCGGGGGATGCCTTCCCGCCCTGACTATTACTATTTCGCTTGCTTTGTTCATATCGCTGCCATTAAGATAGTAATATCGCAATAGATGAAAGCACAATCAAAATATTCTTCGGGACGAGGAGGACGTAATGAGTTTCAAGAAACTGTTTTGGATAATCTGCGCGGCGCTGCTGATCATGCTCGCGCCGATGGGAGGCGTTTACGCCGACGGACATTGCGATTTTGCTGATGAGGTCATAAAGTTCGGCGGTATTGCGCCGCTATCGGCGCCGGGCGCGACCGGGGCCGGCGTCGTCATTGATTGGTCTTACCAGCAGGCGGAGGCAGACATCAATGCCGCTTGCGGCGTCGCAATCAACGGTGTTAATCATCGCGTGAAGGTTCTCACGGGTGATTCGGAAGGCATATCCGAACGTGGGCAAGCCGTGGCCGAGCGCTGGATTTTGGACGATGGCGTTCACGCGGTTGTTGGGGGTTACCATAGCGCGGTGGCCTTGGCTGTCATGCGCATCACCCAAGAGCATCGCATCCCGACTCTGTTCGCCGGCCCCTGGAACGACAACATCACTGCCAACGGGATCATTGACTTCGAAGGGCGGCCGCCGCGAATTGACGACGGCGTCGATTATGTATTTCGGATATCGCCGGCCAATGCCATGGTCGGCGCTATCATCGCCGAGTGGCTGATCTCTCTGGGCCATGACGATGCTGTCTTGATCGCCGAGAATACGGATTACGGTCGTCCGGCCGCCGCAGACTTGAGAGCGCGCCTGGAGCCGGCCGGTTTCACCGTCGAGCAGTATGATGTGGAATTGGGGACCGAAGACTTTGTTCCCATACTCGGCCGTATCCTTGCCCGGCCCGAACCTCCCGATGTCATTCGACTGCTGGTCACGGGCGAAACCTCCTTCAACCTCGTACAGCAGATGGCGGAGCTTGGGGTCGCCCCCACGGAAGACACCATCTGTATCGCCGGTTACATCGCTGTCGATTCCGAGCAATTCTGGGACAATGTACCCGACGGCAATTACTGCGTCTTTGATCGCGTCGGTATCACGCCTGTGCAGTTTGGTGATTTGGCCAACGAGCTGAACGCGAGATATGCTGAAGCTTTTGGCGGCGTCGCGCCAAGCTTTGTGATGGAGCCCTATGATAGCGTCCGCCTGATGGCGCATGCGATGGGCCTGGCCGATACTTTCACCGATCCGGACGCGATCGTAGCTGTGCTGGAAACGATTGATGTCGAATTCTCGCAAGGGCGCTACTACTTCGAGTATGGCAGCCACAATCCTGAATTGCCCGAGGGTACGCCCACGTATATGTGGCACCAATGGCCCGATCCGATCGTGGCCGTCATGCAATACTTCGAGCAGGGGCAAGACGCGCTCGACGCCGCCGTGGTTTATCCGCCGCTCTATCAGACGCACGGCACGAGCTATATTGAATACGGGACGACGCCCTGATTTTGTCCCTGGCGCCATAAAGGCGCTATAATCGTTCGGACTGACGGGCGGGTTCATGGCCCGCCCGTTTTACGTCTCCTGAAACGAGTTAGGAACTTTCGATGTCTTTCCCAATACTGAGTGAAGAATTCCGCATTCGCCGCTTGCAGCACCCTGAACGCAAGGTACGCATGGTGCTCGATACTGATACTTATAACGAGATTGATGACCAGTTCGCGCTTGTATATGCGCTGCTCTCGCCGGAGCGGCTCTCTGTCGAGGCGATTTATGCCGCGCCCTTTCACAACAACCGCTCCAGCGGTCCCGGCGATGGCATGGAAAAAAGCTACGACGAGATCCTGCGCCTGCTGGACTTCCTCGGCGTCGCTGCCGACGGCTTTGCCTTCCGCGGCTCTACCGAGTACGTCGGCGCAGCCCGCCAGCCGCAAGACAACGCCGCCGTCCGCGATCTCATCGACAAGGCGCTTGCCAGCCCGGCCGACGACCCGCTCTACGTCGTCGCCATCGGCGCAATCACTAACGTGGCTTCCGCGCTGCTGCTGGAACCGGAGATCATCAATCATATCGTGGTGGTCTGGCTGGGCGGGCATCATTTGAACTGGCCTCATACGCGCGAGTTCAATCTGGCGCAGGATGTGCCGGCAGCGCAGGTTGCGCTCGACAGCGGCGTGCCCTTTGTGATCGTGCCCTGCATGGGCGTGACCTCTCACCTGCTGACCACGCTGCCAGAACTGCAAGCGACCATCGGCGGGACCAATCCGGTTGGCGATTACCTTTGCCAGATATTCAAAGAATATCGCCCCGATTCTTTTGGGGCCTCTAGCGTGATATGGGACATCTCGACCATAGCCTGGCTGCTCAACAGCGACTGGGCGCCGAGCAATCTCGTACATAGTCCCGTGCTTACCGACCAGGTCACCTGGAGCGTCGATCAGTCGCGGCATCTGGCGCGGGTCGCCAATTTCGTCCATCGCGATCCCATCTTCCGTGACTTGTTCCATAAGATCCGGGCGCTGTGAAGCAAGTGACAACGATGACTCTCCCAACGGTCATGCGCCGCCCGGGATGAGGTGCGTTTCCCGCGTTTTGTATTGGCATGGTCAACTGGTACAATTGATGCGCCAGCAAGGTTGCTGAAAGGTTCGTGCGTAAAATGGTCGTTCAACAGCAGTACATCACGGCTGATCGCTTTCTCGAGATGGTGGAACAGCCACAATATCAAGATCACGTCCTGGAACTCGTGGAAGGGGAACTCGTCGAGATGTCAAAGCCTACATGGATACACGGCTTGGTTACGATGCGCCTGGCTCTCAAAATCGCCAACTTCGTGGACGCGCGTGAACTGGGCGCGGTCGTTGTCGGCGACACCGGCTTTGTGCTTGAACGCAATGCTTATGGTCGCGACACCGTTCGGGGTTTAGACATCGCTTTCGTCAACAACGAGCGATTGCCGACGCCGCCGGACTACACCTGGTACGAGACGGGTCCCGATCTTGCCGTCGAGGTCATTTCGCCCAATAACAAGACGAGCGACACACATTTGAAAGTGACGCAGCTTCTGAACGCGGGCACGCTTCTCATCTGGGTTGTATATCCCGAGAATTGCTCGGTCGTGGCGCATACCTCAAGCGGCGCCAAGACGCTTTACGAGGAGGATGCGCTGTCCGGAGAGGATGTGTTGCCTGGCTTCGAGTTGCGGGTGGGTGATATCTTTCCGAGTTGACGGAAAGTCAATTAACATATCCGAGACGCGGGTCGCCAAAGCCCTGCGTAGTAGATAAGCCAAGTCAACGCGTTCGCTGATTCATAGTTTTGCTAGTCAAAGCCGCCGCAGGCTGGCTAGTAATAGCATTCGATTGGTTCGACCACAACCTACTACCAACTGCATCAGTCGCCTGGGTCGATGTCGTCCGCCGAGGACGTTCATAAATCTCAACCTTTATTGTAGCATCACGCGGCACGGGCTTCGGCTCTGGCACAGATGCGCCTCGCTTGAGTCGGAAATAGATGTAATCTTCTCTTACAATCTTCAGAGCTTCTTTTGCACTTTTCGTTGAATCCCCCAATGCTACGCACGACGGCATTTCGGGTACATAGGCAACCCATACTGGTCTACCGTCTTCACCGTCTTCCTTCTGAACTTGAACTTGATAACCGCGCGCTGCCAAAACTTTAGCCTTTTTGAGCAGTGCCTGATCCATGTCTAAGCTCCTCTCTTACGTAATTCTTCAGCTAATGCAAGCAACTGTTTTACTACATAAATCGCTACTGGGTCATCAGACGGCAAAAACAGATCCAAATCCTCGAATTCTTTGTGATAAAACATGACATGACTCCCGCGTCCGCGTTCCGTGTCCTCAATGAATCCTTTCCACCGCAGTACTCTTACAACATCGCGTCTCGCCCAGTTACGAGGATGCTGGCGCATCTGTTCCAGTTTCTTATCAGCCTTCCCGGGCATTTACTTCTCACGTTGTACAACTTCAATTACTACTGATTCTGTAATCTCACCGTCATTCAACCGTACGCCGAACCGGTATTCTCCTGGGACATCAAATGTTGGTTCGGTGAACTCATAGATTACGCCATGTGGTTCAGGCAGACTTGCTGTACTTTCTGGGAATTCATATGTGGCTTCAAGAGTGGTGACAGTCTCGCCCTCTGCATCCTCCATGAACGCTTCGAAACGATAGGAGTCGGTCGTCTCATCCGGATCTAGTTGAACAATTACAACAAAACAGATCCGACGTAACGTGACGGGAAAATAATCCGCGGTAATCCGTCGAAATACACCGAGTATGTCCAACTTACCATCTGAAGGATCAACCATGGCGTAATCTGCTACTAGCACGGTATTGATTTTCATGTTTTCAACTCTTTGCAGCGATTACTATATTTCCGCTCCCGAGTTTACTGCATCATATACTACAAACGTATGAGGCACATTATAGTAACCTAAACAGTTGCATAGATGCAACATTTGGTAAATGTGTAGAAACTGAGTTTAGATGTCTGTAACTACCAATGTCAGTCATATTTTTGACATTTGTTCCCTCGTGATGTATCTGTTTTTCGATTGCATTCGCCACCGCAGGATCATACGAGCAAGGCAATTCTGACGAATGCCGACGACATGTATATCGGCAACCATAACAGAAATCTCTGTTGAAGAGGCGACCAAATATACACACTGGCGAAAGTGTGGGAGGGCGACCCGATGAGTCGCCCGTGAAATCGTTTTGCATTGTCAGCGCTTAGCGCCGTTACTTCCATTGCTGCCATTGCGCCCGTTGGATCGCCGTTGCGGGCGCTTGCGCGGCAGCTTCATGGGCAATTTGTGACGGCGCACCCCGTCGAACTGGTAAAGCGCGTTGGCGACGGCGCCCGCGGTCGGCACCAGGCCGATCTCGCCCACGCCTTTGGCGCCGTAGGGTCCGTAGGGATCGGGCACTTCGACGCCGATCACTTCCATCTCCGGCATATCCCGAGCGCGCAAGATGCCACATTTACGCAGCATGGTGCTCTTGGGTCGGCCGTCCTCCATCGGCAAGTCCTCGCTGATCGCATATCCCAGGCCCATGTGGATTGAGCCTTCTAGTTGACCCTCGAAGAGCGTGGGATTGAAGATCTTGCCGGCGTCATGCGCGGCGATGATCTTTTCCACTTGACCGGCCTCGTCCAGAATCACCACTTGCGTGGCGTAGCTGTAGCTGTAATGGGTGTAGACCTTCTCGACCATGGCGCCGGGCTTGGTGGTCCAGTCCACCGTGAAAGCGCCGACGTAGCGCTTGCCGACGAGTTCCTCCAGGGAGTGCTGCTCCAGGTCGGCCTTGAACTCGCGGCAGGCGTCGATGATGGCGTTGCCGATCAGCGAGGTGGCCCGCGAAGCGGTGGTCATGCCGGTGACCATCTCGGACTCGGTCTCGACGCGGACCTCGACCAGCCCCGGATCAAGGCCGGTTTCGGTCACCAGCGCCTGCACCGCCATAGTATGCACGCCTTGTCCCATTTCCGTCCAGCCATGATCGATGACGACTTTGGCACCCCCTTGAGAGAGGGATTTAGGATGGGGGTTAGCGACCACGCTGACCGTGACCTGGGACGAGTCGGGCATGCCATTGCCGATGCCGGTGTTTTTGATGCCACAGGCGATGCCGGCAAACTTGGCGTCGCGGAATTCGTTTTTGACCGCTTCCAGCGTGGCTTTGGCGCCGGCGCCCGCCTCGATGACCTGACCGGTGGCGGTCATATCACCGTCGTCCAGCGCGTTCTTGTAGCGGAATTCCCAGCGGTCGAAGCCACCTTGTTCACAGAGGTCGTCAATGCAGCTTTCCAGGGCGAAGGCGGTTTGGTTGACGCCGAAACCGCGCATGGCGCCGCAGGGCAGGTTGTTGGTATAGACGGCTGTGCTTTCGATATCGGTGACCGGGAAGTTGTAGGCGCCGGTGGCATGGCCCGCCGAGCGTTCCAGCACCTTCATGCCGACCGAGGCGTAAGCGCCGGTATCGCCGACGAAACGTCCCTTGCAGAAGGTCAACATGCCATTTTCGTCGCAGCCGATGGTGTACTCCATCCAGATCGGATGGCGCTTGGGGTGCATGATGATCGATTCGTCGCGGGTCAGGCGCACTTTGACCGGCTCGCCCATGAGATAGGCTGCCAGGGCCGCGTGACCCTGTACCGAGAGGTCTTCCTTGCCGCCGAATGCGCCGCCGTTGGAGACCAGTACAACATTCACGTCGGCTTGCGGCAAGCCGAGCAGCTTGGCAATTTGCACGCGATCCTCGAAGACGCCTTGCCCCTGGGACAGCACTTCTATTCCACCCCCCTCGGTCCCCCCATAGCGATGGGGGGAAGATTGAAGTGAAGTTCCATGTCCCCCCTGATGCTTCGGGGAAGATTTAGGGGGGGTAGGATAAGCGATGCAGGCTTCCGGTTCCATGAAGCCGTGTTCGATCATCTGTGTCTCGTAAACGCCCGTGGTCGTGTATGCCGATTCCGCCATTGCCGTTTCCAGATCGCCGCGATTGGTGATGGATTGCGACAGCACGTTGCCGCCTTCATGCACGGAGGGGCTTTCGGCATCAAGCGCGGCGTGCATATCGGTGACCGCTTCCAGGATTTCATAGTCGATATCGATCAGTTCGACCGCTTCCCGCGCGATAGCGTCGCTTTCCGCGACCACCAGCGCCAGCACATCGCCGACATAGCGGGTGGTTTCGCCCACGCCGATCATCAGCGGCCAGTCCTGCTTGATCAAGCCGATATGCCGGTCGCCGGGCACGTCCTCGGCGGTGAAGATGCGGATGACGCCCGGATGCGCCAATGCTGTGCTCAGGTCCATCGACTTGACAACCGCGCGCGGATGATCGCTGAACTTGAGCGCGCCGATGCGCAGGCCTTCCATGCGGATGTCATCGACATAGCGATGCTGCCCCAGCACCAGGTCGCCCGCCTGATATTTGGGCAGGCGCGAGCCGATGCGCCCGTCGCATTCCGGAATCGGCACTTCTTCTTCGTTGCGGATGGCGTCGGCGGCCGTCTCGATGGCATTGACAATTTTCTTGTAACCGGTGCAGCGGCAGAGGTGCGGCGTGAGCGCCTTTTCGATCTCGGCGCGCGACGGATCGGGATTGTGGTTGATCAGGTTGTTGGCTTGCATGACGATGCCAGGGATGCAAAAGCCGCATTGCACACCGCCCTCGGTCACAAAGGCGTTGGCAAAAACGTTCTGTCGATATTCGCCCAACCCTTCGGTGGTCGTCACCGACTTGCCGGCGATCTTTTCCATTTTGGTGACGCAGGAGAGCAATGCTTTGTCATCGACCTGCACCACGCAGCAGCCGCAAGCGGCTTGCGGGGCGCAGCCGTCTTTGGGAGAGATGATGCCCAGGTCCTCGCGCAGGACGTTCATCAGTGGGCGGGCGGGGTCGCCGTCGTACTGTGTCACTTGTCCGTTAAGCATGAATTCAATCATCAGAAGTGTCTCCTATCTAATATGCGTTCAGCACACCAGGCACTTTTCGATAGGTTCACTCGACCTAACGCCGCGAGCCACGACCTGCGACTGTATGCACTATTATGGCGGATTTGCGGAATTTTTCAAATATTTCTTTGATTTCGCCACAGAGGCGCAGAGGGCACAGAGAATCAAATGAAAAAAACCTGTGGATTTGTGGTGTATAAGGAGCGCAATATCCACAGAATTCAGCTACTTTCTGGCGCCGGGTATTCACGCGAGTATACCCAAGCCAAATGGGCACTTTCACTTCACCGAGAAGGGACTGATGCGTTACAATTTCGTCTATTGGCATCAACTAGGTTCGGACAGATCATGTCTCTTTCGAAAACTGTAAGACAAGCCTTCAAAGCCGAATTCCGCGAACCTCCGGCCTGCATCGTGCGCGCGCCGGGACGGGTCAACCTCATCGGCGAGCACACCGACTACAACGATGGCTTCGTCTTCCCCATGGCCATTGAGCGCGCGACCTTCATCGCCCTGCGTCCACGCGCCGACAACAAGGTACTTGCCATTTCACTCGATATGGACGATCGGCGCGAGTTCGCGCTGGACGCTCTGCCGAGCCCGACAGAAACGGAGTGGATCGACTATCTGGTTGGCGTGGCATGGTCGCTTCAAGAGCGCGGCTATAACTTGCGGGGCTGGGAGGGCGTCGTCAGCGGCGACGTGCCCATCGGCTCGGGACTATCGTCATCGGCCGCTTTGGAACTGGTGGTGGCGCGCGCATTCTTCGAAGTCTCCGGTTTTGTATGGGATGCCGCAGCCATGGCGCTGGCCTGTCAAGCCGCCGAAAACGAATGGCTGGGCGTCAAGTGCGGCATCATGGACCAGATGATCTCCGCCGCCGGCGTGCGGGATCGCGCCCTGCTCATCGACTGTCGCAGCCTGGAGGCGACCTCAGCGCCGCTGCCGCCGGATACAGTCCTGGTCATCCTGGATACGAATACGCGACGAGGCTTGGTCGACTCGGCATACAACGAACGGCGCGCGCAATGCGAGGCTGCGGCGCGGCATTTCGGCGTCAGAGCCCTGCGCGATGTCGATAGCGAATTATTCGCACAGCGCGAAGAAGAGCTGGAGCCATTGATGCGGGCGCGGGCCCGCCATGTCATCACGGAGAACGAACGGACGCTGCGCGCCCGCGATGCCATGAACGCCGGGGATGCCGCAACTCTGGGTCATCTGATGATCGCCAGCCATTTCAGCTTGCGCGACGACTTCGAGGTATCCAGCCCGGCGCTGGACGCCATCGTGGCCTGCGCCAATGCCGACGCGGCTTGCTACGGCGCGCGTATGACCGGGGCCGGCTTCGGCGGTTGCGCCGTGGCTTTGGTGAAAGCCGACCAAGTTGAGCAATTTGTGGCGCGCGTCGGCGACTGCTATCAAGATGCCACGGGGAACGAGTCGATCATCACGGTCACGGGCGCCAGCCGCGGCGCGGAAACGCTCTATCCCTAGCGCGCCTTTCGGACGAGTCGGGAAAGTCCTGGAGCCGAGGATGGGGCTGAGGCGCCTATCCCTTGACAGCCCCCGCCGTCAAGCCTTCCACGATGCGGTTTTGGAAAATCAAGACTAGCGCGACCAAGGGAATGGTGACGACCATGGCCGCCGCCATGATCTCGGCGATGGGTTCTTGCTCGGAGAATTCGCCCGAGAATAAGGCGAGCGCCACTGGCACGGTTTGCGCAGAAGGATTCGTGGCAGTGAAGTTAAGAGCGAACAAGTATTCATTCCAGGATTGTACAAAAGCCAGCAAGCCGGTAGTGACGAGGGCAGGGGCGGTCAGCGGCAGCAAGATGAGGCGGAAGGTCTGGAAGGGCGTGCAGCCATCGACCGTGGCCGCTTGTTCGATCTCGGCGGGCAAGCCCTTGAAGAAGCTGGTCAAGACCCAGACGGTAAAAGGCAAGGTAAAAACGGGATAGGTAACCAGCAGGGACAAGCCGGTGCCGAAGAAACCTAGCTGGCGAACGATGGTATACAAGCCCGACAAGATCGAGATGGCCGGGAACATGGTCATGGAGAGGACGACGTAGAGCAGGACGACGCGCCCGCGGAAGCGCAGCCGGCCCAGGGCATAGGCGGCGAAGGAGCCCGCGACCAAAGCGAATATCGATGCCGCCGACGAGACGAGCGCTGAATTGCGCAGCGCGAGCAGGAAGGAGCCGCCTCGAAAGACGTATTGGTAGTTCTGCAAGGTGGGATTCCGCGGCAGGTAACTGGCGGTTTGGAACATCTCGTTCTCGGTTTTGAAGGAGGTGGCAAATGCCCAATAGAAAGGGAAGAGGGCATAAACCGCGACGACGATCACCAGGGCGTAGAGCAGCGCCTGTTGCAGGCGTCCTTTTAATTCTTTAGGCGTCATGCCGAAGATCCTGTTGACGCTTGGAGTTTTCTGAACCATATCAGGACTCCACATTCAGCAGGCGCACGTAAATGAAGGCGAAGACCGAGATGAAGATGAAAATAATCACGCTGATAGCTGATGCATAGCCATCCTGCTGATTGCTGACAAGCGTTTCGAAGTTGTATGTCGCCATAGAAAGCTGCTGCCGTCCGAATAGCACATTGAAGAGGTCGAAGACGCGCAAGGCGTCCAGCGTGCGAAAGATGAGGGCGATGGCGATGGCGGGACGCAAGAGGGGCAGCGTGATCGAGAAAAAGCGGCGTATCGGATTGGCGCCGTCGACCGAAGCGGCTTCGTAGAGGTCGCCCGGTATCACTTGCAAGCCGGCGAGGAGGAGCAGCGCCATGAAGGGCGCCGTCTTCCAGACATCCACGATGATGGCGGTGGGAATCTGCAATGATGGATCGGAGAGCCAGGCCAGGGGCGCTTCAATGGCGTTCAGGTCCAGCAGAATCTTGTTGAAGATGCCGGCGCTGGTGTCTTTGAGCATCAGCTCCCAGAGGCGCGCCGAGATCACCGTCGGGATCGCCCAGGGCACTAGCATGACGGCGCGCATAGCGCCGCGTCCGCGGAACTTGGAATTGACGATCACCGCCATGAATAGGCCGATGAGCAATTCCAGCGCGACGGAAATGACAGTGAAGATGACGGTTGTGATAATTGCCTCGATGAAGTCGTCGTCCAGGCCGCTGACCGCCGCCGATTGATCGCCGCCGACGGGTATGTTGACAATGGTCCGATAGCCGGCGCGGAGCAATTCGCGGTCGATCGATTCCCAGCGAATGCTGCCATTGGCCCGGGTATCGCAAGGACCGTCAGTGACGCTCTTCTTGCAAGCTACGGTATCAATGCGGAAGGTCAGCAGGTTGAGATAATTCTCCAAGCCGACGAATTGCGGGACCTCGCTGCCGGCGAAGCGCTTGTCGGTCAAGCTGCGGATGAAAGTTTGCTCGAGCGGGCGCGCGGCGACCAGGACGAAAATGGTCAGCGTGGGGATGAGCATGTTCCAGGCCAGGCGCGTTTCGCGGCCGAGCAGGGAGTCATCGCCGCTGAACAGACGGTCTATGTTCTTATTGAACCAATACCAGAGCGCGAAAGCGATGAGCGCGACAATAGCTGCCGGCGCGACGGCAGCGCTCATGCCAGCCAGATCAACCGCTTCCCGGTCCATCGCGGCGCTGTTGACGAAGTTGAAGACGGTGAGCGCGATATAGGCGACAAGTCCCATGGCCAGCCACAAGATTGCAATGCGCGCCCAATAGGCGATGCGGATATTACCGCCCCGCAGCCGCAGACCGATCGCCATGAAGGCGGCGCCCAAAAACACGAAGAGCGCCGAGACGATGATGCCAAAGCGTTCAAGATAAATGAGCAAGACTGACGGCGCTTGCGGGTCTTCCTCCGATGGCGTCCAATTCAATGCCAGTTGAATGGCTTCATCGTTGGCGACTGTCAGAATAAAAAAAATGATTGCCAGCGCGCCAATCACGATCATGATGACGCTGACAGCAGAAATCTGTAATTTGTTCCGAGCGGGATCTGCAGCGTAGCGCATTGCAATTCCAATAAACGCTGAAGGGAAGGGAGGGTCCCGTAGCTACGGGACCCTCGCGGAATAGACTCAAGCTAGCCTTATTGACCCAAGAGATCGGCCAAATCCAATTCGAGCAGTTCCAGCGCTACCTCAGCGTCTTCTTCCCCAGTGAGAATGGAATGGATGGCGTTGAAGTAGAGCGTGGATACGGCGTTATAGCGATCCTTCGAGAAAGTCGAAGGCCGCGCGGAGGTGATTTCGACCAGGTCGGGGCTGGCGAAAGGCATAGCCGCCTGAACATCGGGATCGGCATAAAGCTCGAGGGCAGCCGGTGGCGACGTGGTATCAAGGGCGTAGCCCTTTTGGCTGGCGACGCTGGTGAAGAAGATGGCGAAAGCTGACGCCGCTTCCGGATTATCGGAATATTTGGAGACGCCGATATGCCAGCCGCCGAGGGTGGAGGCGCCATGGCCGGAATCACCAGCGGGCAGGGGCGCCACATCAAAGCCGGGGATGTCTTCGCTTTGTCCGCTGAGAACATAGGCATAGGGCCAGTTGCGCATGAAAGCGGCGTTGCCGGCATGCCAGACGGCGCGGGAATCTTCTTCCTGATAGCCGACGACGCCAGGCGGGCTGATCGTGCCGACCCAGCTGGCGGCTTGTTCATACATTTCGACAGCAGCGTCGCTGAGGGCGCTGATGGTGCCGTCGCTCTGCAGGAAGTTCTCGCCAGTGGCGGAGACGTGCCATTCCAGGGCGTCGCAGGTCAAGCCTTCGTAGGCATTGCCTTGCCAGACAAATCCCCAGAATTCATCGTTGCCTTCGGCGCGTTCGCCGGCTTGGATTGCTGCAGCCATTTCTTCCAACTCGTCCCAGGTGGCGGGCGGGGCGTCGTAGCCGTATTTCTCCAGCAAGTCAGTGCGATAGTAGAGCATGCCGAAACCGATTCGCATCGGCAGAGCCACCAAGCGGCCGTCAACCGTATCGTTTTGGATCAGCGCCGGCAATTGGGCGTCAATATGGGATTGCGGCGCGATCTCGCTCAAGTCGATCAGGTGCTCCGCCAGCTGGCCGGGCCAAATGACATCCACGCGAATGACATCAAGGTCGCTGCTTTCCGCCTCGAAAGCGGTGAGGTAGAAGGCGATCAGGTCGGTGACGTTGGCGGCGCCTTCGTTACGCTCGACCGTGATATTGGGGCAGACTTCTTTAAAAGCGGAGATGATGTTGTCTTCTCCAACGGGATGACTGCCGACTGGGTCGCCGAAGAACTTAATGGTCACTTCTTCGTCGGTCCCACAGTCGAAGTCGTGCATGTCCGCCAATGCCACACCAGCCGGAATGGCAAGAACAAACACGAACAGGAGCAGAATGAGTTTACGCATTGCTAGTTCCTTTCATTGAAAGCGTCAAATCGGACGAAAATGAAGGCCTTCCAGCGCTGTCATCCTTTCTACTTTGTTATTTAACGATGAACATCTCCATTCGGATGAAAACCGAGGGAGCGCCTTCCACTATCATAGGGCAGCGCGATCAACCCAGATCGGCGAACTCCAAGCCCACTGACCGTTGCGCTGGCGCACACGCGCATAATACCAGTCGCGGGAGGTCCCGTCCGACTCATGCGCCAGGGCGACCAGTCGCTGGCAGTCTTGTCGCGGCACTGCCTGATGAAAAACAAAAGCGGGCGCAACAAAGCTGCCAGTATGGAACGACCGCCCTCCACGCGTCAATTTCGCCAGCGGGAGCGCCACGGAAACGCCGTTGATTCTAGCATGTATTTCCGCGTTTAATCCACCGTCAATATGCAGGGTCACAGCTTGCATGGCCGCGCTGCGCACGGTGGCATTGCGAGGACTGCGTGTAAGTAGCCTCAGCGTACCATCCTCTTTGACAAAGAGATGACTCCAAACGCAAGAATCGCCGTCTTCGAGGTCTGGCATGGCGATATCCTTGCCGCGCAGATGCGGCTCGACTTCCAGTAGTTCGCCGCCTTCTACAGACAGTTCCAGGTCCCAATCGGTCAATGACTCGAGCTCACCCCAGCCCAATTCCAGCCGCAGCTTGCATGGACCGGTTCCGTCATAGATTCCGGGCGAGATCGCTTCCCGATGAATTACGCGGTTGTTGCGCAGGATATCAATCGTGTCTATCGTTGAGGAGGCGTCTACCGCTACCTCGATCTTGCGTTCATAGCTGTAAGGCAAGACCGTGCCCATGGGCGAGCCGTTGAGCGCGAATTGCAGCCCGATGCGGTCCCCGGTGAGGGCATAGGTTCGCCGGCGACAGATGGCCTCCCAAATGGCTTCGCGACTTAGGTCCTCCGCCCATACCGCCGCCAGCCCATAACCATAGTTTCCCGGGTGCGCGCTGTGATCGTCGGTCGATCCGATGAAGCCGAATATGTGCCCGAGTTCAAGTCCGTACTGTACGGTGCTTCTTTGGTCACGCGGACCCATGGCATGCAGATAGGCTGGCTCCGCATCAGTCGATTCCGATGCGCCGTGGAAGGACATGATTTCCACGACCGGAGACAGCTCGCTACTGAAGCTGCTCCAATTGATGCCGCGGAAGCCCTGCCTGTATCCGATATGATGGGGGATCAGCAGGCTGGGATGTGGATGCCGCCGCAGGCGCGCGCGCAACTCTTCGAGATGCGCGGCGTGAAAGATCTCCGGCGTGGCAATATCACGGAAATAGACGCAGTGATCGCCATAGCGCATTGAATGCCATTCGAAGCTGGGGAAGGCGACGAACTGGCCGTCGCTGTTCGCCGCTTCCATCGCCCTGAGATAATCGCTCCAAGCGGCGCCGGCGCGTTCGAAACCGCGTTGATGATAATCGACCAGATAGTCGAGGCGCGGATCGCCCCTGGGCATATCGTCCCAGTGCCCGTGCAATGTGACACTGACGAAATCCAGTTGCAAGCGGGCATTGTGCAGGGCCTCCGCCAGCGTGCCTTTGCCGTAACTCAAGGCGCAGTGGTTGTGGATATCGCCGTAATACAACTTCAGACCCGCGTATGCATCCACGCTGCCACCGCTATTCCATTGTCCAGCCCAACACCTGCGATTATAGCGCAAGCACCGTCATTCGGACGCCTTGGCAATTCCAAGTTAGTCATGCAAAAAATGCGGATACCGCTTGATTCTCTAATACATATGTGCTAGGATACATGCAAGTAATGTCCTGCCTTGCATCAATGAGGAAGTCCAAAGCGGAGAGTAAAGCCGATGCAATCACCCAATCTCTCATTAGATGAAAACCGTATAGCTCAGGCAGTTACGTCTGCCGTGATGCGTGGGTTGGATTCTCGATTTATCGCTTTTGAGCAAAAGATGGACAAGCGGTTTACTGACCACATGACAGAGCTAGAAACTTACTATAGCAATCACTATAGTGAACTACTTGCCGAGGTTCGCAACCTCAGACAAGACTATCAAAAAGTCTTTGACGATGAATCAGGGTAAGTCCTAGCGCCAAGTGGTCGGACGCAGAAGCTGGTTTTGCATATAGATGACAAACCAGAAAACGTCGCTTGCGAAGATGTTTCTCGGTATTCGGTCCGATACTCCAAGCAAGACTATAACTTGGTAGAGCTAGACCCTATCTTGGCGCTTTACACACTAATTTCCAAAATTTAGTCATGTAGATGGGCGACCACAGTGTCGCCCATTCATTTTCGTAATTTTCTTGGCGAACGGCTCATAATGCTTCTGACGCGACTGCCCTGCCGGCGTCCTGCTTAGCCGTTGAGAATCCCGACCGACCTGATAAAATCGTCCTTCATTCGCGTTCTCAAACAAAGGAACTTTCATGAGCGGCGACGCTACCTGGCGTATCTTCACCGATGTGGGGGCGGCAAAGCGCAGCATCCTGAAACGGCATTCTCTGCGCGACACCGACGTGCCCGAGGCGCTCATTGAGCGCTCGGTCTCGATCTTTGGCGAGCGGATCATGCCCGAGGAAGCGGTTCGCCGCATTATTCGGGGCGTCCGCGAGCGTGGCGATGGGGCAATCAGCGAGTGGAACCGCAAGATCGACAACATCAGCCCCGATCGTCTGGAGGTGTCGCCGGACGAAATGAATGAGGCCCTGCGCGCGATCGCGCCGGAACTGCGCAGCGCGCTGACACAGGCCGCAGAACGGATACGAAGCTTTCACGAGAAGCAGCCGATCGGCAGTTGGATTGATGCCGGGGAAGAGGGGTCGCTGGGCCAACTGATCCGGCCGGTCGATTCGGTCGGTGTGTACGTGCCTGGCGGAACGGCGCCGTTGCCATCTTCGCTGCTGATGAGCGTCATCCCCGCCCAGGTAGCAGGGGTGCCGGAGATCGTCGTCTGTACGCCGCCCGGCAGCGGCGCGGGCGACATCCATCCGGCGATCCTGGCGGCGGCGGCAATCGCCGGTGTGGAGAAGCTCTACCGTATCGGCGGCGCTCAAGCGATCGCCGCCATGGCTTATGGCAGCGAGACAGTCCCGCGCGTTGCCACGATCGTCGGCGCGGGCAACCTCTTTGTCACGCTTGCCAAGCAGCAAGTCTACGGCGATGTCGGCATTGATGGCTTGCTGGGACCGACCGAGACGCTGGTCATCGCTGATGAAGGCGCTGATCCTAGGCTGGCGGCGGCGGATCTCTTGGCGCAGGCAGAACACGATGAGCTGGCTTCGGCGATTTTGTTGACACCGAGCCTGGCCTTGGCCAAGGCGGTACGGAAAGAGATTTCAAAACAGGTTGCGGCGCTGGAAAGACAAGATATCGTCTTTGGGGCGATGCGCAACCGCAGCGGCGCCGTCGTCACCGCCGATCTGGACGAGGCATTTGAACTGGCGAATGACTATGCCGCCGAGCATCTTTGTCTGCTCGTCGACGATCCCTGGTCCTGGATCGGCAAAGTGCGTAACGCGGGCGGCGTCTTTCTCGGCGAACACTCATACGAAGTGCTGGGGGACTATGTTGCCGGGCCTAGTCATGTCATGCCAACTGGCGGCACGGCTCGTTTCGCCTCGCCCTTGAATCTGCTGCACTTCGTCAAAGTGACCAGTCTGATCGCGCTCGATAAATCCAGCGCGCTGGCGCTTGGTCGATCGGCCGAGAACCTGGCAAAGGCCGAAGGACTGACAGCACATGCAGCGGCGGCAAAGCTCCGGCGAGAGATGGACGCGCCATGAGCGAAAAAGTACGCATCCGCCGCGATGTCGAGTCCATGAGCGCATATACGCCGACCACATCACTCGATGTTTTTGCCGAGCGACTGGGCATGGACGTCCGCGACTTAATCAAGCTGGACGCCAACGAGAACCCCTTTGGTCCGTCGCCGCGGGTCAAGGAAGCGCTGGCGAATCTGCAGCATATGAATGTTTATCCCGATCCCGAATCGGGTCGTCTGCGCGAGTTGTTGGCGGCATACATCGGCGTTCCCATGGAGCGGATTCTTTGCGGCGCCGGCGCTGATGAACTGATCGAGATCATCTTGCAGCTCTTCATCGAGCCGGGCGATGTCGTCATCAATACGCCGCCGACCTTCGCCATGTACGGCTTTGACGCGCCGCTCTATCACGGTCGGGTCGTCGATGTTTATCGCCGCGAGGATTTCTCGCTCGATGTGGATGCGATCGAAGCTGCCGCGCGGCGGCACCGCGCCAAACTGCTCTTCCTCTGCTCGCCCAACAATCCCAGCGGGGACATGATCGAGGCCGGTGACATTGACCGCCTGCTCGAGTTGCCTTTGACCGTCGTGGTCGACGAAGCTTATATCGAGTTCGCTGAGAGGGAAAGTTTGGTCACCCGCGCCGGTGACGAAGCCAATCTCATCGTCTTGCGGACCATGAGCAAGTGGGCGGGACTGGCGGGCTTGCGCGTCGGCTATGGCGTCTTCCCGAGCGAGCTCATGCCGCAGCTTTGGAAGATCAAGCAGCCCTATAATGTCAACTTGGCAGCCGATATCGCCGCCCAAGTTTCGCTGCAAGACGTCGACTTCTTGATGACGCGGGTCGAAACACTGGTCAAAGAGCGTACTCGCATGGAAATCGCCTTCGCCGAATTGCCGATGCTGTCGCCGTATCCGAGCCAGTCCAACTTCGTGCTGAATCGCGTCATCGGCATGTCCGCTGAAGAGTTCCGCGATCGTCTGGCAGGGGCCGGCATCATCGTGCGCTATTACAACAAGCCGCGCCTGGAAGACCATATTCGCATCAGCGCGGGCACGCCGCAGCAGGTCGACCGCCTGCTGCAGCTTTTGACGCAACTCACGATATCATAGGCGCGGCGGCTCGTTCCACTGCCGGGCGCTCATGGCTTTGTACCCTTTTCTCTATTCAGCTTTGTGTTAATCTTTGCTGCAAGCGCGCGAAATGGGGACGAGAGCCGTTCACATGGTCACAAATTGCTCGCGCTCATGACTCCCAGGTCACTCATCCCGCGAGGATTGCGCCTATGAACGAACGAAAAGCAAGCATCGAGCGCAATACAAAAGAAACGCAGATCCAGTTGGCGCTCAACCTCGATGGCAGCGGGGTTGCCGAGATCGACACCGGCATCGGCTTTTACGACCATATGCTGCACCACATTGCCTTGCATGGCGTTTTCGATTTGCATATCAGCGCAACGGGCGACTTGCATATCGACAGCCACCATTGCGTCGAGGACATCGCAATCTGCCTGGGACGGGCGATCGACGAGGCATTGACTTCGCGAACCGGCATTCGGCGCATGGGCAGCGCCTACGTGCCGATGGACGAGGCTTTGGCGCGTGTCGTTGTCGATTTGAGCGGACGCCCCTATGCCGTCATCAATGCCGATTTCAGCACGCCTCTCATGGGGAAGATGCCGACCGACCTGGTCGCTCATACGCTGGAAACCATCGCGGTACACGCCAAGATGAACTTGCATGCCGAAGTCCTTTACGGGCGTAACGATCACCACAAGGCGGAAGCGCTTTTCAAAGCTTTTGGACGGGCTTTACGCCAAGCCGTGACGCTCGATCCGGGGCGGCAGGGCGTTCCCAGCACCAAAGGCACACTCACGGAGTAAGATATCATGCAAGAGTTTGTGGACTTCAGCAAAGAGCTCGCGGGCGCCAGCGGCGATATCATCATGCGTTATTTTCGCAGCGACATCGCTGTGGAAACTAAATCGGACGAATCTCCGGTGACCATCGCCGACAAACAAGCCGAAGAGATCATGCGCGAGATGATCATGAAAGAATATCCGGCTCACGGCATCATCGGCGAGGAATTTGGGAATCACAACGAGGATGCCGAGTACCAATGGGTGCTCGATCCCATCGACGGAACCAGGTCCTTCGTCAGCGGCACATTTTTGTTCGGCACCTTGATCGGCTTGATGAAAGACGGGAACCCGATCGTCGGCGCCATACATCATCCTTTGACCTCGCATCTGTTGATCGGCACAGGCGACGAAGCGCGCCTGAATGACGAGATTGTCCGGGTACGACCGACGCGGGAACTGCGCGAAGCCGTCATGCTCTATACCGACTTTATCCACGTCGGCCAACACCAGAACGGCATCGCTTTTCAACAGTTGCTGGGCAGAACCAAGTACAATCGCACCTGGGGCGACTGTCACGGTTATTTCCTCCTGGCGACCGGTTATGCCGATATCATGCTGGATCCGATCATGCATCTTTGGGACATCGTCGCCTTGATCCCGATTATGGAGGGCGCCGGCGGCAAGATCACCTCCTGGAACGGCGGGCCGCCGCTTTCCGGCAATGGGGTCATCGCCACCAACGGTCCCCTGCACAGTCAAGTCCTGCGCGTTCTGATCGCTTGACAGATCTCACCACAGCCGCTAGGCGCGTAACCGGCGAATTTGGGCTACCGCGCTAACACAGAATAATAAACTTGCTCGGCTACCGCAGATCGCGGTTCATCAAATAAGAGACACGAAGGACACCAAGCCCTGGCCAGCGAGGGATCCGGGCGAAAAAAATCAGGCGTCAAACTGAAATAGCGAACAGCCTCCGTCCAGCGTTAAGATACTGCCGGTCATGTAGGCCGTCTGCGGACCGGCCAGATAAACCACCGCCTCGGCGATTTCTTCGGGACTGCCCGGCTCAACCAGCGGAATGACCTTGGCCACCCGCGCGGCGTATTGCGGTTCTTCGCGCAGTTGACGCCCGGCCAGTCCCGCCGCCACGATCCCCGGCGCGACGGCATTGACCAGAATCCGGTGCCCAGCCAGTTCCCGCGCCATCTGCTTGACCAGCATATTGACCCCGGCTTTGCTGACGGCATAGGGTGTGATTTCGGGCCAGGGGATGCTGCCAACCCAGCTCGACGTCAGGATGATGCGTCCGGCGCTTCCGGCGGCGACCATTTTCCGCGCGGCGGCCTGACAGACGTTGAAGCAGCCGGTCAGGTTGATATCGAGGTGATTTTGCCAGTTGTCTTGCGTCACTTCCAGGAAGGGCTGGGCATCGACGATGCCGGCGTTGGAACAGACGATATCGAGGGCGGGCAACGCGGCAATGGCGCCATCTACGGCCGCGCGATCGCGCACGTCCACCTGCTGATAGGCCGCGTGCCCGTTATGAAGCCTGGTTTGGTCCAGCGCCGATTGAGCTTCGTCGGCGGACTTGATATCCCACAGGACGACATACGCGCCATTCGCCGCCAAATGCCGCGCCATAGCACTGCCCAAATCACCGGCCGCGCCGGTTACCAATGCCGTTTTGCCTTCTAGCATGTCTGTCACTTCTCTCCTCCTGGTTGGTCGTTCCACAGCAGTGCTAACAGTTTTCCAATCACTTAAAGAGGACGCGCGCGCAAGAGACGGATCGTGAAGGCACAGTCAGCGTTATCGACTTGTCGCGAATGGGGAGCGCTTCTTGGTCGACTTCAATTGGCGTAGTTTGCCATGCCTCAGCGATGTTTTGCAGCGGGAAGGTCAGCGTTTGCGCTACCTCATCCATACCTAGGTTATAGGCATGAAGGATCAAGCCTCGTCCATCGGCCGCGACTTTGAGTTGAATCTCGCACTGTCCTTGCGGATCGCAGGTCAGGAACGTTCCACTAGCGCCCAGTTCGGCGCCCGGCACACGCACGATCAGCGGCGGAACGGTACTGTTCATAGCAAAGCGGCTCGACGCCCTCGGATCGTATTTTGTTGTCGATGTGAGACGATAGCGCAGCAAGGTATCTTCGCCCTGGCTGGCTTTGAAATTGGTATCCCAGTGATTGTGCAATGCCCAGGACACCAGCGTCGCGCGGCTGCTGTCCAATTCCTCCGCCCAGCGTCCGGTGGTGATGCCGCCCACTTGAATCAGGGGCGAGTCAATCGGTACAAGGGTCACCGAAAGCGACTCGTCGCCCACCTGCGCCCAGCGATGAATACCATACCAGTCCCGGCAGGAGCCGGGCAACTGCTCGCGTTCCGGTTCCAGAGGTACGCCGTTGAGATCAAGATGAAAAGACGGCTGCTCAATCGCGATCGGGAAGGGAATGTAGACGGCCTCCGCTAGGGTATTGAAGGTCTTGTCGACCAGCATCTCAAGCTGCAGCGTCTTTTCGTGGAAGGGCAGGCTGTAGCGAACCTTTAGCGAGCGAGCGCCCTTCGCTTGCATACGCGCCTCGATCTGTACGCGGTCGTGCAGACGCCCCGCGGGCATGATCTCGACTGCCGTTGGACCACTGCGCCGGAAGGGCGTATCGGCATGGCGCACCCCAAAATCTTCGCGGTCAAAATCCAGCGCGAAGATGGCTCGCCGGTCATCGGGATGATCGACCCATTCGTAGACGTACTGTCCAAAACGCCAAGGGTCATCACCCTTGACCAATTCGCGCCCCAGTTCCTTGTCATACCAACTCAGCAAGCCGCCAGAGGCGGGATCAATCCGCAAGCGATACCAGGCATTTTCGATGAGTCCCTCGCCGAGGAGGGTGTCCGCGTCGGTTGGGATCGTCCGCGGCGCGACGGTCGCGTAACCGAAAGCGGGCAAGGAAAGGTCAATCATCGTGTCGCTGGCGGGATCGGTAATCAGCGGCGGCGCTTCGCGGTAATTGCCGACCAGGAACATCTCCAGCATGCCGTGTGGCGGCGCGCCGCCCATATCCGGCGGCACTGGATAACGCAGATGTCGATCCCAACCCAATGGATTCAGTGCCAGGTAGCGATAATTGTCCGGTTCATCTGCCGGGTCGGCGCTGATGTATTGTCCCCAGCGACGCCAGGTATCGCCTTCCGGCGTCTTTGCCGTGATCTCGGTGGCGAGTCTGCGGCCGCCATCCGCCAGCAATTCATGTGTGAGCCCGTATCCGCCATAGGCGTAGCTGGCTTTGCGATTGTATTGGGCGCGGGCAAAGGGCGAGTGTGGCCGGCGGATGCTGCTGAAAGCCCCCCAGGTATGCTCGTCGTAGAGCGACACCAGATGATAGGCTTCTTCAACAAGATCGCGATTGAGGCTGTCGACCTGCGCCGCCAGCAGATCCAAGAGCGGCAGCAGTTCTTCCGTTTGACGGTTGAGGCTGGTCTCATAAATCGAGGACCCGACGCCGTCAGCCCACCAATCGGACCAATCGCCGGACCATGTGAAAAGCTGATCGCCATATTCCTTGTGCAGCATGTCGGCAAAGCCGTCCAGCGTGGTGAAAATGAGCCGAGGTTGGCGTCCGTTAGCGTTCCAGTCCCGCACGAAATCGGACATATGCGCCAGCGGCGGTCCGTTGTCCACGCGCGCCGGATGCGTGATCTGGGCATAGAGGAAATCGTAGGGATAATCGTCACGCGCTTCGAGTTTGGCGAGCTGCGACGGCAGCAAGTCGTCGACGAAGTTCATGTCGCTTAAGCCATAGCGGAATATGCCATAGAGATAATGCGGACCGTTGAATGTCAATAGCCGTCCGCCGCCCGGTCCCCGCCACCAGAAGGCATTCAAGTCTGGTTCGGGACGGCGGCCCCGGTGCATGTTGATTGACATGGTCAAGGTGTTGATGCCGATGGACGGCAGCAGATCCGCCCAGAGCCAACTGACGCCGTTGACGTCGCATTGCATGCCCGCGCTGATCTTGAGACCATAGTCCTCGCGCAGGCGCCGCACCGGCAGCAGCGAACGCAGCATCGCCGCCGTCGAGAGCAGCGGCGTCCAGTGATACTGCATGCCGGCGACCGCCATCTGACCGCGCTGGTGCAATGCCAGGAAGCGGTCGATCTGGCGGGCCGGACGCTCCTGAAAATAGCGTTCAACGAAGGAGGTCACCTCGCAGGTCCACTTATAGCGCGCCTCTTCCGGATAGTCGGCTGTGGCCTCGCCCAGTTCGATAGCTTGGTCGATGAAGCCGAGATGCTGGCGAAAAACGGTGTCCTGATGATCGGTATAACCGATATCGGTATGGGTATTGCTGATCAGATAAATCCGCTTGATTTTGGCCATGCCGCGCTGTTGCTCCTTGCTGATTCTCAAACCATAACTAAGTCCCGACCAGGATCATCACCGAGCGCGGACCGACTGTGATTTCCCCCTGGTTCGGCAGGACGGGTTCCTGACCGGGCGCGTGGCTGTCCTCGGGCGAGCGCAGCGCCGTGTTGACAGCCACGCGCCATCTCCTGCGCGCGTTCAGCGGCGGCAGATCGAACCAGGCGGTCTCCCAATGGGCGTTCATCACGATGTAGATCATATCGTCCGCTTCCGTGCCTTCGCGGCAATGCTTCCCGCAAAGCAAGCAGGCCAGTTGCCGTCCGTCATAGGACCAATCCGGCTGCCAAAGTTTTGCGCCGTGAAAGGAGATATCGCGATAGCCCGAATTGACTATATCGCGATGATGAAAATAGGAACGGCGCCGCAAGGCCGGATGCGCCTTGCGGAATGCGATCAAGTGTCGCGTGAAGCGAAACAGCGGAGCTTCGGTACGCAGGGCTTGCCAATCGAACCAGTTGAGCGCGCTATCGTGGCAATAGCTATTGTTGTTGCCGCCTTTGCTATGCCCGATTTCGTCGCCCATCAACAGCATTGGCACGCCTTGGCTGACCATCAACAAGGTGAGGAAGTTCTTGATCTGCCTTTCGCGCAAGCCTTTGATTGCCTCATCTTCGGTTTCGCCTTCGGCGCCGCAATTCCAACTGAAGTTCTCGTCCATGCCATCGCGGTTGTCTTCGCCATTGGCTTCATTATGTTTGTGATTGTAGGAGACCAGGTCGCGCAAGGTGAAGCCATCGTGCGCGGTCACGAAATTGACCGACGCCCGCGGGCCGCGATCGCCGTAGATATCGGGCGAGCCTTGTATCCGCGCGGCCATGGCGCCCAGCATGCCGCCGTCGCCTTTGACGAAGCGGCGGATGTCATCGCGGTATCTGCCGTTCCACTCGGCCCAGCGCCCATAAGCCGGGAAGCTGCCCACTTGATACAAGCCGCCGGCGTCCCAGGCCTCGGCGATCAGCTTGGTCTGCGCCAACATGGGATCGTATGCCAATACCTCCAGCAGAGGCGGGTTGGGATCGGGCACCCCCTGCGGATCGCGGCCCAGGCTGGATGCCAGGTCGAAGCGAAAGCCATCAATGTGAAACTCCGACACCCAATAGCGCAGGCAGTCCAGCAGCAATACGCGAACAATGGGATGATTGCAGTTAAAGGTATTGCCAGTGCCGCTGAAATTGTAATAACCGCCGTCGGGTTTCAGCAGATAGTAAGTCTTGTTGTCGATGCCGCGATAAGAAATGGTAGGCCCGTCGTCGTTGCCCTCGGCGGTGTGATTGAAAACCACATCAAGCCAGACCTCAATGCCGTTCTGATGGCAACCCTTGACCAGCGTCTTTAACTCCCGAGCCGGCTCGCCGGAAGCCGCGTAAGCTGCGTTAGGCGCGAAAAAGCCGATCGGGTTGTAGCCCCAGTAATTCATCAGTCGCTCGCCGGTCTGTGGATTGACGCGATCATTAGCGAGCTCATCGAACTCAAAGATAGGCATCAACTCGATGCAGTTGACCCCAAGTTCCTTGAGATAAGGGATCTTCTCTATGATCGCGGCATAGGTGCCCGGCGCTTCCACCTGCGCGGAAGGATGGGCGGTAAAGCCGCGAACGTGCATTTCGTAAACGACCAGATCTTCCATGGGGATGTTGAGTTGACGGTCGCCTTCCCATTGGAAGTCCTCGACATGAGGCCGGGCGCGGTAGGGGTAGGGGTTGCCCCAGTCATATCCTCCCCCCCAGACATCCCGCCCGCCAATTCGTTTGGCATATGGGTCCAGCAAAATATTCCGGGCGTCAAAGCGATGTCCCTGCGCCGGATCGTAGGGACCGTCAAAGCGGAAGCCATACTCGATCTGGCTGTGATCCAGGTCGAAGACGATCATGGCAAAGACATCACCGGTTCGGAAAGCATCGGGAAAAGGGATTTCCACAAGCGGCAATTCGGCGCCTTTGTCGAAGAGGACGAGCGCGCAAGCGCTCGCGTGATTGGAAAAAGCAGAAAAATTGACGCCTCCCGCCATGACGGTCGCCCCGAAGGGACGTGGTCTTCCGGGACCGTACCTGAAACCGTCGCGTTCATATGTCGGGAAACTGTCCATAGGCGAATGACGCTGTCACTCCATAAGGATCACGCCAATTATAACGAAGCGCGACCGATTCCTGGCAAGAATTTGTAGAAATTAGCAAAACTTGGCATACTATGCTCGGTTTACTTTGAACAACATCTTTTCCGATGCGCTAGGGAGCGTCACAGGAACCATTGGGCAAGTGAGACAGTGACACGTTGAATCAAAAATCCGGATTCGCGAGAAGCGCCTGGTTTTCGCGCTTAAACCGACTTGTAGACTTTTCACCAGTGATTGTCGCTTTGGTGCTGGCGCTGGTTGTGGCTTCGGTTTTACTGCTGGCGCTGAATGCCAACCCGCTGGAAGCCTATGCCGCCATGTGGGAAGGCGCTGCCGGCAAGGAAAACGCCGCCGCCGAAACGCTGGTCAAGGCGACGCCGATTCTCTTCGTCGGCATCGGCATCACCATCGCTTTCCGCGGCGGCATGATCAACATCGGCGGCGAAGGCCAAATGATCGCCGGGGCTCTAGCGGGCGTAACCGTCGCGCTAATTATGGGAGAAATGCGCATTCCGCCCGAGTTAGCGAAGGAAAAAGGCGCATTTGATCTCATCATCGTTACTTGCTCACTGGTTGGCGGCTTTTTGGCAGGCGCGCTCTATGGTGGATTGGCCGGTTTCCTGAAAGCCTATTTTGATGTCAATGAAATTCTGAGCACCATCATGCTCAATCAGATCGCCGTGCAGATGATGAATTTCCTGCTCAACGGCATTCTGCTCGATCCGGCCGAGGCGGGCATCAACAATATTCCCAAGACCGCGCGGCTGGTCACCGCCGCGCAGTTGCCGCGCTTGTCGCTGCCGATCGGCGATCCGCATCTCTTCGCGCGAACGCGCTTGCACTGGGGGTTGATCATCGCCATCGTGCTGGCGGTGATCATTTACATTTTCCTGTGGCGCACGTCGCTGGGATATCGGATCCGCGCCGTTGGGGAAAACCAGCGCGCTTCGAGCTACGCTGGCATCAACGTCAAGCGGCAGATGATGTTCTCCATGTTCCTGGCGGGCGGGTTCGCTGGTTTGGCGGGCGTCGTGCAGGTCCTCGGACTGCAATATCGCTTGCAAACCGACGGATCGCCGGCCGGCTTCACCGGCGCTGCCGGCTTTAACGGCATTGTGGCGGCGCTCTTCGGCGGGCTCAATCCCATTGGAGCAATCCCGGCAGCGGCCTTTTTTGGTGGGCTGCTGGTGGGCGCGCAGAAGATGCAGCGCGAACTAGGCGTGCCCGCTTCCTTGATCACTGCGGTGAACGGCTTGATCGTGGTCTTTGTCGTCAGCAGCGAAATCTTCATCTTGCAGCGCAGCAAGCGGCGGGTGAGCTTGCAGGAAACGCCGGACAATCTTGGTTCGGGCGGGGGCAAACCTGCTGATCGCGCGTCGCCGGACGAGGGAAGCGGCTGATGGAACTCGACGCCATTTTCACCGCCAGCGTATTCGCCTCGGCGATTCGGCTGGCCACCCCCTATATCTTCGCGGCGCTGGGCGAGACCTTCGCGCAACGCAGCGGCGTACTCAACCTCGGCGTCGACGGCATGATGCTGATGGGCGCCTTCACCGGCTTTTATGCCGTGTTTATCACCCAGCAGGAAGGAAGCCTGAGCGAGCCGCTCAGTTTGCTCTTCGGCGTATTGATCGCCTTGATCGTCGGCGGCTTGATGGGCTTGGCCATGGCCTTCGTCAGCGTGACGCTAAAGGCAAAGCAAGGCATCAGCGGCATCGGCGTTTATCTCTTTGGACTGGGCTTGAGCGAGCTATTGTTCCAGCAATGGGTGGGAACGCCGAAATCGGTCAGCGGCTTCCCGCGCATCACCTTCCCGATCCTGTCGGATATACCTGTGCTGGGCGAGATCTTCTTTCACCACAATTTGCTGGTTTATGTCGCATTCGCGCTGGTGCCGATTTCGTCCTTTGTGCTCAACCGGACGACCTTTGGCTTGATGATCCGCGCCGTGGGGCAGAATCCCGAAGCCGCCGATGCCATGGGCGTCAGCGTGGCAAGAGTGCGCTATGCCACGACGACCATCGGCGGCATGTTGGCGGGCTTGGCCGGTGCCTCGCTGTCAATCGCGCTGATCAATCTGTTTCAGCAAAACCTGACGGCTGGCCAAGGCTTCATCGCGGTTGCCTTGGTCTATTTCGGCGGCTGGCGTCCCTGGGCGGTGGCGGCCGGCGCCATGCTCTTCAGTTTCGTCAATGCCTTGCAGTTGCAGATCAAGGTGATCGGTCTGGATATCCCGTCGGAATTCGCGGTCATGGCGCCCTACGTGATTACTATCATCGCGCTGGTTTTCGCCTCCAAGCGGCAAGAACAGCCCACCGCCTTGACCAAGCCCTACGAACGCGGAGAATAGGCGCTCACAGGTCTATATTGGCCTGCGCGTTTCTTGAAAACTAGATCAATTGAGGGAAGATCATGAAAAAGCGATACCTGATAATCCTTGTTTTCCTCCTGGCTTGGGCGGGGACTGCCTCCCTGGCGCAGGACGCCGTTTTCCGTGTGGCGGCCTTGATGCCAAGCGCGATCAACGATCTGGCCTTCAGCCAGAGCATGTATGACGGCCTGGTGGCTGTGCAGAACGAATTGGGCGAGGAGGCCTTTCAGTTTGACGTGCAAGACAGCACCTACATCGTGGATGACGCCGCGGTCGCCTTGCGCGATTGGGCGGCTTCCGGCGACTATCAATTGGTGATCGCGCATGGTTCGCAATACGGTCCGATTGTCGAGGAATTGGCCAGCGAGTTCCCCGATGTTTCTTTCGCCTGGGGGACGCGACAAGATACCTTCGGCATGGACAACGTATACAGCTACGCCGCCGCTTCCGATGAAGGCGGCTATTTCAACGGCGTGCTGGCCGCGCATCTTACCGAATCGCGCGTGATTGGCCTGGTCGGACCCATTGAAGTCGGCGACGGCAAACTTTATGCGGACGGCTTCGCCAACGGCGTGGCTTCTGTCGACCCGGATATCGACGTCAACATCGTTTTCATCGGCTCCTTCAGCGATGTGCCGCTGGCGACTGAAGCCGCGGAGACGCATATCGCGAACGGCGCGGATATTTTGACCGGCACCGCGCAAATGGTTGTTGGTCCCATCGCCGCCGCCCTGGAAAACGATGTGCTCTGGTTTGGCTCCGATTCCAGCCAGGACGAGCTATCCGGGGATATCGGCGTCGCCTTCCAGATTTACAAATGGGAAGTGCTGCTGCTGGATATGATCAGCAAAATCGGCGAAGGTATTCTGGGCGGCGAGTATTATGTGCTGACGCTGGAGAACGAAGGCCTGGTGATGGAATTCGACAAGGACTTCGAGATCAGCGACGAATTGATGGCAGTGGCGGAAGAAACTATCGCCGGTATCGTATCTGGCGAGATCGCGCCGATCCCCGCGATGGAGGATGACATGGCGGAGGAGAGCGAGGATGAAGACGACGGGGAAGATAGCGAGGACTGATATTTACAAAGGGTCGCCACTCGCTATAACATAGTTTATTCACGGGCGATTTCGTCCGGATTAAAGTCAACTATCCAATTAAGGAGAAAGTAACGATGAGAAAAGCATTACTTCTTACCCTGATTCTCGCCCTGTTTATCGGGGTGATGCCGAGTATGGCGCAAGATGTCTTTCGTGTGGCAGCGGTAGCCCCCAGCGCGACAAACGACCTCGCCTTCAGCCAGAGCATGTATGACGGGCTGATGGCGATACAGGCTCAGATGGGTGAAGACGCCTTCCAGTTCGACTTCCAGGATGGCACTTTCATCGTCGACGACGCGGCGGTGGCGCTGCGTGAATGGGCGGCGTCGGGCGATTACGATCTGGTGATCGCGCACGGTTCTCAGTTCGGTTCGGTCGTTGAGGAACTGGCGGCGGAATTCTCCGAGGTCTCCTTCGCCTGGGGCACAGATGAAGAAACATTCGGGCTGGATAACGTCTTTGCTTATACCGCTGCGTCAGATGAGGGCGGTTTTGTCAACGGCGTGATGGCGGGGTTGATGACCGAATCCAACGTCATCGGCGTAGTCGGTCCCATTGAAGTGGGCGACGCCAAGCTCTATGTCGATGGCTTTGTGGACGGGGTCGCGGCTTCCAACGCCGATGCCACCGTCAATGTCGTCTATATCCAGTCGTTCAGCGATGTCCCGCTGGCGACAGAGGCGGCGGAGACCCATATCGCCAATGGCGCGGATATCTTGACCGGCACGGCGCAGATGGTGGTTGGCGCAATCGCTGTCGGTAGCGAGAATGGCGCGCGCTGGTTCGGCACCCAGGCCAGCCAAGCCGACCTGGCCGGTGACTCGGCCGTCGCCTTCCAAGTCTACAAGTGGGAGGTCATATTGGCCGACATTATCGACAACATCCAAATGGGCACGCTCGGCGGCCAATCTTACGCGCTGACGCTGGCGAACGGCGGCCTGGTCATGGAGTTTGCTGGCTAGACCCTCTGCCTGTCAGAATTAGAGATTGCCGGGGCGGCCCGCCGGGTCGCCCCGCTTCACCTATCGGCACGAGTCAAAACCAATGACCAAAAACCTGCTGCCGACTGGGCACCAGCCCATCGATAAACTGGATATGATCGGCATCGTCAAGCGCTTTCCCGGCGTCCTGGCGGCCGACAAAATCGACTTTGATGTCAAATCCGGCGAGATCCACGCCTTGCTGGGGGAGAATGGCGCGGGCAAGTCCACGTTGATGAAAATGCTCTATGGCCTATACCATCCGGACGAGGGGCAGATCCTGATCAACGGCGCGGAAACGACCATCAGCAACCCGCAAGACGCCATCGGGCACGGCATCGGCATGATCCACCAGCATTTCATGCTGGTCCCCTCCTTGACCGTTGCCGAGAATATCGCGCTGGGCATGAAGTCATCGCGCGGGGCGCGCCTCGACCTCGATGTGGTCAGCCGGCGCGTGATAGAACTGTCGGAGATCTACAACCTCAAGGTCAACCCGGATCTGCCGATTTGGCAATTGGCCGTCGGCGAACAACAGCGGGTCGAGATCCTGCGAGCGCTTTACAAAGGCGCGGCTTTGCTCATCCTGGACGAACCGACCGCCGTGCTCACGCCGCAGGAGGTGGACGGCTTGTTCCGCATCCTCAATCAACTGGCCGACGATGGACACGCGCTGGTATTCATCTCGCATAAATTGCACGAGGTGCTGGAGATCAGCCACCGCGTCACCGTCTTGCGCGACGGCAGGCGCGTCAACTCCATTCCCACCAGCGAAGCCACCCGACCCAAGCTGGCGGAGATGATGGTCGGGCGCCCGGTCTTGCTCGAATACGAGAAAAACGACGTCAGTGTCCAGGGCGACCGCCTGGTACTCGACGGCGTCAGCGCCCTTAGCAACCGCGGCACAGTTGGCTTGGACGATGTCTCATTGCGGCTGCGCGGGGGCGAGATCGTGGGCGTGGCCGGCGTTTCCGGAAATGGGCAGCAAGAGTTGGCGCAGTGCATCACGGGCTTGCGAGAAGCCACCGCCGGCAAAGTGGTGGTCGACGGGGTGGACGTCACTAACGCGCCCCCCTCGCAACTGAACGCCATGGGACTGTCCTACATCCCCGAGGAGCGCATGATCGACGGCGTGATCAAGGAATTCAGCGTGGCCGAAAACTATGTCTTGCAAGATCACGGCCATCCCAAGTTCACGACCGCCAAGATCTTCATGCTCTTCCGGGTGATCCGCGAGGCCTGCCGCCAAGCCATTAAGATTTACGAGATCAAAACGCCCGGCACCGAAACGCTGGTCAAGAGCCTGTCCGGCGGCAATATACAGAAATTGGTGCTGGCGCGGGAGCTATCGCGCGCGCCCGGCGTGCTGATCGCGGCGCAGCCGACGCGCGGCGTCGATATCGGCGCGACCGAGTATATCCATCAGCGCTTGTTGGACGAGCGCGACAATGGCACGGCGATCTTGCTCATCAGCGAGGACCTGGACGAAATCCGCGCCCTCTCCGACCGGATTTTGGTGATGTACGAGGGCCAGATCGTGGGAGAGGTCGAGAACGAGAATGTGGATATTGAGCATCTGGGTCTGTTGATGACGGGTGGGACGTCGCCTGTCGCGATGGCGGGACGGGGTGCCTAAGATTCACCACAGAGGCACCGAGACACAGAGATTTGGCCTGACTGATTAGAGCAAGTTTGCTTCTCGTTTCATTTCCTCGAATCGACAATTGCATTCAGTGGTTTTGGTCCACTCGCCGGTCGCATCGTCGAACTGCCAACCACTGGGAATCTCCGGCTGGCAGGATTCGGGCAGGTCAGGCTCAACATCTGTTTTCTTGAACTCCACATTTGTCTTCTTGCCGGTTAGCCCGCTGACAAAAGACCCCACGATTACTCGCGTCTGCTCTTACAGGTTTCCGCAGTCACTCAATATGGCCCCAGGATAGAGACATGGTTGCTCCCCCCTACAATTTCCTCCACCAACCCTCTATCCTTGAGCCACACTGCCCGCCATTACGGCCAACTCATGCCCAACCTTTCTGCCATCCTCCAACACCGTTTCTTTCGCCTCTACCGCGCCATGAGCGCATCCGTCGTGGAAGCCTTCTGCCTCAGCCATCCCGCGCTCAACGCCGCCCTGCACCTGCTCTGCGCGCCCTTCGTTCTGGAGTTGACGCGGCTCGGCATGAAAATGGAAGCCATGATCGCCCGCGACGGCCACCTGCGGGACGCCAGTCGCTGGCTGGTCGAGATCGCGGCGCGTTCCATGCACGTCCAGGGCGCCGAGAACGTGCCGACATCCGGACCAGTCTTGATTGTGGGCAATCACGCCGGCTTGGGCGACGCCTTTGCGCTGCTGTCGGCATCGCCCCGCCGCGATACCAAAGTCCTGGCTTTTGACTTCGGCATCTTGCCCGGCCTGGGAGAGATGCGTCGCCATGTCATCCTCGTCGACAAGCGCGCGCCCTATTCGGCCATGCGCGCCTCCCTGCGCCATTTGCGAAAGGGCAAATCGCTCTTGATCTATCCACGCGGGGAGATCGAGGATGATCCCGCGCTCGCTCTCGAACCCGCCCTGGCTTCGCTGGCGGAATGGTCGCGCAGCATCGAGTTTTTCGCGCGCCAGGTGCCGGATCTGACGATCTTGCCCTGCGCGGTTGGCGGGGTGATCTCGCGCCGGGCGCTGCGCAATCCCGTCGTCCGTCAATACCGAGACAGAGACAAACGCCATTTTCTGGCGGCGACCTTCCAGATGATGTTCCCCTTTTATCGCGATCCGGTCATCAGACTGCATTTCGGCCGCCCCCTGAGCGGTGAATCAGCCAGTCACGAGAGCGTGCTGCGGGAGATGACAGGGTTGCTACGCGGCGTCCATGCCGAGCAGCGCGCTTTGATAAATCGAGTACCATAAGGTGTATATGGTCAAGCCGTTTCCGCACTTTATCTTTAGGCTGTTGCGGCGATAATAGCGCCTCTGATTACGCGCAGGAAAGCCATTTCCGGACATGAGTCATTGGTCCAATACCACGGCGTCGGCTAATCGCGCCCTCAAGTGGCGCAGTTACTGGAATCTGTTCCTCTCTCTGGTCAGCCGCGATATACGGGCGCGCTATCGCCGGACGATCCTGGGTCCGCTCTGGGCGATCATTCCCGCCATTTTGACGACAGCCATCTTCAGTTTCTTGCACCGGGTGGTCGAGATCGATACCGAAGGCGCGCCACATCTGGTCTTTGTCTTCGCCGCCACCGTACCCTGGACCTATTTTCAAACATCGGTCATCCGCATTCCCTTTGGCATTTTGGCCAATGGCACCTTATTGCGAAAAATGGCCGTCCCGCGTTTCATTTTTCCGCTGGTCGTCCTGGCAACCACCTTCTTCGACTTCGTCATGTCGTCGATCGTGCTCTTCGTCGCCTTGCTGCTGTATCAGATGCCGGTTACCTGGGCTTGGCTTTGGCTGCCGGCGCTGGTGGGGATGGTAAGCTTGCTGGCTTGGGGCGTCGGCATCGGCATCGCGGCCTTCACCGTCTACCGGCGCGACATGCTGCATGGCTTGCAGTATTTCATGCAAGTCTGGTTATTTCTGACGCCGGTGATTTATTCCTCTAAAGAGCTGGCGAGCAATCTGCAAATTGTCTACCGGCTCAATCCGACGGTCGGTATCATTGATGGTTTCCGCAGAGTGTTAATCTTCGGGCAGCCGCCCGATCCCGAGTCGCTGCTCATCAGCCTGGTTGTCACGTTGTTGATTCTGCTGGTCGCATTCCCGCTCTTCCAGGTCTTGTCGCAGTACTTTGCCGATGTTCTGTAACGAAGGTCGGCATCCGAGATGTCTTGTTCGCGCCTGACAGACAAAGGATGAATCGAGATGCCCAAAGATGTAGCCATACACGTCGAAGATGTATGGAAACGTTACGGCTTGCCGCTGCGCCCGTACCTGCGCCGACAGTTTGATCAACTGGCGGGACGGGGGGAAAACGGCTTCGCGGCCTACGGTCCCTGGGCATTGCAAGACATCTCCTTCCAAGTCGAACCGGGCGAGTCGCTGGGCATCGTCGGCAAAAACGGGGCGGGAAAGAGTACCTTGCTCAAGTTGCTGGCGGGCGTCAGCCCGGTCACACATGGGCGAGTCGAGATTAATGGGCGACTCTTCCCGATGATCGAATTGGCGGCCGGCATGCATCGCGACTTGACCGGACGGGAGAATATCAAGCTGCTGGGCGCCATCATGGGTTTTACCGCGGCGCAAATGGATGCCAAGATGCCCGAAATCGAATTTTTCGCCGAGTTGGGAGAATGGCTGGACAAACCTGTCTACCAGTATTCCAGCGGCATGCAAGCCCGTCTCGGTTTCAGCGTCGCGGTCAATGTTGACGCCGATATCCTCTTGATTGACGAGGTGCTTTCGGTGGGGGATGTCAACTTCCAGAAGAAATGCCTGACGCGCATGGACGAACTCTCAAACAGCGGGGTGACCGTGATTTTTGTCACGCATAATCCCTACAACATCGAGCGCATCTGTGACCGCGCCATTTACCTGCGCGAGGGGCGGGTCACCGCCGCCGGTTCCCCCAGCGATATCCTGACCGCCTACTTCCAGCAAGCCATCGACAAGTCCAAGATCTTCGCCAGCGCCGAGGTGCCGGCCGCGGAACTGCGCGAAGGCACCGGCAGCTTTCGCGTGGCGGATATCACCATGCGCGACGTCGACAGCGGCCGAGTTATCACCAGCTTCCATACCGGCGATTCCGTCCTTTTCAACCTGAAGCTGAAAGTCCACGAGCCGACAAGCAATTATCGCTTTTCCCTGCGCATTCTCGATCCTGCTGGCACGATCCTGAGTTTTGTGGACATACCCAGCGCCGAGCGCGCCAGCCTGGCGCTTCACGAAGATGCCATGCTGCAATGCACGATTGAAAATGTTAATCTGTTGCCGGGCGAATACTGGATCGACATCGTCGCCCGGGAAGTCGCCGGACCCGTGATCGATTCGATATCGTTCGCGCTGTCCTTCCTGGTGACCGGCGATAGCGAAGTCATGCAGCGGACGGAAAACCGCGGCATCGTCTATTTGCCCGCGGCCTGGCAGCTTGCCGGGACAAGCAGCCCGTCAGAAACGCAGCCCAGATCTAAGTAGGCGATGTAGGGGCGACCTACCAGGTCGCCCGAAACGCAGGGCGCTTCTGTCGACGGGCGAGCTAATAGCCCGCCCCTACATTTCCTAATTCAATCGACTGCGATACAGAACCAGCACCGTTTTGCCGCGTCCGATCTTCCTTGCTACAATCCCGTGTCATGCATTTTTCAATCCAGCAGATGCAGAAAACCCTCGCCACGGTCAACCGTGGTTGGGAACTGATCGACGCGCAGCGCTTAAGTCCGCGCGTCGCCAAACTTGAAATACTCGGGGATCACGGCAGGCCTCGTCGCTTGATCTTGCTGGGACACAGCGCCCGCGATCGGCAAGTCAATCCCGATATCGCTCGTGATGAGTTCAGATTGTTGAAGATCCTGTCAAGCGCCGGGCTAGCCGTGCCCAGGCCGCTTCTCGTCGATGCCAGCCCGGAGATCCCGTTCCTGATCACCGAATTCGTCGAGGGTGCAACCCGCTTTGCGCCCAGTGATCTTCCCGCATATTGCGATCAGTTGGCGCGGATTCTGAGCAATATCCACCGATTCGATATTGACCAACATGATCTTTCGTTTTTGCCTTCTCAAGGCGCAGCGATCGCAGAGCACATGCGTGAAACGACGGAAGACGCCTTTGGCATCCGCGCGGCCATGAGGGCAGCCCGGTCGCGCATTCGATTCAACGACGCGGTCTTGCTGCACGGCGACTTCTGGCTCGGCAATTTGCTTTGGCGCGCCGATCAACTGGCGGCGATCATCGACTGGGAGGACGCCATGCTCGGCGACTCGCTGGGGGACCTGGGCAAGAGTCGCCTGGAAATGCTTTGGGCGCTTGGCGAGGCAGCGATGGATCTCTACACGAGCGCCTACAAAGCGCTGCATCCCGGTCTGCATTACAGTTCTTTGCCCTTCTGGGATCTTTGGGGAGCGCTGCGATTGGCGCATTTTGCCAGTTGGTCAGCGGAGGAGGACAAGATCGCGCGCATGAGGGCGCAATATGAATGGTTCGTAACGCGGGCTCTTGTCGCGTTAGAGGCCCGGCAGGAATGAATTGACCTGCTCTTGGAATACCCGCGGTCGCTCGAGATGGATATTGTGCCCGGCATCCGGAATCAACCGCAAATCGGCGCGGGGCATCTGCCGAGCCATCAGCTGATTGATGGCGACGAACTTGCTGTCCCGCTCCCCGACTAGCAAGAGCGCGGGCATCATCATTTGCTCCAGGCGCGGCCACAGGTTAGGCTGCGCGCCGCTGCCCATGCCGCGCAGGCTATTGGCCAGTCCTGTAGCGCTGTTGCCCAAGCGCTGTTTCCGTTGCGCTGACAGGATATCTTCGGACAACTTGCCCTGCGATTTCCAAAGCGGCAGTCTCTCCCAATAGTCCACGAACCAGGCGGTGCCCATCGTCTCGATACGCTCCGCCAAGGCTCCGTCTTGGCGACGGCGTCCCTCGCGCTCGACGTCGTCGGCCAATCCTGGCGAGGCGCTTTCCAGGATCAAGCTGCGGAAGCGCGCCGGGTAGCCCATTGCCAGGTACAGCGCCAGCCGCCCGCCCATTGAGTAACCCAGCAAATGACACTCCGGGATACGCAACTCATCGAGCAGGGATACGATATCGCAGGAAACGCGCTCCATGTGATAAGCGCAGACCTGTGCCGGTTTATCACTGGCGCCATGACCTAAGATATCGATGGCGATGACCCGGTACTCGCTATCCAATCCGGCTCTCAGCTCAGCCCACATGCTTTTCTCGCCGCCGAATCCATGCAAGAGCAGAAGGGCTTGGCCCTGTCCGCTGATTTTCAGGTCGTAATGATGACCGTTGACATGTAACCCGCCGCTAGTCATTGAAGAGTTTCCGCACTTCCCGCCGCTGTATCTTGCCTGACGATGTGCGCGGGAAGGCGCTGATGAAACGGATCTCTCGCGGGATCTTGTACGAAGCCAGCATGCCGCGAGCAAAAGCGATAATTGCATCTTCGGAAAGGTCGCGCCCGTCCCTCAGTTGAATCGCCGCTGCGACCTTTTGTCCCCATTTGGCATCCTCCAGACCGAGGGCTATCGCTTCTTCGATGGCTGGATGCTCTCGCAGGGTCTTCTCCACTTCAGCCGGATAGATATTTTCGCCACCACTGAGGATTAGATCGTCACGACGTTGCAGGACGACCAGATCGCCATCCTGATCGAGGTAGCCGATATCGCCCGTATGCAACCAGCCAGCCCGCAGAGCTCTTTCCGTGGCTGCCGAATCATTGTAGTAGCCGCGCATGACTTGGGGTCCTTTGACGATGATTTCGCCCGGCTCGCCCGGCGCTCTGTCGTCGCCGCGTTCGTCAAGCACCCGCAATTCCGTGAACAGCAACGGCTTGCCGACGCTTTCAGGTTTGGCATCCAACAGGTTAGGTGTCGCCGTCGCAACCTGCGATGCCGCCTCGCTCAATCCATAACTGGGGGCGATTGGGATACCCTCCGCGACGCAGCGCGCTACCAGCGCCGCCGGCGTGGTTTCCCCACCCAGCAAGACGAGTCGGAGTCGTGGATTCCACGGTCGCGTCTTCGCATCCAGCAGGCGCGACAACATCGTCGGCACCAGCGATATCAGCGAAATCGGTCGCTCGGCCAGCAGCCGATTCACCGCATCCACATCAAAACGCTTCATGGGTGACAGTTCAACGGCAGTACCGTAAAGCAATGAGCGCAGGATGATGCTCAATCCGCCGACGTGATACGTCGGCAAGACGCAGAGCCAGCGATCGTCGGGCAGCAGGCCCAATCGAAAAGCCGAGCCGAGCGCGCTCTGGAATATGTTGTTGTATGTCAGAACCGCAGCCTTGGGACGTCCGCTCGTACCCGAAGTGTGAATGATTGCGAAGTCGCGCTTGAGGTCAAAGTCTCTTGGAACATCGGGCGCATCCGCATCGTCTGCCTCCGTCAAATTGGCGGCACCGGGAAAGACCAGCACGGCGTCGGCGACGCCGCGGGCAGTCGCCTCGCCCTCGCGCTCGCAGATCAAGAGACGACAGCCGCTGTTCTTAACCTGCCACTTGAGATCCTCAGCGTTCAGGCGAGTATTCAAAGGCACGATCACCGCGCCGAGGCGCATCAATGCCAGCAGGCTGAAAACCGATGCGGGGCCATTTCTCATGAACAGCGCCACATGATCGCCCGCGCCTACATGAGCGCGCCCTTTGATGAATGCGGCCGTGGCGCGCGCCAAGCGATCCATATCGGCGAAGCTGTATGTTTCGGCTTCGACATGAAGGAAAGCTTTATGCGGCGTGGCGCGAAGGCGCGCGCTCAGCCAATCGGTATTCGCCCCGGATTCGATATCGGCCATAGGCTATCCCAAGGCAGAGCCCACTTAGGCCCGGCGCGGAAACTTGCTGAAGTCCGGCTTGCGCCCTTCGAGGAAAGCATTTTTGCCTTCGCTTCCCTCTTCGGTCATATAGAAGAGCATGGTGGCGTCGCCCGCCAGAACCTGCACGCCAGTCTGACCGTCAAGCTCGGCGTTCAATCCGGCTTTGATGAAACGCAGCGCCAACGGACTCTTGCTCAGTATTTCCCGCGACCACTGCAGCGCTTCCCGTTCCAGTTCCGCCAGCGGCACGACGGTATTGACCATACCCATCTCTTGAGCTTGCTCGGCGCTGTATTGACGGCAGAGGAACCAGATCTCTCGCGCTTTCTTCTGCCCGACATGCGCCGCCAGAAAGGACGAGCCGAAACCGGCGTCAAAGCTGCCGACGATGGGTCCGGTCTGGCCGTAGATCGCGTTATCGCTGGAAATAGTCAAATCGCAGCAGACATGCAAGACGTGCCCGCCGCCGATAGCGAAGCCCGGCACCACGGCGATAACCGGCTTGGGAATATTGCGGATGTAACGCTGCAATTGCAGGACGTTGAGCCGCGGCACGCCATCGTCGCCGACATAGCCGGAGTGCCCGCGCACCTTTTGGTCGCCGCCGGCGCAAAATGACCAGATGCCGTCTTTGCTACTGGGACCGTTGGCCGTGATCCACAGGACGCCGACTTCGCCGTCGTGCCAGGCATGCAGCACGGCTTCCGTCATTTCGTCGATAGTCTTGGGTCGAAAGGCGTTGCGCAGGTTGGGACGATCAAAGGCGATGCGCGCGATTCCATCCGCCTTGTGATAGGTGATATCGTCGTAGCGCTTGACCTCCCCCCAATCCGCCAGGCGCATCAGATCTGCGGTCTTGATATTTGCCTGCTCTTCCGGTGTTGTTACCATCTGGTTTCTCCTTGTTCAATCGCTTGAGTCCATTTTTTCGACCTCGGCGCGTATTGTCGCCATGATCCCTTCACGCCGCCGCAAGTCATTCAAAGCATCTGTGCGAACTTCGATGAGGGTCGATCCGCGCCCGGCCACTGCCTCGCTGAACGCCCCTCGAAATGACAGGCGGTCATCGGCGCGCCGATACGCCAAACCATAGAGTTGCGCGGCATGGGAGAAATCCAGGCCATGCGCGGTGATGAAATAATCGCTGAAGGCCGGCTCGAATCGGTGTATCGGCAGTCGATGGAAGATGCCGCCGCCCGCGTTGTTCAATACGACGATCGTCACCGGCACGCCACAGCGCCTTATCGCTAACAAGCCATTCATGTCGTGATAGAAGGTGATGTCGCCGACGATAGCTGCCAAGGGTCGGTCCCGGTAAGCCGCGCCGATGCCCAAAGCGGACGAGATGTTGCCGTCGATGCCGGAAGCGCCGCGGTTGGCAAAGGCGAGGATCGGTCGATCGCCCGGCTTCCCAAATTGATCCAACTGACGCACGGGCAAGCTGTTGCCAGCGAAGATTAGCCCGTCCGCCGGCATCAGGTCAACCACATCATAGACTACCGCGCCATCGAAATAATCTCCCGTTTCCATCTCTTTGTCGATGAGTTCCCAGGCGATTTTCTCGGCACGGTGTATTCTGTCACGGAAGGCAGTTTCTGTCGCCGGCGGGTCGTCCGCGTATGGCATTGGCGCGGCCGACAAAGGATCAAAGTGAACCAGATCCGTTATGCCATGTGTGTCATCCGCCCATTCGCCGTCCCGGCTGCAATAGATGTGATGCTGCAAATCCGCCCCTGCTACCAGGTCGCCCATGGCCCTGGACAAGGGTGGCGTACCGAAGCGAATCAGCACTTCGATTGACTTGAATTCGCAGGCAGCGGCGCCAATATAAGTTTCATAGGCGCCCAGCGGCTCATAACGCTCGCCCGCCGCGAGTCCGATATTCCGCATGTTGGAGGTGTATTCCGCCAAAATTGGATAGCCGCTGAGGCGCGACGCGCGGGCCGCCCAGCGCGTCAGCGTCCGCGTTTCAACCGCACTGCGACAACTGCCATGCCCAAAGTATATGATGCCCCGCTTCGCTCGGGTCTCGCCCCGCATCAGATCGTCAAGCGCGGAGGCGTCGGACCGCTTCTCCCTCAAGAAACGCGTCGGTTGGCCGCGGTCGATATTCATGACTTCGGCATCATCCCCATCATCCGCATCGGGCTCGAAGGGCTTGCGGAAGGGCAGATTGATATGCACAACGCCGCGCGTCGTCTTAGCCATCGCTCTGGCCGCCAGCGTCCGCAGGTTGCGCAAGGCCAGCGGTGGCGGACCCGCTTCCGGCAGCGCCGCGTCCACAAACCAGGCGGCGGCGTCGCCGTAGAGCTTGACCTGATCGATGGTCTGATTGGCGCCGCTGTGCCGCAGTTCAGGAGGCCGATCCGCGCTCAATACCAGCAGCGGGGTGCGGGATTGCCGCGCCTCGATTATCGCCGGGAAAAAGTTGGCCGCCGCCGAGCCCGATGTGCATACCAGAGCCGCGGGTTCATTACTTGCTGTCGCCAGCCCAAGCGCGAAGAAGGCGGCGCTTCGCTCGTCCAGGTGGGAGTAGATGTCGATGGCATCCCTATGCCGCGCGAAGGCCAGGATCAGCGGCGTATGCCGCGATCCCGGTAAAAGGCAGACCCGCTTTAAGCCGGCCGCCACCAGGGCGTCAACAAAGATATTGGCGTATAAGGTGTTCGAATTTGGCATCTTTCTCACCACAAAGACACAGAGGACACAAAGAAAAGTCTATAAAACAACCCGCCTGATACCGTCCTTTAAAACTGTCACATTGAAATTGATTAGCAAACCGGTTCTGAGATTTGTCAGCTTCAAATAGGTCAAGACTTGCGCCGTATGTATACGTTCAAGTGCCTGCACCGATTTCAACTCCACAACAACACTATTCTCAACTATCAAGTCAGCTACGAGGTTACCAATTCGTTTTCCTTTGTATTCAAGATCGATCGTCTTTTGCCTTTCATAACTGATGCTCTGCAGGTCAAGTTCAATGCATAGTGCATCTTCGTACACGCTTTCAAGCAATCCAGCTCCCAACATTCGATGCACTTCTATCGCCGCCCCGATAATCTTATACGAGATGGGTTTCCCATCTGAATGTTCTTCGTATTCTGCAACCATTTATGTCTCCCCTTTTTCTTTGTGTTCTTCGTGTCTTTGTGCTTAGCTACCATGAGCGTCCAGCATGGGGCGGAATTTGAGGGCGGTTTCTTCCCATTCGGGCTCGGGCTGACTTTCCGCCACGATGCCTGCGCCGGCGTAAATCCACACGCGGGATTCCTGAGCAACGGCCGAGCGGATCGCCACGGTGAACTGTCCGTCGAGGTTGGCGTCGATCCAGCCCACCGGCGCGCCGTACCAGCCTCGCGGGATCGGTTCCAGATCGCGGATAAGACGCATAGCGCGCTCCCTTGGGTCGCCACCCAGAGCCGGCGTCGGATGCAGGGCTTCCACCAGCGCCAAGATGCCAGTTTCCCGCTTGAGTCGTCCGCGGATCGGCGAATGGAGGTGCTGGATATTCTTCAGCTTGAGCAAGCCTGGCGGCGCGATCTCCAGCGACTCGGTCAAGGGCAGCAGGCGATCGCGGATTCTGTCCACGACAATTCTGTGCTCTTGCCGGTTCTTGCGGCTGCGCAGCAATTCCCTGCCCAAGCGCATGTCATCTTCACAGGCGCTTCCACGGCCGATGCTGCCCGCCAAACCCATAGTTTCGATGACTTTGCCCCGCACACTCGCCAGCAGTTCGGGAGACGCGCCGTAAAAGGCAAATCGCGGTCGAGGCTCGAACAAGAAACGGTAACAGTCGGCGTAATTCCCGGCCAGATGACTGAGAATCGGCATCAGACGCACGCGCTCTTCAAAGCGCAATTCTGCCGCGCGAGCGAGCACAACTTTGTTCAATTCGCCGGCGTGTATGCGCTCGCTTGCCTGGCAGATCATCGCCTCCCACATGTCAAAGCTCATCGGGTAGCGGACGCTTTGCAGAGGCGACTGCCGATTGATTGACGGACGACCGCCTGCGCCCTGTAATTGTCTGATCTTCTCCCGCAAGGCTGCTTGCAAGTCGCTTATTAGCGCTGCGGGGTCTTCCTCGGGGGGAATCTGCGTATTGATCGTCAGCCAGGTTTCGCCGTCGATGCTGACCAGTTGATAGTGAGGCAGGACAAAATGCGCCGGCGCATAAATCGACCAGGTGTTGTCCGGCGTGAAATCGCCCCGAAAGGAAAAGCCGCCGTAGAGCCGCGGTCCCGTCCAGGGCGGGTGGCCGCCAACGATGTGGGCATTGGAAAACAGGTCGCGCGCGACGCGCGCTATCTTGTGGAAACGTTCGCCCCCCCAGGCCATCAACTCGATAGCTGTGCCAGCGCCGGCAAAGGCGAGGCGATTGTTCCGGTTCTCCCAGTAGCTGCGCGGCTGACCTTCCGCAGCCCCTAGGAAATCTTGAAAACCGATCCCATTGCAAGGCAAGCTGCAACTGAGCAGGCGTCCATAACGCCGGTTGAGCGGGGCCGCGCGAAACGCTGCCGATGCCATGCTTTACTCCTGTTTGTACAAACCGCATCGCTCCTGCGACGGGAAACCTTACTTTCATGCCTGCGCGCGGCAAGTCTTTTCACTGGTTACGCGCCGAGCGGCTGGTAGCCGACGCTCTTCAGCAGCAGCGGCAATAAAGCATCCATGATTTCCTCCTTGCTCGGCTCGCCGGTGTAAACCCACTGAATCACGACGCTGTAAATGGCGCCCATCCAGGCATGCGCAACGATTGCCGTATCGACGGGCGCAATGGAACCATCAGCGACCGCTTCGTCGAGATAGATCTTAATGAGCAGCGCGAAGCGATCGTTGACTTCCATGCGCTTGCGCTCGAAAACTGTGCCCAGCCCCACCGCTTGAACGAGCAGCAGCTTGGCCGGACGACGGTATCTGCCGAAGGTCTCCAGCACTGCTTCGAGGGCGACCTGAACGCGGCGGATACCCTGTGTTTCCCCCGCGATCGCTTCTTTGGCGCGGCGCTCGATCAAGTCGGCGAACTGATCAACCAGCGCGATGAAGAGCTTCTCCTTGTTCGGGAAGTGAAAATAGATCGAGCCTTTACTGATGCCGCCTTCGGCGACGATCTCGTCCAGCTTGGTATCGTGGAAGCCTTTGGCGCTGAAGATATTCATCGCGGCATCGAGGATGCGTTCGCGGGTGGAAGGGGTGTTGCCGGGGACCTCGCTCATGCGGCCTCACAATACTGACTGGTCAGTACTGTAAGTATATCACATTTTTTTCCTATACAGAAGCGGGCGAAACAGCGCTTGCTCGACGTCAGAAAAGGCGCTGGCCAGGGCTATAGAATTGCCAGTCCGGCCGGCCGGGAATGTCTAATCTGATGCCATTCCGTGCGCGACACTGCCGACCAGCGCGCCGATTCCCAAGGCCAAGGCGGCGCTGTTGTCGAAGAAGTGCTTGATGATGGCGACAATGATATTATCGCCCTCCGCCGGCGCGACCGGAGCGATGCCCTGCACAATGGAAATAACTACAGCGCCGATAATGCCGACCACAACGGCGGCGGCGACACGGGCTGGAAGCGCATTGCCCTGGTCGCCTTCCAGCAGCTTCTTGGATATCCGAAGTCCAGCGTTCATGCCACTGCCGTAGACCGTCGCCATGACCAGGCCGAAGAGCAGATCGTTCCGCGACAGCAATCCGTAGGCAATGCAAATGACGATACCCCCAGCCGTAGCGATGCCGTGCCGGTTATCTTTCAGTTCCTGGTGTTGATCTTTAGTTTCTTCACTCATATTGTTTCTCCCAATAAGCGCTAACTGACTCTTTTTTCATCTGATGTGTTAACATATTGATTATAATCGATTTCAAGGAATGGTTCTAAACCTGCGGTAGAATCGGTGGGGTATCGACTTATGTTCCGGCTCCAGTGATACGGCGGAGCCGCTACAGTGGAACCGGCAAGGATTGAGAGGCAAAAATGGACCGATACATGCAAATGGCGATCGAAGAAGCCAAGGCTACCAAAGCCGAGGGCGGCAGCCCGTTCGGCGCGGTGCTCGTGCGCGGGGACCAGGTCTTGGGACGCGGGCGCAACCTCATGATCCAGAACAATGATCCGCTCAGCCACGGCGAAATGGAAGCGATCAAGGCGGCCGGCTTGCAGGAGAGCTACGCCGATACCGTTCTCTACACCACGGCCTTCCCCTGCCTGATGTGTGCCGGGGCGATCGTGCGCTACCAGATTCCCACGGTCATCATCGGCGCCAGCTGGGAGCACAACGCGCCCTCGCGCGAATTCATGACCTTGCACGGCATCGAGTTGCTCGAATGGCGGCTATCGGAGTGCTATCAGTTGGTGGAGTAGGCTGGCGTCCGCAGGGCTGCGCGGCTTCGGACGGGGGCGCTGCTTAATCTTCCAGCATGATGTCGGCATATGCATGTCGAAACGCCAACTCCGTATTTAACGCCAGCGCATCATTGAACTTGTTCCAGGCTGAACAAAGCGCGAACCGCATCGTCATATCAACGATCTGACGATCGTAAAAGTGCCTCCGCAACTCGGCGAACAAGTCGTCGGCGATCTTCTGCGGCTCGCGCGTCATCTGCTCGGCATAAGTAATCACCAGCCATTCTTGCTCTGACCACAGGTGGCGCGATTCGCTCCAGGTACCTTGCCGGATACAGCGTAGCTGCTCGCGGCTTAATCCCGACGCTTGCGCCAGCGGCGTGTGATGTTGCAGGCAATAGTCGCAGGCATTGACGCGCGAGCAGATCAGGACGCCCAATTCGATCAGCTTGCGCTCCACCGATGGCGAGGCGGCAAAGGCCTCATAGACGCCGATCAACGCTTGCAAGAGCGCCGGATGATGCGCAAGCGCGCGAATCTGATTGCCGAAGAGCGTGGGTCCCGGCAATTGCCCGTCCTGCATGGCGCTGTCGGCACGGTCGTAAATCGCCCCCAGTTCGGCTGGGGCTTCATTCTTTTCAATCATTCGAACGCGATTTGTATTCATTGCAAGCCTATCTACTGGCGCGCCTCGCCAGCCCAGCGAGCAGGGATCTCTACCAAGCGCCGTTCGATTTCCCCATGTTGGTCCATGTCGGGATGTTGGTAAATATAGGTCGAGCCAGCGCGCGTGGTCATGCCTACATGATTGCCCGCTCTGTCAAGCGCGATTAGATTCATGCCGCCGATAAAATCGCCACCCAAATCGCGCAGATCCCGCATCGCCTTTTGGCCCGCTACTTGTATCGGCAAGCCCGCGCGCAGATACGAAACCAGCCCGTATGCGGTGCAGGCGCGGATCGCCATTTCACCCATGCCCGTGCAAGCGCAAGCGCCGTAGCGATTGTCGGCATAATTCCCCGCGCCGATGATTGGCGAATCGCCGACACGCCCGGGATATTTCCAGGCCCAGCCACTGGTGCTGACACCGGAGCAAATGTCGCCCTTGCCGTCAATCGCGATGAAGTTGACCGTGCCCGCCACGCGCTCCGGATCTGTCGCCATTGTGACCGCGTCGAGCAAGGGGCTGTCCTCGTCCATGTCCCCGACATCCAATAACGCGCTATTATCGATTAAGCGCTTTCGCCAAATCGCCTTGACTTCGTCACTGAGCATGGACGCCCATTGTTCAGCGCCGATTTCACGTGCGAAACGCTCGGCGCCTTCGCCCGCCAGCATCACATGCGGCAGCTTGCGATCCATCACTTGCCGCGCGACCGATATCGCGTAGGGGAAGCCGCGCATGATGGCGACCGCGCCAGAATTGAGCTTGCCGCCATCCATGATGCTGGCGTCCAACTCAAGTTGACCGAGGATATTGGGATAGCCGTTGTAACCGACCGAGCGCTCGGCGGGGTCCGCTTCGACAAGGCGAATGCCGGCCTCAACCGCGTCAATCGCGCTGCCGCCATTCTTGAGCACCTGCATAGCGGCCTCAATTCCGACAGCGCCGTTGGCGCTGGCGATGATTAACATAGTTGAATGGATTCTCCTGCGCTTGAGATCGAAGCTGCGATCAGGACGCGCTAATTACGCAATCGAGCCGGTTGCCCTTTTGCAGGATCTGCGCTTGATCAAAGCGCTTTGCGCCCAAACCAGTGAGCTGCAATTCGGCGACGCGGATCTCGCCATGCAAGACCTTGAAACTCACGCCGCAGTTGCCATCCCCGTTTGGCGCCAGTTCACAGTTGCCCCAGGCGTAACCGCTCGACCAGAAATGCCGGCGCGCTGCCGACGGCGCCGCAAAGGCCAAAGTCCCGTCAACCGCGGAATACTGAAAGCCGGTCAGCGCCAGGACCGCCGCCCAACTGACCATCGCGCGCGCGTAATGATGGCCGCATTCCGCCTCGTCAAAGGGATTCCGCTTGAGCCCGTCGTAGCGATCGCGGATCGCCCCGATGCACTTCAAGCCATCGTCGATATCACCTTCGTAGAGCATGCCGATTGCGGCGGTGTATTCAAAGCCGGTCATGACCTCGTTGTAATAGGGGAAGGGACGCGCCGGCCGATCCCCGCGCGGGTAAGTTGCCATCAGCAGCGCCGATTCGTCGTTGAGCACGTAAGAGCGCATGTGATTGAAATGGCCGTACATGTCTTCCTTGAAGTTGTAGCGCATGATGCTGCGCAGCGTGGCTTTGACATTGGCCGCGTCGACGACATATCCCAGCCCGCTGACGTGCGCCAGCAACTGCCCCACCAATTGATCGACCAGGCAGCCGGCGCCCAGCTGCAGCACCGGTTCTGTGGGATCGGCCGCGCCCATGTCGCTCATTAACATGCCGAAGACCGAATCTTTGCCCGCGGCCGGGCGGATCTGGTGCTCGTAGTACTCGCCGTTGAACAGGTTGGCATCAATCCAGGCGCGTCCGTTTTCATAGAGCCGCCGGCAATCATCGGCAAAATCTCCTTCACCCAGGTGACGCGCCATCTCTTCCATCGCCCGCAAGGCGCCCAGGTACCAGATACCCATCTGCGGGTTGGGACCGTAATACTCGACATCCATGGTATTGTGCTGGCAGCCTTCCATGACGCCGTCCTTGTCGGCATCCCAGCCCCCCGGCAGCCAGCAGAATTCCAGCGCCTTGCGCGCCTTGTCCCACATGCTCCGCAGCCGGTCGCTATCGCCGGAAAGCTGCCAGTCGCGATAGAGCTTCATCAGGCAGCCCATCTGTCCGTCGGCCGCCGCCAGCGACCAGGCTGCAGCGTGCTCCAGCGGCAGATCGACGCGGAAGCTCATGCCGCCGTCGCCGCGGGTGGCATAGTTGAACTCGACTTCGCGCATGCCCATCGCCAACTCCCCGAAAAGAAAAGCCGTCGCCTGTTCGTAATTCCAGACGTGCGTGCAGGACCCAAAACAGCAGCCCGCCGTATCGTCGCAGCCTTCCCAGCCGAACATGAAGCCATCCGGCGTGCGGAAGACCGTCTGCGAGCGCAGCGTGCTCAGATTCGAGAGCGCGGACTCCTTGACGACCTCGGGCAAATCGCTCTCGAGCACCCCATTGACGAAGGATAAGGTCTCCGATTCCAGCCAGTCCAGATTGGCAGCCGTATAGGCGGCCGCTTCCCAGGCATCAGCATACTGAGTCGTGTAGTAGTTGCCGATGCGTGTTCCCGCTTGCAGCGGGCTCTGCGGGTGATTGCGACCGGCTTCTTGCCAGGTGATGCGATTGGGGAAATGCCAGCTAACAAAGAAGTTCACTGCCGCCGAACTATTGGCGGGTACGGTCAAGGCAACTGAGAGGGAGCCCGTCGGATTGTCCACCCCGTCGCGATCACGCTCTTCCAGACGACCGTCTTCGCTGAAGTCGTCCCAGAAATCGAGCAGGGAATCGCCCCAACTGTAGTCCGCCCAGGCCGTGCGATAAGTAATAGTGGCTGTTTCACCCTCTGGCTGCGCTTCCCCCCATTGCAATGGGGGGATTGAGGGGGGTATGGGCGTCGTTAGCGCCAAGGTGCCCCATTGCGCCGCCTCACGATCGACGCCCTCCGAGCGCATGAAGATGCCCGCCAAGCCATCTCCCTCGCGATAGCTGTTGACATTGTTCACGCATGCGCCGCTGCTGCCGTCTGTGCCGATAAAGTTCTGCAGGCTGCCGCATACCGCTGCCTCAATATCCCTATCGCTGTCATTGCTCAAGACAAAGCGCAGGATCGCTACCGGTATGCCGCTGGCGTCGCTATCGCCCGGGATCAGCGGATTGAAGGCTTCCAGGCGAACGCCCAATGGCACATCGGGATCGCTGAGCTGGACCTGCCCGAAGGGATAAGCCGCCGCGAAGCTGCACTCCCGAAAGCGCGGCAAGCCGTGATTGGGAACAGTGGCTCCCCGCGCGCCTTCATAGTCCGCCGGCGGGATGACGCCTTCCAGCGCGGTCGTGGTGGTTCCGCCGCCGGCGGTTCTTGTGTACAGGCTGAAGAAACTCTGCGCCAGGTCAAAACCTTTGGCCGGGCGATTGACGATCTCCCAATCATGAAGATTGCCGCGCCCGCCGAGGGATACAACGCCGGTGCCGATTCCGCCGAGCGGCAGCCCGATTTGCCGCAGATGCTCTTGATCATATGTGGTAAGAGCAGGAAAGCCTGCCCCATTTGGGTTCGTCATTTGTCTCACTTTCTGTCTTTCTCGTGACTTGTGATTAGCCTTTAAGTCCGGAGCGGGTGAGCGCTTCAATGATCCAGCGCTGCGCCGCGATGAAGACCATCAAAACGGGCAGGATCGCCATTGTCACTGCCGCCATCACGACAGAAGGATTGCCCGATCCCATGTAGCCGGTGAGCAGGGCGATCCCTTGCGGCAGCGTCATTTTGTGCCAGGAATTGAGGAAGATCAGCGGCAGGAAGTAGGCGTTCCAGGTTGCGTTGAAGGTGATGATGCCGAGGGTAGCCATCGCCGGGCCTGCCAGCGGCAGGGCAATTTGCAGGAAGGAGCGAATGTGCCCGGCGCCGTCAACGCGCGCCGCGTCAAAGAGTTCCTGGGGCATCTGCTTGAAGAATTGCCGCATCAAGAAGACCCCGAACGCGCTGATGAGGCCGGGCAAAATAATGGCCAGCGGATTGTCGATCAAGCCCAAGTCGCGCATCAGCAGGAAGATGGGAATGATCGTCACCTGGCCCGGCACCATCAAGGAAGCGAGTAGCAGCAGGAAGAGCAGATCGCGCCCGGGGAAGCGCAAGCGAGCGAAGGCGTACCCGGCCAGCGAGCAGGTCACAAGCTGCCCGAACGTCACCGCCACCGTGATCCTCATGCTATTGATGAACAGGTCTACGAAGGGAACGCTCGATTTGAAGGGCTCGATATAATTCTCCCAGCGGAATTGCGTCGGCAGCCAGGCCGGCGGCAGTTGGAAGCTCTCCGTTGTCGGGCGCAGGGAGGTCGAAAACATCCATAAAAGCGGCATCATGACCAGGATGGCGGCGATGGTCAATATGGTATAGGAAAGGATATCGCCCAAGTTGATCGGCTTCTTGCTTTTGCGAGGCGCGGTTTTCGGCTGCCCGCGCACTGTAACTTCTCTACTTGCCATGGTTTATTCCAGCTATTCGTAATGCACCCAGCGCCGGCTGATCCAGAATTGCAGGGCGGTCAGTACCAGGATAATGGCGAACAAGGTCATGGATACGGCGGCGGCGTAACCCATATTGAAGGTGCGGAAGGCGATCTCGTAAATGTAGAGCACGACGCTGCGGGTGGCATCGCCCGGGCCGCCGGCCGTTAGCACGATGATCGTATCGAAGACTTGCAGGGCGCCGATCATGAAGATGACCAGAATGAAGAAGATTGTCGGACTCAGCATAGGAACGGTGATCCGGAAGAAGAGTTGTCGTTCGTTGGCGCCGTCAAGCTGGGCCGCTTCGTAGTATTCGTTCGGGATGCTCTGCAAACCAGCCAGGAAAACCAGCATGGCGAAACCGGTATTCTTCCAGACATCCAGGATGATGATGGCCGCCATCGCCCAATGAGCGTTGCTAAGCCAAGGCACGGGGTCGATGCCTACAACGCCCAGGTAGTAATTGATGACGCCCGTATCCTGCTGGTAAAGAAAGCGCCAGATAACGGCGATATAGGTATGGGCGATGAGCACCGGGAAGAAAAAGATCGATCGGTACAAGTTGCGCATCAATATTGGCAGACGCCGGTTGAGCATGACCGCCAGGATCAAGCCGATACCGGCGTTGAAGAAGACGGCAAATAGCGTAAAGATAATCGTATTGATATAAGCGATGCGCAGACGGGGATCGGCAAACATCTGGACATAATTGTCCAAGCCGATGTAGGTCGATCCGCGCAAAAGGCTGAACTCCTGAAAACTGATGCGCATGGACTCGATCAGGGGATAAAGAATGAAAATGGTGAAGCCGATGTAAGTAGGCAAAATGAAAAGGTAGCCCACGAAAGCTTCGCGATGCTTCGGTGTCATCTCTGGCAGGAGTCCGCTTTTCCGCATCCTCAGTCTCGTCATTCGTTTATGGAAACAAGCCTGCATAAATGACTATGCAGGCTTGTTCAATCTGATCTGCGAAATGTCGCTGTTCTAGCCGCCGGCCAGCCGCTCTGCGAGCTTGTCCATGGCGGCGGAGAGCTCGATATGCGCCATTTCCAAGCCCTGTTCGGGGGTCAAGGAGTTGGCCATGATCTGGTCCATGTGCCGCATGAATATGCTTTCGACCTCGGCGAAGTTCGCCGGCGAAGGCACCGGTTTGATGTCTTCCAGGCTGCCGAAGAAGCGATGCGCGTTGGCCGGGAAGCTGTTGAAGAGCTCGTTTTCGGTGGCGCTGCGGCGCGCTGGCAAGGATGTGCCAACGGCGACCGCTTCCATGTCGGTCTCGAAGGCCGCCAGATCCTTGATTAATTCCAGCGCCAGCGGGACGTTCTCGGTCGTTTTGGATACCGCCCAGCCGCCAGAACCGAAGACGGTTGTGCCAGCGCGTTTACGCGGCCAGGGTGTGATGTCGACATCGCTATAGCCGGTGGTGACGTAAGTGTCGAAGGGCCAGCGGCCAGCGCCGGTCATGGCGATTGTGCCAGCCGGGAACAGTTCGTAGGGATTAACGCCTTCGACCGACGGGGCCACGCCATGCTCGTGCACCAGCGAATGCACGAACTTGACCGATTCCAGCATCTTGGGATCGTCCAGATTGGATTGCGACCAATCCGGCGTCAAGGTAGATGTCCCGTTGGTATGCCACCAGGGCGTCAGACCAAAGTTGAAGTAAGGGATGGCGAAGCCGAATTGCTTGTCGCCGCCTTCGCCGTGGGTCAAGATCGACGCCGTTTCCAAGAAGTCTTCCCAGGTCCAGTCCTCCGCTGGGGGATCCAAGCCCGCTTCTTCAAACTTGACCGGATTGTAGTGGATGATCATGTTGTTCCACTCGCGGGTGAAGTAATAGGTCTGTCCATCCGGTCCCTTGAGGGCGTTGTGCAACACCGGCTCAACCTCGTCGACGATCGCTGCCAGTTCGTCGTCGGCGGCTATGGCGTCATCCATCGGCAGGACGAGGTCCTCAAAGATGGTCTCGCGCGTGCCTTCGATGGCGATGGCGATGATATCGGTTTTCAAGCCGCTGGCGGCGCGCAGCTTCAAGTTGGTGATGTAATGGCCCCAGCCTTCGGGCCAGGGAATATAAAGGTCTTCGACGAGCACATTGGGATAGCGCTCGTTGAAGCGCGCAATGGCGTTGCCGAACATGCGTTGCTGCTCTGTACCGCCGAAGTTGTAGATGACCAGGTGGCCAGCAGTATCGCCCGGAGGCGCTTGCGCCAAAGCCGTGCCCAAGGGCATGCCGTATGCGGCAGCGAAAGCCGCGGCGCTGCCCATTCCTGTGTACTTGAGAAAGTCTCGACGCGATAGCTCTTTTGACATGAGTAAATCTCCTAAAGAAATGCGAATCAATTGACAAGCACGGGCATTATATCGCATATGCCGCGGACAGGCAAAAAGGCAAGCGCTACTCTAGACAATCCTTTTCAGTTGAAATTCAGATGAGCCAAACTCAGTTTCACCACAAAGACACAAAGAAAAGGCGGATTTGACGCATGATTCTCGGCGCCCTCGGTGGCAAGTTTTTTCTTTTTCAACCGATTTCGATAAACGACTGCCGTGATAAAATGCCGCTACTGCGAATCCAAAAGCAAATCGCGCTGGCCCAGCGGCAGCGTCGGGCGCGCGTTATAGTCATACAAATCGACAAATGCGTCAATCTGCGCCTGCGACAACTGCACCGGCGCATCCAACAACAGCCAGCGCACGATCTCGCTGCAGGGAGGCGTCGTCAGCGAGCCCTGATAGGTGAAATACCTGCGCTCTTCCGGCAGCAGCGCTTCCAGATCAATTGCTCCGCCACGCGCCGCCGGTTCCCCAACTTCGCTCGGCATATTATCGAAGATGGGCGCGTAGGCGCCGTTTTCCGCATCGCCCGCCGCGAGCAGAATACCAACCACCGCCAAAGCGCCGGAATTAGGATCCTGATGCACGAAATGAATTTCCATCGCCGCCGCATCGCCGTTAATGGTATGTTCGCTGGGACTGTGGAAGTGGAACTGCAATAGCTTGTACGTGATCTCGTTGTAAATGATGTAGCTGCCCTCGTCGACATTGACCTGAATCGTATGCCCGTTGTTGAAAATGTTGTTGGCGGTTTCTCCGTATCCGAAGGCGATATCCACCAGGTCGAGTTCGCTGGCGTTGCGGATGTCGATGGGCGATTGCGCCGTGCCATCGGCGCAGAGCGCGAATTCCGGCGACAACGCGCCCCAGTTTTCGGGACCCTTTTCGCCGCTGTAGCTCCAGTCCGTATCACCTGCCAGGCTAGTCGTCAGAAGCGCGGCAAAACCAACCAGCAGCACGGCAGTGCCTAGCAAAAGAAGAGATCGCTGTCTGTTCATGTGGACAACCTCAGCGCAAAGTCGTTTTGTTAATATTATAGACTACTTCTTGCCAGTCGCGAAGTCTCCCTTGCTAGCGCTTCATATCAACCGACAACGCATGGCCGCGCGATACTGTATTGAATCCGCTTGAAATTAATTCAACTCATTTCACCACAAATGCACTTAAGAGCATGTAGAACAACTAAACTCCAGATTTATTCTCGGTGATCTCGGTGTGCTCGGTGGTTAAGACTTTTGTTTCAATCGAAATGGATACACTACCTGGCCGCGCGCGGATTTCGACATGAGGGCAGTTTGGTTTATAATAGCCAAATGCGATGACACAGCAGACGCGGCAGCTCAGCTGCCCGTGACTGGAAGCGGATCGACGAACAGGAGTATTCGATGGCTGAGCAAGGATTTACACCCCCAACCAGCGAGTGGTATCACCCGTCGGCAGACATGGTCGCAGGCGCCAACGTGCCGGATTACGAGGCTGTTTACAATCTGGCGATGCAAGACCCCGAGGCTTTTTGGGCGAACCGCGCCGAAACGCTGGAATGGTATCAGAAATGGGACAAAGTGCTCGATGACAGCCGCAAACCCTTCTATAAGTGGTTTGTCGGCGGCAAGACCAATATGGCGCTCAACGCACTCGACCGCCATGTTAAGACCTGGCGCCGCAACAAGCTGGCCATCATCTGGGAAGGCGAAGACGGCGAGGTAGTCACGCTGTCCTATTGGCGCCTCTGGCAAGAGGTGAACAAATTCGCCAACGTTTTGCGAGGCATGGGTGTGGCCAAGGGCGATCGCGTCACGATTTATATGGGCCGCGTGCCGGAAATCGCCATCGCCATGCTCGCTTGCGCCAAGATCGGCGCGCCGCATAGCGTCGTTTATGGCGGCTTCTCCGAGCAGGCTTTAGCCAGCCGAATCGAAGACGCGCAGAGCAAAGTCTTGATCGCCTGCGACGGCGCCTGGCTGCGCGGCAAGATCGTCCCGCTCAAGGACACCGTCGACGAAGCTGTGCAGCGCTCGCCAGTGGTGGAAACGGTCATCGTCGTCAAACGCACCGGTCACGACATCCACATGGAGCCCGGGCGCGACTACTGGTATCACGATCTGATGGCGCTGCCCCTGGCCAAGCCAAGTGCCGAAACCGAAGTCATGGATGCCGAAGATCCGCTCTTCATCCTCTATACCAGCGGCACCACCGGCAAACCCAAGGGCGTATTGCATACGCACGGCGGCTATCAAGTGTATACCTCGACCACGCTCTCCTGGGCTTTTGACCTCAAGGAAGAAGACCGCTGGTGGTGCGCCGCCGATCCGGGTTGGATCACCGGGCACAGTTATATCGTCTACGCGCCGCTGATCCTGGGCGCGACCAGCATCATCTACGAAGGCGCGCCCACCTATCCCAATCCCGATCGCTGGTGGCAGATCGTGGCTGACTACGGCGTGACCATTCTCTATACCGCGCCCACCGCCATCCGCGGGCTGATGCGCTTCGGCGAAGCCTGGCCCAATCGCCACGATCTCAGCAGCCTGCGCTTGCTCGGCTCCGTCGGCGAGCCCATCAATCCCGAAGCCTGGCGCTGGTATCACCGCGTCATCGGCAAGGAGACTTGCCCCATCATCGATACCTGGTGGCAGACCGAGACCGGCGGCTTCATGATCACGCCTTTGCCCTCTGTGGGCTTGAAGCCGGGCAGCGCCACGCGACCCTTCCCGGGCATCCAGGTCGATATCGTCGATGACGATGGCAATCCTGTAAACACCAACGAAGATGGCAACCTGGTCATCAAGTCGCCCTGGCCGAGCATGATCCGCACCGTCTACGGCGACGACGATCGCTTCATCAGCCAATATTGGGAGAAGTATCAAGACCAGGGCTGGTACCTGGCCGGCGACACGGCCCGCCGCGATGAAGACGGCTACCTCTGGGTCATCGGCCGCAACGACGATGTGCTCAAGGTCAGCGGCTACCGGCTGGGCACGGCCGAGGTCGAGTCGGGCTTGGTCAGCCACAGCGCCGTGGCCGAGTCAGCCGTCATCGGCATCCCCGATGAGCTAAGAGGCAACGCCATCCACGCCTACTGTATATTGGTAGCGGGCGCCGAAGGCTCCGACGCCCTGGAGGCGGAACTCAAAGCCCATGTGCGCCACGAGGTCGGTCCCATCGCCGTGCCGGCGCAGATCGAATTCGTCGAGAATCTGCCCAAGACCCGCAGCGGCAAGATCATGCGCCGTGTGCTCAAGGCCCAGGCTATGGGCCAGCCGCTGGGCGATTTGAGCACGCTGGAGGATTAGGGGCGGCATCCTCATTTTCCTGCTTCTGTGAGGCAGGCAGACATTGAATTAACAGAATTGGAGCACCTCTCGCATAGAATGCGAGAGGTGAAAAGTTTCTGCAAATTAGGAGTACCGTACATGAGTACAATTCAAGCACAAAGAAAAACTGTAAGGCAACTTCTAGACAATACTAAATACAGGATCGACTTCTATCAACGGGAATACGAATGGGGGCGTCGGAATATCGAAGAACTCTTGGAGGATTTCGAAGGCAAGTTTCTGTCTGCTCATGATCCAGATCACGAACGATCGGAAGTTAGAAGTTACCCACGCTATTTTCTTGGTACGATCATTACGGTAACTGAGTCCGGCCAAAAGCATATTGTTGATGGCCAACAGCGTTTAACAACTCTCACCTTGTTGCTTCTACATATTCAGCACCTCGGTGATGGTCGAGAAGGTATTGCGGATCTAAAGACTCTAATCTTCTCTGAGAGCTATGGAACTAAATCTTTCAATATCTATGTACCCGAACGCGTTGATTGCATGCAAGAACTTCTTGACAATGGCTGTTTCGACGCGTCTGGTCACCGAGATTTATCAGTGCGTAATCTCGTATCGCGATACGAGGACTTACAGGAATCATTTCCTGACTCTTTGTCAGGCAACTCACTTCCGTTTTTTGTAGACTGGCTGATAGACAATGTAGACCTAGTCGAAATTGAAGCCTACACCGATGACGACGCCTTCACTATTTTCGAGACAATGAATGATCGGGGCGTCAGTTTAGGTCCCGTTGACATGCTTAAGGGTTATCTGCTGGCGAACATCAACAGCGGTGATGAGAATACAATTCATGAAAAGAAGACAGAGGCAAACAAGGTTTGGAAGCAGCGCATCGTCCAGCTAATTGACATTGCTCCGAAGGAGGATCAGAATTTCTTCAAGATTTGGCTTCGTGCAAAATACGCTCAATCTACTCGTGAGCGGCATAAAGGCGCAGTAAATCGTGACTTCGAGAACATAAACCGGTTTCACAGATGGGTGAGAGACGAAAAACAGCGATTAGGTCTGAATACGTCGCAAAGCTTTTATGAGTTTGTCACTAAACACTTTGATCGATATGCAGGTCACTATCTCAACATGTACTCTGCGTCAACTACGCTTACAAAGGGTAGTGAAGAAATCTATTATAACGCTTGCAACAACTTTACTCTCCAATTCATGTTAGCGATGGCACCGATTCAACTTGATGACGACAATGATACCGTAGCCGAAAAGATTCGAATTGTAACTACGTTCATCGATATATATTCCGCAAGGAGAATATTGAACTTCAAGTGGATCAGTTACAACACAGTCCAATACGCCGTTTTCAACTTGATGAAAGCTATAAGAAATTTGGACGTAATCGAACTTAGAGCACACTTACGAGAGTATCTGGACAGAATGGACGAGAAGCTTGATGCCGCCAGCTCCTTCTATCTGCACGGCCGAAACTCGGGTTTAGTGAACTACCTACTTTCGCGCATTACTGCTTACGTTGAACAGCAGAGTGGTATGAATACCAACTTCGTTACTTATACCAGAGGTAACGGAGCAAGGTTCGAGCTTGAACATATCTGGGCAGATAACTATGAAAATCATACGGACGAGTTTGACAGTGAGGATGAGTTTCATCGCTTGCGAAACTACTTCGGCGGTCTTGTTCTCTTGCCACGTGGCACGAATCAGAGCTTTGGCGCGGCACCCTACGAAGACAAGGTAAATCATTATGTAAAGGAAAACTTGCTTGCTGCTTCGCTAAATCACAAAGCATACGAGAAAAACCCAAATTTCTCTAACTTTCTTGCACGCAGCAGTCTGCAATTCAAACCCCACGCCCAATTCAAACGTGACGACCTCATGGAACGCCAGGAACTCTACCGCCAAATCTGCGAGCAAATATGGAATCCGGACCGCCTCCTGGCTGGCAATTAGGCAAGAATACGTCCAAGCCAACAGCTTTGCGCTATAATCCTTTAATGTGCGTTTATCCCTCACTTTTCAGTGGGGCGCGCATTTACGTTTTGTTAAAGATCTAGAAAGGATTTGAAGAATGTCCAAGTTAAGTCGTAGAAATTTCTTGAAGGGCTTGGCCGCATCCGGCACGATCGTCGGCGCGCAGATGACGGGCGGCTTGCTCAGCCGCCTGCCGACGGCGCTGGCGCAGGATATGGTTGAAGTCACCTATGCCACGCCGGGCGGAGTAGTTGAAGACGCCGCTTGGGAGCCGGTCTGGGAAGCCTTCAACGAAGAGAATGACAGTATCCAAGCCAATTACCTCGCCGTCGGCGGCGGATATGGACCCCAGTACTTGCAGCTATTGCAAGCGCAGCTGGCGGCGGGCACTGGTCCCGATGTCTTCTTCGTTATGGATGGTTTCACGGTCGGCTTCGCCGCGCGCGGAGTCCTGGTGCCGATCGACAGCTATGTGGACGCCAACCCGGATGTCGACCTGGAAGACAACTATCCCGGTCATATCGCGGCGCTGCGCTGGCAAGACCAGCTCTGGGGACTGCCGCGCGACGGCGCGCCCTACGCCACCTGGTTCAATGCCGATATCTATGACGAAGCCGGCATTGATCATCCACACGGTTTGACCTGGGACGAGTACCTGGAACAAGCCATCGCGCTGACCGATCGCGACGATCGCGGACGCGCCCGCGTCATCGGCGGCGGGCGCGGCGCCTGGATCGACTGGATCTGGCAAGCCGGCGGCGAAGTGCTCAACGAAGAAGGCACAGAATGCCTGATGGGCGAGCCGGAAGCGATCGAGGGATTGCGCTTCGCGCAAAGCCTGGTCGTTGAACACGGGTGCGCCCCCTCCGCCGCAGATTTGGCGGACCAGAACGAGGGCGCGCTCTTCACCTCCGGTCGCATGGCCAGTTTCACCGTCGCGCGCGGCTTCCTGGGCGCGGTCTGCAACACACCATTCCGCTTTGATGCCGCGCTGCCGCCGGCGGGCGCCGTCCGCGTGGGGCGCACAAACGTTGGACCGACCGTCATGTGGTCTGGGACGGCGGACAAGGACGCCGCTTGGGAGTTGCTCAAATTCATCAACAGCAGCCGTGGTCAGACCTTGAAGATCAGCAGCGGTTACGCCTACCCATCGCGCCGTTCGGTGGTGCAAGAAGACTGGTACGTGAACTTCACTTGCGGCAATGCCATCGGGACTGGGCTCAACACGGTCTTCAATGACATCATGGAAAACGGCTGGGCGCGGACCTGGCCCCAACACACACGGTGGCCCGAAATCAGCACCGCCATCAACAGCCAGCTTGACGCGCTCTACAGCGGCGACAAGTCGGCGGAAGATGTCGGTACTGAGATCGCCGCCCAGGTCAATGCCATACTGAGCGCGGAGTGATTTCAACCCCACCCCAAAACCCTCCCCGAAGGTCAGTATCTATACGACCAATAAAGAGGGAGGCGCTGTAACGGGTCAGAAGGCTCCCCTTCCCTCATTTTGGGGGAAGGGGAGCCTTCTGACCCGTTACAG